>CAZSKS010000032.1:14098-24154 GCA_964607465.1 uncultured Gemmatimonadota bacterium | reverse complement strand
GCCAGGGTGGGGGGCTCGGTGCTGAAGTCCCACAGGTAGAAGACCTCCTGGAGGTGCTCGTCGAGGAGGGCCAGCTTCCGGCGGGCCTCCGCCAGCTCTCGCTGTGCACGCTTACGCTCCAGGGCGTACTGGACGGAGCGGGCCAGGTGATCCGGGTCGGCCTCGTCCTTGGGTAGACAGTCCTCGGCCCGCTCCCGCAGCGCCGCCAGCGCTACTTCCCGGTCCTCACTCGGGGTGAGCGCCACCACGGGCAGATCCGGCGCGGCCTCGACGACGGCCCGGACGGTCTCGATCCCCGAGGCGTCCGGGAGGGTGAGGTCCAGCAGCACCGCGTCCGGCCGGGAGGCCCCGTCCCGCAGCCGTTCCAGGGCCTCCCCCAGCGTGGACACGTGGTCCACCTGTCCGGCGCCGGGGGTGGCATCGACCAGGTGATCTTCGAGCTGGCGGGCATAGCTCGTGTCGTCCTCGACCAGCAGGAACCGGGCGGGAGGACCTCGCGGGCCATCTCGGTCGTCGTGCGGGGTCATCGGTCAAAACCCCCTTGGGGGAGGATCCAGCAGGGGGGAGGCTTCCATCAGCTCCCCGCGGGAGGTAAAACCAGCTAGCCGGAAGGCAGCCACCGGCTTCCTTCCGGCGAAAGGACGTGAGAACGGTGAGCCCTTAGAAAGCATGTTGCGTGCCGGTACGCCTTCTTCCGTTCCAGGTACGGGAATGCGAGCGGTCGAAACGAGGGGGATGAGGTGACCCGTTCTGTTGCCCGAGCAGACGGATTCGGAGGGCCAGCTGGTCGGATGCGTTGCCCCGTGGCGGACCGGCGGCGAGAATGACCTTCCTGGAAGAAGTGCTCCCGGACCGCCGCCCGCTGGAGGACACCGAGCCATGACGCATGTACTGTCGCTCGCCCTCTCCCTTGTCGTCGCTCTGTCGGGCGGCATCGCCCAGGGCTCGCCGCCTGCCGAGGGGGCCGCGGGCCCTGCCGATGGGGCCGCCGGCTCCGCCTCTTCTTCGGCGACGCCTGTCACTTCTTCGGCGCCGCCTGTTCGTGACACCGTCCCCCGCGCCGCCCTGGACAGCGTCTTCCTGGACCTGGACCGTACCGACCGACCCGGCTGCGCGGTATCGGTCACCCGGGACGGCAGGATCACGGCCGCCCGGGGCTACGGGATGGCGAACCTCGAGTACGGCATTCCCATCGAGCCGTCCTCGGTCTTCCACGTGGCCTCGGTCTCCAAGCAGTTCACCACCTTCGCGGTGGGGCTCCTGGTGGCGGAGGGGCGGGTCTCATGGGACGACGCGATCCGGGAGTACGTGCCCGAGCTCCCGGACGCAACCGATGGGATCACCCTGGATCACCTGGCCCACCACACCAGCGGGCTCCGCGACCAGTGGGAGCTGCTGATCATGGCGGGATGGCGGTGGGAGGCCGACGTGGTGCGGCAGCGCGACGTCCTCGACGTCCTCGGTCGCCAGCGGGGCCTGAACTTCCCGCCCGGGACGGACTGGCTCTACAGCAACAGCGGCTATACCCTCCTGGCCGCCGTGGTGGAGCGGGTGACGGGCAGGAGCCTCCGCGAGTTCGCCCGGGAGCGGATCTTCGACCCGCTGGGGATGGACCGCACCGTGTTCCGGGACGATCACGAGACGCTGGTCCCGGACCGGGCCTACGCCTACGCTCCCGATTCGGCGGAGGGATGGAAGATCAGCATTCCCGACTTCGCCATCGTCGGGGCCTCGAGCCTCTTCACCACGGTGGAGGACCTGGCCAGGTGGGAGCGGAACCTCCGGACCGGCGAGGTGGGGGGACGGGAGGTGGTGGACGGCATGCTCCACCGGATCCGGATCGGCGGCGAGCGCCACGGCTACGGCCACGGCCTCTTCGTGGGCGAGCACCGGGGGCTCCGGACCGTGAGCCACGGGGGCGCCGACGCCGGCTACCGGAGCCACTTCCTCCGATATCCGGATCAGGGCCTGTCGGTAGCCGTCCTGTGCAACGACCCTCGGGCCGGCCCCGCCGGTCGGGCGCGGAGCGTGGCCGAGCTCTACCTCGCCGGGGCCTTTCCCGAGTCCGGAGAGGAGGAGGGGGAACCCGGAAGTGGCCTCCCCCCGGACGCCCCGTGGGAGAGCCTCGCCGGCTGGTATGCGAGCCCCGTGAACGACCTGCCGGTGCGGATCGCGTACGACGACGAGGCCGATGAGCTGACGCTGGCCACCGGCAATCGCTCCCCGCGACCGCTTGTGGCGGCGTCCGACTCGACGTTCCGGGTCGGCGGGGGCTCGACGACGCTCCTCGTCCCCGACGACCCCGGGGAGTGGGGGCGGGCGGTCGTCGTGGACGACGGGGCCGGCCCGGCACGACGCTACCGCCGTGCCCGCCCGGCGGAGACGAGCCGGGCCGCCCTGGCCGAATACGAGGGCTGGTACTGGAGCGATGAGCTGGGGACGTTCTACCGGGTCCGGGAGGCCGAAGACGGAGGGATCGAGCTCTGGCACCGGCGGCACGGGGCCATGGCCGCCACCCCCATGCACCGCGACGCCTTCTCGGCCTACCGTGACTTCGTGGGGCTCACCTTCACCCGGGACGGGGAGGATAGGGTCGACGGCTTCACGCTGAGCACCCCCCGCACGTGGAAGGTGACCTTCCGGAAGGTGGAGGGCCCCGCGCCGTGAGTCGCGGCTTCTCATCCCGCATCGGAGGACCGCATGTCGATCGTCCATCTCGGGATCTTCGTCCTCGCCGCCTTCGGGGCCTTCGTCTTCTACTCGCGCTACAAGAAGGAGCAGGCCGACGAGGAGGACCGGGAGGACCTGCGGACGCTGACGATCCGGAGCCGTCGGTCGCCGACGGAGGCGCGCTTCCGCGTCCAGCGCTACGCCGAGGAGGCCAGGGGCGTCGTCGAGCGGGACGACTCCGGGGACCCGATCGTCCTCGTGTCGACCCCGAGCCCCCTGCAGCCCGGCTATTTCTTCCGGATCCGCATCCGGGAGGACGACGAGGGATCCCGCCTCGACATCGGGGTCCGTTCCAGGATGGCGCTCCACTTCTGGCATCCGTTCGTCGACGGGAAGGTCGACGAGGTGGCGGAGGGTCTGCTCGAGGCCCTCGACCCCGCCCTCCGCGTCGAGGAGTGAGGCTTCACGGCAGCTTCGGGTCCGCCGGGAACGGCGGCTCCGTCTAGGCCGGCACCGCCTCCACCACGCTGACCGGCGATTCGGTCGGTACCACGCGCTCGAGCCGGAAGCCGGCCTCGTCCAGCAGCGCGTCGTATCCCTCCGCGGTTCGCTCCTGTCCTCCGGTGAGCGTCAGCATCACGAGGTCGAGCTCGTAGCCGGGGTGGGGGGGCTCCTCGGGGAGCACCATCTCCACGATGAGGAGCCGGCCGTCGGATCCCATGGCCTCCCGGCAGTTCCGGAGGATCGTGAGGCACCGGTCCCTCGGCCAGTCGTGGAGGATGTGGGAGAGGATGTAGACGTCGCCTCCCCCGGGCACCTCCTCGAAGAAGCTCCCTCCCTCGCAGGCGACGCGGTCGGCGACCCCTCGCTTCTCGAGCAGGGCCGGTGCCTCGCGGGCGACGCGGGGAAGCTCGAACAGGACGCCCTCGGGCTCCGGATATCGCTCGAGGATCGTGGCGAGCATGTTGCCGGTGCCGCCGCCGACGTCCACCACGGTGTCGGCGTCGGAGAAGTCACAGGCCTCGGCCACGGCGGGGGGCTCCGCGCCGTGGAAGCCGATCATCGTGTCGTTGAAGTGGGAGGCCTCCTCCGGGTGGTCGTCCAGGTAGTCGAACCAGCCCTCGCCGTAGGCCTTCTCGAAGCCGGTCTCCCCGTCCTCCAGCGTATTCGGCAGCTCGCGGACCGCGTTCCAGAACCCGTCGCCCGCCACGGTGAGCACCGTGGATCGCGCCGCGCCGGGCGCGTCCGACCGGAGCGCCTCCCCCAGAGGCGTCAGGGAAAACCGCCGGTCCCCCTCCATGGAGAGGATCTCCCAGTGGGCCAGCGCCCGCATCAGCCGGTGAAGGGAGGGGGCATGCGCGCCGGTGGCCTCGGCCAGCTCGTCCGCCGTCTTCGGACCGTCGGCCAGGTGGTCGGCCAGACCGAGCCGGGCCGCCGCGTACAGCGCCCGCGAGCGCAGGAATCCGGTGCTCATCTGGATCACCTGGACGTGCGGAGGCAGGGGCTCGGAGGGATCCTCCTCGCTGGCTTCCATCACGTTCCCCTTGCTCGGTGAGGCAGTTGAGCTTGGGATTCCACTGCACGAAGACCCCGTCGGCGCCGTCGGGGTCGGTGCTCGAACGTCGTTTCAGGTATCTGTCACGGTCAGACGTTGGGGGGCGGGCCAGTGGCATGCAAACGTTCCCGTGCCCGCCCCCGACAGCCTGCGCCCGGACGGCGGGGGATCAGCCCGCCGCTTCCGGCTTCCGCGCCCGGATGGGGTAGCCCAGCGTCCCGAACTGCCGGGCGCTGTCCTCGCCTCCGGCGCCCGCGAAGGTGTCGGTGGCCGGGCCGAACTCGACGTCCACCAGGCCGGCCTGCTCGATGACCTCTCGCCACCCTGCGCACGGCAGGGCTCCCGCGATTCAAGCGGTCCAGAGGTCGACGTCGGCCTTCGCCCCCTCCGGGACGTCCTGCTCCACGCAGATGTCGCTGGCCTGCAGCTGCCCGCCCGGCTTCAGCACGCGGGAGATCTCCCGGTAGGCCGCCAGCTTGTCGGGCACGAGGTTCAGCACGCCGTTGGAGATGACGCGGTCGGCCCACCCGTCCTCGAGGGGCAGCTCCTCGGCCAGGCCCTCGCGGAACTCGACGTGTTCGAGGCCGGCCGCCTCCGCCGCCCGACGGGCTCGCGAGAGCATGTCCGGGTTCATGTCCACGCCCACGACCGTGCCCCCGGGCCCGACGGCCTGTCCGGCGATCAGGCAGTCCGTGCCGGCGCCCGAGCCCACGTCCACCACCCGCTCGCCGGAGGACGGGAGGCCCCAGTGGAAGAGGTTGGCGACGCCGGAGAACGCCTGGACCGCGTCCTCGGGCAGCTCCTCCACCAGGTCCGGCGGGTAGCCGAGGTGGTCCAGGGCCTCGGCCCCGGTGTGGAAGTGGTAGTCGCGGCTCGGCTCCTCGGCGACTTCGCCGTATTTCTTCTGGATCTCGCCGCGAAGGCGGTCGACGTCGACCTGCTGCGTGGTGCTCATGGGATCCTCCGTTCGGTGGTCGTGAAGTCTGCCGTGACGTCCGTGATCATCCGATGCCGTCCTCCGATCCGATCATCCGAATCCGTCTCCGCTCCCGGCCGCCGCCGGCGAGGGCCGCGCCCCCCGCCGGGCCTCGTCGACGGACCAGAGGGTGTCCCGGTCGCGGAGCAGGAAGAGGGCGATGCAGGCCGCCAGCATCGGCCAGGCGGCGAAGAAGAGCAGGTGGTCGAACGGCTCGACGTAGCCGGGCCAGCTGGCCAGCGTGCTGATGAGGTGCGTGACCAGGACGAACCCGTAGGTGAACGTTCGGAACAGGCCCGCCACGAAGGCCACCTCGATCAGGAGCTGCGCGATCCCGATGGCCGCCATCACCTGCGGGCCGAGCCCGCCGATCAGGTAGAAGGTCTCGAAGACCCCCGCCGCGTGGCCCGGGTTGACGATCTTGTCGACGCTCCACAGCGCCATGACGATGAAGACGCCGATGCGGAGACAGAGCAGGGAGATCGGGAGCCGCTTGTCGTCGGGGATCATGGTGTGGCCTCCAGGCCGGGGTTCACGTGGGGTCGGGGCTCGCGGGACTCACCTGGCGTCGGGACCAGCCGTCGCGCTCGCAGGCTCGCCGCCTCGGTCCGGGCGCGCGGCCGCGCTCACGGCCGGCGGCCGCGGAAGACGATGGACTCCGCCCCGAGGGAGGCCGCCAGCTCGCGGGTCTCCTCCGAGGGGCTGCGGGCGAAATAGTCCAGGCGGGCGAGGACCTCCAGGTCCCGGAAGCCCGCCTCCCGGAAGGCGCCCAGGTACTCGTCCTCCTTCGTGGCGCCCACGATGCACTCGGCCCACAGCTCGGGCTTGCTCCGGCAGGCCTCCGACGGCGTCTCGCCCAGGACGATGTCGGCCACCTGGAGGCGCCCCCCGGGACGGAGCACCCGGTGGATCTCCTCCACCGCCGTCGGCTTGTCGGGTACGAGGTTCAGCACCCCGTTGGTGGTGACCACGTCCACCGAGGCGTCGGGCAGGGGGATCGACTCGGCGTCGCCGTCCAGGGCCCGGACGTTGTCGGCGCCCATGCGCTCCGCGTTCTTCCGCAGGCTCCGGCGCATGGCTTCGGTCATGTCGAGCCCCACGACCTCCCCGTCCAACCCCGCCAGGGTGCTGGCGATCAGGGCGTCGGTCCCCGAGCCCGAGCCCACGTCCAGCACCACGTCGCCCTCCTGGACGACGTCGGCCCGAAAGGGGCAGCCCACGCCGGCGTAGGAGGCGACGGCCTCCTCGGGCAGGGGCGCGAGCAGCGCGTCGGGGTAGCCCTCGAACTCGCACGCCCGGCGACCGTGGGGGAAGTGGTAGGGTCGGTCGGGGAACTCGGCCAGCTCCGAGTACATGTCCCGGACCGCCTCGAGGATCACGTCCCGCTGATCCGATGTGATCACGACCATGCTGCGCTCCTCGCTGGATTCGTCGCTGCGCCGGCTTCCTCGCGCGGACGGCGCACCGCCGCGGCCGGCGTCCCCCGGGCGGGCGTCACGAGGCCGACCCGAAGCGCTGGATGAGCGTTCGGATCCGCCGCTCGAAGTCGCGCGTCACGTCGTCCGCGCGAAGCTCGGACAGCCGCGTCCGGAGCCGGCGCTCGAACTCCGCCCGCGACCAGCAGCTCCGGCATGTCTCGAGGTGGTGTCGGACCTCGGCGTCCTTCCGGTCCCCCAGCTCCCCGTCCAGGTACTCGGCCAGGTGCCGGAGGGCTTCCTCGCAGCGGATCTCGCCTTCCGTGCCGCTCATGAGTTCGTCGTCTCTCGGTTGGGTGGTGTCAGGCCCCGCTCCTCGGCGTGCTCCCACAGGAGCTCCTTCAGCCGGGTGCGCCCGCGGGACAGGCGCGAGCGCACCGTGCCGATCGGGGTGTCGGTGATCTCCGCGATCTCCTCGTAGGTGAAGCCCTGGACGTCCGCCAGGACGACCGTCATCCGGTAGGGCTCCGCCAGGGCCTCCAGGGCCCGCTCCAGGTCCTCCCGGAGCAGCCGGTCGAGGAACCGGCGCTCGGGGTTGCCCCACCAGAGCAGGAAGGGCTGGTGGAGCTGCTCGAAGAGGGAGAAGGAGGGCTCGTCCTCGCCCTCGCCCGGAAGGGGGACCTCCTCCGGCCCCCGTTCCCGGCTCCGGCGTCGCCCCAGGTGACAGTTCCTCAGGATGCGAAAGATCCACCCCCGGAAGCGCTCCCGGTCGCGCAGGTCCTCGCGGCGCTCCCACGCCCGGGCGACGGCCTCGGCCACCACGTCCTCGGCCTCGGCCCGATCGTCCGCCATGTAGCGCGCGGCGCTCAGGAGGTCGGGGAGGAGGTCCACCACCTCCTCCTCGAACCAGCCCGCGTCGGGTGGCTCCTGGATCTCTCCGTCCCTCACGGCGCGGGTTTCCCTCCCGAGTCCGGTTCTCCCGTCGGCACCGCGGACGACCGCCCTTCATGGGAACGATGCGAGGAGGGCGGAAAGAGTTCCCTCAGCCTTCCTCGCGCAGCAGTCGCTCGGCCCGCCGGAGGTCGTCCGGGGTGTTCACGTTGACCCGCCGTCCCTCCAGCGGCAGCGCCTCCACCTTACGGTCCTCGCGGTCCACGAGCACGTTCACCGCGTCGGTGAGCTCGTACTCGCCCTCCTCCGACGGCTCGACCTTCCGGCAGGCGTCGAAGACGGTCCGGGCGAAGACGAAGGCGCCGGCGACGATGCGCCCGACCTCCCGCTGGGCCGGATCGGGGTGCTCGACGATCCGCAACAGGGAGCCGTCGGGCCCGGTCACGCAGACGGCCTGGCGGGCCTCCGACGGCGCCACCTCCTCGGTGAGGACCAGGGCGTCCAGCGACCGGCGCTGCAGGCGGTCCACCGCCGGGCGGAGATCCGACCGGTGGACGTTGTCGCCCGGGACGACCAGGAAGTCGCCGTCCACCACGGGCTCGGCGACCAGCACGGCGTGGGCCAGGCCCGACGGCCGGGCCTGGCGGACGTAGCGCAGCGGCATCCCCTCGAAGCGGTCGCCGAACGCCTCCTCGACGGGGCCGCGGCGGCCGGGGACCACCAGGATCGCCTCCTCGGGCTCCAGGTGGAGCACCGAGCGGAGCGTGTGGGCCAGCAGCGGCTCGCCGGCCACCTCCACCAGCGCCTTGGGTCGGTCGTCCGTCCGGGCTCCGAGCCGGGTGCCCTCCCCGGCGGCGGGAATCACCACCTGCACCGTCGTCCTCCTCTCCTCGCGTGGCGTCGCATCGTCGCTCCCCACCCGGCGCCTCCTGCCCGGCGCACGGGGCCCGCGTCCACGGCCCCCGAGGTGTTCCCCGTCCCGCTACCGGGCCTCCCGCTACCGGGCCTCCAGAAGCGTACCGGAGCGCGCACACGCAGAACGACGGCCGACGGGGAGGGCCCCGTCGGCCGTCGTCCCGTCCGCCGGGCGGGAGGGCGCGGCTCAGCTCGAGCCGTCCGCCTCGCCGACGTCCCCGTCGCTGGAGGCGGCGTCGCCGTTCTCGCCGCCGGATCCGGTCGTCGCATCCTCCGGGCCGTCGTCCTCCGTCCCGGGCGTCTCCTCCTCAGCCGGCTGCCGGGCGAGCTCCCCGGCGGCGGTCGCCGTGTCCCCGTCGGCCGTCTCCGTCCCGGACCGGCGGTCCCGCAGCTCCTGCCGCTCCTCGATGGCCAGCGGCGGCCTCCGGCCCTCGAGGTCCTGGACGAACCGACGCGCCAGCTCGGCCAGCTCCAGGGGGTCGACCCCGTCGGCCGGCAGGTGACGGCTCACCCGCTCCAGGCTCACGGCGGCCGGGCCGTGGTCCGCCTCGGAGGCGATCCGATAGGACTCCGACGCCAGCCCGGGGTGTCCGGTCCGCTCCAGGGCGACGCCCAGGTTGTTGCGGAAGGTGGGCGTCTCGGGCCGCAGCTCCACGGCCCGGGCCAGGGGCGGAAGCGCGTCCTCGAACCGTCCCTCGCGGATGTGCACCAGGCCCAGGTTGTTCATGGACCAGGCGTCCGTGCCGTCGGCCTCGACGGCCCGCCGGTAGAGGGTGCGGGCCCGGGCGGTCTCGCCGAGCTCGAGGGCCACGTTGCCGGCCACCCGCAGCACGTCCGGGCGGGTGGGATCCACGGCCAGCGCCCGGTCGATCCGCTCCCGGGCCTCCTCGGGCCGCTCCAGCTCCAGCAGCACCCGGCCGAGGTTGACCAGGCTCTTCACGTGGTCGGGATCCCGCTCCAGGGCCGCCTCGAAGGCCTCCACGGCCCGCTCGTTCCGGTCCGCCTTCCACGCGGACAGGCCCAGCATGTAGCGGCCCCACGGGTTGTCCGGCTTCCGCTCCACGTAGGCCTCGAAGTGGCGGACGGCCCCCTCGTAATCGCCCTCGTGGTAGACGGACTCGGCCACGGCGTAGGTGACGGGCTCGGGCAGGGGCGGCCGGTCGACGCCGGTCTCGCCCTCCCGGTCGGCGTCCCGGCTCTCCTCGCCGCGGGTGATCTCCCGCACGTCCGGGGTGGGCGGCGGCAGCTCGGCCTCCCGCTCCGACACCCGGTCCCCGGCCACGGTGCGGGTGGGCTCCTCCCCGTCGCCGCAGCCGGCGAGGGCGAGCAGGGGGAGGGCGGCCGCCGCGGCCAGGGCGGGGAGGCGGCGGGCGAGCGTCGGGATGCTGCTTCGGTTGCTGCTTCGGTCGTTTCGCATCGGAAGCTCCTTCCGGTGGGCGCCCCCCTCGCCGGGGAGCGCGGTGCACGGTTCACGCGGTCACCGTAGGGAAGGAGCAAGGCCGCGGCCCGGCGGTCGGAGCGGAGAATAGGTCACACGCAAGTCATGTTCTGACAACAGTATCGCTGATGCGATTAAAGTTGATTCTGGGGAGTGAAGGGTCGGGCTTGTGTCCCGATGGACACGTGGTCGAGGT
>CAZSKS010000032.1:0-13998 GCA_964607465.1 uncultured Gemmatimonadota bacterium | reverse complement strand
TCGGTCGAGGTCACGCCGGTGGCGGATACCCTGACGGCGCTGGGCAACACGGTCCAGCTGTCGGCCCGGGCGCTGGACGAGCAGGGGAACGAGGTCACGAGCGCGGAATTCACGTGGACCACTTCCGACGAGGGGATTCTCGCCGTGGACGAGCAGGGGCTCGCCGAGGCGGTGGCCAACGGCCAGGCCGAGATCACCGCCACCGCCTCCGGGGTGACGGGGTCGGCGGAGCTGGCGGTGATCCAGCAGGTGAGCGCGGTGACGGTGAGTCCGGCCAGCGCGACGCTCACCACGGCGGGGGCCACCCAGCAGTTTGCCGCCACGGCAGCCGACGAGAACGGCAACGAGGTCTCCGGGGCCTCCCTCGTGTGGGCGTCGGAGGACCACGAGGTGGCCACGGTGGACCGGAACGGGCTCGCCACCGCCAAGGGCAGCGGCGCGGTCACCATCACCGCCACCGCGCAGGACGTGCCGGGCCACGCTGACCTGACGGTGAACCAGGCCATCGACCGGCTGGCCTTCCGGACCGAGCCGACCGACGCCACCGCCGGGGAGGCCATCGATCCGGCGGTGCAGGTGGCGGTGCTTGACACCGACGGCGGGGTGGTGGAAGACGCCGAGATCGCCGTCACGCTCTCGATCGGCACGAACCCCGAGGGCGGCACCCTGGGCGGCTCGGCCACGGTGAACGCGGTGAACGGCGTGGCCACGTTCAGCAACGTGTGGATCGACGCCGCCGCGACGGGTTACACCCTGGCCGCCGCCACGTCGGGCACCGTGACCGGCGCCGCCAGCCAGAGCTTCGACGTCGGGCCCGGACCGGCCGCGGCCCTGGCCTTCACGGCCCAGCCCTCCAACGCCACGGCGGGCCAGGCCGTGAGCCCCGCCGTCGAGGTCCAAGTCCGGGACGCGTTCGGAAACCTCCTGACCGGGAGTACGGCCCAGGTGTCGGTCTCCCTGGCCGCCAACCCCGGGGGTGGAACCCTCGCCGGCAGCGTCACGGTCCCGGCGTCCGGGGGGACGGCCGCCTTCGCCGACCTCTGGATCGACGCTGCCGCGACCGGCTACCGGCTCCAGGCCACCTCGCCCTCCCTGGACCCGGACGTGAGTGCCGCCTTCGCCGTCGTCCCGGGCCCCGCGGCACGCCTGGGATTCCGGACCCAACCCGAGGACTCGGAGGGAAAGGAGCCTCTGAGCCCCACCGTGCAGGTGGAGATCCGCGACGAGTTCGGCAACGCCGTGCCCGGGGCCTCGGCGCAGGTCTCCGTCTCCCTCGGCTCGAACCCCCGCGGCGACGCGCTCGCCGGGACGACCACGGTCGCCACCGTGGACGGTATCGCCTCCCTACCGGACCTATCCCTGTCCCTGCCCGGCAACGGCTACTCCCTGCTGGCCTCGGCTTCCGGGCTCGCCGGCGCGGAGAGCGACCTGTTCGACGTGGACATCACACTCACGCAGGTGGAAGCCGGCAACCGGCACACCTGTGGCGTCACGGTGGCCGGACACGCCTACTGCTGGGGGGTCAACGACTGGGGGCAGCTCGGCGTCGGCACGCAGGACACCGAGGTGGTGCCCCACTCCGCGCCGCTCCCGGTGGCGGGGGAGCTGACGTTCGCGCAGGTGGCCGCCGGCGACGAGCACACGTGCGGGGTGACCACGGCCGACGAGGCCTACTGCTGGGGCAACAACAGCGGGGGACAGGTGGGGCGCGGGTTCACGTCCGTCGGGGGCGTGTCGACGCCCACCGCCGTCGTCGGGGGGCTCTCCTTCTCCCGGCTGAGCACCGGGAGCTTCCACACCTGCGGCGTGACGACGGCCGACGAGGCGTACTGCTGGGGCGGCAACACGTTCGGCAGTATCGGGGACGGCACCACCACGCTCCGGTCGAGTCCGGTCGCGGTCTCCGGCGGTCTCGCGATGGCACAGGTAAGCGCCGGCTCCTTCTACACCTGCGGCGTGACGACGGCCGACGAGGCCCACTGCTGGGGGGGCAACGCCGACGGTCAGCTCGGCGACGGCACCACCACCGACCGGCTCGTTCCCACCGCGGTCTCCGGCGGCCTCTCCCTCGTCGCCGTGACGGCCGGCGCGACCCACACTTGCGGCGTGACGACGGCCGACGAGGCCCACTGCTGGGGGGGCAACGCCGACGGTCAGCTCGGCGACGGCACCACCACCGACCGGCTCGTTCCCACCGCGGTCTCCGGCGGCCTCTCCCTGGTGGAGGTCAGCGCGGGGGGACAGTTCTTCACCTGCGCACGGGCGGCCGACGGAGCGGCCTACTGCTGGGGTCACAACGGCGCCGGCCAGCTCGGGACCGGGACGGCCGGCGGAAGCGGCGTCTCCACCCCGCAGGCCGTCGTCGGCGGCCTGACCTTCACGGGGGTCACGGCAGGCGGGGTCCACACCTGCGGCTTGACGACGGTCGACGGCGCCTACTGCTGGGGAAGCAACGACGTCGGTCAGCTCGGGGACGGCTCCACCACGACGAGCCGGACCTCCCCGAGCCGGGTGGTGCAGTGACAGGCGCTGCGCCCCCGTCCCCGTCCCGTGCCAGACCGGCGGCGAGGAGGCGGTGAGGCACATCCCCGCTCCCGGATCGCCCTCAGCCGCCCTCGCCGTCCTCCGCGTTCCCGTCTCCGTCCCGGGTACCGTCGCCGCTGCCGCCGCGCTCGATCCCCAGCCGCCGCATGATCTTGAGCAGGCTGGCGTGGTCGGCCAGGCCCAGGGCCTCGGCGGTACGCGTCACGTGGCCGTCGTGCCGGGCCAGCGCGTCCCGGACGATCCGCCGCTCGGACTCCTCCTTCAGCTCCCGCCAGTCCCGCCCCCCGTCGGCGGCGGGCAGGGGAGTGCTGGCGCCCCGGATGTCGGCGGGCACGTGGTCCGGCTCGATGCGCGCGCCCTCGCTGGCCAGGACCATCCGCTCCACCACGTTGCGGAGCTCACGGACGTTGTTGCGTCCCCAGTCGTAGCCGGTGAGCACCGCCAGGGCGTCCTCGGAGATCTCCTTCTCCGGGACGCCGTACCGCCGGCAGACGGACGCCGTGAAGTGGCGGGCCAGCTCCGGGACGTCGGAGAGGCGCTCGCGGAGCGGGGGCACCCGCAGGACGTGGACGGCGATCCGGAAGTAGAGGTCCTCCCGGAACCGGCCCGCCTCCACCTCCGCCTCCAGGTCCCGGTGGGTGGCCGCCACGACGCGGGCGTCCACCGCCACCGACCGGTTGCCGCCCACCCGCCGCACCTCGCCCTCCTCCAGGGCCCGGAGCACCTTGGCCTGGGCGGCGGCCGGGAGGTCGCCGATCTCGTCCAGGAAGAGCGTGCCGCCGTCGGCCGCCTCGAAGGCGCCCTCCCGCAGGCGGTCCGCCCCGGTGAAGGCGCCCTTCTCGTGTCCGAAGAGCTCGCTCTCCACCAGGTTCTCCGGCAGGGCGGCGCTGTTGACGGGGACGAAGGGCGCGTCCTCGCCCGGGCCCAGCCGATGGAGCTGGCGCGCCACCAGCTCCTTGCCGGTGCCGCTCTCGCCCAGGACCAGGACGGGGCTGGGGACGGGGGCGACCTTCGAGATCCGCTCCTTGAGCTCCAGCATGACGGGGCTGGTGCCCACCAGGGCCGCGTCGTCCTGGAGCCGGCGGCGGAGCTCGGCCACCTCCCCCTCCAGCCGGTCGCGCTCCAGGGCGTTCTCCACCTCCTGGACCACGCGGCGCATGGGCTCCGACTTGTCGATGAAGCCGTAGGCGCCCAGGCGCACGGCCCGCACGCACCGGTCGTAGTCGCCCGTGCCCGTGTAGACGATGACGGGCACGCCCAGCTCCCGCTGGCGGATGCCCCGCAGGACGTCGAAGCCGTCCACGCCGGGCATCTCCAGGTCCAGGATGACGCAGTCGACGGCCTCGCTCTCCAGCCGCTCCAGGGCTTCCCGGCCGGAGGTGGCCACCAGCGTGCGGTAGTCGCCCAGGCGCCGGAGGTCGTAGGCGTACTGCTCGGCGACCATCTCCACGTCGTCCACCAGCAGGACCCGGGCGCTCACGCTTCACCTCCGGGACTCGCGGCGCCGCTCGGGCGATCCCCGTCGGCCGCCCCCGCCTCCGCCGCCCCCCCGGCGGGCAGCGTGACGACGAAGCGCGTGCCGCGGCCCGGCTCGCTCTCCAGCTCCAGCCGGCCGTCCAGGTCGTTCACCAGCCGCCGCACGATGCCGAGCCCCAGGCCCGACCCGTCGGACCGGGTCGTGTAGAAGGCCTCGAAGACGCGGTCGCGCGCCTCCTCGGGGATCCCCGGCCCGGTGTCCCGGACGGCGATCCGCACGGTCCGGCCGGGGTCGCCGGCGGAGGCCAGCGCGGCCTCGCCGCCCGCCTGGCGTCGATCGGCGCCGGCGGCGACGTGGCCCCCGTCGTCGTCCGCGGCGCCGTCGCCGGGAGCCGTGGAGACGACGACCTCGCCGCCGTCCTCCAGGGCGTCCAGACCGTTGCGGGCCAGGTTCTCGACGATGCGCCGGAGGGCCACGCCGTCGGCCCGGGCCGGCGGCAGCCCCCCGGCCAGCTCCAGCCGGAGGCGGCCGCCCGTCGGGTCGAGGCCCTCGGTGGCCCGGCGGACCACCTCGTTGACGTCCGAGGGCCCCCGGTCCGGCCGGCTCCCCAGGTCCCGGTACCGCCCGGCCAGCGTCTCCAGGTAGTCCAGCGCCGCCGCCAGCGATCCCTCCCGCTCGCGCAGGGCCCGGAGCGCCTCCTCCGCTCCCCGGTCGGCGGCCTCGCCCAGGTGGCGGACGGTGTTGCGGAGCGGGGCCAGGGCGTTGCGGACGTCGTGGTTCACCTGGCGCGCCAGGTCGCCGACGGCCGCCCGACGCTCGGCGTCCCTGAGCCGGGCCGCGCCGGCCCGCAGGCGGTCGGTCATGGCGTCCAGGGTCCGGGCCAGCTGCCCGACCTCGTCCCTCCGTCCCTCGCGGTCGAAGCGGACGTCCAGCCGCTCCAGGTCGAGCCGGCGCGCCCGGTCGGCCAGTACCTCCAGGGGGCGGCCCAGGCGGGAGGACGCCCACCAGGCCAGGAGCAGGGCGCCGAGGCCGGCCGCCCCGAGGGCCGCCAGCAGCCAGCGGTCGGTGCGGGCCAGCAGCGCCCGGAGGGGCGCCGCCGAGTGGCGGACCACCAGCTCGGCCTGTCGGCGGCTCACCGCCCCCGCCCGGTCGGACGCCAGCCAGAGGACCTCGACCCGGGTCACGGCGTCGCCGCTCCCAGCGTCGGGCCGGGGGCCGCCGCCCCCCGCGGTGTCGCCGGGGGGCACGAGGGTCACCGTGACGAGCTCGCCGCGGTCCAGGTCGCCCAGCAGGCGGTCGCGCACCGAGACGCCTCCGAGCAGCGCGTACCGCTCTCCGCCCAGGTCGATCTCCCGGGCGGCGGCCAGGGTGGGGAAGGGCCCCTCGGGTCGCCGGAAGGCCACCAGGGTGGGGGCCGTCGACGCCGCCAGCGCCCCGGGCAGGCCGGACTCGAGTCGGCCGTACTCGTTCCGGAAGTGGCCCGAGCTGAGGATCCGGCCGGTCCCGTCCTGGAGCTGCAGGGCGTCCAGGCCGGCCGACCGCATGCGGCCCGCCGCCCAGTCCAGGCGGTAGCTCCGGTCGCCGCCCGACGCCAGGGCGCGCCGCAGACGGTTGTCGCCCCGGAGGTCGTCGGCCAGGGCGTCCAGCCGGTCGCGGAGCCGGGCCTCCTCCCGCCGGAGCTCGTGGCGGATGCCGTCGGCGACCGCTTCGGTCCGCTGGCGGTAGGTCTCGCCCAGGCGAGCGGTGGTCTCCTGGCGGGCCGCCACGGCGAAGAGGCCGAGGGGGATCAGGGCCGCCACCGCCACGGCCAGGAGGAGCCGGAGCCGGAAGCTCATCGCCGGCCGGCCCGCTCCAGGCGCGGCGTGCCGTCCCAGTCCAGGCGGAGCCCGGCCACGTCCCGGGCGAGCACCAGGGAGGGACGCGTCTCCACCAGGGGCACGAGCCGTCCGCCGTCCGCGAGCCACGGCGCCCGCCGCTGCACCTCCCGCCGCAGCAGGCAGGGGGCCAGGGGGCGGCGGGGGAGGGCCAGCAGGTAGGCGGCCGCCGAGCCCCGGCGAAGGGACCGCTCGAAGGCGGGCGGGCCCAGCCCCTCGGTCCGGAGGCCCGAGCCCCCCGCCGCCAGCTCCCGGGCCACGACGTCGCCCTCCGGCCCCGCGCCCCCGGCCAGCGCCGCCAACCGCGCCGCCAGGGCCCGGCCCGAGGGCTCGCCGGCGGGATAGACGACGGCGCCCGACGGGGGCCCGACGACGTCGGCGGCGGCCTCTACGTCCGGCGCCGGGCAGGCCGCCCACGGGAGCCTTTCCCCGGCGGGGCGGGCCTCGGCCGGGATGGCCTCCCCCGCCAGCCCCTCCCGGACCGCCGTCCAGCCGGCCCCGGCGCTCGCCGGCCCGCCGTCCGATCGGCCGGGGACGGCCAGCGTCCACACCCGGTCCCAGGGCAGGGAATGGACCCGGTAGCCCGGCAGGGAGCCGGCGTAGCGGGCGGTCCCGGGGTCGCGGGTCAGCAGCAGGTCCCCGCCGGCGTCCAGCAGGTCCCGGCTCCCGGCCCCGCCGAGGGCCACGAGGCGGAGGTCGGAGCCGCCCGGGGCCCCGTCCCGCGAGACGAGGCCCACGGTCCGGCCGGGGAGGTCGGGGCCGGACACGGCCGCGGGACGGTGGGTCCCGCTGGCGGCGGGCCAGGCCGACGGGCCGCCGGGGCCGGTGACGGCGAAGCGGGGCGCCGCGAAGAGGGAGGCGTCCGGCACGGGAGAGGCCAGGGTGACGACCACGGTGTTTCCGCTGGCCGCCGACACGGAGGCGTGGTCCAGGGGCGAGCGTCGCCCGGCCCCGGCGGCCAGGTCGGTCTGGTGCCAGGCGGTGACCACCGCGCCCGCCGTCACCGGGGTGCCGTCGGCGAAGCGCGCGTCCGGGTCCAGCCGGAAGGTCCAGCGGGCGCCGTCCCGGTCCGTCGACCAGTCGTCGGCCAGGCCCGGCCGGATCCGGCCCCGGCAGTCGACCTCCACCAGGGTGCCGTAGAGCTGGCGGAAGAGGACGCGCTCGGCGTCGGAGATGGGGACGGGGGCGTGGAGCGGCTCCACCGTCCCGGACGCGGCCACCGACAGGGTGCCCGTCCGGGCGGCCGCCTCACCGGTGGGGTCGCAGGCACCGGCCTCCGGCGTCGCCAGCGGCGCCCGGCCCCCGCTGGTGGCGCAGGCCACGAGCGACAGCCCCAGGACGACGACGGCGGCCGTTCGGCGCCACGGCCGGACGGCCCCGGTCCGGGCTGTGGTGATGGGCGGCATGCTCCCCTCCAGGTCCCGGCGGTCCGCTCCCGCCCTCCGCCTCGGGCGGGAGCGCCTCACCGTTCCCTACCCCTCGCCGGCCCCGAGGTCACACCGGACCGCCGGGCCCGTCCGACGGACCTCCCGCCGCGTCGGGCCCCTCGCCGGCCCCGAGGTCACGACGACGGGGGAGGCGCCCTACAGCGCCGCCAGCGCCTCGGCCACGGGCGTGTCGCCGTCCAGGATCTCGAACGTCCGGTTCGCCGTGTTGTCCTCGTCCAGGCAGGCCACCAGGACGTCGGCCACGTCGTCCCGGGGGATCTGTCCGCGGCGGCCCAGCTCCTCGGCGGCGTCGACCCGGCCGTCCCCCTCCTCCTCGGTGAGCCGGCCGGGGCGTACGATGCTGTGGACCAGGCCGGTTCCCCGCAGGTGCGCGTCGGCCGCCCCCTTGCACCGGTAGTAGACGGCCATCCCCTCCCCCTCGGCCTCCGGGTCGGCGTGCATCGAGCTGAGCATGACGAACCGCTCCACGCCCGCCTCGACGGCCGCGTCGACCAGGCGGATGGCGCCGTCCCGGTCCACGTCGCGGGTCTTCTGGAGCGAGGTCTCCGCCCCGGAGCCGGCGCAGAAGTACACGGCGTCGCAGCCCGCCACCGCGTGGTCCAGCCGCTCCTCGAGGTCGGCGACGACGGTCTCGACCCCGGCCTCCTCGAAGCGGTCCCGCTGACCGGGGTCCCGGATCATGGCCACCGGCTCGTGCGGCCCGTCCCGGAGCCTCCGGACGACCCTCCGTCCCGTGCTCCCGTTCGCTCCGGCCACCAGCACCCGCATCTCCGCCTCCTTCACACCAGCTCCTTCATTCGATCCAGGTCGACGTTGCCCCCGCTGAGCACGGCCGCCACCGTCGCCCCCTCCCCGACGGGGATCCTCCCCGCCAGGAGCGCCGCCACGGCCGCGGCGCCCGCCGGCTCGGTCAGCAGCTTGGTGTACCGGAGGAGATGTCCCATGGTCCGGGCGATCTCGTCGTCCGAGACCAGCACCACGTCCTCGGCCCAGCGGCGGATCAGCGGATAGGTCAGCTCGCCGGCCATGGGGGAGGCGAGGCCGTCGGCGACGGTGTCCACGCGGTCCAGCCGAACCGGCTCCCCGACGTCCAGGCTGCGGCGCATCGAGTCGGCGCCCTCCGGCTCCACGCCGAAGACCGAGACGCCGCGCCGCCGCTGGCCCACGGCGGCGGCGATGCCCCCGGCCAGCCCCCCGCCGCCCACCGGCACCACGACGGCGTCCAGCTCGTCCAGATCGTCCAGGATCTCGAGCCCCACCGTCCCCTGGCCGGCCACGATGTCCGGATCGTCGAACGGATGTACGAACTCCCGTCCTTCCTCCTCCGCCAGCTCCAGGGCCCGCTCGAAGGCGCGGAAGACGTCCTCCTCCAGCACCACGTCGGCCCCGTACTGGCGGCAGGCCTCCACCTTGGAGCGGGGCGCCGACCGGGGCATGACGACCTTGCAGTCCATCCCCACCTCGGCCGCGCCCCAGGCCAGCGCCTGAGCATGGTTGCCGGCCGACACCGTGACGGCGCCCCGCTCCCGGTCCGCCGCGTCCAGGCCCAGCAGCCGGTTGAGGACGCCCCGGACCTTGAAGGAGCCGGTCTTCTGGAGGTTCTCCGTCTTGAGGTGGAGCTTCACGCCGCCGGCCCGGCGCCCGAGGATCGTGGCGCTCAGCAGGGGGGTCCGGTGGACCCGGTCGGTCACCCGCTCCCGGGCCCGGTCGAAGGCGTCGGCGTCCAGCGCCGCCGGGTCCGCGCCGCCCGTCGCGCCGTTCGGCTCGGCGTCCGTCCCGCCGTTCGCTCCCCCGTCCGCAGCGCCGCCCGTCACGTCGTCCCCCCCTCGGCCGCCGGCGACCCCTTGCGGTCTCGCTTCCGGCGGGAGCCGCGGATCTGGAGGTTGAGCACCTCGACGATGCCCGCGAAGCCGAACGCGAAGTAGATGTAGCCCTTCGGCACGGGGTGACCCGAGGCCTCGGCCACCAGCATGACGCCGATGAGCAGCAGGAAGCTCATGGCCAGCATCTTGACCGTGGGATGCCGCTCGACGAACCGGCTGATCGGGCCGATGAGGGCGATCATCACCGCCACGGCGATCACGATGGCGATGACCATCACCGCCACGTCGTCGGCCATGCCGACGGCGGTGATCACCGAGTCGATGCTGAACACCAGGTCCAGGGCGGTGATCTGGGCCAGCACGGAGGCCAGGCCGGCCACGGGGCGGGCGGCGGCCTCCTCCCGGCGGCTCTCCCCCTCCACCTCGCGGTGGATCTCCCCGGTGGCCTTGACCAGCAGGAAGAGCCCGCCGCCGGCCAGGATCAGGTCGCGCATGGAGACCGGCTCCCCGAGGACGTCGAAGAGCGTCTGCTCCAGGGAGAGGATCCAGGTCAGCGAGAAGAGCAGGCCGATGCGGGCCACCATCGCCAGGCCCAGGCCCACCTTCCGGGCGATCGCCCGCTGATCCTCGCGCACGCGATCGGCCAGGATCGCGACCATGACGATGTTGTCGATGCCCAGCACGATCTCGAGGACGGTGAGGGTGAGGAGCGCCACCCAGGCCTCGGGGCTGGTGATCCATTCCATGGGGACCTTCCGGACGGGGTTCGGGGGCTCGCGTCGCTCTGCCCGACATGGTAGCCGGCCCGGGACCGCGCTTGAAGGGCCGTGCTCCCGAGCCCGACGGCGAGCGGGCGGCGGCAGGGGACGCTGGATCTCTCGATCTGGCTGCTTCGGTCCGTCGGTACGGCCGAGCACGTGCTCGTCTGGGAGATCACAACGTGCTGCGGCACAACGGCTTGGCGTTTCGTGCGCCGGGCCGGTCGTGCATGCCTGACGACAAGCCCTTATAATGGGCGAGCGTCATAAGCAGCAATCGTTGAACTCAGGAAGGATCGAGGCATGCAGGGCACCGTGAAGTGGTTCTCCACCGAGAAGGGCTACGGCTTCATCGAGCAGGACGACGGTGAGGACGTCTTCGTCCATCACAGCGACATCCAGGGCACCGGCTTCAAGGACCTGGATGAGGGCGAGAAGGTCGAGTTCGACCTCGTCGATGGCCCGAAGGGCCCGAAGGCGGAGAACGTGGTCCGCCTCGACGCGCCCGATTCCAGCGGAAGCGGAAGCGGGAGCGGGAGCGGCGGGGGCGGCAGCAGCAGCGGCGGCTTCGGCGGCGGGAGCTCCTGGTAGGGGGCGTCCTCCTCCAGCCGCGGACCTGACGGCAGGCTCCGGGATCCGGAGCCTGCGACCGCGGCCCCCACAATTCCAGCAGGACGCGAGCGCCGGTCGACCGGACCGGGCCGACGAACGGGTGTGCCCGACGGGCGCGCCGGTCGGCCCCGGCTCGTCACGTCGGCGCCGCTTTCCCCTTCGCGTCCTCCCACCACGGGGACGTGTAGAGGCGGATCAGCTCCGCCTCGTCCGGCGTCTCCACCCCCGAGCGCCGCGCCCACCGCCGCAGGATCGGCGACACCGCCTCCTCGGCCAGCGCGCGGCCCGTCCCGGACCCGCCGGCCAGCCGGCAGAGCAGGGGGCCCGGCGCGGACCCGCGGACCTCCAGCCAGTCCTCCAGCGCCGACCGGGCCCCGTCGGTCGCCCGGCGCGCCCGGACTTCGCCTTCGGGACCGTCGCCCCCCTGCCGCCCGCCGACGGGCCAGGTGAGGACGGCCCGGTCGGCGTCGTAGGCCCCCAGCGGCAGCGCCAGGGCCGTGGCCCGGGGGACGCCGGCCCCGTACAGGACCGAGAGGAGGGCGGCGTCCCGGATCCCCCGGGCCGACCCGTCATCCCGGCAGGCGTCGAACAGGGCGCACATCTTCCGGTGCGCCTCCCGGACGGCCGCCGGACGGTCGTCGTCCATCGTCCGCTCCTCCCGGCCCATCGCCCGCACCTCCAGGTTCGTCGGATCTGGGACGTCCCCGGACCGCCCGTCCTGGCGCCGGTCCCGGGTGCCTCCGTACCCTACCGGACGCGCGGACGAACGGGAAGGGAGGGGACGACGTGACCGACGTGCTGAGCTTCCTGCGGGACCTCCTCTCCACGCCCAGCCTCCCGGGCGAGGAGGGGGAGGCGGCCCGGCGGGTGGTGGCCGAGATGGAGGCGCTGGGCTACGACGAGGTCCGGACGGACGACGCCGGCAACGTCCTCGGCGTCCTCCGGGGCGCCGGCCGCGCGCCCAGCGTCATGCTGAACACGCACCTGGACCACGTGGACGTGGGCGATCCCGACGCCTGGCCCCGGCCGCCCTTCGGGGCCGAGGTGGCCGACGGCCGGGTGTGGGGTCGCGGGGCGGTGGACATCAAGGGGCCGCTGGCCGCCCAGGTGCACGGGGCGGCCCGGGCAGCGCGGGGCCGGGAGGGTCCCCCCGGCGACGTCCACGTCACGGCGGTGGTCCAGGAGGAGATCGGCGGCCTCGGCGCCCGGCACCTGGTGGGCCACCTCGGCCCGGACCTGGTCGTCGTGGGCGAGCCCAGCTCCAACCGCCTGCGGCGCGGCCACCGGGGGCGGGCCGAGCTGGAGGTGCGGGTCCGGGGACGGAGCGTCCACGCCAGCGCGCCGGACCGGGGCGTGAACCCGCTGTACGGCCTCGCCGGCTTCCTGCGGCGGCTGGAGACGTTGGAGCTGCCCGGGCACCCGGAGCTGGGGCGGGCCACCGTGGCGCCGACCGTGGTGGGGACCGACCAGGCCAGCCCCAACGTCACCCCGGCCGAGGTCCGCCTCACCCTGGACTGCCGCCCGGTGCCGGGCCAGACGGCCGGGGCGCTGCGCGAGGCGCTGGAGCCGCTGCTCGCCGAGGCCATGCCGGAAGGGGCCCGGGGCGAGATCCGGGTGCCCCGCTTCCGGCGGACGAGCTGGACGGGGCTGGAGGTGGAGATGCCGGCGGACATGCCGGCCTACGTCCTGCCCGCCGACCACCCAGCGGTCACCTCGGCGGCCGACGTCCTCTCTTCGGCGCTGGGCCGCGCCCCCGAGGTGGGGCTGTGGACCTTCGCCACCGACGGCGGCGTCTTCGCCGACGCCGGCCTCACGGTGGTGGGGTTCGGGCCGGGGGAGGAGGAGCTGGCCCACACGGTGGACGAGTCGCTGGAGCTGGAGGAGCTGGAGGCCGCCGTGGCCGGCTACGAGGCCCTGGCGCTCCGGTGGCCCGCGGCCTTCGCCGAGGCGGTGACGGGGTAGGGCGTCAGCTCACCACGAACTCCGCCACGTGCTCCTCGTCCATGGGCTCGGTGGCCAGCGACACGGCCACCAGCACTACCAGGTTGGCCGCCACCCCCCAGATGCCCGGCCGCACGTCGGCCAGCTGGAGCTCGGGCACCAGATTCCAGGCGATCGTCACCGCCGTGCCGGCGGCCAGGCCGGCCAGGGCGCCCGCCGGCGTGGCCCGGGGCCAGAAGAAGGCGGCCAGCAGCAGGGGCAGGATCTGGGCGATGAAGCCGTAGGAGAAGAGCAGCAGCGCCACCAGCGACAGCGGCGAGAGGATCGCCACGTAGTAGGCGACCCCCCCGAGGACGAGCACCAGGATCTGGATGAGACGCCGCTCGTCCTCCGGCTCGAGCTCGGGTCGGAAGAGGGCGCCGTACAGGTCCCGGATCAGCACCGAGGCGCCGGCGTGGAGGATGGCGTCGCCGGTGGACATGGAGGCGGCCAGGGCGCCGGCGCAGAACAGGCCCACCACGACGGCCGGCACGTCCAGGGAGACGATCAGGGTCGGAAGGATCGCGTCGGCGGGCTCCACCCCGGGGAAGGAGAGGACGCCGCTGAAGCCGATGAAGAGGATCGGCACCAGGAAGAGGAGGAAGGTGGGATAGAAGACCACCGTCTGCTTCAGGATCCGGTCGTCCCGGGCCGTATAGAGCTTCATAAAGTAGTGGGGCCACAGGCTGAACCCCAGCACCGAGATGGCCACGGCGCTGCTGTAGCCGCCCCAGCTCCACGCCTCCCCCGATGCGTCGAGGCCCGGCGCCCGCAGCAGCTCCGGGGCCGCCTCGGCCAGCCGCTCGAACATGGGGCCGACCCCGCCGTAGAGCTCGTGGGGCAGGTAGAGGCCCAGCACCCAGGCCAGGACCATCATGAAGATGCCCTGGAAGGTGTTGGTCCATCCCACGCCCATGACCCCGCTCCGGAACACATAGAGGACGACGACGCCGTAGGCGATGGCCGCGCCGGCCCAGGCCGGGATCCGCCCGTCGGTGACCGCCTCGAAGACGTAGCCCGCTCCCTTCATCTGGAGGGTGAGGTAGGGCACCAGGGCGATGACCGTGATGACGGCCAGCACGGCCGACAGGGAGGGGCTCCGGAACCGGTGGGCGAAGAACTCGGCCTGGGTCACGTAGCCGAACCGCCGTCCGAGCTCCGCCACCCGCGGCCCGAAGAAGTACCACGGGGCCAGCCCCACCGTCCCGTAGGCCAGGATGTAGAAGGCCGCCGCCCCCCGCGAGTACGCCCATCCCGGCCCGCCCAGGAACGCGAAGGCGCTGAAGATCGACGCCCCCATCACGAAGTAGAGGACCAGGAAGCCGAAGGACCGGTCGCCGGCCACGTAGCCCTCCGGCGTCCGGGAGGCCCGGCTCCCGGAGACCAGCCCCACCGCCAGGCTGACGGCCAGGTAGCCCAGCGTGACGGCCAGGATGACCACCCAGTCGTCCATCAGCCCTCGTCGCTGCGGCGGGTCCCGGC
>CAZSKS010000031.1:22755-24157 GCA_964607465.1 uncultured Gemmatimonadota bacterium | reverse complement strand
GTCCTCGCAGGTCGCCGCCACGCTGGACGAGCACGTGAGCTTCCTGAGCGCCCGGTTGAACTGCCAGGACTACCTGTCCAGCGACCAGTTCGCCGATGCGGTCCGCAACTGCGACCGCGCCCTGGAGATCCGGCCCAACAGCACCCAGGCGCTCTACCTGCGGGGGCAGATCGCCGTGGAGCAGGAGAGCTGGGACGAGGCCATCGAGTTCCTGGAGCGGGCCCTCGAGCAGTCGTCCGACCACGAGGAGGCGCTGCAGTCGCTGGCCTACGCCCACGCGCAGGAGGGCAACATGGAGCGGGCGACCGAGCTCTACCGGGACTACCTCGAGTTCAACCCGGCCGACCAGGACGTTCGGCTCACCGTGGCCTACAACCTGGCCAACGCCGGCGCCTATCCCGAGGCCATGAGCATCATCCGGGACGGCCTGGACCGTGACTCCACCAGCGCCGCCCTCTGGAAGTACCTGGGCGACGTGGCGATTCGCCAGGGGACGGCCGCCGACCAGGCACAGCTCCGCGGCGGCACGTCCATCTCCGACACCTCGGCCATCGAGACGGCGCTCGAGGCGTACCGGAAGTTCTCCTCGCTGCAGCCGGACAGCGCCGACGTGAGCCTGTACCGGAACATGATCGGCGCCCAGCTGCAGCTCGAGGACCTTAGCGGCGCCAGCGAGACGGTCCGCGAGGCCCTGGATCGCGTCGGGTCGGAGCCCGCGCTGTGGTCGCTGCAGGCCGACATCCGGGCGCGACAGGAGGATCTGCAGGGGGCGATCGCGGCCATGGACTCCGTCCTCGCCCTCGACAGCGAGTACCGGAACGCGAACTTCAAGCGCGGCGTGTTCAAGCTCCGGTCCGGGGACATGGAGTCCGCCATGGCGGACTTCGAGAGGTCCGTGGAGTCCGGCACCGATCCGGGCCAGATCGCCCAGCAGCTCTTCGCCACCGGCCACAACCGGTACTTCAAGAACGGCGAGAACCTCCGGGCGGCCCGGATGTTCGAGGCGGCGCTGGAGTTCTCCCAGGAGGAGGACCTCACGCGGCGCCTGCACTTCTGGTCCGGCTACTCCTACTTCCGCCGCGGGCGCGAGCTGGACAGCGCCAACGAGGAGGCCCAGGAGTGTCAGCCGGCGCGCCAGGCGCTGGACCTGTTCGAGCAGGTGATGCCCCACATCAACCAGGCCGGCGACTACCAGCAGGAGAGCCAGCAGCAGATCGCCCAGGCCGTGGACGTGCTGCTCTACCGGCAGGAGCAGATCCAGAAGAAGAGCTGCTGAGCCCCGGCGCGGGCGTGCCCCCGGGCTTCCCCCGGGGCCGCGCCCCGCTTCTCCGGCCCCGACGATCCCTTCGACAGGCCCGGCGCCCCCGCCGGGCCTTCTTCGTGTCCCCCCGGTGCGCCCCCC
>CAZSKS010000031.1:0-22655 GCA_964607465.1 uncultured Gemmatimonadota bacterium | reverse complement strand
CCCGTTTCCGCCGCCCGCCAGAGGCCACACTCGCCCGTGCACGGGTTTCCCCTCCGCCCTTGACGGCGCCGGGGCGGGGGACCTACAATGGGGTTCAGTGGGGAAAAGTGGGAAATTGTGGGGAACGGACAGGGTGAGCGTTGAGCGGCTTTCTGGGCAGGTACCGGTATTCCCTGGACGCCAAGGGCCGTGTCAGCCTTCCCGCGCCGTTTCAGCGGGACGCTGACTCCGAGTCCTTCGTCCTGGTCCGGTTCCATCCCCATGCGCTCACGCTCTACCCCGAGCCGGCGTGGGAGAAGGCGGAGACCCGGCTCCGGGAGATGCTGGAGCGACGGCCCGACTTCCGGACCCACGTGCTGAAGCTGACGGGGAACGCCGTGCGAACGACGCCGGACAGCAAGGGGCGGATCCTCATCCCCGACCACCTGCGCGAGGAGGTCGGGCTGGACGGGGAGGCCCTGATCGTCGGGGCCCTGGACAAGATCGAGATCTGGGACCCCGAGCAGTTCGAATCGGCGACGGCCGGAAAGGACGAGGAGTTCGACCGGCTGGCGGCTTCCATCTTCGCCTGACGGCGGGAGGTGGCGTCCGAGCCGGAGGAGGAGGACGGGACAGGCTGGATCGAGCACGAGCCGGTCATGGTCGCCGAGGTGGTGGAGCACCTCCGGCCGGACCGGGGCGGGCTCCACCTGGACGGGACCGTGGGCGGCGGAGGACACGCCCGGGCGATCCTCGGGGCCTCGGACGATGTCCGTCTGGTGGGCGTCGACCGGGATCCAGCGGCCGTCGAGGCGGCCCGCGAGAAGCTGGCGACGTTCGGTGACAGGGTGACGATCCTCCGGGGCGACTTTCGGGACGCGCCGGAGCTGCTGAAGGAGGCGACGAAGGACGAGACAGAGGATCTGATGGGGGCGCTGCTCGACCTTGGCGTCTCGTCCCATCAGATCGAGAACACGGCTCGCGGGTTCTCCTACCGTTCGGGCACACCGTTGAGAATGCGGATGGGCGGGACAACCGGCGGTAGGGTTCCCGCGGCCGATTTTCTGAATGAAGCGTCCGAGGAGGAGCTCGGGCGTGTCTTCCGCGAGTACGCGGAGGAGCGGCGCTGGCGTCGCCTGGCGCGCGAGGTGGTGCGGCGGCGCCGGCAGAGCCCGCTGGAGACCAGCGACGATCTGACGGCGGCGCTGGAGCGCGCCCTGGGGCGACCGCCTTCGCCCAGGGATCGGGCGAGGGTGTTCCAGGCCGTCCGCATAGCGGTGAACGAGGAACTGGAGGCCCTCCGTGAGGGCCTCCCTCGTATACGGGACCTTCTTGCGTCGGGAGGACGGCTCGTCGTGATCGCCTACCACTCGCTGGAGGACCGCATCGTCAAGCACGCCTTCCGTGAGTGGAGCCGCGACTGTGTGTGTCCGCCCCGCCTGCCGGTGTGCAGGTGTCGGGGCGAGGCGCTGGGCCACCCGGTGGTGCGCGGCCCCCTGACGCCCTCGGCGGAGGAGGTCGAGCGCAATCCGCGGGCGCGGAGCGCCAAGCTCCGAGCCTGGGAGCGGGCCTGATGTGGTGGGAGTGGGCCTGATGTGGGGGTGGGTCTGATGGGCCGGGAGCGCTGGAGGCTCCGGGCCCGCCGGTGGCTGCGGCGGATCGGGGTCGGGGTCACCCTGGCCGCGCTGGCCGGGGGCATGACGGCGGCGGTGCAGCGCGGGTCGGAGGCGCGCCAGCTCTCCGACGAGATCTCCGCCCTCGAGGAGGAGGAGGCCCGGGCCCGGGCCCGGGTGGCCGAGGCGATGCGGCTGGTGGACTCCCTGGCGTCCCGGGACCGGATCGAGCGAGCGGCGGCGCGGCTGGGGCTCCGCCCCGCCAGCGACGAGGAGATCACGTTCCTGCGGGCGACGCCCGGAGGGGACGAGCGGGAGGACGGTGACCGATGAGTCGGCGAGGCGGCACAGGCGAGCGCGACGGCGGCGCCCGCGCCCATCCGTGGCGGACACGGATGCTGGCGGGCGTGTGGATCGTCGTGGCCCTGGGCTGCCTGGCCCGGACCGCCCAGCTGCAGCTGGCCGAGACCGAGGACTGGCGCGACGTGGCCCGGGCCCAGAACGCCGCCCGCGAGGAGGTGCCGGCGCCGCGGGGCGGCATCTACGACCGGGACGGCGAGCCCCTGGCGCTGGAGAGCACCGAGTTCCGGGGCTACCTGGCCCCGGGCGAGACGCCGGACCCGGGAGCGGCTGCCGCCCGGGTGGCCCGCGTCCTGGACCTGTCGTCCGGACAGGAGCGGCGGCTGCGCTCCGGCGACCGGGGCTGGAACGCCATCCCGCGCATCGTGTCACTCCAGGAGCGGGAGCGGCTCCTGTCGGCGGTCCGCCGGGGGCTCCATTTCCAGCCGGTGGCCGACCGCGTCCATCCCCAGGGGGGGCTCGCCCTCAACCTCCTGGGCGGGGTGAGCCCGGAGGGCGAGGGTCGCTGGGGGCTCGAGATGGAGCTCGATTCGCTGCTCCGGGGCGAGCCCGGCGCCGCCCTCCGACGGCGGGACGCCCTGGGCGGCGAGTACCGGCTGCCGGACGCCCAGATCGACCGGCCCCGCTCGGGCCACGACGTGCGGCTGACCCTGGACGCCCAGCTCCAGCGGTTGGCCCAGGACGCCCTGGAGCGGGCGCTGACCGAGACCGGCGCCTCCGGCGGCGACGTGCTGATGATGGATCCCGCCACGGGCGAGATCCTGGCCCTGGCCAGCCGACGGGTGGACGGCGACACCCGGGTGCCGGCCTTCACCGACCCCTACGAGCCGGGCTCCACCCTGAAGCCCTTCCTGCTGGCCAGCCTCCTGGCCGAGGGCAAGGCGTCCCTCGGCGAGCGGGTCGACACCGAGGACGGGGTCCTGAAGCGGGACGGCCGCGTGATCCGGGACGTGCACGAGGCCGACACCCTGACGGTGGCCGAGGTGGTCCGCTACTCCAGCAACGTGGGAGCGGCCAAGCTGTCCGAGAGGCTCCCTCCGGGCCTCCAGTACCGGTACCTGCGCGACTTCGGCTTCGGGCTGCCGACGGGGATCGAGCACCCGGCGGAGTCGCCGGGACGGCTCCGGCGCCCCGAGGACTGGTCGGGCTTCAGCCAGGCCTCCCTGGCCATGGGCTACGAGGTGTCGGTCACCTCGCTGCAGCTGGCCGCGGCTTACGGGGCCCTGGCCAACGGCGGCGTCCTCATGCGGCCCCATCTGGTGCGCGAGGTCCGGGCCCCCGACGGCAGCGTCGTCCACCGGACCCGCCCGGAGGGGATCCGGCGGGTGATCCCGCGCGAGGTGGCGAACCGGGTCACCGGGGTGCTGAGCTCGGTGGTGCAGGGAGGCACGGGCAGCCGGGCCGCCCTGGCGACCCTCCCCATGGCGGGGAAGACGGGCACGGCCCGGGTCGCGTCGGCGGGCGGCTACGAGGAGGGCCGGTACGCGGCGTCCTTCGTGGGGTATACGCCGACGGAGGATCCCAGCCTGGTGATCCTCACCAAGCTGGACGATCCCCAGGGACAGTACTACGGCGGGCTCACGGCCGCGCCCATCAGCCGCTCCACGCTCCAGGCGGCGCTGGCCACCCGTGGCGTGGCCCTCCCGAGGGGCCCGCGAACCTCCACGCCGCCCCGCCACCGGTGGACGGACGGCGGCGTGACCCGGGGCGAGGGCGGCAGCTCCGTCTTCGCCATCGACGGGCCGGGCCCCCGGGCGGCGAGCGGGTCGCCGTCGGAGGGGAGCGGGGCGGAGGACGCCCGTCGGATCCTGCCGGACCTGCGAGGGCTGCCCTTCCGGACGGCGGCGGCCCGGCTCCACGAGCTGGGCTTCCGGGTCATGGTCCGGGGGAGCGGCCGGGTCGCGTCGCAGCAGCCGCCGCCCGGCGCGACGGCGCGGTCCGGCGCCAGGGTCGTGCTCCGCTGAAGGCGACGACCGCGGTCCGATCGAGCGGGCCGAACCCGGTTCGGCCCGATGTGCGCAAGGCGAAACGGAAGACGAACCCAACGGTGCCGGTGTCCAGCGAGCAGGTGCGCGAGCGTCTCGACCAGGTGGGGCTCGAGCCCCGGTGGCGTGGACGCGCGCCGGCGTCCTTCGCGGACCTCACCGACGACTCCCGCCAGGTGGAGCCCGGGGCTCTCTTCTGCGCCGTGCCGGGGTTCCGCGTCGACGGCCACGAGTACGTGGAGGAGGCCCGGGAGGCCGGGGCGAGCGCGGCCGTCGTGGAGCGGGAGCTCCCCGCGGTCGACCTGCCGCAGCTGGTGGTGGCCGACGCCCGGACCGCCGTGGCCCACCTGGCGGCGCTCTTCCACGGCGATCCGGCCCGCTCCCTGTCCCTCACCGGCGTCACGGGCACCAACGGGAAGACGACCACGGCCTGGCTCGTCCGCCACCTGCTCGCCGCGCGCGGCCCCGCGGCGGCGGTCGGGACGCTGGGCGTCGTGGACGCGGCCGGCGAGCGGATCCCGGGCGACCTCACCACCCCGCCGCCGATCACCCTGGCGCGGACCCTGGCCGGCCTGGCCGAGGACGGTGTCCGTCGGGTGGCCATGGAGGTCTCTTCCCACGCCCTGGACCAGCGCCGGGTCGACGGCCTCACGTTCGAGAACGTCGTCTTCACCAACCTGAGCCGGGAACACATGGAGTACCATCCCGACATGGAGGCCTACCGCCGGGCCAAGCTCCGGGCGGTGGACCTCCTGCGGCCCGGCGGGGGCTGCGTCGTGAACGCCGACGAGCCCGCCTGGCGGGACCTGGACCCGGGTCCGGGGGAGCGGGTGACCTACGGCCTGGCCGCGGACGTCGACGTTCGGGCCGAGGAGGTTCGCGCCGACGAAGGCGGCAGCCGCTTCCGGCTGGCGGCCTCCGGGGGGACGGCCGAGGTGCGGCTCCCCCTGCCCGGCCGGTTCAACGTGCACAACGCCCTGGCCGCGGCGGCGGTGGGTCTCCGGGAGGGGCTCGACCCCGGGGCGGTGGCGGAGCGCCTGGCGGCGACGCCCCAGATCCCGGGCCGCATGGAGGTGCTGCGGCGGTCCCCGAGCCTGGTGATCCGGGACTACGCCCACACGCCGGAGGCCCTCCGCCGGGTGCTGGACACGCTGCGTCCGGACGACGGCCGGCTGCTGGTCGTCTTCGGCTGCGGCGGCGAGCGCGACGTGGGCAAGCGGCCCCTCATGGGGAAGGCGGCCGAGGAGGGGGCCCACCTGGCCCTGATCACGACCGACAACCCCCGCTCCGAGGACCCGGCGGGCATCGCCGAGGAGGTCGTGGCGGAGATGGATCCCTCCTCCTACGAGATCGTCCTGGATCGTCGCGAGGCCATCGCCCGGGCCCTGGAGCTGGCCGGGCCGGAGGACGTGGTGCTGCTGGCCGGGAAGGGGCACGAGACCTACCAGGCGATGGGCGACGGGAAGGTGCCCTTCGACGAGCCGGCCATCGTGGCCGAGCTCACCGGCCGGGGGAGGGCGTCGTGAGCCCGGTCCTGGCCTCCGGGCAGGTGCGCTCCGCCCTGGGCCTGGAGGGGCCGGGCGAGGGCCGGCGCTTCACCTCCGCGACGGTGGACAGCCGCCGGGTGGAGCCGGGCGCCCTCTTCTTCGCCCTGGAGGGGGAGCGCCACGACGGCTTCGACTTCCTGGACGAGGTCGCCCGGGAGGGCGCCCGGGGCGCGGTGGTCCCGGCGGGCCGCGACGTGCCGGACCTGGACCTGGAGTGGTTTCCCGTGGAGGACCCCCGGGAGGCGATGCTGGAGCTGGCGGCCGCCGTCCGACGGGCCGCCGACGCCCGGGTCGTGGGCATCACCGGAAGCTCCGGGAAGACGACCGTGAAGGAGATGACCGCGGCCGTCCTGGCCCCCCGGTTCCGGGTGCATCGGACCGAGGGGAACCTGAACAGCCAGGTCGGGCTGCCGCTGTCGGTGTTCGACGCCCCGGAGGAGGCCGACGTCTGGGTCCTGGAGCTGGGGAGCAACGCCCCCGGTGAGATCGGGCGGCTGACCGGGGTGGCGGCGCCGGACGACGCCGTCGTGACCACCGTCGGCCCGGCCCACCTGGAGGCGTTCGGCGACCTGGAGGGCGTCCTGGAGGAGAAGCTGGACCTGGTTCGCGGGGCCCGGGAGGGGGGCACGGTGGTGGTGGGCGAGCGGCCGGCCGAGCTGGTCCGGGGCGCCCGCGCCGTCCGCTCCGACGTCCGGGTGGCGGGGCTCGGGGAGGCGGCCGACGTCCGTCCCGACACGTGGAGCGTCGGGGCGGACCACGTGACCTTCCGGCGCCGCGGGGTGGACTTCCGGGTGGAGGCCGGCGGGGAGCACCACCTGCGGGACGCCCTCCTGGCCCTGGCCGTCGCCGAGGCGCTGGACGTGGATCCCGAGGAGGCGGCCGGAGGGCTGGCGGGCTTCCGTCCGCTGGGCCTGCGGGGCGACCTGCGGCGGGTCGGCGGTCTGGCGGTGCTGGCCGACTGCTACAACGCCAACCCCGAGTCCTTCGAGGCCTCGGTGCGGTGGTGCGTGGACGCGTTCCCGGATCGCCGCCGTGCAGCCGCCGTCGGCACGATGCTGGAGATGGGTGAGCGGTCGACGGAGGCCCACCGGGGCGTGGCCCGGCTCCTGGTGCGGGAGGCCTTCGACCCGGTGGCCGCCACGGGTGCCTTCGTGGACGCCTTCTCGGCCCTCGAGGCGGGGGAGGGGACGGGAGATACGCGGGTGCTGGCCTCCGGCGACGCCCGGGAGGCGGGCGAGCGGCTGGCCGGGGCCCTGGCGGGGGACGAGGTGGTGCTGGTGAAGGGCTCCCGAGGCGCCCGGATGGAGCGGGCCCTGGAGGAGCTGGAGCGCGTCCACGGGGCCCCGGCCGGCGGGTCGGCGGGCCCGGGGGTGACGACCTGATGCTCTACCATCTCCTGTTCCCGCTGGCCGACGAGCACATCGTCTTCAACCTGTTCCAGTACATCTCCTTCCGGACGGCGGGTGCGATGGTGACCGCCCTGGTCACGGCGTTTCTGGCGGGGCCGCCGGTGATCCGGTGGCTGGAGCGGAAGGGCTGGGGCGAGGTCGTCCGCATGGAGGGGCCGAAGTCCCACCTCCGCAAGGCGGGGACCCCCACCATGGGCGGCCTCATCCTCCTGATCGCCATCCTCCTCCCGACGCTGCTGTGGGCGCGTCTGGACACGGCCTACGTGCAGATCGCCGCCCTGGTCACGGCGTGGATGGGGGCCATCGGCTTCACCGACGATTACCTGAAGGTGGTGCGCCACGAGTCCCGGGGGCTCATCGCCCGCCACAAGCTGACCTGGCAGATGATCCTGGGGCTGGCCCTGGGCACGGTGATCCTGCTGTACCCGCTGTCGGCCCACGCGCCGACCCACACCATGCTGCCCTTCTTCAAGGACCTGCAGATCGCCTTCTGGGCGCCGGTGTTCCCGATCTTCGTCGCCCTGGTGCTCACCGGGACCTCGAACGCCGTGAACCTGACGGACGGACTGGACGGGCTGGCGGCGGGGCTCAGCGCCGTGGCCATCCTCACCTTCGGCTTCTTCGCCTACGTCATCGGGCGGGTGGACACCTCGTCCTACCTGGGGGTCTTCTACCTGCCCGGAGCCGGCGAGCTGACGGTGTTCTGCGCGGCGGTGGCCGGGGCGGCCATCGGCTTCCTCTGGTTCAACGCACCGCCGGCCCAGGTCTTCATGGGCGACACCGGGTCGCTGGCCCTGGGCGGGGCCATCGGCGCCGTGGCGGTGCTGCTGAAGTCCGAGTTCCTGCTGCTGATCGTCGGGGGCGTCTTCGTGGCCGAGGCGGGCTCGGTGCTCCTGCAGACCGGGTGGTTCAAGCTCACCCGGTCCCGGACGGGGACGGGCCGGCGGCTCTTCCGAATGGCCCCGTTGCACCACCACTTCGAGAAGCTCGGCTGGCCCGAGACCCGGGTCGTGCTCCGCTTCTACATCCTGTCGATCGTCTGCGCCCTGCTGGCCTTCACCACCCTGAAGATCCGATGAGCGATCGGGAGCCCCCCTTCCGGCCGGGCGACACGGTGGCGGTCATCGGCCTGGGCCGCTCCGGCGTGGCCGCCTCCCGGCTCATCCACGCCCGGGGCGGCGAGGTGTACGCCAGCGATCTCGTGGCCGGCGACGCCCAGCGGGAGGCGGCCGGCCGGCTCCGGGAGGAGGGGATCGACGCCGAGGCCGGCGGCCACGACGTGGAGCGCGTGATGGCGTGCGACCTGGTGGTGGTCAGCCCCGGGGTCGGGCCCACCACCGAGATCCGGCGGGAGCTCCGGGAGGCCGAAGCCCGGACCATCGCCGAGATCGAGCTGGCGTGGCGCTACCTGGACTCACGGCTGGTGGCCATCACCGGCACGAACGGGAAGACCACCACCACCGCCCTGTGCGGCCACCTGCTGGAGACGGCCGGCGTGGACGCCACCGTCGCGGGCAACATCGGGCGTCCCCTCTCCGAGGTGGCCCTGGAGGAGGAGCCGCCGGAGTGGACGGTGGTCGAGGTCAGCTCCTTCCAGCTGGCCGACATCGAGGACTTCCGACCGGACGTGGGGGTGCTGCTGAACCTGGCGCCGGACCACCTGGACCGCTACCGGAACATCGACAGCTACTACGCCGACAAGCGCCGCCTCTTCGCCAACGCCACCGGGGACTGCCGGTGGGTGCTTAACGCCGACGACGAGGATGTCCTCGGGCTGGTCGACGGCACCCGCGGCCGGCTCTATCACTACTCCACCGAGCGCCGCCTCCCGGAGGGGGCCTACGTGGACGGCGACCGGGACCTCCGGCTCGAGGTTCCCGGACGCTCGGAGCGCTGGGCCGCCGTGGACGACCTCCGGCTGGTGGGTCGCCACAACGTCTCGAACGCCCTGGCGGGCGGGCTGGCGGCCGCCCTGGTGGGCTGCGAGGCCGAGGAGATCGGCCGGGGGCTGACGACCTTCGAGGCGCTGCCCCACCGGCTCCAGCCGGTGGCACGGGACGCCCGCGACGTGCTGTGGGTCAACGACTCCAAGGCCACCAACGTGGCGGCCACCGAGGTGGCGGTCCGGGCCTTCGACGAGCCCTTCGTGCTGGTCATGGGCGGACGGGGCAAGGGCGAGCCCTTCGGCAGCCTGGCCCCCCCGATCCGGGGCCACGCGCGGGGGCTGGTGGCCTTCGGCGAGTCGGCGCCCCAGATCGTGGCCGAGCTCGGCGACGCCGTGCCCTCGGTGCGCACCGAGACCGGCATGAAGGGCGTCGTCCGCGGCGCGGCGGCCCTGGCCGAGCCCGGGGACGTGGTCCTGTTCTCACCGGCCTGCGCCAGCTTCGACATGTACCCGGACTACGAGGCCCGGGGCGAGGCCTTCGAGGCCGCCGTGCGGGAGCTGGCCTCGAGCGGGGAGGGGGACGCGTGAGCGCGTTCGCTTCCCGGGCCCTGGACGTGCAGGGGGACGAGCGGGTGGCGCCGTGGGCGGGCCGCGCGCTGCTGGCCGTCACGGCCCTGCTGCTGGGGTTCGGCCTGCTGGCCGTCTACAGCGCCAGCGCCTTCCTGGCCACCTCCCGGGGGTTGCCCGACACCCACTACCTGACGGCCCAGGCGACCCACGCGGCCGTGGGGCTGGCCGCCCTGGCCGCGGCGCGCCTGCTGGACTACCGGCTCTGGCGGACGCTGGCCTGGCCCCTGGTGGCGGTGACGGTGGTCCTCCTGGTGGTGATCGTCCTGCCGTGGACCGAATCCATCGCCCCCCGGGTCAACGGCGCCCGCCGGTGGCTGAGGGTGGGGGTCGCCTTCCAGCCCTCCGAGCTGGCGAAGTTCGCCGTCGTTGCCTGGACGGCGGCCCTGGCGGTGAAGAAGCAGGACCGGCTGCACAGCTTCAAGGAGGGGATGACCCCGTTCCTGGTGGTGCTGGGGCTGATCTGCGGGCTGGTGCTGCTGGAGCCCCACCTGTCGGCGGCGGCCCTGCTGGCGGGGATGGCCGGGGTGGTCCTCTTCGCCGCCGGCGCCCGCATCCGCCACTTCCTGGTGCTGGGGCTTGCCGCCGTGCCGCTGCTGTGGCAGCAGCTGGCCGGAGCCGGCTGGCGCATGCAGCGCGTCTCGGCCTTCCTGGACGCCGGCCCGGCCGCCAGCGAGGCGGGCTACCAGCTCCGCCAGTCACTCATCGCCGTGGGCTCGGGGGGGCTCTTCGGCCTGGGCTACGGCGAGAGCCGACAGAAACTGTTCTACCTCCCGGAGCCCCAGAACGACTTCATCTTCCCCATCATCGCCGAGGAGTGGGGCTTCGTGGGGTCGGCGCTCCTGGTGGCCCTCTTCCTGGCCTGGGTCCTCCTGGCGCTGCGGATCTCGGCCTCGGCCCCCGACCTGTTCGGTCGGCTGCTCGGGGTGGGGTGCACCGCCATCGTGGGGCTGGGCGCCTTCGCCCACTTCGGGGTCACCCTGGGCCTGCTCCCCACCACCGGGGTGAACCTGCCCTTCGTGAGCGCCGGCGGAACGCACACGGTGCTGGCCCTCGGGTCCACGGGCGTCCTGCTCAACATCGCCTCCCGACGGAGGCCGTGACGGTGGCCCCGCGGGTCCTGATCTCCGGCGGCGGCACGGGTGGGCACCTGTATCCCGCCCTGAACCTGGCGGACGCCCTGCGCCGGCGAGCGCCCGGCGTCGAGGTCCTCTACGTCGGATCGCGCCGCGGCCTGGAGGCCGAGGTGCTGCCGGAGCGGGGGCTGGAGCACGAGCTGTTGCCGGCGGCCCCGCTGCACCGGAGCCGTCCCTGGCGGAACTGGCGCACGCTGGCCACGGGGCCGGCGGCCCTGGCCGGGGCGTTCCGGGTCGGCGGGCGCTTCGGGCCGGACCTGGTGGTGGGGACCGGCGGCTACGCCTCGGGTCCCGTGGTGGCCTGGGCGTGGATGACGGGCCTTCCGCTCGCGCTGCAGGAGCAGAACGCCGAGCCGGGGCTCGTGACCCGGTGGATGGCCCCCCGCGCCGATCAGCTCCATCTGGGCTTCCCCGAGGCCGAGGGGCGGCTCCGCCCGGGCCGGGACACGGAGGTCTTCGTGCACGGCAACCCGGTGGCGCCGCCGCGGGAGGACGCGGAGGGCTTCGACTGGCCCGAGGGCCGCGTGCTGCTCGTGGCCGGCGGCAGCCAGGGGGCGGAGGGAATCAACCGGCGCCTGCTGGCCGACCTCCGGGTGGTGCGGGCCTGGCCCGCCGACCTGTCGGTGGTATGGATCGCCGGCCGGGACCACGCGGCGCAGCTGGAGCGCGAGGTGGACGGGCTGCCCTGGGGCGACCGGATCCGGGTCGTGCCCTACGTGGACGACCTCGGCCGGCAGCTGGACCGGGTGACCATGGCGGTGGCCCGGGCCGGCGCGATGTTCGTCTCCGAGCTGGCGGCGGCCGGCGTGCCGGCGGTGCTCGTGCCCTATCCGGCGGCGGCCGGCGGGCACCAGCGCGCCAACGCCCGGGCGCTGGAGGAGGCGGGCGCCGCGGTGGTCCGGGAGGAGGGCGAGCTGCAGGACGGCCAGCTCTGGCGGCTGGTGGCCCGCATCCTGTCGGACGAGGAGGAGCTGGAGGCCCTGGAGCGGGCGGCCGCGGGCCGGGGAGCGCCGGACGCCGCCGACCGGATCGCCGGCGATCTCCTGCGGCTGGCCGGCGGGGCGGGCGACGGCGGCGGGTCCGCCCCGGACGGGCCGCCCGCTGCGGCGGGTGCGGACGCGGAGGACATCCGGGCCGGCGCCGCGAGGGACGGCGCTGCGGGAGGCGGCCGTGAGTAGCGGACGCGGCGCGGCCGGACCCGATCGCCTGGCCCGGCGGACGGACCTGCCCGCGCCCGACGGTCCCGCCCACCTGGTGGGGGCCGGAGGTGCCGGCATGCGGGGCCTGGCCGTCCTGCTGGACCGGGCGGGCTGGTCGGTGACCGGCTGCGATGCCTCGTCCTCGGCCCGGAGCCCCGAGATCGTCGCCCGGGGCGGCGAGCTGCTCGAGGGTCACGACCCGGCCCACGTCGAGGGAGCGGGCCTCCTCGTCCACAGCGCCGCCGTCCCCGAAGACCACCCCGAGCTGGAGGCGGCCCGGGAGCGGGGGATCCCCGTCTGGGGCCGGGCCCGGGCCCTGGCCGCCCTGGTCAACGACGGGACCGTGGCGGCCGTCGGCGGCACCCACGGGAAGACGACGATCACCGCCATGGCGACCCTGGCCGCCCGGGCCGGCGGGGTGGACGCCACCGGCGTCGTGGGCGGCGTCGTGCCCGCCTGGGACGCCCACGCCGTGGCCGGGGAGGGTCCCGTGGTGGTGGAGGCCGACGAGTACCGGGCGGCCTTCCTGGAGCTGGACCCCGACCTGGCGGTGGTGAGCGCCGTCGAGGCCGAGCACCTGGAGGGCTTCGACGGCCTGGAGGGAATGAAGGCCGCCTACCGGCGCTTCGCCGGGCGGGCGAGCGGGCGGCTCGGCGTCCTGTACTGCGCCGACGAGGCCGGAGCCCGGGAGCTGGGCGAGGCCCTGGACGAGGCGGTGGGCTACGGCTTCGACCGGGGCGCCGCCTACCGGGTCCGGGGCGGCCGCGACGGGGAGGCGCGGCTGGAGGCGCCCGAGGGCGAGCTGGCCTTCCGGCTGGCGGCGCCGGGCCAGCACAACCTGCAGAACGCGGCGGCGGGCCTGGCGGTGGCCCTGCGGCTGGGGGCCGACCCCGCCGGGCTGGGGGACGCCCTGGCGGAATTCCGGGGGGTGGAGCGTCGCCTCCAGGAGCTGACCGACGCCGACGGGGTGGCCGTGGTGGACGACTACGCCCACCACCCCACCGAGGTTCGCGCGTCGCTGGGCGCGGCACGGCGGGCCTATCCGGGCCGGCGGCTGGTGGCCGTCTTCCAGCCACACCTGTACAGCCGCACGCGGCGCTTCGCCGCCGAGTTCGCCGAGGCCCTGGCCGGGGCGGACCGGGCGGTGGTGCTCCCGATCTATCCGGCGCGGGAGGAGCCGATCCCGGGGGTGGACGCCGAGATGATCGTAGCCGCCGGCCAGGGGCTGGAGCTGGTGGACCGCGAGGAGGCCGTGGGGCTGGTGCGGGGGCTGGGCGATCGGCGGGCGGTGGCCCTCTTCATGGGAGCCGGCGACGTGACCGAGCTGGCCCACCGGGCGGCGACCGAGGTGAGCGGCCGGGCGGTGCGGACGTCATGACGCGGCGCACGCGGCGGAGGATCTACGCGGTGGCGTTGGCGGCGGCCATGGGCCTGGGCGCGCCCCTGTGGGCGCCGCCGCTGCTGTCGGACGTGGAGCTGTTCCGGGTGGAGAAGGTGGAGGTGACGGGGGCCCGCTACGTGTCGCCCGCCGAGGTGCTCCGGCGCGCCGACGTGGAGGAAGGGTCCTCGGTGTGGGACGACCCGTCCGGCTGGGAGTCGCGGGTCCAGGCCCACCCCATGGTCCGGGACGCGGAGGTGCTGCGCACCGGGATCCGGCGCCTGGAGATCCGCGTGCGGGAGGTGGAGCCGGTGGCCCTGGTGTCGACGCCCGAGCTGACGCCCGTGGACCGGCGGGGACGGATCCTCCCGCTGGACCCGGCCCGGGGCGGGCTGGACCTCCCGATCCTGCACGGAGAGGCCGCCGCGGAGGACGGGCGGATCACCGGGCCGGAGGTCGTTTCGCTGCTGGGGATCCTGGTGGCCCTGGAGGAGGCGGAGCCGGGCTTCGTGGGGGAGGCGTCCGAGTTCCGGCTCCTGGAGCCCGGCGGGGTGGAGGTCTTCATGACCTCCGGCGAGGGTACCGCCCGGCGGATCCTCCTTCCCCGGGGGAGCCCCGTGCGGGGGCTGGCCCGGATCGAGATGGCGCTGGGCGAGCACGCCGGGAGCTCGGAGCTGGCCGGGGCCGACGCCCGTTTCGACGGGCAGGTCGTGCTCCGGTCGGAGGGAGGCGGCGCGTGATCGGCGGATCGCGGATCGTGGCGGGCCTGGACGTGGGCTCCTCGAAGACCTGCGCCGTCATCCTGGAGACGGCCGACGGCCAGGACGGGCGGGACCGGGTGCTGGGCGTGGGCCTGGCCGCCACCGAGGGGATCCGCAGCGAGGACGTGACGGACATGGAGGCCACGACCCGCTCCATCCGGGACGCCATGCAGGAGGCCGAGATGATGGCCGGCCTGGAAGTCCGGGAGGCGTACGTGGGGCTGGCCGGCCGGCACGTGAGCGTGTCGGAGTCCTCCGGCGTGGTGGCGATCTCGGGCGACGAGATCACGCCCTCGGACGTGGACCGGGTGCACGAGGTGGGCCGGGCCGTGGTCATCCCGCCCGACCGGGAGCTGCTCCACGCCATCCCCCAGGAGTACCGGGTGGACGGCCGGGAGGGGATCCAGGCGCCGGTGGGGATGGCCGGCACCCGGCTGGAGGCGGAGGTCTGCCTGGTGACGGCCGCCTCGGCGGCCTGCGGCGACCTCCGACGCGCCGTGGACCGGGCGGGCTATGCGGTGGACGAGCTGGTGCTGGAGTCGCTGGCCGGCAGCGTGTCCGTGCTGGGCGACCGGGAGCGGGAGGCGGGCGTCGCCCTCGTGGAGATCGGGGGCTCGGCGACGGACGTGGCGGTCTTCGAGGGAGAGAAGTTCCGTCGCCTGGTCTCGCTGCGCTGGGGTGGCCAGACCGTGACCAACGACATCGTGAAGGGGCTCGGCGTCCCGGTGGACGAGGCCGAGCGGCTGAAGCGGGAGCACGGCGTGGCCCGCACCGACGGCGTGGACCCCTCGGAGCGGCTCGAGATCCCGGGGGCCTCGCCGGGGAGCAGCCGCAAGGTGTCGCGGGAGCTTCTGGCCCACATCATCGAGCAGCGGATGGACGAGATCCTGGGGCTGGTCTACGACGACCTGGCCGAGGAGAGGCTGCTGGACCGGCTGGGATCGGGGATCGTGCTGACCGGCGGCGGGGCCGTGCTGCCCGGAGTCGTGGAGCTGGGCCAGGGAGTCTTCAACCTCCCGGTGCGCCTCGGCGAGCCGGGGCGGGAGCTGGGCGGGTTCGCCGACGCCGTGCGCAGGCCGAAATTCGCCACCGCCGTGGGCCTGGCCCAGTACGGGAAGATGCGGGATTGCCGGCGCGCCGGCCTCGGAACCGGACGCGTGCTGGCGCAGGTGACCGACTGGTTCCGGGAGTTCTTCTGACACGGCGGCGGTGGGAGTTCTGAGACGGCGACGGTGGGAGGCGACCTCTTCCGGGCGGGCGAACGATCGTCCGTCGGGAGCAGGTGAACGATGAACCGCAGGGAGGCACAGATGGTGTTCGAATTCGATGACGACATGTCGCGCAACGCGAAGATGAAGGTCGTGGGGGTCGGCGGGGCCGGCGGCAACGCCGTCAACCGCATGATCGCGGAGCAGCTCCAGGGCGTGGAGTTCATCGCGGTCAACACCGACGCCCAGGCGCTCAAGAAGGTCGACTCCGACCTCAAGATCCAGATCGGGAAGAAGCTGACCCGGGGCCTGGGGGCCGGGGCCCGGCCGGAGATCGGCCGCCAGGCCATCGCCGAGTCCGAGGAGGAGGTGCGCCGTGCCCTGGACGGGGCTGACCTGGTCTTCGTCACCGCCGGCATGGGAGGGGGCACCGGCACGGGCGCCGCGCCCACGGTGGGCCGTATCGCCCGGGAGATGGGTGCCCTGGCCATCGCCATCGTGACCAAGCCCTTCCACTTCGAAGGCAAGAAGCGGATGCGGCACGCCGAGATCGGGCTCAAGGAGCTCAGGCGCACGGTGGACACCATGATCGTCGTGCCCAACGAGCGGCTGCTCTCGGTGGTGGGGAAGAACACCACCTTCCGGGAGGCGCTGAAGAAGGCCGACGAGGTGCTCCTGCACGCCACCCAGGGCATCTCGGACCTCATCTCGGTCACCGGCGAGGTGAACGTCGACTTCGCCGACGTGCGGACCGTGATGTCGAATCGGGGCGCCGCCCTCATGGGCACCGGCACCTCCACCGAGGAGGACCGGGCGGTGGAGGCGGCCCAGCTGGCCATCAGCTCGCCGCTGCTCGGCGACATCTCCATCAACGGCGCGTCGGGCGTGCTGGTGAACATCAGCGGCGGTCCCGACCTCACCATCGACGAGGTGACCACCATCAACTCCATCGTTCAGGAGGCGGCGGGCGACGAGGCCGAGATGATCTTCGGGGCGGTGCACGACGAGGTCCTTCAGGGGACCGTGCGGGTCACCGTCATCGCCACCGGCTTCGGGGCCGAGATGGAGGACGAGGGCCCCGAGGACGAGAAGGACGGCGACAAGGTGATCCGCGCCGACTTCAAGGGTCCCCGCCTGGTGAAGGAGGAAGGCGGCGACGGGGCCTCCGACGCCGGGGACGACGAGGCCGCCGCCGGCGGCGGACGGGACGGCCGCGAGGGCCGGTCCGGCGGACGCTCCGCGCGGAGGGACGACGTCGAGGACCTGGAAATCCCGACCTTCATCCGGCGGCAGATGGACTGATGCGAGAGGGGGACGTTCCGGACCGGCAGCGGGGACGGCGGCGGTCGACGGGGTGCCGTCCGGGCGGTCGGAGGGCTCGGAACCCGGGGCCTGCGGCCCGGGTACGGTCCTCCGGCCCTCCCGCCCCGCACGAGGCCGGCCGGGAACCCGTCTTCCGAACGTCTCCGCCGTGTCCCGAGTGAACCCATGAGCCCCGACCTCCAGGACGTGTCGCCCCGCGCATCGTCCTCCCCGTCGGGGCGGGGCCGACGGCTCGGCTCGATCCTCGGCGTCGTCCTGCTCGCGGCGGCGGCCGCCGCCGCGGCCTTCGTGGCGGCGGTCGGATCCTCTCCGGGAGCTTCGGGCGGCGAGGCCGCTGCGGACACGGCGGAGGCGGGAGCGGAGGAGCGTCCGGAGCCGCCCCCACGGGCCGAGGTGGTCGCCCTGGACACCCTGGGGGCCGGTGAGGGGCTGGGCGACCTCCTCCGGGATCTCGGGCTCGAGGGGCGGGCCTTCGTCTCGGCCCTGGACCACGTCCGGGACGTCGAGAGCCCTCGCCGCCTGCAGCCCGGCGTCGTGGTGGAGGTGGCGGCCGCCGTGCCGGAGCGGGTGAGCCGGGTCTCGCTCAAGCTCGACGCCGACCGCTCGGTCCGCCTCGTCGCCCGGGGCGGAGACGACTGGGCGGCCACGCTGGACTCCGTCCCCGTCACCACCGACACCCTCCGGGTGGGCGGCGTCATCGACAACAGCCTGTGGAACGCCCGTCTGTTCGGGGACACGGCGCGACTGGTGCCGAACGAGCGGTACGAGATCGTCTCCGAGCTCTCGAACAACATCTTCGCCTGGCAGGTCGATTTCTTCCGGGACGTCCGACCCGGCGACGCCTTCCGGGTGCTCATCGAGCGGGAGATCCGCCCCGACGGCACGATGCGGCGGGCCCGGGTGCTGGCCGCCGAGCTCTACAACCGCGACCGCCGGCTGTCGGCGGTGCGCTTCCATCCGCCCGACGCGCGACCGGAGTACTTCGACGAGGACGGCGAGTCCACCCGGATGGCCTTCCTTCGGGCCCCGCTGGAGTTCGGACGGCGGACCAGCGGCTTCTCCCGCCGACGGTACCATCCCGTGCTGGGGGGCTACCGGGCCCACCGTGGGGTGGACTACGGGGCCCGACCCGGGACGCCGGTCCACGCCACCGGCGCCGGGGTCGTCACCCGGGCCCACTGGTGGAACGGCTACGGACGGGTGGTGGAGATCCGGCACACGGGCGCCTACCGTACCCGGTACGCCCACCTCCGGAGCTTCGCCCGGGGCGTCCGGCCGGGCGCCCGCGTGGAGCAGAACGAGGTCATCGGCTACGTGGGGGCCAGCGGGCTGGCCACGGGGCCGCACGTCCACTACGAGTTCCTGGTGAACGGCCAGCAGCGCAACCCCGCCCGGGTGGACCTGCCGCCCGGCGATCCGGTGCCCGAGGGACACCGGGAGGAGTACCGGGCGACGCGGGACCGGCGGCTGGTCCTGCTCCGGGAGCTGGAGATGCCCTCCTCGGTGCGGCTGGCGGCCGACGGGGACGGCGGCACGGGCGACGCGCCGGCGAACTGAGCGGTCGAGCGGACGGACGGGAGGACGACGCGGCTTGAGCGGAGGACGGCTGGACCTGGGCGACTCGCGATCGCTGTGGCAGCGCATCCGGGACGTCGCGCTCACCGACGTGGGCGTGCTGGTCCGGGGCATCGACGAGGAGGCGGTGGCGCGGCTGGAGCGGACCCTCCTGGAGGCCGACTTCGGCGTGGACGCCACGGCGGCGCTGGTGGACGACCTGGAGCGGGCGCTGGAGCGCGGCGAGGTGGAGGACGACGAGGAGCTCCGCCTCCGCCTGGGCCGACGCATCCGCCAGATACTCGAGGACGCCCACCCTCCGTCGGGCCGGGCCGCCGGGGCCGAGGGCGGGGGGGATCGCCCCGCCGGGGCCGCCGGGGCCGACGGGGCCGAGGACGGGCCGGCGGAGGAGCTGGCCCGGGCCGCCGAGGGCCCGACGGTGGCGCTGCTGCTGGGCGTGAACGGCAGCGGCAAGACGACGACGGCGGCCAAGCTGGCTCACCGGCACGGACCGGCGCGGGGCGGGGCGGTCCTGGCCGCCGCCGACACCTTCCGGGCCGGGGCACAGGAGCAGCTCCGCCACTGGGCGGAGCGTGTGGGTGCCCGCTTCGTGGGCGGCCAGGAGGGGGCGGACCCGGCCTCGGTGGCCTACGACGCCGTGGAGGCGGCCCGGGCCGAGGAGGCCGGGCTGGTGCTGGTCGACACGGCGGGCCGGCTCCACACGCGGCGGGACCTGATGGACGAGCTGGAGAAGATGAGCCGGGTCGTCGGCCGCCTGGTGGACGGGGCGCCCCACGAGCGGCTGCTGGTGGTGGACGGGACGTCGGGACAGAACGTGGTGCGCCAGGCGCGCCGGTTCGGCGAGACCGTGGAGCTGACGGGCCTGGTCCTCACCAAGTTCGACAGCACGGCCGGGGGCGGGACGGCGGTGGCCGTGGCCCGGGAGCTGGGCCTCCCCGTACGCTTCCTGGGCACCGGGGAGGGGGTGGAGGATCTGGAGCCCTTCGATCCGGACCGCTACGTGGAGGCGGTCCTGGGCCGGGCCTGATCCCCCCCTCCGTGAGCTCCCGCCGCTCGTCTCTCCTGCGCTCTCCCGTCCAGTACCTGACGGGCGTCGGACCCCGTCGGGCGGAGCGCTTCGAGCGCCTCGACGTCCACACGGGACGGGACCTCCTCTACCACCTGCCCCACCGCTACGAGGACGCCACCACCGTCACCCCCATCGGGACGCTGGAGCCGGGGGACGAGGCCACGGTGCTGGCCCGGATCGTCTCCAAGGGCGTGCTCGAGACGCGCAAGGGCCTGCGCATCTTCCGGGCGGTGCTCCGGGACCGGTCGGGCCTCATCGAGGCCGCCTGGCCCGGCCAGCCGTGGCTGGACCGCTCCCTGGACCGCGGCGACCTCCTGCTGGCCTCGGGCCCGGTGCGCTTCTTCCACGGACGGCAGCTGCAGCCCCGGGAGCACACCGTCCTCTCCGGCGCCGACGAGGACGGGGACGGGGACGAAGAGAGCCCCGGCACCGTCTTCCCGGTCTACCCCGCCACCGAGGGCCTCAGCCACCGCCAGATCCGGAGCATCGTCGAGACCAACCTGGAGGATCTGCTGGAGGAGGCGCGGGACCGGGAGGTCTTCGGCGAGGATTGGCGGGAGGCGCTGGGCCTGCCCCGGCTGGACGAGGCGCTTGCCGTCCTCCACCGTCCTCCGGACCTGGACCGCGTGGAGCCGGCCCGCCGCCGGCTGGCCTACGAGGAGCTCTTCTTCCTCCAGCTCCTCCACGCCCGGGCCCGGGCCCGCCGGCAGGAGCGGGCCGAGGGGATCGCCTTCGACGGGGAGCCCGGATTGGTCCCGGACTTCCTGGAGGCGCTGCCCTTCCGGCTCACCGACGCCCAGGCGCGGGCCTGGGAGGAGATCCGCGGGGACATGGAGGCACCCCGGCGCATGTACCGCCTGCTCCAGGGCGACGTCGGCAGCGGCAAGACCGTGGTGGCCGCCGCGGCCATGCTCAAGGCGGTGGAGAACGGACGGCAGGCGGCGATGATGGCCCCCACGGAGCTGCTGGCCGAGCAGCACGCCCGGACGCTGCGGGAGCTGATGGCGCCGGTGGGGGTGGAGCCCGTCCTCCTGACCGGGAGCGTCACTGGCGCCGCCCGGGAGGAGGCGCTGGCGGGGCTGGCGGAGGGCCGGATCCCCGTGGTCGTCGGCACCCACGCCCTCATCCAGGAGGGGGTGGAGTTCGGACGGCTGGGCATGGTCGTCGTGGACGAGCAGCACCGCTTCGGGGTGGAGCAGCGCCGGCTGCTGCGGGACGCCGGCGGGGCGTCGGACGCCCTGGTCATGTCGGCCACCCCCATCCCCCGCTCCCTGGCCCTCACGCTGTACGGGGAGCTGGACCTCTCGGTGCTGGACGAGATGCCGCCGGGCCGGGTGCCGGTGGTCACGGCGGTCAGGGGCCCGGAGAGCCGGGAGGCCGCCTTCCAATGGCTGGAGGAGATGCTGGAGGCCGGCCGGCAGGCCTACGTGGTCTACCCCCTGGTGGAGGCGTCGGACACCGTGGACGCCCGGTCGGCGCTGGACATGCACGAGCGGCTGGCCGGGCGCTTCTCCGGCTTCGAGGTGGGGCTGCTGCACGGCCGGATGGCCTCGGAGGAGAAGGACGAGGTGATGCGCCGCTTCCTGGAGGGCGAGGTCCGGCTGCTGGTGGCCACCACGGTCATCGAGGTGGGGATCGACGTGCCGGAGGCCAGCGTGATGATCATCGAGCACGCCGACCGCTTCGGGCTGGCCCAGCTCCACCAGCTCCGGGGGCGGGTCGGGCGGGGGGCGGAGCAGAGCTACTGCGTGGCCTTCCACTCCGGCGAGGAGGTGCCCGAGCGGCTGGCCGTCTTCGCCCGGACGAACGACGGCTTCGAGCTGGCCCGGGCGGACCTCCGCCTGCGGGGGCAGGGCGACCTGTTCGGCAGGGCGCAGCACGGCGTCCCGGAGCTCCGCTTCGCCGACCTGGAGAGAGACGGCGAGCTGGTGGCCGACGCCCGACGCCGGGCCCGCGCCCTCGTGGACGACGATCCCGAGCTGAGCCGGCCCGAGCACCGGGAGCTGGCCACCCGGCTGGCCGAGCGCTACGGGGACCGGGAGGAGCTGTACGAGGTGGGGTAGGGCAGCTGTACGAGGTTGGATAGGGCGGCGCCTCGTTGACGCCTCCGCCGGCCCGATCTAGCTTCGCCGGCCGGTCGTCCGGGCGGGACGGCCTCCGGCCCGCCCGAGGTCCACCAGCCGATCCGCGATCCGCCGCGTCCCCACAGAGCGTCACGAGGAGACATGTCCGACGACCCCCTGACCATCGACCGGCTACCCGACCACGAGGGCGAGGAGGTCCGTCTGCTCGCCTGGGTCCGGAACGTCCGGTCCAGCGGGAAGATCCTCTTCGTCATCCTCCGGGACGGTACCGGGCAGGTGCAGGCGGTGGTGGCCCGCGACGCCGTGGACGAGGCCAGCTGGGAGCGGGCCGAGGAGCTGAGCTACGAGACCAGCGTGGAGGTCCGGGGCGAGGTGAAGGCGGACGAGCGCGCCCCCTCGGGGGTGGAGCTGTCGGTGCGCGAGATCGGGATCGTCGGGGCGTCGGAGGGCTACCCCATCCAGCCCAAGGAGCACGGGGTGGACTTCCTCCTGGAGCACCGGCACCTGTGGCTCCGGCATCCCCGCCAGCGGGCCATCCTCCGGGTGCGGAGCGAGGTGGTGCGGGCGATCCGCGACTTCTTCCACGACCGGGGCTTCGTGCTGATCGACACCCCCATCCTCACCGGCGCCATCGGCGAGGAGGCCGGCACGCTCTTCGAGACCGAGTACTTCGAGGAGGGGACCGCCTACCTGGCCCAGACCGGCCAGCTCTACGTGGAGGCCGCGGCCGCCGCCCACGGCAAGGTCTTCTGCTTCGGCCCCACCTTCCGGGCCGAGAAGTCGAAGAGCCCGCAGCACCTGACGGAGTTCTGGATGGTGGAGCCCGAGATGGCCTGGACGGACAGCGAGGAGAACATGGAGCTGCAGGAGGCCCTCGTCCGGCAGATCGTCCGGCGCACGCTGGAGCGCTCCCGCGACGAGCTGGACACCCTGGACCGGGACGTGGGCCGGCTGGAGGCGGCGGTGGACGGCCCCTTCGAGCGCCTGAGCTACGGCGAAGCCGTGGAGGAGCTGCACCAGCGCGGACACGAGGAGATCGCGTGGGGCGAGGACCTCCGCGGCGTGTCGGAGGACGTCCTCATGGAGGGGCGGGAGCGGCCGCTGTTCGTCTACGACTGGCCCCGGGAGATCAAGGCCTTCTACATGAAGGAGAACCCGGAGGACCCCCGCACCGTGAAGTGCGACGACCTGCTGGCCCCGGAGGGGTACGGGGAGATCATCGGCGGCAGCCAGCGGGAGGACGACCACGACCGGCTGCTGGCCCGGATCCGCGAGGAGGGCCTGCCGGAGGACGCCTACGGCTGGTACCTGGACCTGCGGCGCTACGGCACCTTCCCCCACTCCGGCTTCGGCCTCGGCGTGGAGCGGACAGTGGCCTGGATGTGCGGCGTCGAGCACGTCCGGGAGTGCATCCCCTTCCCCCGGCTGATGAACCGGCTGGAGCCGTAGCCGTCTGGAGCCATAGCCGGTCGGTGCCCTAGCCGGCCGGTGTCCCCTAGCCGGCCGGTGCCCCCTAG
>CAZSKS010000030.1:11540-26194 GCA_964607465.1 uncultured Gemmatimonadota bacterium | reverse complement strand
CCTACGACGCCGAGATCGCCGTCCCCGCCACGCTGAGGGAATGAGCCGGCCCCGGCGCTCCTCCCGCCGGCGCGCCGGCCGGCCCGCCGGCCGCCCCCCGATCGCGGCCCCGGATCGCGGCGACCGGGCGACCGGTCAGGCGGTCCGGCGCAGCCCCGGGTCCCTGCCTTCCTCGGGCGAGGCACGGGGGGACCCGCCCGGCTCGTCGGCCTCGGGCGGCAGCAGGTAGTCGAACGTCACGGCCACCTCGTTGGCGTCGTCCAGCCGGGAGGAGACCGTGAAAGCCGCCACCCACGCGCCCGGCAGCTCGTCCTCCAGGGCGCGCTTGAGTCGGACGAGGAAGTTCTCCTCGCCCGTCGTGGGGTGGTGCCCGGGGTAGGTGAAGCGAGCCTCGTACTCCCCTTCCCCGAAGTCGTTGATCCGGGTGGGGACGACGTCGATGTCCTCAGCCTCGCCGAAGCGGCCCGAGTGCTCGAGCCGGCGCTGCAGGTCGTCGCGCATGGTCTCGACTCCTCCCGTCGGTCGGAGGGACGCTGGGTCGCCCACCACGACGTGCAAGCCGACGGCCGCCGGTCAGCGTCTGGATCAGAAGTCGCAAACCACTGTCGTCACGTGAGATGGCAGATGCCCGGTCCGGTTCCCGTGTCGTCGGGGCCCCGCGGGACCTGAACAGGATCCACAGGCTGCGAAGAGATTGCAGGGTGTCGGAGGCAACCCGGAACCAAGGTGGGCCCGCAAGGTATCATGCCCACGATAGCCAGGGATGGCCGCCCAGGGCCGGCGGTCCCCCGGCGGCTCCCGATCCCCCGGCCGGAGGCACGGCATGCACCGTCTCGAGCCCGTCCCCGCGGGAGCATCGATGGCCGCGCCCCTCCTGGCCCTTCTTCTCCTCCTCCTGCTGCCGGTCCCCGCCGCCGAGGCCCAGGACAGCGACGGCTTCCTGTTCGGCCAACCCGACGTGACGCTGGGCCTGTACGGTGGCTACGCCGTGCCGGGAGCCGGCAGCGAGATCTTCGACTTTGTCCAGGAGCGGCTCACGGTGGACGAGGGCGCCTTCCGGTCCGCCACCTTCGGGGGATGGATCGGCGTACGGGTGTCCGAACGCCTGGACGCGACCCTGGACGTGGCCCGGTCCGGGGCCGAGACCGCCTCCGAGTTCCGGGAGTGGGTGGACCAGGACGACAACCCCATCCGGCAGACCACCTCTCTCTCCCGGACGTCGGTCACGTTGAACGTGAAGGCCTACGCCCGGGATCGGGGACGCTCCATCGGCCGCTACGTGTGGATCCCCCGGGGCGTCTCGCCCTACCTGGGGGCCGGTGGCGGGCTCCTGTGGTACGGCTTCGAGCAGGAGGGCGACTTCGTCGACTTCCAGACGCTGGAGATCTTCCGGGACGAGTTCCGCTCGGACGGCCAGACGGCCGTCTGGCACCTGCTCGGCGGCGTGGACGTCTCCCTCAGCCCCCGCCTGCTGCTGACGGCCGAGCTCCGGCACGCGTGGGCGAGCGCCGACATGGACGACGACTTCGTCGACTTCGACCCCATCGACCTCTCCGGCTTCCAGGGGACCGTGGGGATGGCCGTTCGACTGTGACCCGAACCGTGACCCGCACCGTGACCCGCACGAGGACGAGATCATGACGGCACCCGAAGGCACCCGGATCGGCCTTGGCGGCGCGGCCGCGGCGGCGCTGGTCGCGGCGCTGCTCCTGCCGGTTGACGGCGTCCACGCCCAGGCCCGGGACGGCGTCGACGCCCGCTGGCTGCCCTGGCTGGGCTGCTGGACGGAGATGGGGGACGGCGAGGAACTGCTCTGCGTCCGCCCCGCGTCCGGGGCCGCCGGGGCCGGGGGCGTCGAGCTGGTCACCGTGCGGGACGGCGAGGTCGCCGGCACCTCCCGTCTGAGGGCCGACGGCGTGGCCCGTGAGACGACGCGGGAGGGCTGCACCGGGACCGAGCGGGCCGAGTTCTCCTCCGACGGCCACCGCGTGTATCTCCGATCGGACTTCGTCTGCGAGGGCGAGGTGGATCGCGAGGGCACGGGCCTGATCGCCATGGTGAGCCCTTCCGAGTGGATCCGGGTGGAGACGGTGGAGGTGGCCGGCGAGGCCGCCGCCGTGACCCGGCGCTACGGTGAGGCGGCCGGGGCGGCGACGGAAGGCACCGGCCTGGAGGACGCCACGGCGGGCCGCGAGATGGCCGTCCGCTCCGCCCGGCGGGCCGCGGCCTCGCGCCCCTCGGTGGAGGACCTGGTCGAGGCCAGCGAGCAGGTGGATCCCGAGGCCGTGCGCACGTGGGTGGCCGAGCGGGATCGGCCCCTCGACGTGGATGCCGAGAAGCTGACCCGGCTGGCCGACGCCGGCGTGCCGGAGGAGGTCATCGACGTGGTGGTGGCCGTGAGCTTCCCCGAGCAGTTCGCCCTGGACCGCGACGCCCGGGGACGCGCGGGCGGCGCCGGTCCGGCCTATCGCGGACGTGTCGGCTCGCCCTACGGCGGCCGCGGCCACTTCTACCGCGACCCGTTCTACTACGGCTACACCCCGTTCGGCTACGGCTTCGGGCGCTACGGATGGTGGTACGGCTCCCACCGCCCGACGGTGGTGGTCGTGACGCCGCGCGGCGACGACGGAGGCGGGGGACGCGTGGTGAACGGACGCGGCTACACCCGGGAGAACGCCTCGGCTCCGCAGCCGGCCGACCTGCGCGGCGCGGGGACCCCGTCCCGCGGCTCGGTCACGCCGTCCGGGGCGACCTCCGGGGGATCCGGGTCGACGGGCCGGAAGGCCAAGCCCAGGGAGAGCGGCTCGTCGGGCGACGGCGGCTCCCCGGACGGAGGCGGCTGAGGCCCGAGAGCGGGTCGGTCCGGGGAGGCGGCGGCGGCTCCGTCGGCGTCCGGCGGCTCCCGCAGGAGGCTCGTTCCGGCCCGGTCAGCCGTCCCCCTCGCCCCCCGGCTCGTCGTTCTCCCTCTCCAGCCCCGCCAGCCGCTCCCGCCACCGGTCGTCGTCGCCCACGTCGTCGGGCCGGTAGATCGTCACCCGCACCTTCTCCAGGGTGACGAGCCCACCGTCGATCAGATCGTCCAGCTCGGGCAGGACCTCCTGGATCTTCGCCTCCCGCTCCACCACCTCGACGATGACGGGCAGGTCCCCGGAGAGGCGGAGGACGTCCCCCGTGTGGAGACGCGCGCTGGCGCCGAAGCCGGCCACGCCCCGCACGGCCGTCGCCCCGGCGAAGCCCCGCTCCCGAAGGGTGAGCACGACCGCCTTGTACAGGGGCTCCCCCTCGTGGGGGCCCGCCTCGCAGCGGTCGCTCTCTCCCAGGAAGATGCGCATGAGGGTTCGCTCGCCCTCGAAACGAGTCATCCCAGCCTCCCTCCGACGTAGCGGTTGGCTCCCCGGCCCGCGGCCGGGGGACAGCGGTCCCGAGCCCTCATCGCACCGCCTCCCCCGGGAAACTACTGCCGTCGTCGTCCCGCTCGCACCCTCTCCGGCGGCAGGGACGTCGCCCGGTCGGCAGCGGAGGCGGGCGCCCCGCCGCCACCCTTGCCCGCTCCGGCGCCGGGAGCCATCCTCCCCGGGATCCGGGCCGCCGCGATCCGCCCGCCCTCGGCCGACAGGCCTCGGCTGACCGGCCGTCGGGTCGGACGATCGCACTCCGCCCGGCCGCGACGAACCGCAGCTCCGCGAAAGGAACGCCCCGATGACCCGATTCGCCCCGGCCCGGCCCGCCGTCGGGCCGCTCCTCACCGTCCTCCTCGTCCTCGCCTTCGTCCTGGCCGCACCGGCGCCGGCTTCGGCCCAGGACGCCGATCCGGCCTTCTCCATCGGGGACGTCCAGAGCGCGCCCTTCCCCTCGGACCTGACCGCGGCACCGGAGGGCGGGTGGGTCGCCTGGGTGCACAACGACCGCGGCGTCCGCAACGTCTGGGTCGCCGGGCCGCCGGACTACGAGGGGCGCCAGCTCACCTCCTACACCGAGGACGACGGCCAGCCCATCGGCGACCTGGCGTTCACGCCCGACGGCCGGCGGCTGCTGTTCGTGCGGGGGGGCGGCCCCAACGCCTCCGGGGTGATCGCCAATCCCACCAGCGAGCCCCGGGGCCGGACCCGGAGCCTCCACGTCGTGTCGGTGAACGGCGGGGCGGACGGACGGGCCGAGCCCCGGGAGCTGGCCGAGGGCTCCAACCCCGTCGTCTCCCCCACCGGCGACCGGGTGGCCTACTCGAAGGGCGGCGACATCTGGTTCGTGGGACTCGAGGAGGGCGCGGAGCCCGAGGCCGCCGTCCAGGCCCGGGGGGGCGCCGGCCAGGTGACGTGGTCGCCCGACGGGCGGTACCTGGCCTTCACCAGCCGCCGCGGTGACCACAGCCTGATCGGCCTCTACGACCCCGAGGCCGACACGCTGGACTTCAAGGCCCCTTCGGTGGACGGGGACGCCTGGCCGACCTGGTCGCCCGACGGCCGTCGGCTGGCCTGGATCCGCACCGCCTCGGAGCCGCTGGACCTGATCTTCGTCCCCGAGCGCACGGTGGCCGAGCCCTGGTCGCTCCACGTCTTCGACCTCGAGAGCGGCGAGGCGCGGGAGGTGTGGAGCGCCGACGACGGCTACGGGTCGGCCTTCCGGGGCGTGGCCGGCGGTCGGCAGCTCTGGTGGACGGCGGACGACCGGCTGGTCTTCCCCTGGGAGGCGACGGGCCGGGTCCACCTGTACTCCGTGCCGGCGTCCGGCGGCGAGGCCGTCGAGCTCACCCCGGGTGACGGCGTGGTGGAGCACGTCGCGATGACGCCGGATCGGCGGGCCATGGTCTACGCGTCGAACCACGGCGACATCGACCGCCGGCACCTGTGGCGGGTGGCGGCCGACGGGGGCGCCGCTCCCCGCCAGCTCACCTCCGGACGGGGCCTGGAGTGGAGCCCCGCGCCGCTGCCCGACGGCGGCCTGGCGCTGCTGGCCTCCGGGGCCCGGGACCCGGCCCACGCCGAGGTCATGCCGGCGGCCGGGGACGGCGACGGGTCCGGCGGCGGAGAGGACGGCGCGACGTCGAGGCTGGAGGAGCGCCGGTGGATGGCGCCGGACGCGCTCCCCGACCGCTTCCCACGGGAGGCGCTGGTGGAGCCCCGCCAGGTGGTCTTCTCCGCCTCCGACGGCATGCGGATCCACGGGCAGCTCTTCCTGCCGCCCGACGTGGAGCCCGGCGAGGCGGCGAACCGGCCGGCGGTGATCTTCACCCACGGCGGCTCGCGCCGGCAGATGCTGCTCGGCTGGCACTACATCGGCTATTACCACCAGGCCTACGGCATGAACCAGTGGCTGGCCGCGAAGGGCTACGTCGTCCTGTCGGTGAACTATCGGAGCGGCATCGGCCACGGCCTGGAGTTCCGCGAGGCGCTGGACTACGGGGCCGCGGGGGCCAGCGAGTTCCGGGACCTCACGGGCGCCGGCACCTGGCTGCGGGGCCGACCCGAGGTGGACGGGGAGCGCATCGGCCTGTGGGGCGGCTCCTACGGGGGCTACCTGACGGCGCTGGGCCTGGCCCGGGCCTCCGACCTCTTCGCCGCCGGGGTCGATCTCCACGGCGTCCACGACTGGAACGTCACGATCCGGAACTTCGTGCCGGACTACGATCCGGCCGCCCGGCCCGAGTTCCGCGACCGGGCCTTCGAGGCCTCGCCCATGGCCGACGCCCACCGGTGGCGCTCGCCGGTGCTCTTCATCCACGGTGACGACGACCGCAACGTCCCCTTCACCGAGACCGTGCGCATGATCGCCGAGCTGCGCCGCCACGGGAAGGCCCACGTCGAGCAGCTCGTTCTCCCCGACGAGGTGCACGGCTTCCTGGTGCACGACCACTGGCTGGAGGTGTACCGTCGCTCGGGGGACTTCTTCGACCGGATGCTGGGGGATGAGACAGGCGGGGGGCCGTAACTCGATCGCCCGATGACATGATCTCCCCGCGACGCGGGAGGACGACATGCCACGGATCCTGACGGCGGGCGCGGTGCTCCTCGGCTGCGTCCTCCTCCTGTCGTGCGACGGGGAGCCGGCCCCGGGGGTGGCCTTCACCTCCTCGGAGGTCACCCGCGGCCTGGACCTCCCCTTCTCCGAGGTCGCCCGCCACGGGGACCTCCTGTTCCTGTCGGGGATGATCGGCGTCGAGCCCGGGACCCTGGAGCTGGTGTCCGGCGGGCTGGAAGCCGAGGCGCGGCGGGCCCTGGAGAACGTCCGTCTCATGCTGACGGCGGCCGGTGCCACGCCGGACGACGTCCTGCGGTGCACGATCATGCTGGACGACATCGAGCGGTGGTCCGACTTCAACCGGGTCTACGTCGACTTCTTCGGCGACCACCGCCCGGCCCGCAGCGCCCTGGGGGCCGACGGGCTGGCCCTGGGGGCCGCGGTGGAGATCCAGTGTATCGCCTCCGCGCCGTCGGGGCCGGGCCCCCGCCCGTGACGACGCTCCCGCCCGTGACGACGCCCGCGTCTTCGGGCGCCGCCGGGTCCGGACCGGGCCGGATCCCGGCCGCGGTCGCGGCGGCCGGCCTCGCGCTCTCCCTCGCCTGCGCCGGCGGCGAGGTCCGGCTGGCGGGGGAGGAGGGCACCCCCCGCCAGACCTATACGGCGCGGCTGGAGGAGGCCGGCCTGCATCGGACGGCCCTGGGGCGGGAGTGGATCGAGGCGGCCGACCGGGCCCTGGCCGACCCCACCGACGTGGAGCTGCCGCACCGGGAGGTCCGCTGGCTGGATCCCCGCGAGGCGTCGGCCGTGGCCTTCCGGATCCCCCTGGAGAACGGCCAGCGGCTGGTGGTCGACGCGCAGGTGTCGGGCGCCAATCCGGCCGGCATCACCCTCTTCCTGGACCTCTTCTTCGAGGGCGCCGGTCCGGGCTCGCCCGAGCGGGTGGCCAGCGCCGACTCGGCCCGCTGGCGCCTGGAGCACGTGGCCGACCGGACGGGCTCCCATCTCCTTCGGGTGCAGCCGGAGCTGCTGCGGGGGGGACGGTTGACCGTCACCCTGGCCGCCGAGGCCTCCCTGGCCTTTCCCGTCCCCGGGATCGACCTGGCGGCGATCCGCAGCGGCTTCGGCGACGCACGGGTCGGGGGACGGGACCACGAGGGCGTCGACCTGCTGGCCCCCCGGGGGACGCCGGTGGTGGCCGCCGCGGCGGGACGGGTGACGGGGGCCGACACCGAGCGGGAGGGCGGCAACGTTGTCTGGCTCCGGGAGGAGGCGGACGGCCGGCGGCTCTACTACGCCCACCTGGAGCGCCATGCCGTGGAGGAGGGGGCGCGGGTGGCCGTCGGCGACACCGTCGGCTACGTGGGCACCACGGGCAACGCCCGGACCACCCGTCCCCACCTCCACTTCGGCGTCTACGTCCGGCGCCGGCCCGTCGACCCCACGCCGCACCTCCGGCAGCCTCCCGGGGAGGCGGAGCCCTTCACCGCCGATCCCGGGCTGCTGGGGCGCTGGGCCCGAACCTCGGTCGGGGGCGCGGCGCTCCACCGGTGGCCCGATCCGGGCACGGAGCCGGTGACCCGTCTGGCCGCCCGCACGCCGGTGGAGGTCACGGGCGGATCCGGGGGATGGTACGCCGCCCGCCTGCCCGACGGACGGGGCGGCTACGTGCGGGCCGGGGAGGTCGAGCGGCTGGCCCCGCTGCAGACCGTCGAGCTGTCCGGTCCGTCGCCGCTCCGGGCCGGGGCCGGCCCGGCGGCGGCGCTGATGGATTCGCTGGCCGCGGGGCGGACGGTGTCGCTGCTGGGCGCCTTCGGCGACCACGTCCTGGCCCGCGTCCCCCCGGGCGACGGTCCGGGGCACCGGGGATGGCTGCCGACGGCGTCCGTGGACGGATGAGCCGCGGCGGGGCCGCCCTGGCGGTCGCCTGCGCCCTGGCCCTCCATCCCCTGCCCGCGAACGCCTCCGCCCTCCCCACCGGCGCCTCCGCCCTCCCCGCCAGCGCTTCCACCCTCGCGGCGGCCGCCGCCTCCAACCTCGCGGCGGCCAGCGAGGCCCCCGCCCCGCGGCCGGCGGCGTCCCCCTCCCTCTCGGCCGACCAGGACGCCCCCGATCCGGAGGAGGTGGTGGACGAGGCGAAGGGACGGCAGCGCGCCTTCGAGCGCCACCGCCGTCGCCGCCTCCCCTACGCCGGAGGACGCAGCGGCGACCGGTGCGACGAGATCGTGGGGCGGTACTGCCTGTGGCACGAGGACGCGGCCGACCGGGACCGGGAGCCGCCGGAGGAGAGCGAGAGCGTGGTGCGGGAGCGGGAGGAGCTGCTGGAGCACCTGGCGGCGGCCCTCCGCCGGGTCCCGGACTCCGACTGGCTGGTGGGCCAGCGGGTGCGCTACCTGCTGGAGGCCGACCGCCCCGGGCAGGCGTTGGAGCAGGCCACGGAGGGCTGCCGGGCGGCCGGCTGGTGGTGCCGGGCCCTCGAGGGGCGGGTGCTCCACGAGCGCGGCGACTTCGTGCGGGCCGGCCGGGCCTTCGACGCGGCCCTGGCGGCCATGGAGCCCGACCGGCGGCGCCGGTGGACGGACGTCCACCTCCTGGTGGAGGGGGACGCCCGGGACCGATGGGACGAGGCCGACGAGGCGGAACGCGAGGCGCTGGCGCGCCGGCTGTGGCACCTGGCCGATCCCCTTTGGCTGGTGGCCGGCAACGACCGCCGGACCGAGCACCTGGCCCGTCGGGTCCAGGTCCGGATGCGCGAGGACGCGGCCACCCCCTTCGGCTCTCACTGGAACCCCGGCCTCGGCGAGCTGACCGTGCGCTACGGGGTGCCCTACGCCTTCGGTCGCGAGCCGCCGCGCCCCGGCCGGCTCGAGACCCGGCCGATGGTCGTCGGCCGCCATCATCCCGACGCCCTGCGCTGGCTCCCGTCCCCGGACGCCCTCCTGGCGCCCGCCCGGGCGGGCCTCGAGGGCTGGGAGCTGGACGACCCGGAGCCCCGCACCGAGCACGCCACGCCCTACGCCGACACGACCGGGCGGCTCGACCACTGGCTGGCGGTCTTCCCCCGGGGCGACTCCACCACGATCGTGGCGACGTGGCGCCCGTCGGAGCGGGACGGGGCGGGCGGGCGGGAAGCCGGAGCGAGCCCGAGGCGCGGGCCGACACGGGACGACGACCCGGACGGCGCCGCGGACCCGGACGCCGGTCCGCCCGTAGAGGTGCTCCTGCGGGCCGTGTCGGTGGCTGCCCTGGACACGGCCGCGGGCGAGCTCCCGGCGGCGGACGACCGGTGGAGCGGCGGAGCGCGGCGGGGGCTGGCGGTCCGGATCCCCTCCCGGCCCCATCTCCTCTCCCTGGAGCTCCTGCGGAGGGACGCCCGGCGGGCGGAGCGCGCGCGGCGCGGCCTCCCCCTGGAGCGGCGTCCCGAGGCGCTGCCGGGCCTGTCGGACCTCCTGGTGCTGGAGGCCGGCGACTCCGTGCCGTCCACCCTGGGGGCGGCCCTGCCCCGGGCCCGGCCGCCCGGTCCCGTCCGGCCCGGGACGAGGCTCGGCCTCTACTGGGAGATGTACGGCCCCCGCCGGCTGATGGAGGAGGTGGAGGTGTCGCTGACGCTGGCGGAGCGCGGCGGCGGCATCATCCGGCGCCTCGGGCGGGCCCTCGGCCTCGGGGACGGCCAGGCCGTGGCGCTGGGCTGGCGCGACCGGGCGGACGGGCCGGGCCGGGTGCACCCCCGGGGCGTGCATCTCCGCTTGCCCGAGGCGCTGCCGGACGGCGACTACCACCTGCAGCTGTCGGTGCGGGTGCCGGGCCACGAGGCGATGACGGCGGGCCGGGACCTCACGGTGGAGAGGGAGGGCTGAGCTTGCGGTTTGCATATTTACCCATCCCAGTACATGTTTTCCCGACCCGCGCGCCGAGCCGGCGTCGCGGCGCTCCCGGCCACGGGCAGGTGAACGGCTGTCCCTGCCGGGCGCCCGGCGGGCCGTCGAGGGGAAGGCGGTGGCCGCCGGGAGCCGGAGTGATGCGAGCGAGGCCCCGACCGAGAAGGAGACGTCGCATGCCCGACCCGAACCGAGTCGCCCTGGCCTACTCCGGCGGGCTCGACACGTCCGCCATGATTCCCTGGCTGCGGGAGAGGTACGGCTGCGAGGTCGTGGCCGTCGTCGCCGACGTGGGCCAGGGCGACGACCTGGAGGCCGTCCGCCGGAAGGCCCGCCGAAGCGGGGCCGCCGCCTGCGAGGTGGTCGACCTTCGGAGCGAGTTCGTCCGGGAGTTCATCTTCCCGGCGCTGCGGGCCGGCGCCGTCTACGAGGGCCGGTACCTGCTGGGTACCGCCCTGGCCCGCCCCCTCATCGCCCGGGCCCAGGTCCGGGCCGCCCGCCGCCACGGGTGTGACGCCCTGGCTCACGGATGCACGGGCAAGGGCAACGACCAGGTCCGCTTCGAGCTGGCCTACGCCGCCCTGGCCCCCGAGCTGGCGGTGGTGGCGCCCTGGCGCGAGTGGGAGCTGGCCTCCCGTGCGGACGCGGTGGCCTACGCCCGGGAACGGGACGTCCCCATCCCGACGACCGCCGAGCGGCCCTACAGCGTGGACCGCAACCTGTGGCACGCCTCGTACGAGGGGGGCGTCCTGGAAGACCCGTCCGAGCCCGCCCCGCCGGGGCTCTTCGAGAGGACGACCGACCCCGAGGACGCGCCCGGCCGGCCGGAGACGGTGCGCGTGGGCTTCGAGGCGGGCCTTCCGACGTCGGTGGACGGGGCGAGCGTGGACCCGGTGGCGCTGCTCCAGACGCTCAACGGCCGGGCCGGCGCCCACGGGGTGGGGCGCGTCGACCTGGTGGAGAACCGGGTGGTGGGGATGAAGAGCCGGGGAGCCTACGAGACGCCCGGGGGGACCGTGCTGCTGGCCGCGCTCCGGGACCTGGAGTCGATCACCCTGGACCGGGAGACCGTCCGCTTCAAGGATTCCGTCTCCCGCCGGTACGCCGACCTGGTCTACGAGGGGAAATGGTTCGGCGCGCTCCGAGAGGCGCTGGACGGCTTCCTGGTCTCGGCCTGCCGGCCCGTCACCGGAGAGGTGACCATGCGCCTCTACCGGGGAGGCTGCCACCCCGTGGCCCGGAGCGCGCCCACGTCGCTCTATCGCCACGGGCTGGCCACGTTCGGGGAGGACGACGTGTACGACCACGCCGACGCGGAGGGCTTCATCCGGCTGTGGGGGCTCCCCACCCGGGTCCACGCGGAGGTCCGGAGACCCGGCGGGTCCCCGACGGCGGGCGGGCGCTCGACCCGGGTGTCGGCCCGGGCGACCTCCTGCGACGAGCCGGGGCGGATGCCGATGCTTCCGACGAGGGACGGCAGCCTCCGATGAGCGAGGGCCGCGGCGACGGCGACCGGCCCGAGCGGCTGTGGGGCGGGCGCTTCCGGACGTCGCTCGACCCCGACATCGCCGACTTCACCTCCTCGCTCGCCTTCGACCGCCGGCTGGCCGTCCACGACGCGGTCGGCAGCCTGGCCCACGCCCGCGCCCTGATGGAGGCAGGCGTCCTGGGCCGCGAGGACGGCGCGGCCATTCTCCGGGGGCTGTCGGCGATCCTGGACGACCTGGAGGACGGCGAGCTGCAGGTGGGCGGCGACTTCGAGGACGTCCACAGCTGGCTGGAGGCGCGCCTGGTCGACCGGATCGGCGAGCCGGCCCGCCGGCTGCGTGCCGGGCGGAGCCGGAACGACCAGACGGCCGTGGCCCTCCGGCTCTACCTTCGGGCCCGCCTGCCCCGTCTGGTCGACGACGTCGCGGATCTGGCCGAGACCTGGGCCCGCCAGGCCGACGAACACCGCGAGACCTGGATGCCCGGCTACACCCACCTGCAGCGCGCCCAACCCGTCACGCTGGGCCACCACCTGTCGGCCCACGCCTTCGCGCTGCTGGCCGACGGAGAGCGGCTGATCGGGGTGTACGACGAGGCCGGCCGCTCCCCCCTCGGGGCCGCCGCCCTGGCCGGCACGAGCCATCCCGTGGACCTCCGGCGGACGGCCGAGCTGCTGGGCCTGGAGGCGCCCTACCCGAACACCCTCCTGGCGGTGGCCGACCGCGACTACGTCGCCTCGGCCCTGTTCGCCACCTCGATGGTCATGCTCCACCTCTCCCGGTGGGCCGAGGAGGTGATCCTGTGGTGCGGACGAGAGTTCGGCTTCGCCTCCCTGGGGGATCGGGCGGCCCAGGGCAGCAGCCTCATGCCCCAGAAGCGCAACCCGGAGGCCGTCGAGATCCTCCGGGGCAAGGCCGGGCGCGTGTGCGGGCGGCTCGCCGGGCTGCTGACGACGCTGAAGGCCCTGCCGCTGGCCTACCACAGCGACCTGCAGGAGGACAAGGAGCCCCTCTTCGACGCGCTGGACACCACGACCGGCTCCCTCCGGGTCGCCGGGATCACGTCCCGCTCGCTCACCTTCCACCCCGAGCGGATGGAGGCGGCCCTGGAGGGGGGACACCTTACGGCCACCGACCTGGCGGACCACCTGGTCCGGGACGGCACCCCGTTCGGGGAGGCGCATCGGCAGGTGGGCGAGGCCGTGCTGGAGGCCGAGCGCCGGGGCTGCGACCTGGCGGAGCTGCCGGCCGACGTCCTGGAGGAGCACTGCCCCGGGGCCGGCGGCGAGGCGGGCCGGGCCGCCCTCGACGTCCGCCGGGCCGTGCGGGCCCGGGACGGCCATGGCGGCCCCGCCCCCGAGCGGGTGGCCGAGCAGGCCGCGGCGGCCCTCGCCTCGGCGCAGGCGCTGCGCTCCTGGGCCGGGGAGCGGGAGCCGCCGCCGATCTACCGGGCCCACGCCGGCGGGCGGCTCCTCGAGGCCCTCGCCTCCGGGGATCCGGCGTGACGGGCCAGGAGGTCCGATGAGCCGTCGTCGCCGGGAGAAGGCCATCCTCTCCCTCGTGGCCTCGCGGACCCTCCGCACCCAGGCGGAGCTCGTCGAGGCGCTGGAGGAGGAAGGCTTCGAGGCCAGCCAGTCCACCGTCTCCCGCGACATCAAGCGACTCGGACTCGTGAAGGTCCCGGCCGGCGACGGGGGCTACCGGTACGGCCGGCCCGACGCGTCCCCCCCGGAAGGGGCGGTACGGGAGCGGCTCCGGGAGGTCGTGGGCGAGTTCGTCACCGACACCGAGCAGGGGAGCACGATCCTGGCGCTGAAGACGCCGCCCGGCGGAGCCCACGCCGTGGCCGTGGCCCTGGACCGGGCCGGGCTGGACGAGGTGGTGGCCACCCTGGCGGGCGACGACACCGTGTTCGTGCTCGTGGGCGGCGAGGCGGAGCTCGACGAGCTGCGGGCGCGGATCCGCTCCTGGATGTAGCGGGGGACCCGGGCGCCCGTGTCGGGTGGGCGCCCGGGAGGTCGTTCCCCCCCGCCGACCCCGATCCGTCCGGCCGGACCCTACCGAAGGCCCGGAACGGCGACCGACAGGCCCCAGGTCACGTCGTGGAGCTGTCGGAGGTCGTCGTCCAGGGGGAGACGGACGTGGAAGCCAGGCTCCACGCCGCCCATCCGGAGGGCCACCGTGGCTCCGGCCTGGTGGACGGTCCGCTCGCCGAAGCTGACGTCCGACTCGGTCAGCACGGCCCGTCCGCTGATCCCGCCGACGATGCGCAGGCCGCCGCCGCGGTAGCCGGCCTGGCCCCCGTAGCCCACGAGCAGATCACCGTCGCCCCCACCGGTGGGAATCCAGCCGGCGGTGCTCGCGCGGAGCCGCAGCTGGAATCCCGACCCGGCGCCCCGCTGGTAGTTCACGGCCGCCGTGATCGGGAGGACGTCGGTGGCGAAGGCCTCCATCCGGTCGACGGGATCGGCCACGAGGCCGACCAGGCCGCCGAAGTTGTCCTCCGGGGCCAGGGGCAGCCGGGCGCCGACCTCGAACCATACGGGCCCCCCGTCGCCGACGTGCTCCAACCCGACGTAGGGATTCCCCAGGGCGGTCGTGCCGCCGCCGAAGAGGGGCGCCGACTCGGGCTCGCCGTGAGCGAACGGGACCTCGGCCACCAGCCGAAGCCCGGGGGAGAGGTGGAACCGGCCGCCGACGAACCAGGCCGAGCTGGTCGTGGTGAGGCCGTCCGCCCCGACGATCTGCTCGTCGAGGGTCGGGCGCATCACCTCCAGCCAGGCCCTCGGCGGATCGACGGGATCGTACCATATCGACTGGCCCGACGCGGCGGCCGGCCCAACCAGGGCCAGCACGACGGCCAGGGCGGCCGTGCGGGCCGTCGCCGACGGGGGCACGGCTCGCTTCGGCCTGCGGGTGCGCGACATCATCCTCGTGCTCATGTTCGCCTCCGGGGTGAGGTTCGTTCGCCGGCCCCGACGTGGGACCGGCCGTGCGGAGGCGAACGTCGCGGAGCGGGGTCAAGGGACGGTAAAGGCTTTCACCGGGCGGGACGCCGCCGCGGGGGACGCGTCCGGCCGCCGTTCTCCGCACAGCCGTATGAAACTCGCATCACCGGACGCGCGTCGGACATCGGGAAGCTCCGGACCGAACGCAGCCATCCGGACCGAACCCAACCCAGCAACGAGAAAGGACGACATCGTGCATCCTCGCATCCTCCCGAGCCGGCCCGGCCGGCTCGCCCTCGCCGCCGCCATCCTCCTCGCCGCCGGCCTGCCGGCCGCGCCGACCCCGGCCTTCGCGCAGGCGACCGCCACCGCACAGGCTACCGCCT
>CAZSKS010000030.1:4295-11440 GCA_964607465.1 uncultured Gemmatimonadota bacterium | reverse complement strand
CGGCCCTCGACTCGGCGGCCCGCGCCCACGCGGCCGATTCCACGGTGGCCGGCGTGGCGGTGGCCGTGGTCCGCGGGGCGGACACGCTGCTGCTGGCGGGCTACGGGCGCGCCGATCTGGAGCACGACGTCCCCACCCCGCCGGACGCGGTCTACGAGATCGGCTCCGTCACCAAGCAGTTCACCGCCGCGGCCGTCCTGCAGCTGGCCGAGAAGGACTCGCTCGACCTGGACGCCGAGATCACGGACTACCTGGAGGACTTCGACACCCGGGGGCACGCCGTCACCGTCCGGGACCTCCTCCACCACACCTCCGGCATCCGGAGTTACACCAGCATGACGGCCTTCGGGGAGCTGGGGCCGAAGGAGCTGCCGCGGGACACGCTGCTCCGGCTCGTGGAGGCCGAGCCCTTCGACTTCGCGCCCGGTACGGCGATGATCTACAACAACACCGGCTACTTCCTGCTGGGCCTCCTCGTGGAGGAGGTGAGCGGGCAGGACTACGCGGACTACCTGGAGGAGCACCTGTTCGGGCCGGCCGGCATGGAGGACTCCTACTACTGCGACGAGCGGGCCGTCGTGGAGGGCCGGGCCCACGGCTACGCCTGGACGGGCCCCGAGGCCGGATTCCGACAGAAGCGCTACCTGAACCACACGTGGCCCTACGCCGCCGGCTCCCTGTGCAGCACGGCCGGCGACCTGGTGGCGTGGAACCACGCCCTCCACGGCGGCCGGATCCTCTCCGACGCCTCCTACCGGGAGATGATCGCCCCGGGCCGGCTGCGCGACGGCACGGAGCTGCGCTACGCCATGGGGCTCGCCGTCCCGGAGGAGGACGGACGTCGGGTGATCCGCCACGGCGGGGGCATCTTCGGCTACCTGGCCGACGCCCGGCACTACCCGGACGAGGACCTGGTCGTGGTGGTGCTGCAGAACAACACGGGGCCGAAGAGCCCGGGCGCGCTGGCGGACTCCCTCGTCCACCTGGTGCTGGGCCCAGGCGGGGAGCCCGCGGCGGGCGGCTACGAGGGTGACCTCTCCGCCTTCACCGGCACGTACGCCGGGCCGGCGCGCGGCCGGACGATGAGCGTGGAGGTAACGGTCGAGGACGGGGGCCTGGTGGCCCGCGGCGCGGCCCGCGGCCGGGAGGCGCAGCCCCTGGAGCACCTGTCCGGGCTCACCTGGAGGCACGAAGGGCGCCGGTTCACCTTCGTCCCCGGCGGTGAGCGGGCCGTCGAGCTCCGCCTCGACGTGGTCTCGGGACACTACGTGCTGCGTCGGGTGGGAGAGCGCTGATGCCGATCCCCGTCGCCCCACCCGGGCCCGGCGCCGGGCTCGGGCCCTGCGTGGGGTCCGGCCAGCGACGGCCGACCCCATGACGCCCACCGACGTCGACGGCCTGCTGGCGTTCCTGCGCTCCGCCGAGCGCCTGAAGGCCACCCACCGGAGCGCCTGGACCTCGGCCGGGGAGCCGGAGAGCGTGGCCCAGCACACCTGGCGCCTGTGCCTGATGGCCACCGTGCTGGCGGACCGCTACCCCGACGTCGACGCCGCCCGGCTGCTCAAGATCTGCGTCGTCCACGACCTGGGCGAGGCGATCCACGGCGACGTGCCGGCCGTGGAGCAGGCGCCCGACGACGGCAAGGCCGCCCGCGAGCGGGAGGATCTGCGCGAGTTGCTCCGGCCGCTCCCGGAGGACGACGCGGCCGAGATCCTGGCGCTGTGGGACGAGTACGAGGCCGCCGAGACGCCCGAGGCCCGGCTGGCCAAGGCCCTGGACAAGCTGGAGACCATACTCCAGCACAACCAGGGAGATAACCCATCTGACTTCGACTACCACTTCAACCTCGACTACGGGACCGAGTACACCACGGGCGACCCGCTCGTCGAGGCGATCCGCGAGCGGCTGGACCTGGAGACCCGGGCCAGGGCGAAGGAGCAGCGGGCGACGGAGGAAGATCCGGAGCTCTGAGGGCGGCCCGCTCGCGGACGGCGGGGGACGTCCCCCTCGCCCCCGGACCGGCCCGCACGGTCCCGGGGCCCCGCCCCTTGCCCGCCGCCCCACGCCTCCCTCCCTTGAGGAGCCGTGCGCGGCGGCAGCCGCCCCCCTCCGCGGGGGCGCTGCCCGACGGGCGACGCCCGTGGCCGGGACCGACCGCCGCACCTCCCGCACCTGACCAGGAGCCGCTCCATGCCGGATCGCCGTACAACCCTCGTCCTCGCCGCCGCCCTGCACCTCGCCACGGCGGCGATGGCCGCGGCCGATGCTGCCCCGGCCGTGAGCCAGCTCGCCGCGACGGCCGACGCCGACCCGGCACCGGGGCCGGCCCACGGGCCCGCCGCGAGCGCGCAGCTCGCCGGCCCGGCGGCCCCGCCCCCCGCCACGGCCGCGCTGGCCGACACCACCGAGGACGAGGCCGATCCGGCCGAGGACGAGAACGGCGACGGCCTCCCGCTGGACCCGGCCCGCCGGCTCCAGTTCACCGCCACCGAGGGTTCCTGGATCAGCGTGGACGTCTCCCCCGACGGCGAGACGATCGTCTTCGACCTGCTGGGCGACCTCTACACGATGCCCGTCGAGGGCGGCCGCGCGGAGCGTCTCACCGACGGCATGGCCTTCGACAGCCAGCCCCGCTTCTCGCCCGACGGCCAGCGGATCGCCTTCGTCTCCGACCGGTCGGGCGGCGAGAACGTGTGGATCGTCTCCCGGGACCGGACGGACACCACGCAGGTGACGAAGGGCGACCAGAACCAGCTCCACTCCCCCGAGTGGACGCCCGACGGCGACTACCTGGTGGTCTCCCGGGCCCAGGGCTTCGGCCCGCCCTACAAGCTGCACATGTACCACGTGGAGGGGGGATCGGGCGTGCAGCTGGTCAAGGAGCCCGAGAGCCTGCGCATGTCGGGCGCCGCCTTCGAGCCCGACGGCCGGCGCATCTGGTACGCCGCCCGCCAGGGGCTGTGGGAGTACAACGCCGACCTGCCCCAGTACCAGCTCCAGGTGTACGACCGCGAGACCGGCGAGCGCTACACCCGCACCTCCCGCTACGGGTCCGCCTTCCGGCCCACCGTCAGCCCCGACGGGCGGTGGCTCGTCTACGGCACCCGGCACGACGAGCACACCGGCCTCAGGATCCGGGACCTGGACACCGGCGACGAGCGGTGGCTGGCCTATCCCGTCCAGCGGGACGACCAGGAGTCCATCGCCACCATGGACGCCTACCCGGGGATGAGCTTCACCCCCGACTCCGAGGCGCTGATCGCCACCTGGGACGGCCGGATCTGGCGGGTGCCCGTCGACGGCGGCGAGCCCGCCGAGATTCCCTTCCGCGCCGAGGTCGACCTGGGGATCGGCCCGGAGCTGGACTTCGACTACGACATCCCCGACCAGCCCACCTTCGAGGCCCGACAGGTGCGCGACGCCGTGCCCTCGCCCGACGGCTCGCGGCTGGCCTTCACCGTGCTGGACCGGCTCTACGTCATGGACTGGCCCGACGACGAGCCCCGCCGCCTGACCGGGACGCGGGACGTGGTCGAGGCCCAGCCCACCTGGAGCCCCGACGGCCGCTGGATCGCCTACGCCACCTGGTCCACCCTGGAGGGCGAGGGCGGCCACCTCTACCGGGTGCGGGCGGACGGCAGCGGCCGGCCCCGGCGCCTCACCCGCGACCCCGCCGTCTTCCGCCAGCCCGCCTGGAGCCCCGACGGCGACCGGATCGTGGCCCTGCGCGGCCCGGCCCGCGCCTACCGGGAGTCGGCCGGCCCCTTCGCCCCCAACGCCGCCGAGGACATCGTCTGGGTGCCGGCCGACCCGGCGGCCGACGGCGACGGCCGCGCGGGGAGCCGCGCCCGCCAGGTCGCTCCCACCGAGGGACGACAGCATCCCCACTTCGTGGCTGACGAGCCCGGGCGCCTCTACCTGACCGACGACGACGGCGTCCTCGTCTCCCTGCGCTTCGACGGCACGGACGAGAAGGAGCACCTGAAGGTCACCGGCTACCAGGCGCCCCTCTCCGAGGACCCGATGGAGGCCGACCACATCCGCATGGCGCCCGAGGGCGACCGGGCCGTGGCCGAGGTCGGCTGGCAGCTGTACAGCGTCACCGTCCCCTACGTGGGCGGCGACACGCCCACCGTCTCCGTCACCAGCCCCGAGAGCGCGCCCGTGCCCGTGGTCCGCCTCACCGAGGTGGGCGGCGAGTTCCCCCGCTGGGCGTCCAACGGCACCCACGTCCACTGGTCCCTGGGCGCCCACCACTTCGTCTACGACCTGGAGCGTGCGAAGGCGGTCCGCGACAGCCTGGAGGCGGCGAAGAAGGAGGAGGAGCGGGAGGAGAAGGAAGAGGAAGCGAAGGATGAGGAGGAAGGGGGCGTGGAGGGCCCGCCGGCCGAGGCCGACACCGCCGACCGGGAAGCGGCCGACGAGGAGGCGGCCGACGAGGAGGAGGACGAGGGCTACGAGCCCCTCGAGCGGAAGATCACCGTCCGCGTCGACCGGGACCTGCCCTCCGGGACGATCGCCTTCAGCGGGGCCCGGATCGTCACCATGGACGGCGACCGGGTCATCGAGGACGGCACGCTGGTGGTCCGCGGCCGCCGGATCGCCGCCGTGGGCCCGTCCGGCGAGGTGGAGGTGCCCGACGGCGCCGAGGTACGGGACGTCCGCGGCAAGACCCTCGTGCCCGGCTTCGTGGACACCCACGGCCACCCGTGGCCGGCCTGGGGCATTCACCGCACCCAGGTGGCCAAGTACCTGGCCAACCTGGCCTACGGGGTGACCACCACCCGGGACCCCCAGACCTCCACCACCGACGTCCTCACCTACGCCGACCGGGTGGAGGCGGGCGAGATGATCGGGCCCCGCGTCTACTCCACCGGCCCCGGCGTCTTCTCCTCCACCGCCATCGAGGACCTGGACCACGCCCGGGACGTGATCCGGAAGTACTCGGAGTACTTCGACACGAAGACGATCAAGCAGTACCTGGCCGGCAACCGGGAGCAGCGCCAGTGGATCCTGATGGCCTCCCGGGAGCAGGAGCTGATGCCCACCACCGAGGGCGCCCTGGACATGAAGCTGGACCTCACGCAGATCATCGACGGCTACCCCGGCCACGAGCACAGCTTCCCCATCTTCCCGCTGTACGGGGACGTCGACCGGCTGGTGGCCTTCACCCGGGTGGCCTACACGCCCACCCTGCTGGTCTCCTACGGCGGCCCGTTCGCCGAGAACTACTTCTACAGCCGCCACAACCCCCACGACGACGCGAAGCTCCAGCGCTTCACGCCCCACCAGGAGCTGGACGCCAAGACCCGGCGGCGCGGCGCCGGCTGGTTCATGGACGAGGAGCACGTCTTCGACGACCACGCCCGGGAGCTGGCCGAGATGGTGGAGGCCGGCGGCCTGGCCGGGGTGGGCAGCCACGGCCAGCTGGAGGGGCTCGGCTACCACTGGGAGCTGTGGGCGGTGGCCAGCGGGGGGCTCTCCAACCACGACGCCCTGCGGGTGGCCACCCTGCACGGCGCCCGGGCCATCGGCCTCGAGGGGGAGCTGGGGAGCCTGGAGGCGGGCAAGCTGGCCGACGTCCTCGTGCTGGAGGGGAATCCCCTGGAGGACCTCCGCCAGACGAACACCCTGACCCACGTGATGAAGAACGGCCGGCTGTACGAGGCCGACACCCTGGACGAGGTGTGGCCCCGCCAGCGGGAGCTGGGCCGGATGTACTGGCAGGGCCGGGTGCCGGAGGAATAGCATGAACAGCCCGTCGACGCCGCGACGTGCCGCCGCGCTTCCGGGGGGCGCGGTGGCCCTGGCGGTGCTGCTGGCGATCGCGCCCCTGGCTGCCGGAGACGCCGAGGGGCAGCAGCAGGATCCGGGGGTCGAGGACACCGCGGGCACGGCGCTGCAGGAGGCCCTGCGGGCCCACCGACATTCCCTGGCCCTGCAGGACGGCGAGCTCACCGGTCCCGGGGCCGAGATGCTGGTCTCGGAGGCGGGCGCCGCCCGCTACACGCTGGTGGGGGAGACCCACGGCGTAGCCGAGGCGCCGGCCCTGATGGCCGCCCTCTTCCGTGCGCTCCAGCCGCACGGCTACCGGCACCTGGCCGTGGAGATCGGGCCCGTCCAGGCCGATCACATCGGTGAGATCCTGGCCGGGCCCCGGCCCATCGAGCGCTACCGCGGCTTCCTGCGAGAGTACTGGCCGGCGGTCCCGTTCTTCGTCTGGAAGGGGGAGGCCGAGCTCCTGGCCGCCGCCGTGGAGGCGGCCGGCGGCGCATCGGCGATCTGGGGGCTGGACTACGACGTCATGGGCGACCGGTATCCCCTCCGGCGGCTGCGGGAGCTGGCCCCGGGGCCCGGGGCCCGGGCCGCCGTCGACCGGCTGGCGCGGAAGGCCGACTCCCTGCTCGGGGAGGCCACGGACACGGGCGACCTGTCCACGTCGCTGATGTTCTCCGAGCCCGCCTCCACCTGGCGGGAGCTCCGCCGCGCCTTCGATCCCGAGCCGGGCTCCGAGGCCGACCGCATCCTGACCCAGCTCGAGGCCACCGCCCGGATCAACGAGGCCTGGGTCGCCGGGGACCGGTGGGTGTCGAACCGGCGACGGGTCCGCCTGCTCAAGCACAACTTCCTCCGTCACCGGGCCGCGGCGGACCCCGGGGTGAAGGTGATGGTGAAGATGGGGGGCTTCCACATGCTGCGGGGTCGTACCCCCAACAACACCTACGACGTGGGAAACCTCCTCACCGAGCTGGCCCGGGCCGAGGGCGGGGCCGTGGACGCCGATCCGGCCGTCGCCGACGGCGGTCGGACCTTCCACCTCATGGTCCTCGGAGGGCCCGGCCGCCAGCGGGGGGGCATCGATCCGGAGACCCTGGGCGTCCGCACGGCGCCCACCGTGCTCTCCTCCGGGCAGCACTGGTCCCACCCCCTGGGCCAGGTGGCCTTCGGGGACCGCTGGACGGTGATCGACCTCCGGCCCCTCCGCCCCCTGGCCGACGCCGGCGAGCTCGGGGACCTGCCCCCCGCCTTCGTGGACGCCATCTTCGGCTACGACGCCGCCGTCGTCCTGGCGGGCAGCACGCCGGCCCGGCTGCTGCTGGAGGAGCGCCCTCCCGTGCCCGGGTCCTCCGGGTCCTAGGTCGTCC
>CAZSKS010000030.1:1467-4195 GCA_964607465.1 uncultured Gemmatimonadota bacterium | reverse complement strand
GCAGCGCCTTCCGTCTACAGCAGCAGCCCCTTCAGCCCCAGGTAGAAGACCCCCGCGAAGGCTGCGGCCACCGGCAGGGTGACGATCCATGACTGCACCACCCGCCACACCATGCGCAGGTCGAGGGCGGCGATGCCCCGGGCCAGGCCCACCCCGATCACGGCGCCCACCAGGGTGTGGGTGGTGGAGACCGGCATGCCGAGGAGGGACGCGATGAGGACGGTGGTGGCGGCCCCGAACTCGGCGGAGAACCCGCGGGTCGGCGTGAGCTCGGTGAGGGCCTCGCCCACCGTCCGGATGACCTTGTAGCCCCAGGTCGCCAGCCCGACCACGATGCCCACCGCGGTGAGCACCAGGATCCATCCCGGCACCGGCACCTCGGCCGCCAGCGCTCCCGTCGCGTGGATCTCCACCACGGCGGCCACGGGCCCGGCTGCGTTGGCCACGTCGTTGGCTCCGTGGGCGAAGGCCACGTAGCAGGCGGTGACGACCTGCAGCCGGCCGAAGACTCGTTCCACGTACCCGAAGGAGGCCGCCGGGGCCGTGCCCACCCCGGGGACCTTCTCCCACAGCAGCATCACCGGCGACGTGCCCTCCGTGTCGGCGTGACCGGTCAGGATCAGCCCCCGCGTCAGCACGTAGGCCGCCCCCGCCGTCCCGGCCGCCGCGACCACGGTCGTCCACCAGGGCGGGGCTTCGAAGACGTTCCGGAGGACCTTGTAGACGAAGCTGACCACCAGGAGGAAGACGACCAGCGCCACCAGGTGGGGCGCCACCCGGCGGGTGGCCGCCTCGGCGTCCTCCTGGCGCAGCACCAGCCGCCGGACCAGGAGGAACATGGCCGCCGCGATGGTCCCGCCGAGGACGGGCGAGACCACCCAGCTCGCCGCCACCTGGCCCACGGTCGTCCAGTCCACGGCCGCGTTGCCGACGGCCACCAGGCCGAAGCCGATGAGCGCCCCGATGATGGAGTGGGTCGTCGAGACCGGGAGGCCGAAGGCCGTGGCGATCTGGAGCCACACGCCGGCCGCCAGCAGCGCCGAGACCATGCCCAGCATGAGGACCATGATCGGATCGACCTCGAAGCCGGCGGCGCCGGCCTGGAAGAGGGTGACGTCCAGGATCCCCTTCCGCACGGTCTCGGTGACCTGGCTCCCCACCAGCACGGCGCCGGCGAACTCGAAGATGCCCGCCAGGACCACGGCCATGGCCAGGGTGAGGGCGCCCGAGCCCACCGACGTGCCCATGGCGTTGGCCACGTCGTTGGCGCCGATGTTCCACGCCATGTAGGCGGCCACCGTGACGCCGATGACCAGGGCGATCGTCTCCGGGCTCACCGCTCACCCCCGGGACGGTCACGCGGCGTCGGTCCCGGGCCGCGCCGCCCGGCGGCCGGGCGGCCCTCGGACATCCGGCGCAGGCCGGCGACGGGGCCTGCCGACGCTGAGTAGAGGAAGCCGGCGATCACCGGCGGGCGAGCATCATCCGAAGCAGGTCGCCCGTGTTCTCCGCGTGGTTGGCCACCTCGCCCAGGGCGTCCAGGGCGCGCATCCAGAGGAGCACGTCGATCGGGTCCATCCCGTCCTCGTGGGTCAGGAGCGCACGGGTCACCTCGCGCTCGCGCTTGTCCGCCTCCCACTCCTGGTCGTTCACGTCGGCCACCATCTTCAGCACCCGATCCACCTCCGGGCCGCCGAAGGAGGCCTCGAAGACGTCGGCCAGCTCCAGTCCGGCGTCCAGGAGCAGCTCGCTGGTGCGGATCACCTGGTCGGCGAAGTCCAGGATCATCCGGCCCAGCTCGTCGGGCGTCTCGATGTTCCTCAGGGTGAGGAGGACGGTCAGGTCCTCCGCCGCGTCGGCGATGGCGTCCTGCTGCTTCAGGTAGCCCAGGACGTCGCCCCGGTCCACCGGCAGGAGGATCGACTTGGGGAGCTGGTCGCGGATCTCGTTCTTCTGCTTGTCGGCCCGGTGCTCCAGCCGCGAGACCTCGGCGTGCATCTCCTCGCAGCGCTCCCAGTCGGCGGCCAGGTAGGCCTCGAGGAAGGGGCGGATCCGCTCCACCGTGGCGTGCACCCGGCGGGTGTGCTCGACCAGCGGCCCGAAGGGCGATTTGCCGAACAGCTTCTCGATCGTCCTCATGCGCGCGGTCGTCCCTCCCGTGGAGAGTTCGTCCCTCCCGTGGAAAGCTGGAATCGGACGGGTCCAACATGCGGGGGCGCTGGCGCCGCGGTCCAGGGACCGCCCCCTCCCCTCGCGAGAGTCCCTGCCTCGGGCTATCCTCTACCGTGGCGGACGCGGCGGCCCCGTCGCTGCCGGGAGTCGTGGCTTCAGAGAGGAGATCGAAGTGTCATCCCTGTCCCGCGCCCTGACCGGAGCCCACCTGACCTTCAACCTGGCCGAGCAGATCGCCGAGCTCCGGAAGGACGACAAGTACGTCCAGACCGGTCGCCTGGGGCGGACGCTGGTGAAGGAGGGCGACCTGCGGCTCACCATGACGGTGCTGGCCGAGGGGGCCGAAGTCTCCACCCACCACGCCGTCTCGCCCATGACGCTGCAGGTGCTGGAAGGTCGGCTCCACTACCGGGTGGCCGGCGAGGAGTTCGAGCTGGCCGAGGGGGAGTTCCTCTTCTTCGGGCCCGGCCACGCCCAGGACATCCGCGCCCTGGAGGACACGGCGCTGCTGCTGACCATCACCGGCTCGGAGGACGGGCGGGACGCGGGGTAGGAG
>CAZSKS010000030.1:0-1367 GCA_964607465.1 uncultured Gemmatimonadota bacterium | reverse complement strand
TCCGCCGGAAGCGGCCCGGGTCCACGTCACCGATCCGCCGCCAGCACCAGCAGCCGGGAGACCCGGCAGTTCTCCTTCAGCCGGCAGCCGGCCGCTCCCACCGTGAGGAGCGCCTCCACCGGATCCTCCGCCCCGTCGACGACGAAGGCGGCGTGGGCGGCGCCGGCCCGCTGCAGCCGGGGCAGCGGGTGGACGACGCCGACCTGGCCCTCCTCGAGGTCGATGGCCTCGTTGAACCGGACGGCGTAGGTGCCGGCCTCCAGCTCCCACCAGCCGTAGTCGTCGGCGGGATCGGCCAGCTCCGGGTCCAGGGTCGCGAGGTCGGCCGGCGCGAACTCGCTGCCGCCGAAGTCCAGCGATCCGGGTCCCGTCAGACGGGCCACCTCGTCGACCGTCAGGTCCAGACCCGAGGCGGCGCGCTGGGTGTCCAGGTGGACCAGGCCGCCCAGCCGGGCGGCCGTGGCGTCGGCGTCGAGGATCCGCATGGTGTTCCCTTTCCTTTCGATCAGGCTGGTCCAGGGCCAGCATCCGGCAGCCCGTGACGTGCCAGGAGCATGCCGGAGGCGTAATATCCTGGGCCCCGCCAGCGGGTTGATGGGACGTTGACGCGGCGTCTCCGCGGAGACGCCGGCGAGGCGGCCGGTCCTGGTGCTGACGCCCCTCTTAAATTTGAGTTGACCTGCTTCCACTCAACTTTAAGAGGGCAACCGTTGGAAGAGCGTTCCTCCCTACGATCCTCACATGGACGGAACGGCAATGGAGAAGACGTGTCCGGACTGCCTGAGCGAGATACCGGAAGCGGCGGAGGTGTGCCGACACTGCGGGGAGCGCGTCGAGGGCAAGCGCTGCCCGGAGTGCGGGGCGCGGAACTGGCCCGACGCCACCCTCTGCCGCTGGTGCCGGCAGCGCTTCGAGCCGGCGGGCCACCACCTCGACTTCGCGTCCTTCGAGGTGACCGCCCGGCTGCTCCCGACGATCCTCTTCCGGGGGCGGTTCCTGACCCGAAGCATCGTGCTCACCCAGGAGAAAATCCTCGTCCGCACCCCCGGCTTCTTCGACCTCACCCAGAAGGAGCAGGAGATCCCCTGGGCCAAGGTGGCCGGCTTCGACTACCAGTCGGGCCTCTTCTGGGACCGCGTCCGGATCGAGACGCGGGGGCAGTCCTCGACCACGGTGGGCTGCCTGGCCAAGCCGGACGGGGAGCGGATCCGGCAGCTTCTCCAGGAGCTGGAGGTGTGACGACCTCCGTCCGGGCCGGCCGGCGTCCGGGCGCGTCCCGACCCGGGGGCCGTCGCGTGGTGGACGCGGTGGCGAGCCCTCAGGGGCCCGACGCTTCCGTCTCCGATGCCGCCCCTGCCCCCGCCTCC
>CAZSKS010000029.1:0-26775 GCA_964607465.1 uncultured Gemmatimonadota bacterium | reverse complement strand
CCGGTCAGCAACGCCGCAACGGCCGTCCAGAACATAAGAAGCATCACCTCCTTTTGATGTGGAGTCGCATCCGTCCGCTAGGGGATGCGCTTGGTCTCCGCTCGGAGGTTCCGCTCCGCTCAGCTCAGGAAGCCGCAGAGATTGGGGGTTCTCTTATCGTCTTTCTGTTTCGTAGGGGCTTCGGTGGACTCTCCTGCTCAGTATGCCCGATCCACGAACATCTGTCTTCTCGGTCACTGAACATCAAGCGCGTAGAATAAAGGGGGGGAGCCCGCCCGGCGCAACACGGCCTAGAGGCCGGGCTTGCTCCGTTAACTGGCCCCCGCCCAACGGTTGGTCGCCTGGAGGCAGGCGAGCACCGTGGCCTCCTCCGGCGAGTCCTCGACCAGGCTCACGCCGGGCAGGGTGATCGAGCGCCGCCGCTCCTGTCCCTGAACGACAGCTACGACCAGCTGGCGGCCGAATGCGTCGAGTCTCTGTACGCCTTCCAGACGAAGGGCGATGTCGTCCATAGTCGCCGTGTTCAGCGCCTCGAGGACGGCATGGCCGGCCACTTCCAGGCGTGAGCGGGAAAAGTCGGCGCCCTGGGCTTCTCCCGTGTAGGTCTCATCGTCGCTGCGGAGGACCACCCGGCAGGCGACCTGGTCCCGCGCCTTGCGGTCGATCTCCAGCGTCTCGAGGAGCAGCCGCCGGGTGGAGGACTCTTCGACGGGCTCCAGGTCCCCGAGAGACTCAGCCTCGGAGTAATCGATGTCGGGCTGCTGGACTTCGGCGACCGAGATCTTACGATGGTCGATCTGTAGGCCGAACTCTGCCAGGAGGGCGGATTCGATGTTCCGCACGATCTGCTTCGGCCCCACGCCGGCGTCGCTGACGACGTGGACCTCGGCGATGCCTCCGTGGCCGTCGGGGACGACTTTCAGGGAGGTGATGCCGGCCAACCCCGAGAGGAGCTGTTCCACCTGATTGAGTCCCCAGGGATCCAGCCCCCTCACTTCCGCCCGCTCTTCCTCAGGACTCATCTGGTATCCGTTCCTCGTCTGGAAGAATGCCTGGAGGCGCGACCCACCGGATGCGGTCCGGAGCGCCACTGGCCATGGCCCGATCCAGGCCGGACATCGACGGCGAGAGCCATAACCCGCCACCGCACACGCTCCACCGGCCTGGCGTGGGCTCATGTCTGCGAGCGATCACAACATAACGTGTAACCTTCCTCAACGGAACGTCGGGCCGCACACGGGCCTGACTCCGATCCTTACAGGCTGATACGCAACTCAGTATACGAACCAGTATACTCCTGGGACGACCTCGAATACAAAGCGATCGTCTCCCATCCATCAGCGGAAACGACCCGCCTCGGGCGGCGCCGGCGACCCGCCGGGCGTAGTTGGCACGACCTCGGCGCCCGCTCTAGCTTGTCCCGCCCACCTCGGAGCAAAAACAAACAGGGGTCGACGGATGCGAAGCGCCGAACAGATCAAGAAGCTCCTCCTCCGCCTGGATGGCGCGGCGGACAGCGAGACGGTCGAGTTCACGAGCCGTTCGGGTCGGCGCTGGTCGGCCGATCTGTGTCTTCACGCGGGCACTGATCCACAGGCTGGTCGCCTGAAGGTGATGTTCCGCTGCCTGAGCGATCCGTCGGAGCCGCAGAGGTACAATTCTCCGCCCGCCAGCGTGTCGAAGCTCCCGTCGGAGGCGGCCGAGCAGCTGGGCGAGGAGGACCTCCGGGAGCTGCTGGCGACCTCGGTGAAGGTATGACGCGACGCACTTTCCACGACGAAAGTCTCCGGGAGTGGGAGGCCTATGTCTCCGGTGGGCAGCCGGAGACTGAGGCCGCCGCCCGCATCTACTTCCTGTGCCTCACCGAGCCGCGGGAGCGCGCCCGCTTCGTGGCCCACGACAGCCGGGACGTGGCCGAGGCCGAGCGGGAGCTCCGTCACCTGGACGACGGCGACCTGCTGGAGATGCTCCAGGAAGCAGAACCGCTGGACTGAGTTCCCGGTACGGACGCCGCGGATGCTGCCGGAAGGGCGCGAGGGCTGGATCGAGGTCATCACCGGGGTGATGTTCAGCGGCAAGTCGGAGGAGCTCCTCCGACGGGTCCGACGGGCCACGATCGCCCGGAAGTCGGTGCAGGTCTTCAAGTCCCACCTGGACGATCGCTACGGCGGTCTCCAGCAGGTGGCCTCCCACGACGGCAGCGTGGTCGAGGCTATTCCCATCTCGGAATCACGGGAGATCGCCGAGCACGTCGAAGCCGGGACGGACGTCGTCGCCATCGACGAGGCCCAGTTCCTGGACGACGGCGTGGTCCGCGTCGCCAACGCCCTGGCCGACCAGGGCCGCCGGGTGATCGTCGCCGGCACGGACATGGACTTCCGCGGGGCCCCCTTCGGCCCGATTCCCCAGCTGCTGGCGGTGGCCGAGAAGATCGACAAGCTTCACGCGATCTGCGTGCGGTGCGGCGAGCTGGCCACCCGGAACCAGCGTCTCGTCGAGGGACGACCCGCTCCGGCCGAGGGGCCGACCATCCAGGTCGGTGGCGGCGAGACGTACGAGGCCCGATGCCGGGAGTGCCACGAGGTGCCCTCGCTCGAGGACGAGCAGATCGCGCTGCTGGAGGAGTTGCCGGCCCGGGAGTGAAGCCGGCTCCGCCCGGTCGGTGTACTACGCCACATCACCGGGCGTCTCCGCGGAGACGTCTCGTCAACAAACCTCAACCCTCCGTTGCCGGCGCCCCGGCCCCGGGGCCGCCCCTGGATCCCGTCGCCGTCGCCCCTTTCCCCGTCGCCCGCCGCGGCCGTCAGCCGGCCTCGAACAGCGGCGCGCGGTGGAGGGTGAACAGCGCCCAGTCGACGTCCATGGGCACGCCGTCGGTGCGGGGCGTGGCGGTCCACGCATCGATGCCGAGGCCCCGCTGGGCGTGCTCGAGGGCGGCGGCCGGATCCTCCGGGGCCGGGGGCCGGTCGGGCACCCGGGGCAGGATCCGCCCGTCGGGCCGCCGGACGCGGATCCCGGGACGACCCTCGTTCCCCTCGTCCACCCGCTCCACGCGCCAGCCGTCCTCGTGCACCCGGCGGTGATGGCGGCGGCAGAGGAGCACGAGGTTGTCCAGCGTCGTCTCGCCCCCCTCGGCCCAGGGGACGATGTGATGGGCGTCGCAGAAGCGGGACCCGCAGCCGGGAAACCGGCAGCCGCGGTCGCGATGATCCAGCGCCCGGCGCAGGGCTGGCGGCACGGCCCGGGTGCGGCGGCCGACGTCCAGCACCTCGCCCCGTCGGCCGTGGACCATGGCCACCAGGCCGGCGTCGCAGGCGAGCCGCCGGGCGGTCTCGGCCACCAGCCGGGGCCCGCCGGCGACATAGGGCGTCTCCGCTGAGACGCCCTCGCCCGGTTCGGGCGCCGCCGCGGGAACCCCCTCACCCGCGTCGCCCGTCTCCGCCGCGTCCGTCCCCGCCGCAAGCGTCTCGGCGGCGACGTGGACCACCACCTCGAAGCGCCCGGCTCGGCCGACGACCGGCGGGTCGGTCCCGTCGGAAGCGTCGTCCCCGTCCGGAGCCTCCGCGTCGCCTGCGGCCGCTGCCTTCGTCCCTCCCCCCGCCGCCCCCAGTCCCTGGCCCAGGGCGGCCTCGGCCACCAGCCCCAGCGCGTCGGCCCACCGGGCCCCGGCGGAGGGGCGCTCGTCGGCGGCTACGGCCCCGTCGGCCCGGTCGGCGCCGGTGCCGTCCTCCGCCCTCCCGCGCTCGCTCCGGTACAGCGCCTCGCCGGCCGCCTCCAGGGCCTTCTGGAGGACGGCCCCCGCCTCGCCGTCCAGCCGGCCGCCGATCCGCCAGCCGCCGTCGTCGGTGGGCACCAGCCAGACGTCGCGCTCGGCGTGGCGCTCACGCTCGGCCGCGAGCGCCTCGGCCCGGTCCGAGGCCCGCCAGGCGCCCACCAGCCGCTCCAGCTCGGCGGCGGTGGCGTGGCGGGCCACCTCCAGCAGCTCGGCCTCGTTCTCGGGCGTGGCCACCCGGGTCAGGGCCCGGGCGGCCGAGTAGCTGATCTCGCCGGTGCCCAGGGCCGCCTCCAGGGCGGGAAGCTCCCCCAGCACCCGCGCCACCCGCACCTTCTCGCGGGCCGCCCCCGGCGAGAGGCCGGTGCGCCAGGAGAGCCACCGGGCGCAGCTGGTGAACCCCTCCAGGTGCCAGCCCTCGTCCACGTCGAACTGCCGGATCATGACCAGCAGCCGGCCCGTGGCCGCCTGGATGTGGGCCGACAGGCGGGCGATCTCGTCGCTCAGGCGCGCCACCCGCTCCTGGCGGGCGCGGCCCTCGGCCATCAGGGCGGCCACGGAGCCCGCCTCGGGCGACGGGGACGGCGACGGGTCGGAAGCTGCGGCGAACTCGATCATGTCGTCCTCTCTCCGGGTGGGGACGGATACCGAACAGAACCCGAAGACAATATACTCGGCCGGATTCTGGCCGCCGGAGACGCCGGTGAGTGCATCAACGGCCGGTGCCGGGACGTGGGAGGACCGACGGGGCGGGGAGGGAGGTCAGCGGCGCGGCGAGGGCCGCCGGGGGCGGGATCCGGGGCCGGTCCCGGACTCCACCCATTGCGCGGCCCGAAATCTGTCAACCCCCCACCGGCCGATCCGGCGACCGGCCGGTGGATCCCGGTCGGCGGGGCGGCAACCGCCGGCCATCAGGCGCTGGGGTCGAAGGATGAGGGCCCGGCGTCGGTGCCCCGGGAGCCGGAGGGAGGCGCCAAGACCCGTTGACGTGAAGTGGTTCCGGTCAACTTTAAGAGGACGCTTCAGGAGGGCGCTCAGCCCGCGGCCGCCTTCGTCGACCGGCCCGTTCCCGCCCCCGGCGTCCCCCCGGCGTCTCCGCGGAGACGTCCCGTCAACGCCTCGTCAACTGCGCCACCGGGACCCGACACCCGTCCCACAAACGGCCGACTCCCGGTCGGCGTTCCTCAGCGGCGGCTCATCCTCCGCCGGCCCGCGGTCAGCCGTACCGGATCCAGCGGATCAGTTCGGGGAGGTTGGGGCGCTTGCCGGTCATGAGGATGCCCACCCGGTAGATCCGGCCGGTGAGCCAGGCCATGCCCACGGTCGCTGCCGCCATGCCCACGAAGGAGACGACGACCTCCCAGGCGGCGGCCACCCCCATGACGACCCGGAAGAGCATCAGGATGGGGGTGAAGAAGGGGAAGAAGGAGCCCCAGACCATGGCCGGCGAGGCAGGGTCCTGGAAGCTGCTGAACACGATGACGAAGGGGATGATCACCAGCATCATCGGCACGAAGCTCACCTGCTGGACCTCCTGCTCGTCGCCGACGATCGCCCCGACCATGCCGAAGACCGACGCGAACAGGAAGTAGCCGAAGAGGAAGAAGAGGAGGAAGATCCCGCCTACCTCGAGGAGGGGGAGGGAGAGGGCGCCGAGGTCCACGCCCATCTCCGCCAGGGTCCCGGCCGCCGCGGTGAGGCCGTAGACCGTGAGCAGGCCGATGGCCACCGCCCAGATGGCGATCTGGGTCAGGCCCATCCCGCCGATGCCCAGCACCTTGCCGAGCATCAGCTCCCAGGGCCGCACCGAGGAGACGAGGACCTCGGCGATGTCCGACGTCTTCTCCTCCAGCACCCCCCGTGTGATCATCTGCCCGTAGACGATGAACATCATGTAAAGGACGAGGGTGAGGACGAGAGCCAGCACGCCGAGGGCTTCCTCGGACTGCGTCCCCTCGCGGTCCACCCGCGAGACGGAAAGCCCGAGGCGGGAGCGCTCGTAGACCGTCGCGGCGGCCTCGGCGTCGAGGCCCGAGCGGGTGAGGCCCGTCTGGATCACGGCCTGGCGGACGGCGTCCCGGATGGCCCGTTGACGGCGCTCGCCGACGCTGCTCCTGGTCAGGAGGGTGGCCGGCTCCCCTTCGAGCACGTCGGGCTCGAGCACGAGGTAGGCGGCCGCCCCGGACGTCCGGAGCGCGTCGAGGATCTCCTCGCGGCTCGCCCCGCTGTCCACGGCCGCCGGCTCGACGACGATGGCCGAGTCCTGGCGGGCCAGCAGCTCGCGCAGGTCGGCGCCCTCCACGCCCATACGGTCGACGACCCCGAGCCGCAGCGTCTCGCCGCCCCCGGTGGTCATGAGCAGCGCCGGCAGGAAGGCCATGGCCAGGAAGAGGAGGGGCAGGCCGAAGGTGGTGATCAGGAACCACTTGTTCCTGACCCGGAGCAGGTACTCCCGGCGGAGGATGGTCCAGACGCGGCGCCAGGCGAGGCTCATCGCTCGCCCCCCTCCGCCACCACCGCTCGGGCCGGCCCCTCGGTGAGGTCCGACTGGACCTGGCTCCTCTCCCCGGCCTCCTCCTCCATCCCCTTCCGGCGGGCCATCTCCAGGAAGATCTCCCGGAGGGGCGGATCCATGAGCTCGAAGTGCTGGACCCTGACGCCCGCCTCCACGGCCCGTCGCAGCAGGGCCTGCGGGTCGGCGTCATCGGTGAGTCGCACCTCCAGGTACCGACCGTGATCCACCACCTTCCGGACGCCCGGTGCCTCCCGCAGGAAGTCGTCGGGGCCCTCGAAGCTCAGGGCCACCTCCTTCCCCCCGAAGGCGGCCTTGACCTCGCTGGTCTTTCCGTCCAGGACCTTCCGGGCCCCGGCGATCATGCAGACGCGGTCACACAGGCGCTCCGCGTCCTCGATCATGTGGGTGGAGAAGAGGATGGTCGCACCCTCGCGGTGCCGCTCCAGCACGATCTGATTGAGCAGGTCGACGTTGATCGGGTCCAGGCCGCTGAAGGGCTCGTCCAGGATGAGCAGCTCGGGTCCATGCAGGATGGTGGAGAGGAACTGGACCTTCTGCTGCATCCCCTTGGAGAGCGTGCCCACCTCCTGGTCGGACCAGTCGCCGAGGTCGAATCGGCGGAGCCAGCGCTCCGCCTCGTCCCGGGCCACGGACCGGTCCATCCCCTTCAGGATCCCGAGGAAGACCACGTGGTCCAGCACGTCCATCTTCTGGTAGAGGCCGCGCTCCTCGGGCAGGTACCCGATGCGGGTCCTGGCCTCGTCGTCGACCCGGCGCCCGAAGACCTCCACCCGCCCCCGGTCGGGACCGAGGATGTCCATGATCATCCGGATGGTCGTCGTCTTGCCGGCCCCGTTCGGTCCCAGCAGGCCGTAGATGCTGCCGCGGGGCACGACGAGATCCAGGTCCTCGACCGCCGTGGTGGAGCCGAACGCCTTTCGGACGCCGGTCAGCTGGATGGCGGGGTCAGTCAAGGATCCTCCGGCTCGGTCCGAGGGGTCGTGGAGACGTCGAGGGGCCACGGAGACGTCGCTCCCCAAGCAGGCGCAGCGCCGCGAAAAGGTGGACGTCGCCTGGCGGGTCGGGCAAGGGGGGGACGATCGGCTGGACCGAACATTGCAACTTCCACGTCGCGGACGTTTCGGCAGGGTCGGTCGCTCCCGTATCTTTCTCGTTTCCACCACGCGGCGAAGCGGGGGCGGCGTGCCTGTCTCTCGGCGGGCCAGATCGAGGATTCTTCCAGGGGTGACGGATGGGCATCTACAGGGTCAAGTACCACACGAAGATTCCGGTCGGCAGCGGCGGTCGGATCACCATTCCCCAGGAGATGCGGGACGACCTGGGGCTGGACGACGGCGACGAGCTGGCCGCCCGCCTCGAGGAGAGCGAGACCGGAAAGCGGCAGATCACCCTCTGGAAGGTCGACGAGGGCTGACCCCCGGCCCTCCCGGGCCGGCCGCGGGAAGGTCTGCACGGTCCCGCGTCAGGTGAGCCTCCCCCCGGCGGGCCCGGCGGGCTTCCGCGCGAAGTGGATCGCCATCGTCCCGAAGACCAGGTCGATCCACCCGCACGGGCCGAAGCCGGCCCTCTCCATCGCCCCACACACCTCCTCCTGGCTCGGATAGGCGCGCAGGGACTCGGGGATGTATAGATAGGCCTCGGGGTCCCGGTGCAGGAGCCACCCCACGGCGGCCGTCGAGACCTCCAGGTACCTCAGGTAGATCCGGCGCAGCCAGCGCCGGGGTGGGCGGGCGAAGTCGAGGGTGAGGAGCCGCCCTCCCGGACGCAGGCAGCGGTGGATCTCCTCCAGGCTGCGGTCCAGGTCGGGGAAGTTGCGGAGCCCGTAGCCCACGAGAACGCGGTCGAAGCTCTCCGCCGCGAACGGCAGATCCAGGGCGTCCGCCCCGAGCCAGGCCACCCGGTGGGCGCCGGGACGTACCCGTCCCACCTCCATCATCTCGGGCGTGAGGTCGGCCGCGACGACGAGTCCCGGCCCGGCCCTCTCCACCGCCCGGAGCGCCAGGTCGCCCGTCCCGGCGGCCAGGTCGAGAACGCGGTGGCCCGGGGTCAGCTCGGCCAGCTCCACCAGCCGGTGCTTCCACCGGCGATGGAGGCCGAAGGACATGACGTCGTTGGTGAGGTCGTAGCGGCCGGCGATGCGGCCGAAGAGGCCCCGGACGAAGCGTCGCTTCCCGTCGGAGTCCCCGATCCGGGCCCGGATGCGCTCCCGCAGGCTCACGCTCGGCCCGCGGGAGAGGGGGAGGTCAGGCCTGCGGGACGGCGCTCTGCACCGAAGGGATGCGGTCCACGACGGTCTGCTCGGAGAAGTCGATGCCGTCGACCGTGGCCGGATAGATCAGGTCGTGGAACATGCGGAAAGCCTCCGAGTCCTCGAACTCGCGCCGGCCGTCGACGTCCTCGAACACGGCGAGGTGCAGGTAGGTGGTCCGCTCGTCGTCCCCGCCCTCCAGGACCAGATACGAGCGGACTTTCTCCTCCATCTGGTCGCGCACCGACTCCACCAGCTCCCGCGTGGCCTCGCGGCAGGCGTCCCGCGAGGCGGTGGGGACGGAGAAGCGAACGGTTTCGTAGATCATGGTCGCCCTTCCCGGGGCTCGTGGTTCTCGGGGCGCGGGGCGAGCCGACACGGCTCACGACGTACCCGCTCCCCTGGACCGATAGGATGGGGCAAGGGGTGTACCGTCCGCGCAGTCCCGTGACGGGATCACATAACCTCCTGTCATGGCTCGTCTTGGCTACATCGTAAGGATCGTCCGGAGGGGGGCGCGCCTCCAAAGCTTTGCACAAGGGTGAAAACTCTTGCTGCCGGGGCTGCTCGCCCCCCTCCACGGCCGGGCCGACTCGGGCCCGACCGGGAGGTGCAGGCCCGTGGCTCCGGGCCCGGTGACTCCCGGCCTCGTGTGTCACGGGTCCCCGGCCTCCGCGGCCAGCGTCAGGGCCCGCAGCGGGGCCCGGGCCTTGTCCAGCGTCTCCCGCCACTCCCGTGCGGGCTCGGAATCGTGGACGATGCCGGCGCCCGCCTGCACGTAGGCCTTGCCTCCCGCCGCCAGGATCGTGCGGATGGCGATGGCCATGTCCAGGTTCTCGCCCCCGAAGCCGACGTAGCCCGCGGCGCCCCCGTAGGGTCCCCGACGCGTGGGCTCCAGCTCGTCGACGATCTCCATGGCCCTCACCTTGGGGGCCCCGGTCAGCGTCCCGGCCGGAAAACAGCTTCGGAACGCCTCCAGGGTGCCCCGTCCGTCGTCGAGCTCGCCGGTGACCTCGCTCACCATGTGGATGACGTGGCTGTAGCGCTCGATCTCCATGAAGTCCGGCACGCGCACGGATCCCGGCCGCGCCACCGATCCCACGTCGTTCCGTCCCAGGTCCACCAGCATCAGGTGCTCGGAGCGCTCTTTCACGTCGGCCAGCAGCTCGTCGGCCAGCGCCCGGTCCCGGGCCGGCGAGTCCCCCCGCGGGCGGGTCCCGGCGATGGGCCGGACGGTCACCTGCCCGTCCTCCACCCGCACCAGCAGCTCGGGGGAGGAGCCGACGAGCGCGACGTCGTCGAGCTCCAGCAGGTAGAGGTAGGGCGAGGGGTTCAGCGTACGGAGGGCCCGGTAGACCTGCAGGGCGGAGGCCGGCATCTCGGCCTCCAGGCGCTGCGACACCACCACCTGGTAGGCGTCGCCCGCCCGGATGTACTCCCGGACCCGTCGGACCGCCTCCTCGAAGTCCTCCCGGCTGCGGTTCGTCTCGTAGGGGAGGTCGGCCCCGGCCTCCATGGGGAAGGGGCGGAGATCCGACGGGGAGCGAAGCTCCTCGATCCAGCCGTGGAGCTCGTCGACCGCGTCCCGGCGGAGCCGCTCCGGGTCGGCCCCCTCCTCGGGCACCGGCACCGCCTTCAGGGCCAGGGCCCGATCGAAGAGGTTGTCCACGACCAGGACCCGGTCGGTGAGGAGGAAGCAGGCGTCGGGGCAGGCGACGTCGCGCGGCGGCGCGTCGGGGAGCCGCTCGAACCACCGCACCAGGTCGTAGCCGAAGAACCCCACGGCTCCACCCCAGAACCGCGGGAGGTCCGGGTGGTCCACCGGCTCGTGACGACGGATCCAGCGGGAGAAATCCTCCAGCGGGTCGGAGGTGGTTCCGGCGTCGCGCCATCCGACGTCGGGCGTCCACAGCTCCAGCCGGTCGTCCACCAGCCGCCAGGCCTCGCGGGGCTCGGAGCCCAGGAAGGTATAGCGGGCCCATCGCTCGCCGCCGATCACCGATTCGAGGAGGAACGAGAAGGAGCCCCGCCGCAGCTTGCGGTAGGCGGTCACCGCGGTGTCGGAGTCGAAGGGGATCTCCACCCAGACCGGCACGATCCGGCCCGGACGGGCCATCTTCCGGAAGGTCGCCGGCTCGGGGCGTGCCGGGGGGCGGGCGGGCGAGGTCAAGGCGGGCGCGTTCCTTTCACGACGGTCACGACGGTCACGACGGGCCGACACGACGGGTCGACACGACGGGGGACGGGTGCGGAACGGGCTCGTCGCGGCGCACGCGGCGAGCCCCTCCGGGTGACCCACGCCGGCGCAACCTCCCGGCCGGGCCCGGGGCTGTCAACGAGCCCGCGGCCTGTTCCGGCCGCCCGGACCCGGTTATCCATAGGGCGGCGTCGGCTCGGGGCGACCCTCCCGATCCGTCCGCCGGCGTCCGCGACGTGACGTCGAAGCCATCGTCTCCCACGGCATCGGAAAGGAGCCCATCGTGAGCACGACGACCTTCAGCCGCTTCCAGGACGGCGCGCACAACCTCTTCCGCGTAGCGGCCGGCTTTCTCTTCTGGCAGCACGGGGCCCAGAAGCTGTTCGGCTGGTTCGGCGGCATGGGAGGAGACGGCGCCACGGCCGAGCTCATGTCCCTGATGGGCGTGGCGGGCGTCCTGGAGTTCTTCGGCGGGATCCTGATCCTGGTCGGCCTCTTCACCCGGCCCGTGGCGTTCGTGCTCGCCGGTGAGATGGCGGTCGCCTACGCTATGAACCACGCCACGGCGGCCCTGATGCCGATCCAGAACGGCGGCGAGCTGGCGCTGCTCTACTGCGCCGGCTTCCTCCTGCTCATGACGATGGGCCCCGGCAGCCTCAGTGTCGACGCCATGCGCCAGGGCGGCGAGCAGCCTGCGGTCGGCGGCGCGGGCGGCTCCGGAAGCCCGGGCGGCACCGGCGGCGCGGGCGGCGTCGGCGGAGGGGGTGGGCCTTCCGGGGCCTGACCGCGGGATCCCGGGGGAACGGCGCCCGTCCGTCCCCCAGCCCTCTTCGCGGTTGGCCTCCACGCCGCCCGCGCTTACTTTTCGGCCTCTCCTGACACCGGCCGGACGGGCCGCGGTGGCGCCCCTGGGGGTGCCTGCCGCGAGCCGCCGCCGGACGCCGGCGACCCCACGAGGGCGCGACGGCCGGTCCCGATCCACGCGAGCGACGTGACATGAGCCAGGACCAGCGGAACCAGAGCGGCGGCCAGGGTCGCCGCGGGGAGGGCGGAGCCGGGGGCGCAGCCGGTGGCCCCGTCCGGGCCGCCGACACGCCCTTCCGGCTGGAGCGGGAGCGGGTCGGCCCGCTCCCGTTCTGGGGATGGGCCGCCCTGACGAGCCTCGGGGTGTGGGCCCTCTACGTGGTCACGCTGGCGCCGACCACGGCCTTCTGGGACGCCTCGGAGTACATCGCCACGGCCCACATCCTGGGCATCCCCCACCCCCCGGGGAACCCGTTCTTCGTGATGGTGGGTCGCACCTGGGACGTCCTCCTCTCGTGGACGGGCCTGAGCGTGGCCCAGCGGATCAACCTGCTCAGCGCCACCTGCTCCGCGCTGGCCTCCGGCCTCTGGTTCCTCTCCATCGCCCGGATCTGGGCGCACTTCAACGAGGACCGGCGGCAGGTCCTCGTGGCGGCGGTCGTCGCCACCCTGGTGGGCGCCACGGCCTTCACCGTCTGGTACCAGTCCAACGTCAACGCCAAGGTCTACACCGTCTCCCTCCTCTTCGTCGCCCTCGTCACCTACCTGGCGATGCTGTGGGAGGACGTCGCCGACACGACCCGGGGCGACCGGCTGGTGCTGGTGGTGGCCTTCCTGCTGGGGCTGGGGGCCACGAACCACCAGATGTCGGTGCTGCCGCTCGTGGCGCTGGGGGCCTTCGTCCTCTTCCACCGGCCGCGGACCCTCCTCCGGGGCCGCCTGATGGGGGCCGCGGTGGCGCTGCTGGCCGTGGGCTTCACGGTGCAGGTCTTCTTCGTGCCCATCCGGAGCGGCCAGGAGCCCCTCATCGACGAGGCGGACCCCGAGTGCGCCAGCCTGTGGCAGGCGGCGGTGACGCCGGTGGAGAAGGTGCCGCTGCTGAACCGGGCGGTGCCGGAGGGGGCGATCTGCGAGCCGCTGCGGGCGGCCATGGCCCGGGAGCAGTACGGCGAGACCTCGATGATGGACCGGCTCACCGACCGGCAATCCCCCTTCCCGGCCCAGCTCCGCATGTACGGCCAGTACTTCAACTGGCAGTGGGCGCGGACGCTGCCGCTCTCCACCCGCACCGGCGTCACCTTCCTGTTCGCCCTCCTCGGACTGCTGGGGCTGTGGCGGCACTACCGGGGCGACCGGGACAGCTTCGTCTACTTCGCCACCTTCCTGTTCACCGTCATCCCGCTGCTGGTCTACTACCTGAACTTCCAGTACGGCTACTCCCTCTACCCGGACATCCCGATGGGCGAGCACGAGGTCCGGGAGCGGGACTACTTCTACATCCTGAGCTTCAACATCTGGGGGATCTACGCCGGTCTGGGGCTGGTCACCGCCTGGCAGGCGCTGGCCGGGAGGCTGGGCCGCGGCGGCGCAGGCGGCGGAGGCGGTGAGAGCCGCACGGGCGGCGCGACGGTCGCCGGGGCCGACCTGATGAAGGCGGCGCCGATCCTGGGGCTGGCCCTGATCCCCCTGCTGTTCAACTGGGGGCGGGCGGACCGGAGCGGCGACTACTCGGCCCGGGACTGGGCCTACAACCTCCTCCAGTCGGTGGAGCCGTACGGGGTGCTCTTCACCAACGGGGACAACGACACCTTCCCCCTCTGGTACCTGCAGGAGGTCGAGGGCGTCCGGCAGGACGTCACGGTCATCGTCCACTCCTACCTGGGCACCGGCTGGTACCCGCGCCAGCTCAAGGCCATGACCCGACCGTGCGAGGAGGGGGAGGACCCGTCCGCCCGGCCCACGGTGGTGGTGTGTCAGCGCCCCTTCGACCGGGAGGGGGCCATCGAGGCCTACCGGGACATGGAGGTCTCGCCGCCGGACCGCTCCATCCTGCCGATGTCGGATTCCGCCATCCAGGCGGTGCCGGCCTACCAGCCGCTGGACGAGGCGATGGACGTCCCCATCTCCGACGACGTGCGGGCCCGCCTCGACCCGCAGCAGCTCCGCTCCCGATACGGTCAGCCGCTGGTGACGGCCGGCGACCTGTTCGTCTACCTGATCCTGCGGAACAGCGTGGGGGACCGGCCCGTCCACTTCGCGACGACGGCGCCGCCGGTGTTCGGCGTCTGGAACCTCCAGCCGCACCTGCTCCGGCAGGGCCTGGCGTTCAAGACCGTGGACGGGATGCTGGAGTCCACGGCCGACACGGTCCGGCTGTCGGACCAGTTCCCGGTGCGCTGGCTGGACCTGGACCGCACCCGGCACCTGCTGTGGGACGTCTTCCAGGTGGAGTACCTGCTGAGCTGGGACCTGTGGCCCGAGCCCTCCACGCGGTCCAGCATCCCGGCCCAGTACTACCTGTCGTACTTCAGCCTGGCGGAGGGCCTCCGGCTGAGGGACCAGCCGGACCTGGCGGAGCGGAGCTACGAGCGGGCTCGCCAGTTCCTGGACCTGGGCAACATCGGGGGTGGCGCGAGCCGCAGCCTGGCGCCGGAGTAGCCGTCAGCCGTCCACCAGGCGGCTGGAGTGCCGGATGGTGGTCTGGACGCTGAGGGACCCGCCCTGGGCGCCGGGCATCGAGAGGTTGAACGTCACGTCCTGGGCGCCCTCGGCGTCCAGGAAGCGGCCCGCCTCGATGTCGAAGCGAAGGGTCTGGGCGCTGGAGCCCTCCATCTCGCCGGTGATCCCCCCGCCGGAGGCCGTGTCGGGATGTAGCTCGAAGGTGCCCTCCACCTGCAGCACGGCGACGGGGCCGCCCCCGCTGCGATCGATGGACTCCAGCGTGGTGCGGGTGTCGGTGACGACGGTCCCCTGGACGGGCGCCCCGAAGGAGGAGGCGTCCAGGCTGTCGGTGCCGCTCCAGCTGTCTCCCACCCCGACCGGTCCCCGCGGGAGCGCCGCGAAGGAGAGCTGCCGCAGCGACTGCTCGACGCCCGAGCCCTCGACGGTGGCCCCTCCCTCCCGGCGCATCCGGATCATCTCCCCCGCGGGCGACACCGTCAGCCAGAAGCGGCTCCCCACGGCGTTCTCGCGCGCCCGCTCGGCCATGCTCTCCAGCTGCCCCCGCGCCCGCTGGTCCTGCGAGGAGACGTCGAGCTGGAAGTCCTCCACCCGGGCCCGGAAGCGGAGGGAGTCCGGGGTGACCGACTCCACGGTCCGGTGCAGCACCATGGTGCTCGTGACCTCCGTCGCCGCGCCCAGGGCCGGCGGCGGGGTGATGGAGGCCCGGGTCTCGTAGCGATAGGTGGCCGTCTCCCCCTCCTCCGCCTTCAGCTCCAGCCGGACCTCCTGGTCCGCGTCGGGCGCGGCCGGAGCGACGTTCGCCGCGGCCGGAGCGACCTCCGCCGCCGGGGGAGCGCCGGCGGGCGGAGACGGGGACCCGACGAGGGACGGGAGGGCGGGTCCGGCCAGGAGCGGGACGAGGGCCAGGGCCGGAAGGAGACGGGGGCTCGGGAACGGGCTCATCGCGGAGGTCCTCGTGTCGGGGATCGCGGGCGCCCGATCGCGCGGCGCCCCGGGCTCGGTCCGGCTTCGCGGGCGGAGGATACACGGCAGGGGCCCCTCGGGTGCCATGTGCCGTGGTCCGGGCCTGTCCATGGCCCGGGCCTGCGGGAGGGTCATGGCCCGGTCGTGCGGGATGGGGCGTGCGGGCTGTGGCTGTCTCGGGTCGGGTCCGGCTACATGGGGCGCAGCGTGCCCATGACCACCAGCACCAGGAGGACGAGCCCCACCAGCGATCCCACGATGGCGTTCCGCTTCCGGCAGCTCCGGAACTCGTCGGTCAGGGCCCCCTGCTCGGCGGACCGCCCGGCCTCCCGGGCCAGCCTGCGGCCCAGGGGGATCTGGTAGAACAGCCCCACCAGGGCGGCGGGGAAGCCAAGGACCTGCATCTGGAAGAGCCAGTGGTTGGGCGCCGGCTCGAACCAGCCGTAGGAGGGGACGACCATGACGAGGCCGACCCCGCCGATCAGCGTCAGCAGCATGCCGGCCAGCCCCAGCGTCCGCATCAGACGATCGGAGACGCGGTAGGCGAACTCGACGGTCCCGAGATCGTCCTGCCGCATCGCCCGCCCGGTCACGAAGGGCAGGGTGACGGCCACGCCGAGCCACAGCGCGACGCCCAGCACGTGCAGGAAGAGGAAGAGGCCTCGAACGGTCATGGCCCGCTCAAGGTGAGCCGGTCCGGCCCCACCGGGCAAGCGGGCCGACACGTCGGTCGGGTCGGGGCCGCCGGCGCCGGGATCGACGGCGGGGTCGGCGTCCCCGGTGGCAGCGCGTCACGCCACACCGCCGGCCCGCGCCCGCGCCTCCTCGGCCGACGGGAGCCCGACGGCCCGGTCCTGGAGGCTCCGGACGCTGCCCTTCTGGTTGCGCAGGGCGATGATGGCGTCGGCCATGGCCGAGGCGGCCGACAGGGTCGTGGCGTAGGGGATCCCCCGCGCCACGGCGGCGCGGCGGATCATGTAGTCGTCGTGCTGGGCGTGCTTGCCCAGGGGCGTGTTGACCAGGAGGTCGATCTCCCCGGACAGCAGGAGGTCCAGGAAGTGGGGCCGTCCCTCGTGCACCTTGAGCACCGTCTCGCAGGGGATCCCCCGGCCCCGGAGGTGGCGGGCCGTGCCCTCGGTGGCCTTCACGTCGAAGCCCAGCTCGTGGAGGCGGCGCACGATGGCCGTCACGTTGCCCTTGTCGCGGTCGTGGACGGTTACCCCCAGGGTCCCCTCCAGCGGCAGGCCGCCGCCGGCCGCCATCTGGGCCTTGCCGAAGGCCATGCCGAAGCTCTCGGCCAGCCCCATGACTTCGCCCGTGGAGCGCATCTCCGGGCCGAGCAGCGGGTCGGCGTCGGCGATCTTGTCGAAGGGCAGGACGGCCTCCTTCACCGCCACGTCCCGGACCGGGGCCTCGTCGGGCAGCCCCAGCTCGTCCAGCGTCCGGCCGGCCAGCACCCGGGCCGCCACCCGGGCCATGGGCACGCCGGTGGCCTTCGAGACGAAGGGCACGGTCCGGCTGGCCCGGGGGTTCACCTCCAGCACGTAGACCTCGTCCTGGTAGACGGCGTACTGGACGTTGATCAGCCCCCGGACGCCCAGCGCCTCGGCGAAGCGACGCGTGTACTCCCGCATCTTGTCCACGTGCTCTTCGCCCAGCAGGTAGGGGGGGAGCACGCAGGCCGAGTCGCCGGAGTGGACGCCGGCCTCCTCGATGTGCTGCATCACGCCGGCGATCATCGTCCGCTCACCGTCGCAGACGGCGTCCACGTCGGCCTCGAAGGCGTCCTCCAGGAAGCGGTCCAGCAGCACCGGATGCTCGGGGGAAGCCCGCACGGCCCGGGCGAAGTAGTCGCGCAGGGAGCGCTCGTCGTAGACGATCTCCATGGCCCGGCCGCCCAGCACGTAGCTCGGCCGGACCAGGACCGGGTACCCGATCTCGTCGGCGATGGCCACCGCTTCCTCGACGCCGCGCGCGGTCCCGCCGGGCGGCGCCTTCACGCCCAGCTCCCGGCACAGGGCCTCGAAGCGCTGGCGGTCCTCGGCCTCGTCGATGGCGTCCACCCCGGTGCCCAGGATCGGCACCCCCAGCTCCTCCAGCTCCCGGGCGATGGAGAGGGGCGTCTGGCCGCCGAGCTGGACGATGACCCCCTCGGGCTCCTCCAGCCGGACGATCTCCATCACGTCCTCCACCGTCAGCGGCTCGAAATAGAGCTTGTCGGAGATGTCGAAGTCGGTGGAGACCGTCTCCGGGTTGGAGTTGACCATGACGGTCTCGTAGCCCTCCTCGCGGAGCGCCATGGCCGCCGAGACGCAGCAGTAGTCGAACTCGATGCCCTGGCCGATCCGGTTGGGCCCGCTCCCCAGGATGACGACGCTGGGCCGGTCGGAGCGCTCCGACTCGCTCTCGGTCTCGTAGGTGGAGTAGAGGTAGGGCGTGGCCGCGGGGAACTCGCCGGCGCAGGTGTCGACCCGCTTGTAGACGGGCCGCAGGCCGGCGGCCTCCCGGGCGGCCCGGATCTCGGTCTCGGGCACGTCGCGGAGCCGGGCCAGCTCGGCGTCCCCGAAGCCCGCCCGCTTCATCGTCCGCAGGACCTCGTCCCGCTGCTCCGGGTCCGACAGGACCTCCTCGAGCAGATCCGCCCACTCCCGGCTCCCCGCCACCAGCTCGGCCATCTCCCCCAGGAACCAGGGGTCGATGCGGGTGAGCTCGTGGATCTCCGCCGGGCTCATCCCCCGCTCCAGCGCCCGGTAGATCTGGAAGGGACGCTCGGGCGTGCCCCGTCGCAGGGCCCCCTTCAGCGTCTCCAGGGAGTCGTCCGCCAGGCCGTCGTCCTCGAGGTCGCCCGGGTGCCAGCCGGCGCGGCCGTTCTCCAGGGCCCGGAAGCCCTTCAGCCATGCCTGCTGAAAGGTGCGGCCCAGGGCCATCACCTCGCCCACCGCCTTCATCTGCACGCCCAGGGTGGAGTCCACGCCGGGGAACTTCTCGAAGGCGAAGCGGGGGATCTTCACCACCACGTAGTCCAGCACCGGCTCGAAGCAGGACATGGTCTTGCGGGTGATGGCGTTCTCGATCTCGTCGAGCCGGTAGCCCACGGCCAGCTTGGCGCCGATGCGGGCGATGGGAAAGCCGGTGGCCTTGGAGGCCAGGGCGGAGGAGCGGGAGACCCGGGGGTTCATCTCCACCACCAGCATCTCGCCGTCCTCGGGGTTCACGGCGAACTGGATGTTGCAGCCCCCGGCCTCGACCCCGACCTCGCGGATGATGGCCAGGGCGGCGTCCCTCATCCGCTGGTACTCGGCGTCCGACAGGGTGAGGGCCGGGGCCACGGTGATGGAGTCGCCGGTGTGGATCCCCATGGGGTCGACGTTCTCGATGGAGCAGACGATCACCACGTTGTCGGCGCCGTCCCGCATCACCTCCAGCTCGAACTCCTTCCACCCGATGACGCTGCGGTCGATGAGGACCTCGTCCACCGGGGACCGGTCGAGGCCGTTCCGGACCAGCTCCTCGAACTCCTGGCGGTTGTAGGCCACCGACCCGCCGGTGCCTCCCAGGGTGTAGGAGGCCCGGATGATGGCCGGGAAGCCCACGTCCTCCACGATCTCCCGCGCCTCGTCCAGGTCGTGGGCGAAGCCCCCGTGGGGGATCTCCAGCCCCAGCCGGGTGACGGCGGCGGCGAACTCCTCGCGGTCCTCGGCGGTGTTGATGGCCCGCTGGTCGGCGCCGATGAGCTCGACACCGTGCTTCTCCAGGACCCCGGCCCGGTCCAGCTCCAGCGCCAGGTTGAGCGCCGTCTGCCCGCCCATCGTGGGAAGCAGGGCGTCGGGCTTCTCCTTCTCGATGATCTTCTCGATCCACGGGGCCGAGAGCGGCTCCACGTAGGTAGCGTCGGCCACGTCCGGGTCGGTCATGATCGTGGCCGGGTTCGAGTTGACCAGGATCACCCGGTAGCCCTCCTCGGTCAGCGCCCGGCAGGCCTGCGTGCCGGAGTAGTCGAACTCGCAGGCCTGCCCGATGACGATGGGCCCGGAGCCGATGAGCAGGATGGACTGGATGTCGTCGCGGCGGGGCATCTAGCGCCTCCTCGGCGGGCGGGGATGGCGGGGCGCCGTCGCGAGCGCCGGGGCCGTCGTGGCGTGGGTCGGGGGCGTCATCGCATGAGCAGGGAGATGCGGGTGAGGATCCACACCGGCACCGGTCGGTCGTCCCGCCGCGCGGGCTCGAACTCCAGGCTCTCCGCCACGGCGCGGGCGGCCTCGTCGAAGGAGGAGTGGCCGGACGGCAGCTGGAGGACCGTCGTCCGCACCTGCCCCTCGGCGTCGACCAGCAGCCAGTAGCGGGCCCACTCGTCCGGCGGCAGCTCGTAGCGCCGGATGACGGGGACCAGGGTGGCCTTCAGGAGCCCGTCCAGCCGCTCCGCCCGGGTGGTCAGGGTGGGGCCCACCCGGTAGGGCGTGTAGACCGGCCCCATCGCCTCCAGCTCCTCGACGTCGGTGGTCGTGACCGGGCCGGCGGGATAGCCGTCGTCGGCGTCGCCGGCCTCCTCCGCCTCCTGCCGGTCCTCCCGCGCGGTGTCGGCCTCCGGGGTGGCGGCCGGCTCCCCGCCCCCGCGGGCCAGGGTCCGGGCGGAGTCCAGGAGGGCCAGGTACACGGAGTCTTCGGCCGCCAGGCGCTCCGCGGCTCCGGGGGCGGAATCGCCCTCCGCCGCGACGATCGCCGCGCTGTCGGCCGGCGGCTCTCCCGCCCCGGCGGCGTCGCCCCCGTCCGCCTCCCCGTCGCTCCCGCCGCCGGAGGAAAGGGTCGCGCACCCCGCGGCCCCGAGCAGCACCACGAGGGTCAGTCGACCGATCGCCGTCGTCCCGTGGCCCGTCCGCGTCCCGCGCTTCATCCCGTCTCGGGGCCTCGGTCCGGAGCGAGAGCCTTCTCGCGCTCCTTCCGGAAGGCGAGGGCGAGGATCAGCGCGAATCCGCCCCAGACGAAGCCGAGGACGAGGACCATGACGACGACGGTGGTGGCGGACACGATGGGCTCCGGTTCGGTGGCGGCTCTGTCGGCGCGTCCGGGTCGTCCCGGACGCCCGGCCCGGGTGGCGGGCCCGAGCGCGCCGAAAAAAGTACGCCACCGGTGCCCGGCGTGCAGGGGCGCGGCGGCGGGGACCCGGACTCGAGGGGCCGGCCCGGGCCGACGGCGGGTGTCGCCACCGCCGCGGCGCCGCCGGTCGGCCGCGGCCTACAGGGGCTCGAAGCGGGCGGTGAAGTGGCGCAGCACCCGGGGCGCCTCGACGATCCGGTAGCCGGAGAGCTCCTCCCGCCGCTCCCACACGTTGAGGACGCCCTCGACGACGTAGTCGACGTGGCTCTGGGTGTAGACCCGCCGGGGGACGGCCAGCCGGACCAGCTCGTTCCGGGCCGGCACCTCCTCTCCCGTCTCGGGATCGGTGGAGCCGAACATCACGCTCCCGATCTCGACCCCCCGGACGCCGGCCTCCCGGTACAGCTCCACGGTGAGGGCGATGCCCGGGAACTCGAGGGGCGGGACCTGGGGGAGGAAGGAGGCGGCGTCCAGGTAGACGGCGTGGCCCCCCGGCGGCTGGACGATGGGGACGCCCGACTCCGCCACGTGCTCCCCCAGGTAGGCGGTGGAGGTCACCCGGTACTGCAGGTAGTCGGGCTCCAGCACCTCCCGGAGCCCCACGGCGATGGCCTCCAGGTCCCGTCCCGCCATGCCCCCGTAGGTCGGGAAGCCCTCGGTGAGGATCAGCAGGTCGCGCTCCTCCCGGGCCAGCTCCGGGTCGTCGGTGGCCAGGAACCCCCCGATGTTCGCCAGGCCGTCCTTCTTGGCCGACATGGTGCACCCGTCGGCGTGGGAGAACATCTCCCGGGCGATCTGGATCAGCGGGACGTCCCCGTAGCCCTCCTCGCGGCGCTGGATGAACCACGCGTTCTCGGCGAAGCGGCACGCGTCGACGTAGAGGGGGACGTCGTGGGCGTGACAGATCTCCGACGCGCGCCGGAGGTTGGCCATGGAGACCGGCTGGCCGCCGCCGGAGTTGTTCGTCACGGTGATCATGACCAGCGGAACGCAGTCCGCGCCCCGCTCCTCCAGCGTCCGCTCCAGCGCCTCCAGGTCCATGTTCCCCTTGAAGGGATGGGGGGCCGAGAGGTCGCGGGCCTCCGGACAGGGGAGGTCCAGGGCCTCGGCCCCGGCGGCCTCGACGTTGGCCCGGGTGGTGTCGAAGTGGGTGTTGTTGGGGACCACGTCGCCGGGCCCGCAGGTGGTGCTGAAGAGGATCCGCTCGGCGGCCCGGCCCTGGTGGGTGGGGATCACGTGGCGGAAGCCGAAGATGTCCTTCACCGTCTCCTCGAACCGGTAGTAGCTCTCGGAGCCGGCGTAGGACTCGTCCCCCCGCATGACGCCGGACCACTGGGCGGCGCTCATGGCCCCGGTGCCGCTGTCGGTCAGCAGGTCGATGAGGACGTCCCGGGCCCGGAGCTGGAAGACATTGTGGTCGGCCTTCCGGATCAGCTCCTCCCGCTCGCGTCGGGTGGTCATCCGCAGGGGCTCGACGCTCTTGATCCGGAACGGCTCGATGATGGTGTCCATGTGGGGCTCCTGCGCGCCGCGCCCCCGGCGCCCGTCCGGCTCGCCTCCCGGCCCGTCTCCCGTCTCGCCGCCGCTCGCCGACGGGGATCTCCGCCCCGGTCCGGCTCCGTCAGACACCCTGGCCGCCGTGACCTCGGAGCTCCAGGGTGTCGACGATGCCCCGCATGGCGTCGGTGACGAAGGCGACGTGGTCGTCCATGTCGACGCCCAGCTCCTCCACGGCCTGGCGGATGTGGTCCCTGTCCACCCCGGAGGCGAAGGAGGCGTCGCGCATCTTCTTCCGCACCGACGGGGGCTCCAGGTCCATGATGCCGTTCGGCCGGACCAGGGCGCAGGCGACGATGAAGCCGGTGAGCTCGTCCACCGCCCGCAGCGTCCGCGCCATGGGGGTGTCGGCGGGGACCCCGGTGTAGGGGGCGTGGGCCAGGATGGCCCGGCAGACGTCGTCGGGGTAGCCCTCCTCCCGCAGGATGCCGACGCCGCGGGTGGGGTGTCCCTCGTCCGGGGCCTGTTCCTCGTTGGGCCACTTCTCGTAGTCGAAGTCGTGCAGGAGGCCCGTGATCCCCCACTTCACCACGTCGGCGTCCTCCTCCCCGGCGTAGGCCCGCATGGCCGCCTCGACGGCGTACATGTGCTTCCGGAGGTTCTCGTTGCCGGTGTGCTCGTGCATCAGCTCCAGGGCCCTTGCCCGGGAGGGCATGTCGGGGCTGGTGGCGCTGGCGTCGGGGCCGTCATAGGTGGGCGGCTGGACCATGGTCTCCTTCCTCGGTGCGGGGTTCATCGGTCGCCGGCGGCCCGGCGGTGTCGTCCGGCGGTGCGTCGTCGGGTGTGGCGCGGTCGGCCGGGACGTCGTCGGGCGCCACGTCGTCGGGCGCCACCTCCTCGGCCGGGGCCTCCTCGGTCGGGGCGCCGCCGCGGGCCGGGGTCTCGCCGTCCCTCTCGAGGAGGGCCGCCCGGGTCACGCTCCGGCGGCCGAACCGCTCGGCCACCCGGTCCACGGCGGCGGCCACTCTCTCGTCCCGGGCCACCCCCTCCCGGCCGAACAGGGAGAGCTGTCGGCCGTCCCGATCCACCAGCCCGGAGAGGCTGACGCCCACGAGGCGGACCTTCCGGGACCGACGGTCGGCCTTCTCCAGCAGCTCCCGTGCGGCCGGCCAGATCCGGTCGGTGGTGTCGACGGGGCGGTCCAGGGTCGTCTGCCGGGTGACGGTCTCGAAGCCCTCCCAGCGCAGCTTCAGGGTCACCGTGGAGCCTGCCAGGCCGCGGTCGCGAAGCGCAAGCGCCGTGTCCTCGCACAGGGCCAGCAGCCGCCGGCGGACCCGCTTCCGGTCCTCCACGTCGTGGCCGAACGTGTGCTCCTTGCCGAGGGACTTCCGCTCGCGCTCGGGGGTGACGGGCCGGTCGTCCACGCCCCGGGCCAGCTCGTGGAAGCGTCGACCGCGGGCCTCCCCGAAAGCCTCCACCAGCCGGCGGGGCTCCAGGTCGGCCACGTCGCCGATGGTGGCGACGCCCAGGCGCCGGAAGCGCTCCACGGCCTTCGGGCCGGCGCCCCACAGGCGCTCCACCTCCAGCGGCGCCAGGAATTCCCGCTCCCCGCCGGCGGGGACGACCACCAGGCCGTCGGGCTTCTCCAGGTCGCTGGCCACCTTGGCGACGAACTTGGAGGTGGCGACGCCGATGGACGCCGTGAGGGACTCCTCGTGGCGGATCTCCTCCTTGATGCGACGGGCGATCTCCGGACCGTCGCCGAAGAGCCGGCGGCTGGCGGTGACGTCCAGGAAGGCCTCGTCGATGCTCAGCGGCTCCACCTGGTCGGTGTAGCGCTCCATCACGTCGCGGACGGAGCGGGAGACCTCGGCGTAGAGGGAGCCCCGGGGCCGGAGGAAGGCGGCGTCGGGGCAGCGCCGGTAGGCCTCGGAGATGGGCTGGGCGGAGTGGATGCCGTGCTCCCGGGCGGCGTAGTTGGCGGCGGCCACCACGCCCCGCCCCTCGCCGCCGTCGGGGTCGGCGCCCACCACCACCGGCCGCCCCCGCAGCGAGGGGTCCTCCCGCTCCTCCACGGAGGCGAAGAAGGCGTCCATGTCGACGTGCAGGATCGTCCGGTCCCTCGCGGTCATCGGCTGGCGGGGCTCGTCATCGGGTCACGGAGCTCGTCGTCGGGTCACGGAGCCCGTCATCGGCTGGCGGGGTCCGGGGACGGGCGGTGCCGGGGCGCTCACGGGACGGCCGTCCGCTCACGGACGATCCGCAGCACCCGGGCCGGGAAGTCGCTCAGGATGCCGTCCACCCCGGCGTCCAGCAGGCGGCGCATTCGGTCGGGCCGGTTCACGGTCCACACGTGGACCCCGAGCCCGTCGCGGTGGGCCCGGCGCACGAAGCGGCGGGTGGGGATGCGCACGATCCCCTTCCGCTCGGGCACCACGGCGGCGTCGGCGTCGGGCACGACCAGTCCGGCCAGGCCGAGCTTGCCGAGGAGGACGTAGGGAGCGAGCTCCTCCTCCCAGGCGCCGCGCCAGCGGGCCTGGCGGGCGGCGGGCTCCGCGGCCGCCCGGTCGAATCCGCCGACCAGCATCCGCCGGGCGGCCGCCGGACGGTCCCGCAGCCAGGCGCCCAGCCGACGTCCCGCGGCCTCCGACTTCACCTCCGCCACGACCGGGAGGCCGTCCAGGACCTCCAGGGCCTCCTCCAGCGTGGGGATCCGCACGCCCCGGCTCCGGTAGGGGAAGCTGGCGCCCCGGTCGGCGGTGAAGGCGTGGCCGGCGTCCAGCTCCCGCAGCTCCTCCAGGGGGAGGTCCTCCACGGGACCCGACCCGTCGGTGGTGCGGTCCACCGTGGGGTCGTGCAGCAGGACGAGACGGTCGTCGCGGGTGACCTGGAGGTCGAACTCCACCGCGTCGGCGCCGACCTCCACGGCGTGCCGGAGCCCCGGCAGGGTGTTCTCCGGCGCCACGCCCGCGGCCCCCCGGTGGCCGATGGCCAGGGGGCGGCCGCCCCGGCCCGCCGTCCGATCGGGGTCGGGGCGCTCGCCGCCCGCCGGATCGGTCCGGCCCGCCGTCCGCGGTCCGAAGAACCCGTCGGGGGCCGCCGCTGGCTCAGCGGGGCCACCGGGTAGATCTTCATGAGGGGTCGACATCGTCGCCTGGAAGCTAGCCTCTCGCTCCACCGTCGGCACATGCGCGTCCTGGTCTGTCCCACCGCCTTCAAGGGTACCCTGACGGCCGCCGAGGCCGCCGCCGCCATGGCCGGTGGCGTGCGCCGCGCCCTGCCGGACGCGGAGGTCCGGGAGCTGCCCCTCTCGGACGGCGGGCCGGGCCTGCTGGACGCGCTCCGGGCGGCGCGTCCCGTCGTGGAGGAGGTGGAGGTGACCGGCCCGCTGGGTCGTCCGGCCCGGGCGCGCATCCTGTGGGCGGGGGAACAGGCGGTGCTGGAGTCCGCCGACGCCTGCGGCCTCCACCTCGTACCCGAGGGGCGGGAGCGGCCCCTGGCAGCTCACAGCCTGGGCGTCGGCGAGCTGGTGCGTGCCGCCCTGGCCCGCGGCGCGGACCACCTCGTGGTGGGGCTCGGCGGCTCGGCCACCTCCGACGGCGGGACGGCCATGGCCCGGGCCTTCGGCTACCGGTTCCTGGACGCCGACGGGCGCGACCTGCCCCCGGGCGGGGACGCCCTCCGTCGCCTCGCCCGGATCGAGCCGGGCGCCCGGCCGCCGGTCCGGATCACGGCCCTGGCCGACGTGGAGAGCCGGCTGAACGGCATGGCCGGCGCCGCCCGCCGCTTCGGACCCCAGAAGGGGGCCACGCGCGAGGAGGTGGACCGGCTGGTGGAGGGGCTGGAGCGTCTGGCCGGGCGGCTGGAGGAGGACCTGGGCGCCGGCGAGGCGGCCGACCTCCCGGGCTCCGGCGCCGCCGGGGGTCTCGGGGCGGGGCTGGCGGCCTTCCTGGGAGCCCGCATCGAGCCGGGCGCGGAGTGGGTTCTGGACCGGGTGGGCTTCGACGGGGCCATAGCCGGGTCCGACCTGGTGGTCACCGGCGAGGGTGCGTTCGACGCCAGCAGCCGGGCCGGGAAGGTGGTGGGCCGGGTGCTGGACCGGGCCCGGGAGGCGGCCGTCCCGGCGCTGCTCCTCTGCGGTCGGGTCGAGGACGAGCTCCCGGACGGGGTGCGGACGGCCGACGCGGCCGGCAGGGTGCTCGACGCCGGGGGGCTGGCCGATCTGGCGGCCCGGGAGGCGGCGGCCGCGGCGGAGGGCTGAGCCGGGGCTACTCCTCCAGCGCCTCCCGAAGGAGCTGTCGACCCAGCTCGGGGTCGGCCCGGCCGTCGGTGGCCTCCATCACCCGGCCCACGAAGAAGCCGAGCAGCCCCTCCTGGCCGCCGCGGAAGCGCTCCACCTCCTCCGGGTGCTCGGCGAGGACGTCCTCCACGACACCTGCCAGGGCGTCCCGGTCGGCGATGGCCCGCAGCCCCTCGCGCTCGACGACCCCCGCCGGCTCGCCGCCCTCCCGGAGGAGGATCTCCAGCACCTCCCGCCCGCCCGGCTGGGAGACCGTCCCGTCCTCCACCAGAGCCACCAGCCGGCCCAGCTCCCGACCGCCGAAGGGTAGGTCGGCGAGCGTCCGCTCGTCGTCCATCCGCCCCCGCAGCTCGTGGATGATCCAGTTGGCCACCGGCCGGGGGCCGGGGCCCGCCTCCAGGGCGTCCTCGAAGAACCCCGCCAGCCGGCGGTCGCCGGTCAGGAGGTCGGCGTCCTCCTCCGACAGCCCCATCTCGTCCTGGTAGGCCCGGAAGCGGCGGGCCAGCGCCGGGTCCTCCTCCCGGGCCCGGCGGCGCTCGTCGGAGATCCTCCGCTCGTGCTCCGCCCCCGGGCGCTGGGCGGGCGGCACGTCCTCGGCGGTCCCACGGCCCCCGGCCGACCCGCCGTCCCCCGCGGCCGCCGCTCCCGGCGCGTCCCCGGATGCCGCGCCCGCCCCGTCGCC
>CAZSKS010000028.1:18956-27529 GCA_964607465.1 uncultured Gemmatimonadota bacterium | reverse complement strand
TGGCCGTCGTCGAGGACGGCTTCGAGCGCTGGCGGGAGCTGATCGGGGAGGAGATCCGCCGGGCCTTCGAGGCGCACCCGCCGCGGCGGGAGACCGACCCCGAGGAGCTGGCGGACGCCATGATGGTGGCCTTCGAGGGCGCCTTCGTCCTCTCGAAGACGCTGGAGGACCCCCGGCTCGTGGCGCGCCAGCTCGGGCTCTTCCGCCAGCACGTGGAGCTGCTGCTCGGCGTCGAGGCGTAGGGGGGCGGCCGCCGGAGGCCGGTCCGGGGGGGCGGCCGCCGGACGCGAGGCCTCACCTCCTGGGCGGCGTCCACACCGGAGCTTCGTCCCTGGCGGCGTTGTCGGTGAGCTTGCCGAGGCCGCCGCCGTCGTCTTCCATCACGAAGATGTCGGTGTCGCCGTCCCGGTCGGACTCGAAGACGATCCTTCCGCCGGAGGGCGACCCGTCGGGGTGAGTGTCCCTGGCGTCGGCCTCCGAGGTGAGCTGCTCCACGCCGGTGCCGTCGGGGTTCATCCGGAAGATGTCGTTGCCGGCGCCGGTGAACCGGGAGAAGACGATCCCCGAGCCGTCCGGCAGCTCCCTCGCCCGGACGTCGGGGACGTCGTTTTCGGTGAGCCGCTCCAGGCCGGAGCCGTCCGGCTGGACGCGGTAGATCTCCGAGCCTCCGTCCCGACCGCTGGAGAAGAGGATCGTGGCGCCGTCGGCCGACCAGGTGCCGTAACGCTCGTCGGCCGGATCGTCGGTCACCCTCCGGCGGTCGGAGCCGTCGGGATCGATCAGGTACAGATCCGTGTCACCCCCGTCCAGGCCGCTCTGGAAGAGGAGGGTCTCGCCGTCGGGGGCCCACTCGGGACAGCAGGCGGTGAAGTCGCCGGCGACCCGTGTCACGTTCGAGCCGTCGGCGTCCATGACGTAGACGTCGAACTGGTCGGGGAGGCTCCCGTCCCGGTTCGAGTAGAACGCGATGCGCGTCCCGTCGGGGGACACGCGGGGCTGCAGGTCGGCGGCGTCGTCGGTCGTGAGCCGGGTCCGGCCCGACCCGTCGGGCTCCATCACGTAGATCTCCAGGTTCCCGTCGCTGTCGCCGTGGAAGACGATCCGGTCGAACAGCGCGGGCTGGCAGGTCACGCCGAAGAGCACCGCCAGCGTCTGGCCCGCCGTGATCGACACGGTCCGCTCCGTGCCCCCGTCCGGAGCGCAGTTCGCCTGGATCCCCGACAGCTCGAGCGCGTGCTCCCCCTCCTCCACCTCCTCGAAGGTGACGGTGCCGTCGACGCCCAGGGACTGCCCGTCGGCCCCGTCCAGCGTCATCGTGTAGCCGTCCGGGTCCAGCGTGTCACCCGTCGTGGCGGCCCTCACCTCCAGGGTGCCCGTGGTGGGCTCGGGAGGCGGGGGGTCGGTAGGTGTGGACGCCCCGTCGCCCCCGCAGGCGGCCAGGACCAGGACGGCGAGTCCCGCCGGGGCGAGCGGGGACGGAACGATCGGCGGGCGACGGGTCGGACGAGGCCTGGGCTTCATGGCACCTCTCGTGATCCCGGTTCCGGGCGTCACACCAGGCCGTCGCGGATGGCCCGGCTCACGGCCTCGGCCACGTTCCGGACCTGGAGCTTCGAATAGATGTTCCGGACATGGCTCCGGACGGTGTTGTGGCTGATGTCCAGCCGGGCGGCCACCCGCTTGTAGGACAGGCCCTCCACCAGACAGCGGAGCACCTGCTGTTCACGATCGGTGAGATCCAGCCGGGTCGGACCCGCCGCCTCACGCCGCTCCCCGGCCTCGTCCCCGCCCAGCCGACGCAGCAGACGCAGCACCGTCCGGGCGATCCCGGGCGAGAGGGGAGAGCCGCCGTCCATCACCGAGCGCAGCTCCTCCAGGATCTCGTCGGGCGGGAGCCGCTTGGCCAGGTAGCCGTCGGCGCCCGCGCAGATCGCTTCCAGCACGGTGCCGGGCTCCTCGAACACGGTGAGGACGACGACGGCCGCGTCGGGGCTGAGCCGCTTGAACCGCCGGGTGGCCTCGATCCCGTCCATGCCCGGCAGCTCCAGGTCCATGAGGACCAGGTCCCACCGCCGCACCCCCCCTCCTCCCTGCATCTGGCGGGCCTCCTTCAGCGCCGACTCGGCGGTGGCGAAGCTGCCCGCCAGCCGAAAGTCCGACGTGTCGTCCAGGAGCTCCTCGAGGCTCGCGCGGTACCGGCGGTCGTCCTCGACGGTGACGGCGCGGAAGGTCACGGATCTCGTCCCGTGGAAGGCATGGTGTCCGGCCGGGACCCGTTCGACTCCGACGGCCGGCCTCGCCCAAGCGTAACCGACCCCCGGCGCCGGCGCGATAGCACATTCATGCGGCGTCCGTCCGGGGCGTCGTCCGACCCGCTACCGGCGGGACCACCAGGCTCGAACCCGTCCCCACGGGGACCGCCGCCCCCGCAGCGGGAAGCTGAGGACCACCTCCGTCCCGCCGCCCTCGGGCCGGCGCCACACGATGTCGGCGCCCATCTCCTCCGCCCGCTTCCGCATGCTCAACAGGCCCATTCCCCCGCCTTCCTCGTGAGCGGCGGGAGGGATGCCCCGCCCGTCGTCCCGGACCGCGAGGCGCCAGAGCCCGGGGCGAACGGGAGCCAGAGAGAGGACGACCCGGTCGGCGCCGGCGTGGGCCGCCGCGTTCTGAAGCGCTTCCAGGCCCACCAGCAGGGCGTTGCGTCGCACCGAGGCCGGCAGATCCTCCGACGGCCACCTCCGCGGGAAGCGGACCTCGAACTCCGTCTCCCGCTCGTCGAACAGCCGACGCCCCCTCTCTTCCAGGCGCAGGGCCAGGTCGGCCAGGGTGGCGGCCCTGGGGTCCAGCGACCACACGATGTCCGCCACCGTGGTGCCCAGGGCCTCCGCCGTCTCGGAGATCTCCCCGGCCAGCCGGCGCCGCTGCGGCTCGGCCACCCCCGGACGCTTCATCATCCCGGCCTGGATGCCGATGCTCCCGAGGGCCGCCCCCAGCTCGTCGTGGAGGTCCATGGCGATGCGGGTCCGCTGGCGCTCGAGGCCCAGCAGATGCGCCACCCGGGCCCGGTAGAGGAGAAGGACGACCAGGAGCCCGACCAGCCCGAAGGCGGCGATCCACCGAGGCTCCCGGTACCAGGGCGGCGCCACTTCGAAGCCGAACGACGCGGGCCGTCGCGTCCACGTCTCGCCGTCCAGGGACGCCCGCACCTCGGCCCGGTAGCTCCCCGCGGCGAGGTCCACCCAGCGCACCACCGGCTGGCCGCCGGCGTCCGACCAGCTCGAGCCGGGCAGGAGCCTGACCTGGTACCGGACGACCGACGGCGCCCGGAAGGAGAGGGCGGCGAAGCGGAGCTCGAGCCGGTTCCGGTCGTGGGGGAGCCGCACCGGGCGTGTCGGATCGAGCCCCTCGTCGTCCACCCGTGCCTCCACGAGGACGACCCGGGGAGGACGGGGCGAGCGACGTCGCACCCGCGCCGGAACCCGCGCCAGCCCCCGCGAGGTGGTCACCCAGACCGTGCCGTCCGGGTCCTCCAGCACGTCCTCGCCTCCGGCCGCCGGCACGCCGTGCCAGAACGTCAGCCGCTCGAGGACCTCCCAGCCGTCCGGGGCGTCGGGCCGGGGATCCACGCGCTGCAGGATCCCGTGACCCACGATCCACACGCCCCCCGACGGCGACGGGACGAGGTTGAGGACCGACCGGGACGGCAGCTCCCGGCTCGCCGGGATCGTCTCCCACCGGCCCTCCCGGAGCCGCAGCACGCCCAGGTAGGGCGACGCGGCCCAGACGGCCCCGGCGTCCGTCTGGTGGAGCGAGGTGAAGTGGACGGCCCCCGGGATCGTCCAGCACCTCCACCTCGGGTCGGGGGCCGCGAGCGCCGAGTCCGCGTGGATCCGGCAGATCCGCTCACCCACCCCGGCCCAGAGCCGGCCCTCGTCGTCCCGGTGCGCCGCGGTCACCACCACGTCGTCCGGCACGTCCAGCCCCCGGCCCCGCCGGGGGCCGGACCTCCCGTCCGGGCCGAACCCCCCCGTGTCCACACGGTAGAGGCCGCCGAATCCACCCAGCCACAGCGCGTCGCCCTCTCCGCGCGCCACCGTGCGCAGGGTCGTGAAGTCCGCGGCGTGGACCGCCGGCCGCCGACCGGCCCGGAGCTCCAGCAACCCGTCCGTCGTCCCGACCCAGACGTCGCCCTCGTCGTCCACGACCACCTGGGACCGCGACGTCCAGCCGCTCGTCGAGGCCGCCCTCCATCCCGAGCCGTCCCGCACCACCCGGCCCACGCCCTGCCACGTGGACACCCACACGCTGTCGCCCGCCCGAGCCACGAAACGGGTGTGGGCCGACGGAAGGCCCTGGGGATCGGCCCAGACCAGGGTCTCGGGCTCGGGAAACTGCACCAGCCCCGCCTGGGAGCCCGTCCACAGCGAGCCCTCGTGGTCCACCAGGAGCGGCCCCCCGGCCTCGGCGACCTGCTCCGGGCCCAGGACCTCGGCCTCCCCGTCCGGACCCAGCCGCACCAGGAACCGGTCGTATCCGATCCACACGGCCTCGCCCCGTCGTACCGCGTCGATCCCGCGTCCGGGCGGGTTCGCCACCTTCCGCGGGGCCCCGTCGCCGACCAGGTACGCGTCGCGCCAGAAGGTGACCACGACGCGGCGGTCGTCGGGCAGGGAGAGGACGTCCACGATCCGGTCCAGGTCGGCGACCCGTTCCGCCCCGCCCTCCCGGGTCACGGTCCAGAGCCCCCGGCGCGTCGCCAGGTCCACCGCCTCCGGACCCCGCCGGAACAGGTAGCGGGGGTCCTCCCTCCCGGCCTCGTCGGGCAGCTCGACCTCCCGCCACCGGCCGTCGCTCCCCCGCCGCGCCAGCCGGCCGTCGTCCCGGAGCACCCACAGGGAGCCGCGGCCGTCGTGGGCCAGGTCCTCCACGTCCCGGAGATCGCCGTCGGGGCCCGCGACCGGGGCCGACCCGTCCCCCGCGACGCGCCAGAGCTTCCCACGCTGCTCCGTGGCCAGGACCCCGCCCCCGGGCTCCGCCACCACCCGGTCCACGCGGCCGCGGATCCGGTCCGGAGCCCACCGCCGGACCTCCGAACCGTCGTATCGATAGAGCCCCCCCACGGTGCCGATCCACACGAAGCCCGTCGGGTCCTGGGCGAGGCTGAGGACCGTGGAGGTCGTGAGCCCGTGGCGGGCGTCGAAGCGGTGGACGAGGCGGTCCTGGCCGGCGAGGTCCCCGACCGCGGCGAGCGCCGACAGGACGAGGAGCCCGCCGGCGAGGACCGGCCGGTTCCGATCACGACGTGGCGGAGGTGGTCGCGTGTTCCGGGGGGTGCCAGCCGGAGAGGATCTGCCGTCGGTTCCAGGCATCGCGTAACGTTACCGGGCCCGCTCGACCCCGGCAACGACCGCCCGGTCAGCGGCGGGTCAGAAGGGACAGGGGATGCCGGGCGCGGGCGTGCCGGCGAGCCGGCCGGCGAGGCCGACCTTCCCCTCCCAGTCGAACAGCGTGCCGAGGGCGGGGACGGCGCTGCCGACCCCGGTCTTCGCCATGGAGCAGGCCAGGTCCCGGGCGATGTCGTCCAGGTTCTCCGGGGTCACCCCGGTGGCCAGCGTGATCGTGGCCCGGGCCACGAGCCGGGCCTTGGTCTTCTCCAGCTCGGCCCACACGCCGAACGGCGCCCCGGCGATCAGGGAGCCCACCAGGTTGGCGATGCCGATGAGGGTCTCCGTCCGCTCCAGGTCGGCCTCGATCTCCTCGCGCGCCCCGCCGGTCCCGTCGGCCAGGATCCCCGTGGCCTGGCCCGTGGAGCGGTCCACCACCCAGAAGGCCGCCGGCTCGCCGTCGCCGGGAATCAGCATCGTGTGGGGTCCGCCGTGCTCGAAGGGGTCGACGAGCCGCTCCCATCGGTAGCGGAGCGCGCTGGGGAAGCCCTCCAGCCGCTCCCTGCGCGTGTCGGCGTCCAGGGCCACCAGCGACGCCTCCGCGAGGAGGGAACGGGTCCCTTCGCCCATCATCTCCTCCTCCGCCACGGCCCGATAGGCGGAGGCCTCCAGGGCGGCGCGCCAGGCCCTCTCCGGGTCTTCGCCCGCCCCCCGGAGACGCGAGAAGGGGAAGAGGTCCAGCGTCCGGACCCGTCCCACGCCCCACGCCGGCCGCTCCACCAGCGCGACCACCTGCGGACCCGTCGGGTGGACGGCGGTGCCCTCCGGCGGGGGCGGCAGGGCCCCGGCCAGCAGCAGCGGCTCGGGCGGGGGCAGCGACACGCCCTCCCCCAGCGTCCGGAGGATCGCCGCCCCGTCGCCCGCGACGGCGGCCTCGGCCAGGGGACGCAGGGCCAGCTTGGCGGTCAGCCAGTCGTCCAGCCGGACGGAGAGCGGCGTGGCCGCCCCCTCGACCTGCACCGCGACCCGGCCGAAGAGCATCCCCTCCACGGCGTCCAGCATGCCGTCGGTGATCTCGGGGTTCACCGCGAAGCCCCCGTCGTAGCCCGCCAGCGTCCGGGTGAGGCTCCGCCGACCCACGCCCAGGGTGAGGTAGAGGCCCGAGAGCCTCCGAGGCCGGGAGGCACGGGCCGGCGGCCGGTAGTCGTCGGCCGCCTCCAGCCGACCCCCGTCCAGCGCCAGGCGCACCGTGCGGCGCGCCGTGTCGCCTCCGGCCGACGGCGCCCGGTAGCGGATCCGGTAGCTGGCCGTCCGGCGGTCCTCCAGGAACGACGCGGCCGCGGCCGCCGCCTCTGCGGGGTCGGCCACCGGCAGCGCCCGGCCGCCGCTCAGCGCCGCCATCGCCTCCAGCGTGTCCGGCGCCAGCTCCCCCACCCCGAGCGCCAGGACCGGCGGTCCGCCGGCGATGAGCTCCCGCTCCTCGGAGGTGGGCGCCCGGCCCGGGTCCTGGACGGCGTCGGTGACCAGGAGCACGGCGCTCGGCCCGTCCTCGGCCACCTCGGCCAGGGCCCGCCAGAAGTCGGAGTTGCCGAACTCATCCGCCCGGATCTGCCGGTCCACGGCCCCGGGGTCGTCCGTCCATCCGCCCTGGTAGAACACGCCGCTCAGCACCGTGCCCACCCGGAGGCGGGCCTCCGGCGCCCGGGCCAGGAGCCGGTCGGCCAGGTCCCGGGCCAGCCGGGCCATCCCCTCCTCCCGGAACGCCTCGGGGAGGCTGGTGGAGCGGTCCAGGAGCAGGAGCACCCGGGGCGCGGGCGACACGTTCCGGGTCATCACCCCGCTCCGCTCCCTCTCGCCGTCCCACAGCCGGAAGGCGTCCGCCCCGAGCCCGTCCACCGGCTCCCCCCCGGCGTCCAGCGCCCGGACGGTGAGCTCCACCCCGGGCCAGGCGGCGGCGTCCGCCTCCACCTCGAGCGTCTCCACGGAGGCCAGCGCCTCCGGGGAGGTGGGGCCGGCCAGGGGACGGCCGTCCACCGCGAACGTCCCGTCCTCCGGCGCGAGCCGCTCCCCGCCGACGGTCACGGGGTCGCCCACGACCGACAGCGAGTCGGCGCGGGCGCGGTCCAGGCCGGGGCCCGCCACCCGGGCGACGGGCACCAGCGTCTCCACGTCCTCCGCCGTCGTGAAGGCCAGCCGGGAGGGATCCATGGACGGGGCGAAGCCGATCTCGATCCGTCGGCCCGCCACCTCACTCGCCGACCAGCGCGCCTCCAGCAGCGTGAAGCGCTCCAGGGGCTCGTCGGAGGCCGCCGCCTCCAGCTCGATCCACACCGGCGGCGGCGCGTCGGCCGACCCCGCGGGCACGGGGTCCGCCCGCGCGGCCCTCTCCCCGAACCCGGCGTCGGCCACGAGGGGGTGGGCCCACGCCGTGTCCCCGTCCACCACGGCCCGCACCAGGGGCAGCCGCCCGCCGGGCTCGGCCTCGAAGGGGCTCCGCCGTTCCACGCCTTCCGGCAGGGCCGCCTCGATGCGGTCCGCCAGCCGCCGGGTGGCCTCGAGGTCGGGGTCCACCGGACGTGGCCCGGGGCGGCGGCCGTCCGTGGGTCCGTCCCGTGCGGGGCCGCCGCTTCCCGCCGCGGGCACGGCCGTCGGCCGGCCGTCTCCCTCCCCCGCCGGCGCGGCGAGGACCTTCCGCCAGGCGGCCAGCCGGCCCTCGTCGACGTCCGGCTCGAAGCTCCGCTCGGGGCGGCGGAGGGCCAGCTCCAGGGGGTCCACCGCCCCTTCCTCCGGGACGGCCTGCATCACCTCGGCCTCGTGGCCGGCCCGCCGGAGCAGCTCGGCCAGGAGCTCGACCTTCTCCCGCGGCGTCCCGGCGCCGCCCCGCAGGGTGGCCCGCACTCCCCAGCGGGTGGCGGAGACGGCCTCGTCGCCGGGGAAGCCGCCCTCGGCGGGCGGCACGACGGCGATCTCGTCCCGCACGAAACGGTGGATCGCGGCGGCGTCCCCGGCCCGCACCAGCCGCTCCGCCCGGGCCGGCAGGTGGTCCGGACTCGCCCGGAGCGCCCCACGGGCCTCCTCCCAGACGTCGAACACGGTCCGGGGGGGCTCGGCCCGGTCCGCCCCGGGGGCGTCGTCGTCGCCCCCGCAGGCCAGGAGCGGGCCCGCGGCCAGGAGGAGGGCCAGGAGCCG
>CAZSKS010000028.1:15184-18856 GCA_964607465.1 uncultured Gemmatimonadota bacterium | reverse complement strand
CGTCGCCCCCGCAGGCCAGGAGCGGGCCCGCGGCCAGGAGGAGGGCCAGGAGCCGCGCTCCGCGCCGGAGACGGCGGCCCGCGGCGACCGCGAGAGGCCGGCCGGCCCGACGCGCCTCGGACAGGGGAGCTCCCCGCGCGGGCCTCAAGGCATCGTCGCCGGGGGAGGGGGCCTGAGCCTGCATTCGCCGTCCTGCATCCCGTCCAGGACGGAATGGATCCAGGAGGCGAGCTGGCGCGTGAAGGGGGTGGCGCCCCGGCGGGGCACGTCGCCCGCCGACGCCAGCGCGACCCGCCACCGCCCGCCGCCCCCGTCGCCCCCGTCGCCGTCGTCGCCGCCGCCGGGGTCTGCCGGCGCTGCGACCCAGAAGGAGGTCGTCCCGGCGTCGGCCGACCCTCCGCTCTCGATCGGACCCGGCTCCGGCGCCACGCCCCCCCGGACGAGCCGCGTGTAGCGGGCCACCGAGTCGGCGGGCAGGCGGCCGAGGGTGTCCCCGACGATCCGGCCCGTCTCGGCCCGCTGCGGATCCCCGTGGGCCACGGTGACGGTCCCGTCCGGGTGGATGGTGCAGACGTTCACCCGGTAGACGCCCCGGGCGTAGTTCTGGTACGTGGTGCCGAAGTACACGGCGCTCGAGGAGGGCGGCGACGCTTCGCCGGCGGCGGGGGCGTCCGGGTCCGGCGGCGTGGGGTCGACCGTGGCCCGGTAGCGGTCCGAGTGGAACAGGCCGACCGCGGCGCGCTCGCCGGCCAGCACGGCCACCAGGCGGAACGCGCCCGAATAGGGCGGCCCGCCCTCCCCCTGCCGGCTCCCCTCCCCCGTCAGGGGCGCCCCCGTGGGGCCGAGGCTCCCGTCCGTCCGCCAGTCGCCGTCCACCACCGCCGCCGTGTCGCCCAGCTCCCGCACCGTTCCCACGCCGAAGCGTACGTCCGGCGCCACCTGCGGCGAGCTCCCGAGGCGGACCTCGCGGCCGTCCTCCAGCCGGTACGGGACCGTGGCCCGGTAGGCCCGGAAGCCCTCCCGGTAGGCCGCCTCCACCTCGGCGGGTCCCCGGGCCCGACGGCCCCGCCAGTCGCTGAGGCGGCCCCGCGGGTGGAACAGCCGGCCCAGGCGGGCCGCGTCCCCGGCCTCCAGGGCCTCCTCGAAGGCGGCGAGCAGCTCGCCGATCCTCGCCAGCTCCCGCTCGTCGATCCCGGGAGGCGCCTCCTGGCCGGTCGCCGGCGCCGGGCGGCCGACGAGGAGGAGCACCGCGAGCGCCAGGGCGGAGCCGCCGGCCACGCGTCCGGCCCGGGGCGCGGAGCTCACGGCCGCCGGAAGCTCCACCGCTGCTGGCGGGAACCGTTGCAGGACCAGAGCTGGACCCTGGCGCCTTCCTTGTCGAGCTGGGGGGCATGCACGTCCAGGCACTTGCCTTTGCCGTTCCGCAGCTGCCCGTCGTCGATGTACCAGGCGGCCCGCTGGTGCTGCCGGCAGTTCCCCATCTGCACGCGACCGCCGTTCTCCTGCGTCTGGCCCTGCTTGGCCTTGACGCACTTGCCGGGCTTGGCCCGCACGCGGACGAAGCGGTCGTCCCGCTCGAAGCGCTGGAACCTGGGGTCCACCGAGCCGCACTCCATCAGCGTCACGCCGGTGCCGTGGACCAGGTCGCCCTTCCAGGCGTCGCCCACCTTCTTCGCCGTCCTCAGGTGCTGGATGGTGGCCGCCAGCTCCCCGCCGCCGGGTCCGAAGACGAGCCCCCCGCCGGCGCCCGCCGCCAGCGCCTTGGCGTGCTCGCGGGGGTCGAAGGCGGCCTTGAAGGCGCGCTTGACCCTGTCGCGCCGGCTGTTCGGCTGGTCGAACACGTTCAGCGTGAGACACAGCCCGCTGGAGGCCGTCAGGTACCGGCCGCCGATGTCGGCCCGCCCGGTGAGCCGACCGTGCTCGAACATCTGGGTGATCATCGCCCCCCGCTCCCTCGGGTCGGAAGTGGGGTAGCCGAGGGGGCCCTGCTCCCAGTTCCGGTCGGCCCACTGCTCCCAGATGGCGCCGTCGTGGACGACGTGGGCGCCCGTGCGGGGGTGCCAGTAGATGTGGCCGCCCTGGAATCGCTGCCGCTTCCCCGTCCCGTCGGGGTTCGTCGTCTGGTCCTGGATCGGGTAGCCGAGCTCGCCCTGCTCCCACTTCTGCTCGGACCACTTGTCCCAGATGGCGCCGAAGTAGATGACGTGGGCCCCCGAGCCGGGGCTCCAGTAGATGTGGCCGTTCTCGTAGCGGCGGCGGTTGCCCGTCTCGTTCGGATTGGTCCGGACCGCGCCGTCGGGCGGCCCCAGCCGTCCGGAGCGGCCGCCCAGCGCCCGGTACTTCGCTGCGATGGCCGCCGCGGGGCTCGCCGCGGCGGCGGCCACCACCTCGGCGCCGCCCTCCCGGATCACGTGGGGGCTGACGACCACCTCGTCGTCGTCGCCCTCGTCGACCTCGGTGTGGACCACCTCGGCGGATCGGGCGTCCGGACCGCACGCGTCGATGGCCTCCCGCCAGGCCGTGCCGCCCCGGGTGCGGTCCCGGAAGCAGGCGATCGTGGCGTCGGCGTCCCGCGTCCCCTGGCACAGCGCCAGCGCGTCCTGCCACCGCCACCGGGTGCCCTCGTCGCCCCGACGGAGGCCTCCGTGCATGGCTTCCTGGAAGCAGCGGGCCGGCTCGGCGCTGTCCTCGGCGCCCTCGCACAGCCGATCGACGTTGCCCTCCGCCCAACGGGTCGTGCCGTCGTAGTTCCAGGCCACCTCCCCCTGCACCGCGTCGTGGCAGGACGCGGACGCCGCGGGCGTGGCGGGCTGGGCGGCCGCGGGCCGCGGGGCCGCGAGGGCCAGCAGCGCGAGGGCCGCCAGCATCCCGGCGGCGCCGTGCGAGCGTCGGGCGCGAGGCGCCGGGGCGGAATCGGGGCGGCGGGTCCGGGCGTCGGCATTCATGCGCATCTCCTCAGCTGGGAGCGAGCTCGGGCGGGCCGCCCCCGGGGGGCGGCCGTTCACGCTCATGTCTAGGCCGGCCCCGGGAGCCATGCCATCGCACATTCATGCGAGGGCGATCGTCGCCGGCGTCGTCCCGACGAAGCCGGTCATCCCCCCTCGTCCCGGTACTCCCGCGTGGTGATGCGGCCGTTCCGGATCTCCTTCTCCGTGCAGTACATGGCCAGCTTCCGGTCGGCCGTGGGGAAGAAGGTGGCCGCGGCGTTCAGGCTGCAGTCGTTCCGCTCGGAATCGGGGGCGCGCTCGGCCACCTTGGTCATCTCGACCCGATCGGGCCGCCCGCCGCCGCTCCGCGAGAAGCCGTCCACGCGGTACAGCTTGGCGTGGGTGTTGGCCTGGACCACGCGCACCCCCGTGCCGAGGAAGTAGACGCCGCCGTCGCAGTCGGCCAGCAGTGAACCGCTCTGGAAGTCCCGGCGGGTGTTGCCCCGGCCGCGCCGACCCAGGTAGCGCACCTCGTCCCGGGAGGCGTCGAGGCTCGGGAGCACGTAGAAGTGCACCCGGTGCGCCTTGCGCCGCTTGCGGCTGTCCCGCCCCACCGCCAGCAGCCATTCGCCGCCGTCCAGCGGAAGGATCGAGGCGAAATGGGCCCCGGGCTGGTGCTCGGAGACGTCCACCGAGGTCAGCAGCTCCAGCGCGCCCGACCGGTGACGGAAGATCTCCACCCGGT
>CAZSKS010000028.1:12844-15084 GCA_964607465.1 uncultured Gemmatimonadota bacterium | reverse complement strand
ACGTCCTCTCGGCCCACGTGGTGGGTGACGAAGTTCCGGCCGTTCCGCCGGCCGAACGTGATGGCGCCGAAGGCCGCCGGCACGTCGGCGACGCAGTGCTCGGCGTCGGCCCGCGGGCGGACGTCGAAGTCGGACCGTCCCGCCACCTCCCACAGGCGGTCACGGTCGCCGCCGTCCCGGCGCCCCCCGAACGCGACGAGCCGACCGCCCTGGAAGCGCTGCATCCGCCCCCGGGTGCCGGGCAGCGGCTCGGGATCGGCCGCCGGGTAGCCCAGCGGTCCCTGCTCCCACCTGCGGTTCTTCCACTTCCGCCAGATGGGCCCGTCGTAGACGGGATGGGCCCCCGTGTCCGGATGCCAGTAGATGTGGCCGTGCTCGTACCGCCGCCGCTGACCCGTCCCGTCGGGGTTCGTCCGCACCGCCCCGTCGGGGGCGCCGAGCCGTCCGCCGGGTCCGCCGAGCGCCTCGTACTTCGCCTGGATGACGTCCGCCGGCGACACGAGGGTGTGCTCCCCGGCCTCCACCCTCAACTGGGTCACGACCTCGACGCCGCCGTCGCTCCCGCCGTCGTCCCCGTCCTCGTCGGCGGCCTCGTCGTCCTCCGCCGCCTCCCGGGCGCGCCGTTTCTGGGCCTCGGCGATGCGCCTGGACAGCACGTCCCAACCGCAGGCCTCGACGGCCCTCCCGCCGCCCCCGGCCCGGCGGCGCTCCTCGTAGCAGCGCACGGTGGCGGTGGCGCTCGTGGTGCCCTGGCAGAGCTCGAGGGCCTCCTGCCAGCTCCAGTCCCCGCCCCCGGGTGCGGGGAGGTCCCCGTGCCTCACCCGCTGGAAGCAGGCGGCCGGCTCGCGGCTGCCCCCGGCGCCCTCGCACAGGCGCTCGACGTTGCGCGGGTTCCAGCGGGTGGCCCCGGCGTCGTTCCAGGCGATCTTCCCCTGAACGGCGTCGGCGCAGCTCGGCCGGTCCTGGGCGGAGAGGGACGTCGCGGAGAGCGCCAGCAGCAGGGCCAGCGCCGCGGGGACGAGCACGGAGGAACAGGAAACGCGGATCGTGAGTCGCAACGGCAGCCTCCTCTCTGCGGGGGGGAGCGGGGCCACCGTAAGGGGAGACGCCGGGCACCACCATCGCACATTCATGCGAGGCGGGAGGCGATCGGACGCCTGGCGCACCACCGACTGCTTCGGGGCCCGGGCGATCTGCCCCCGGTGGGGGCCCAATGGGGGGGCGGGCCGTCCCCGCTACCAGCTCCCCGACTCGCCGCGCTGTTCGATGACGGCGGCCAGCCGCTGCGCCCCGTTCTTCCAGGTGGCCTCCACCGCCTCGCCGGCGGCCTCGGGATCGCCGCGTCGGATGGCGTCCACGATGACCTCGTGCTCCCCGATCGAGGTCTCGATCTCGTTCACCAGCCCCCCCATGTAGAACCGGAGGTAGCGCTCCTTCTGGGGCCGCACCATCTCGTGGAAGCTGCGGAGCCGCGACCCGGCGCCGGCCTCCACGTAGGTGGCGTGGAAGCGCTCGTCCAGCGTCAGGATCCCCTTCCGGTCGGTGGGCTCCTGCGCCGCCGCCTCCCGCAGCTTCGCGTTCACCGCGGCCAGCTCCTCCGTCAGCTCCGCCCTCGCCTCCTCGTCGGCCTCGGCGCACCGGCTGGCCGCCAGCCCCTCCAGCGTGCCGAGGATGTACAGCAGCTCCCGGGCGTCCTCGCGGGTCAGCGGGGCCACGGCGTTCTCCGACCGCTTCCCGTCCCCCGCCGACACGATGTAGCCCTCCTGGCGCAGGCGCTGGATCGCCGAGCGCACGGGGGTCCGGCTCACGTCCAGCCGCTTGGCCAGCTCCCGCTCCACGATCCGGCTCCCGGGGGCCAGGCTCCCCCGCACGATCAGCCGGCGCAGCGTCCGGTAGGTGCCCAGGGACCGGTCCTCGTCCGGGTCCGGATCCGAAGGGCGGGCATCGGCGGCAACGCTCGAGCGGGGTTCGTCGGAGCTCATGCGCGTCTCCCGTCCGGGGAACGCTCGGTCGATTCGTCGTCGGGGGTGGTCGGCGGCGCCCGGCGGGCCGTCGGGTCGTCGGGGCCTCCGCCGCCGCGGGCACGGCCCCGCAGCGACAGGACGCCGTAGCACAGGGCGGCGGCCGCCAGGACCTGGATCGGCGGCACGCCCACGGGGTGGCGGAACTGCGTCAGCCAGCCGACGCCCACGCCGACGACCAGGGCCGCCGTGGCCCGGAGGTCCCAGGCGCCGGCCGCC
>CAZSKS010000028.1:0-12744 GCA_964607465.1 uncultured Gemmatimonadota bacterium | reverse complement strand
AGGAAGAAGTCGGTGAACATCACGCCGGCGATGGCGGGATACACGATGGCCGCCGCCATGAGGAACTCGACGAAGTGGTCGACGATCCCCGCCAGGGCCACGCCCAGGGCCGCCGCCGTCCCCACGACGGTGAGCATCTTCCGTGCGCGGTCGGTGGTCGCCCCGGCCGTGTTCGCCAGCGCCAGGCCCATGGTGTAGTTGTTCACGAGCTGGCTGGTCCAGGTGGCGAACCACAGGATCAGGAAGCCCCACACGGGGACGCCCAGGTCCTGCATCACCAGCACGATGTCGGCGCTCCCCACCCCCACCGCCATCACGGCGCCGGCGAAGAACAGCGGCAGGCCGACCCCCACGATCCCCAGCGGGATCTTCACCTGGTCCTTCACCGTCGGCCGGGCGTAGCGGGTGTAGTCGGACGCGATGACCCACTGGGCCGCGTTCACCCCGATGACGACGCTCACCCCCTCCAGGAAGGAGAGCGAGCCCTCGGGGTCCCAGGCGGCCAGCCCCTCCAGCCCGCCCCGCTCCAGGGCGAAGTAGATGCCGGTGACGATGAGCAGCAGCCCGGCGGGCACGGCGAAGTAGTCCGTCCACTTCATGCTCTCGTAACCCAGGACCGAGGGCACGGCGAAGACGACGCCGGCCGCCGCCGTGATCAGCCCCCACGCCAGCCGCTCGGTCTGGTAGTCGATGCCCAGCATGGCGGAGATGGCGTTGCCGGCCACCGCCGTCTGCACCGCCCACCAGCCCATCGAGAGCAGCGCCAGCAGCGGCCCCACCACCAGGCGGGACTGCTCCACGCCGAAGGAGCGTCGGGCCAGGAAGGTGGAGGAGAGGCCGGAGGCCGCCCCCATGTAGCCCTGCAGCGCGTTGCCCGCCCACTGGACGGCCAGGGCCACGGCCAGGATCGCCAGGATGGAGGCCAGGCCGAAGTCGTCGGCCAGGGCCGCCCCGGCCATGAGGACCGGGATGGTGAACTCCAGCCCCCCGAAGATGAGGGCCGGGACCCGCCAGGGGACCCGCTCGTCGGACGGGATCGGCGTGAGGACGTCGCGCGCGACGACGCCGCCCCCGGGCCCGCCCGTCGCCCCGTCGCCGGATCCTCCCGCCACGGGCGCGGTCAGCTCCTCAGGTCGCGGGTCGCCTCCTCGTCCACCTGGCCGTCCTCGTCCAGCACGACGCCGTAGTCCTCGCGGGCGCTCTCCACGCTGACGTAGCCGTCCCGCACGTCCTCGCGCACCGCCTCCGGGTCGCGCTCCATCGGGTCGCCCCAGCCGCCGCCTCCGCCCGACCGGTTGGAGATCACGTCGCCCGCCTCGAACTGGCCCCGCATCATGCCCGTCCACTCCTCCCGGTCGGTGCCGGGACGGAGCACGACGGCGTTCCGGGCCCCGGGGCCGCCCCCCTCCAGGCCCCAGCCGTCGGTCTTCGTCTTCTGGATGATCGACAGGGCCCCGCAGGGATGGGTGAAGCGGAAGTCCCGCCGGATGCCGAGGCCGCCGCGGTACTCGCCGGGCCCGCCGGAGTCGTCCCGGAGCTCGAGGCGGTCGAAGAGGACGGGCGCCTTCGTCTCCAGCACCTCCACGGGCAGGTTCTTCACCCGGGTCTCGCTCATGTGCATGACGGCGCTGGGGCCGTCCCGCCCGGGGCTCGCCCCCCAGCCCACGCCCTCGTTGTTCGCCTCCACGAACATGCGGCCCGTCTCCGGATTCTGGCCGAAGAGCATGATGTCGCACACGTCGCCGCCGGAGCTGGCCGGCACCCGGTCGGGCAGCGCCTGGGCCACGGCCTTGTAGACCACGTCGATGGCCAGCAGCGCCGGCCACAGGGTGAAGGTGGGCGCCGGGTAGACGGCGTTGTAGAGCGTCTCCTCGGGGGCCTCCACGCGCAGCGGCCGGTACTGGCCCGCGTTGGAGTCCTCGTGGGGGGTGGTGAGCGTCTTGAAGCAGAGCTTGCCCACCGTCTCCGTCATCCCGATGGTCACGTTCAGGGGCTGGTCCACCTGGTCCGACGACCCCGCGAAGTCGACGGTGAACTCGTCGCCCTCGATGGTGACGGTGGCCTGCATGCGGATGAGGTCGTCGTCGGGCCGGTCGAACCCGTCGCAGTAGTCCACCGCCGTCCAGCTCCCGTCGGGCAGCTCCTCCACGGCCCGGCGGGCCACCTCCTCGCCGTGGTCCAGGATCCGGTCGATGCTGGCTTCCACCACGTCCTCGCCGTACTTGCCGTAGAGCTGGGCCAGCCGCCGCTTGCCGGTGTTGATGGCGGCGACCTGGGCGTGCAGGTCCCCGATCACCTTGTCGGGCAGGCGGGAGTTGAAGCGGATGAGCTCCAGGATCTCCTCGTCCGGCTCGCCCTTCTTGAAGACCTTCGTGCCGGGGAAGATGAGCCCCTCCTGGTGGACGTCGGTGGAGTCCAGCACGTAGCCGGGGTCCTTGGCCCCCAGGTCCAGCCAGTGGGCCCGGGAGGTGGCGTAGCCGATGACGTGGCCGTCGTAGTAGACCGGCGCGAAGAGGAAGACGTCCAGCGTGTGGGTCCCGCTCCAGTACGGGTAGTTCATGATCACCACGTCGCCGTCGTCCAGGTTGTCCTCGCCCACGTACTCGACGCCCTTGCGGACGGCGTAGTCGTTGGCGCCCAGGAACATGGCCAGGCCCGGCGAGTCGGCGATCAGCTCCATCCGCCGGTCGTACAGGGAGATCCCGAAGTCCAGGATCTCGTAGATGATCGTGTTGTAGGCGGTGCGGATCAGGGTCCGCTGCATCTCGGCCGCCGCCGAGTTGAGGTAGTTGCGGACCACCTCCACCGTGGAGGGGTCGACGTCCGCCGCCCCGCCCCGCCCGCCGGCCGTACCCGCTCCCGAGGCGCCGCCTCCCGCGCTCATCCGTCCTCCCTGTCGGTGGTGATCACGAGCTGGCCGAAGTCGTCCACCCCGGCGCGCTGGTCGGACTGGAGCACGACGGTCGTGGTGGGCTCCCGGACGATGGCCGGGCCGTCCACTGCGTCGCCGGGCGCCAGCCGGCCCCGGTCGTGGACGGCGAAGTCCACCACCTCGCGCCGGGCGAAGCAGTAGGCCTCCCGGCGGCCGATCTCGCTTCCCGCGCCGTCGCCGTCGCCGTTGCCCCTGCCGGCCGCCCGCTCCAGGGGCGGCTTCTCCAGCTCCCCCACGGCCCGCACCCGCAGGTGGACCACCTGGGGCGGGTCGTCCATGACGTGGCCGTAGCGGCTCCGGTGGCGCTCCTCGAAGCGCGACGCCAGGTCGTCCAGCGCGACCGGCTCGCCCACGGGCACCTCCACGGTGTGCTCCTGGCCGAAGTGGCGCATGTCCACGCTCCGCTCCAGGCGGAAGGCGTCCTCGCCGAAGCCCTCCTCCGCCAGGGCCGCGGCCGCCTCCTCCTCCAGCGGGGCGAACATGGCCTCCAGCTCCTCCGCCCCGATCTCCGACAGCAGGGCCACCTCGGTGCGGCTGAAGTCGTGCATGACGTCGGCGTTCAGCATGCCCCACGCCGAGAAGGCCGAGGGCGCCTGGGGCACCACCACGCGGGCGATCTCCGTCTCCCGGCCCAGCAGCGGCACCACCATGGGCCCCGCCCCGCCGTAGGCCAGCACCGAGAAGTCCCGCGGGTCGAGCCCCTTCTCCACGGTGATCTCCCGGATGGCGCCGACCATCTTGGCCACCGTGACGTCGTAGACGCCCCGGGCGGCCTCCAGGGGCGACATGCCCAGGGGCCCGGCGATGTCGCCGATCCCCCGGTGGGCGGCCTCGCCGTCCAGCCCCATCTCGCCGCCCAGGAAGGCGTCGGGGTCCAGGTAGCCCAGCACCAGCGCGGCGTCGGTGACCGTGGGCTCCTCGCCGCCCCGTCCGTAGCACATGGGGCCGGGATCGGCCGAGGCGCTCCGGGGCCCCACCTTCAGCAGCTCGCCGTCCAGCCACGCGATGCTGCCGCCGCCGGCGCCGATGGTGCGGATGTCGTAGACCGGGATCACGATGGGCAGGTGCTCCAGGTCCGCCTCGTACTCCACCGCCGGCGACCCGTCCTCCACCACGCAGGCGTCCAGGCTCGTGCCCCCCAGGTCCACCGAGATGAGGTCCGGATGGCCCGTCTCGCCGGCCACGTGGGTGGCGCCGATGAGGCCGCCGGCGGGACCGGAGAGGATCGTGTGGACCGGCGCCCGCTTGGCGGCCTCGGCCGTCAGCGTGCCGCCGCCCGAGCGGGCCAGCAGGAAGCTGCCGCCGAAGCCTTCCGCCTCCAGCGCCTCCCGCAGCCGGTCCACGTAGGAGGCGAAGATCGGCTTGATGTAGGCGTCGATGACGGCGGTGCTCGTCCGCTCGTACTCCCGGTACTCGCGGGTGATCTCGCTGGAGAGGGACAGGCTCACGTCGGGATGGCGCTCGGCCACGATCTCGCCGGCCCGCCGCTCGTGGTCCGGGTTCCGGTAGGCGTGCAGGAAGCAGACGGCCAGCGACTCGACCCCCTCCTCCTCCACCAGCCGGTCGGCGGCCCGGGCCACGGCGTCCTCGTCCAGCGGCTCCAGCTCGCTGCCGTCCGGCGCCAGCCGGCCGGGCACCCCCAGCCGCCGGCGCCGCGGCACCAGGGGCTCGGCCTTGTCGTACAGCAGGTCGTACATGGCCCGGCGGGGGACGTTGGTGCGGGCGATCTCGTAGACGTCCCGGAACCCCTGGTTGGTGAGGATTCCGGTCCGGGCGCCCTCCCGCTCCAGGTAGGCGTTGATCCCGAGCGTCGTGCCGTGGAGGAAGGCCTCCACCGACGTCAACTCGACCCCGAGCTTGGCGATGGCGTCCATCACGCCCCGGGCGGGCTCGTCCGGCGTGGTGGGCGCCTTCTCGACGCGGAGCTCGCGGCTCCCCGCGTCGAAGGCCACCGCGTCCACGAAGGTCCCGCCGATGTCCACGGCGATGCGGATGCTCACGTCACCCTCCTCCCCTGCTCGTCGGCCGCTCGCGCGGCGTGCCTCGCCCCACCGGGCCCCGACGCGCGCTCAGAACTGCCGCTCCACGGTGACGCGCCACCGCCGGGGCGGCGCCGGCCACGCGAAGCCGCCGGCCACGAACTCGCCGTTGTAGACCTCGTCGTTCAGGTTCGAGATCTCCAGCTTCGCCGCCCAGTCGCCGTACTCCAGGCCGCCCTTCACGCCCACCAGGTCCACCGGGTCCCGGGGCGTCGTATTCTGGGGCGTCCAGGCCATCTCGCCCAACCGCTCGTAGTCCACCCGTGCCACCATGGCGAACTCGTCGGTGACGGCCTGGCGGTGCTGGGCCCCGAGGTTGAGCGTGTACTCGGGCACCAGCGGCAGCTTCTGCCCCACCGCCGCCGGGTCCACCGGGAAGGCCTGGATCTCGGTGTCGGTGATCGCCCCGGACGCGTAGACGTCCAGCCCCTCGGCCACCCTGGCCTTCAGGGTGGACTCCACGCCCTTGATGTCCGCGTCGGGGATGGACACCAGCACCTGCGCGCCCACCGCGCCGATGAAGAGGAAGTGGGGCTGGCCCTCGTCGTCGGTCCGGAAGAAGGCGGTCTCCCAGCTCAGCCGGTCGTTGGCCCAGCGGCTCTTGAAGCCCAGCTCGAAGCTGCTGGCCTCCTCCTGGTCGACCACGTCCTGCACGCCCTCGATGCCGGCCCCGGCGGCGGCCTCCGCCACGCCGTTCTGGTTGAACTGCCCGCTCCGGAAGCCGATCCCCCACGAGCCGTAGAGGTTCACGAAGTTCAGCACGTCGCCGTCCAGCTCCCGGGCGTACCGGAGCCGGACCTTCGGCTGCACCTTGTCGAAGGTGGCCGTGTTGGTGGCTCCCGGCGCCCCGGCCGTGTTGTCCTCGGAGACGAACTGCTCCCGGGACTCCCGGTCGTAGCGCAGGGCCCCCATGACGGTCAGGTCGGGCGCCAGGTCGTACTCCACGTTCCCGAAGACCGCCCAGGCCTCGTTGTCGTTGTCGTCGGCCAGCCACGAGACGGTCGGGTTCGTCGAGCTCCCGAAGGCCGGCTCCCGCTCCAGGCCGAGGATCCCCTGGCCGAGGTCCGTCCCCACCGAGGCGCTGATGAACCGGTTCCAGGTGAGGAAGGAGCCGCCGAGCTGCCAGCGCAGCGGCTGGTCCTCGGAAGAGCGGACCCGGAGCTCCGAGTGCCAGCCCTCGACGTCCTTGTACTGCGTCTGGGTGCCGTCCACCTGGCCCAGGCCCGTGATCACGCGGCTCGTCGAGGCGGAGTAGGGGAACTGATCCCCCGTCCGCTCGTTCACGATGTTCGTGTAGGCGGTGACGAACTCCACGTTGGCGCCGCCCCCCTCGACGCCCAGCCGGGCGGAGACCTCGTCCACCTTCCGCTCGTCGAAGCCCAGGTTGTTGGCGATGGCGTGGCGCCGCACCTCGTTGGAGTTAACGTCCGTGAAGTCGAAGGGGAACGGCCCGTCGTCCAGCGAGCGGCCGTCCTCGGCCAGGATCGCCGGCTGGTAGTCGAAGAGGGCGAGGGAGTTGGACCGCGTCCGGTCGAACTGCGCCTTCATGTCGAGCCGGACCGCGGAGGAGGCGTTCCACCGCAGCTTGGCCCGGGCGTTGGCCGCCTGCAGGCCGTCCGCCTTCCGGTTCAGCGTGATGTTGTCGTAGAAGCCCGTCTGGTTGGCGAAGTGGCCGGCCACCCGGAACAGCAGCTCGTCCTCGACGATGGGCCCGCCGTAGGCGGCCGTCGCCTCCAGCCGCTCGCCCTTGCCGCCGCCCACCCGGAAGAAGCCCTGCGGCTCGTTCGTGGGCTCCCGGGTGTCGACGAGGATGGCCCCGGCGATGGCGTTCCGGCCGTACAGGGCGCCCTCGGGGCCCTTCACCACCGTGACGCTCTGCACGTCGTACAGGGGCTGGTCGAACTGGAGCGGGCTGAACTGCTGCACGTCGTCCACCACCGTGGCGACCGGGGTCTCGGTGTTCCGCTGCTGGCCGATGCCCCGGACCGTGATGAAGGCGCAGCAGCCCGACTCCACCGAGCGGACCAGGGTCGCGCCCGGCGTCTGCTGCAGCATCTCCTTGGGCCGGTTGATCTCGGCGTCGCGGATCTCCTGGGCGTCGAACGCCGTCACCGAGACCGGGGCGTCGCGCGCCGTCTCGGTGACCCGCCGCGGGGAGATGGTGATCTCCCGGAGCTGCACCGGCGCCACCGCGAGGACGATCTGCACCTCGGTCGTCTCCCCGCCCCGGACCCGGACGGTCCGCTCGACGGGGCGGTAGCCGATCATCTGGACCCGGAGCTGATGCGTTCCCGCGGGGACGTCGTCGAGGCGGAAGCGGCCGTCCTCGCCGGTGGCCGCGGCGGTTCCCAGGTCCACGAGCGTGGCCCGGGCGCCCTCCAGCGGGGCGGCCGAGCGGGCGTCGACCACCGTGCCGACCACCGTGCCCTGCTGCATCGCCTCCGCCGGGGCGGGCGCGCCCATGACGGCCGCCTGGGCCAGCAGGGCGGCCAGGAGAGAGGCCGCGAGTCGTCCGATCGCCGAGCGCCGTGGGGTGGTGGGATGGTCCATCATGGTGTCCCCGCCTGCGGAGGGTTCTGGGAGCCGAGCCGGCCGGGAGGGCGCACGCGGGCCGCCGCGAACGCCGCTCGGGAGGCGCTGCTGCCCGCACCGCCCCGGCTGGCATACCAATTGGAATACCAATTGACACACCAATCATTCCCCCGCGGGGGAGCGGTGTCAAGCGACAGAGGGGGCTCCGGGACGATTCCCCGTCCCGCGCTCCTCCGGATCCATCCGCCCTCCGTCCCGCTCCTCTTGCACCCGACCTCCCCCGGCATCCATCCTGCACCCCGGGACACGGTCCGGCGGTCCGCCCGACCTCCCGTCGTGTCGGCGACCGACCCCGCAAAGCTCACTCATCCACGCCACCCGCGAGACCATGGACGTCCAGATCACCGGAGAAGTCGTCGAGATCCTCGAGGAGCAGTCGGGGGAGAGCGCCAACGGCCCCTGGCGAAAGCAGGACTTCATCCTGGAGACCGACGGGCAGTATCCCCGCAAGGTCTGCATCACCCAGTGGGGGGAGCGCATCGAGGAGTTCGACGTCTCGGAGGGCGAGACCCTCACCGTCCACGTCGACATCGAGAGCCGGGAGTACAAGGGGAAGTGGTACACCGACGTGAAGGCGTGGAAGGTGGAGCGGGACGGACCCGCCCCGCGCGACGGGCCCGACCCGGGCGAGCCGCCGGCCTCCGACGCCCCCCACCCGGCCGAAGGCGACGACCTGCCCTTCTAGATCGACCCCCCGGCGTCTCCGCGGAGGCGCCCTCGGCGGCCTACCCGGCCGTCCGGCGCCGCAGGGCCGTGCGGAGCCCGTACCACGCCAGGAGGCTGAGGGCGAGGAGGACGAGGCCGAAGGCCGTGGGGATGAGCGCCACCCGGAGCCCGCCCCAGATCACCGACGCCGAGGCGCCGGAGGCCTGCTCCAGGGCCCGGGCCATGACGGCCACGCCGCCGAGCGTGCCGATCAGGCCCAGCACCGAGGCGAACCCGCCCCAGAAGAGCACGCCGTCGATCTCCGCCCGGAGCCCGCGGGCCTCCTTCCCTGCCCCGAGGACCTTCCGGCCCGCGTCGATCGCCAGCGCGAGCCCCACGAGCCCCGCGCCGAGGATGAGCCACATGGGAAAGCCGCCTGCCTGGAACCACTCGATCATCGTCTCGTCTCCCGTTCGAGTACCGTCTCTCCGCCGATCTCCGCCTTCCTCCGGGGTCCCTCGCCGCGCCCTTCCGGCCTCTCGCCATCCAGGCGCCCGACCGCCTCCCGGAGCTCGTCGCGCGCCCGCGCCACCACCGCCGCACGGGCGCGGAGCACGAGCCAGAGGAGCGCCAGCAGCAGTGAGGTGCCGAGTCCGAGCGCCGCGACGCCGGCCGCCGTCGCGATCTCCGACCAGAGGGCGGACGGAATCCCGCCGCCCTCGAAGGACACCACCGTCACGGTGAGGCGAGCGACCCCGGCCAGCAGCCCCGCCAGGGCCGTCGCGGCGGCCGCCGCCAGGACCCGACGCAGCCTCCGCCGCCAGCCCGGTCCCAGCCGCTCGCCCCGTACGAACAGCGCGTAGCCCTGGCGCAGGCCGACGCCCAGCCCGGCGACGCCCAGCCCGGCGACCGTCCAGAGGCCGGGGGACGAGGCCGACAGGGCCCCGGACCGGAGGACGCCGAGCACCCCGGCCCCCACCGCGAGCAGGGACGCGAGCGCCACCATCCCGAGCTCGACGCGGCCCCGCGTCGTCCCGCCCAGGCGGTCCAGGAGCCGGTCGAAGGCCGGCAGGTGCACGTCCCGGAGCAACGCCAGGGCCACGGTCGAGGGCGCCAGCCACCGCTCCGCCCGCCGCAGGGCCTCCTCCTCCTCGAGCCCCCGCTCCCGGTAGGCCCGGTACAGGTCCTCCAGGTCGCCCGCCATCTCCAGGAGGATCCGCGAGCGCTCGGGCTCGGGGGCCTCCAGCCGCCGCTCAGCCCGCCGCAGGACTCGGCCGAACCGATCCATCCTCGCCTCCCAGCATGCGCGCCAGCGTGCGGAACGCCTCCAGCAGCCGGCTCCCCTGCCGGCCCAGGCGCTCGCCCCCCCGCTCCGTCAGGACGTAGACCTTCCGGCGGCGTCCCTCCTCCTCCCACCGTCCCTCGATCAGGTCCTCCTTCTCCAGCCGGTGCAGGATCGGATAGAGCGTGCCGTGCTGGAGCTCGAAGGCGCCCTCGCTCTCCTCCTCCACGTCCAGCGCGATCCGGTAGCCGTGCTTGGGCCCCTCCTCCAGCGTGGCCAGCACCAGCAGCTCGTTGACGTCCCTGCCCAGGCGCTGCGTCTCGATCGGCATCCGTCCCTCCGGCTCCGGGCGGTCCTCCTGCTTCCTCCCTCTTACTTTCGATGATCAATATATAGAGTCTCTATACTAGTGCAACCCATCCCGCGTCTCCGGTCAGTCGTGCCCGCGGCCGCGTTGCGCCCGGAGCCGGACCGGCGGTAGCATGGCGGGAAGCGACGGCGATGGAGTTCGCCGAAACCGCGGCCGGGGGTCGTCCCGGCCGCTGATGACTCCTCCCCCCGGGCCGGCGCGGTCCGGGCGGGAGGTTTTTTCATGTCGCGACGGACGTCACCGGGAGGGAGACACGATGGCCTGGCTGTACGTGATGGCGGGGGGCGCGCTGGGGACGCTCCTCCGCTACGGGGTGACCGGATGGGTGCAGCAGGGGACGGCCGGCCTGTTCCCCTGGGGGACGATGACGGTGAACGTGCTCGGCTCGCTGCTGCTGGGGTTCGCCGTCGTGTGGCTCGAGGCGGCCGCCGTCTCGGCCGACGTCCGGCAGTTCGCCACCATCGGCCTGCTGGGCGCCTTCACCACCTTCAGCACCTTCTCCTACGAGGCGGTGGCGCTGCTGCGCGGCGGCGACCGGTGGGGCGCGGCCGGCTACGTGGGCGGGAGCCTGGCGGCGGGCCTGGTCGGCGTCCTGCTCGGCATGGCGCTGGCGATCTGGCTGCTCCAGCCGAGGGGGTAGCGGAGGACGCAGGGGCTCGGAGGCGAGCGCACGTCGTGCCGGGAAGGTGGGACGGGTGGACCCTGCCGGGGGCCCGGCCTGCCCCCGGGCCGCCCCCTACAGCTCCAGCGGCAGGGTCCGGAGCCGGCGGCCCGTGGCGTCGTGGATGGCGTTGGCCAGCGCCGGCGCGGCGGGCGGCAGGCCGGGCTCGCCGAGGCCCGTCGGGTGGGCGTCGGTCTCCACGAAGTGGACGTCGATCCGGCGGGGCGCCCGCGTGATCCGGAGGACGTCGTAGGCGTCGAAGTTCCCCTCCACCACCGCGCCGCCCTCCACGGTGAGCCCCTCGCCCAGCGCGGCCGACAGGCCCTGGATCGCGCCGCCCTCCACCTGGGCCCGGCCGTGGTCGGGGTTGATCACCGGGCCGCAGTCCACGGCGCAGGTGACGCGGTCGATGGTGAGCTCGCCGGCCTCCACGGTGACCTCCACCACCTCGGCGGCGTAGCTCAGGTGGTCCAGGGCGCAGGCGATGCCCATGCCCCGCCCCGGGCCGAGGTCGCGGCCCCAGCCCGCCTCCTCGGCGGCCCGCCGCAGCACGCCCTTCATGCGCTCGGGGTCGGGCGGGAAGTCCTCGCTCGGCTCCGGGCGGTCCACGGGGATCTCCCCGATCAGCTCCAGCCGCAGCTCCAGCGGGTCGCGGCCGGCCCGCTCGGCCAGCTCGTCCAGGAAGCACTCCACGGCGAAGCGGGTGTGGGTGGTGCTCACCGCCCGCCACCAGCCGCGGGTGATCTCCGAGGGCAGGTGCGTGTACTCGCAGGACCGGTTCGGCACCCGGTAGAACATGTCCGCCGCGCCCGTGCTCTCGCCCAGGGCGAAGGCCTCCTCGTCCACCTCGTCCGACAGCGTCCCGTTGATGGCGGGGGTGGAGAAGCGGTTCCGCCACGCCACCGGCCGGCCGTCCTCGCCCAGGACCGCGTCGATCCGATGGACGGCACAGGGCCGGTAGAAGTCGTGGCGCATGTCGTCCTCCCGCGTCCACGTCACCTTCACGGGAGCGTCCAGCTCGCGGGCCACCAGGGCCGCCTCCACCGGCACGTCGGGGTTGATGCGCCGGCCGTAGCCGCCGCCCAGCAGCGGGATCGTCACCTCGACGTTCTCCAGCGGGATCCCCAGCGCGTCGGCCGTCGCCTGTCGCGCCCAGTTGGGGAACTGGGTGGAGGCCCGCAGCTCGCAGCGGTCGCCCGTGACCTCGGCCACGCAGGTCTGGGGCTCCATGGTGGCGTGGGAGAGGAAGGGGACCTCGTAGACGGCCGAGTGGACGTCGTCCGAGCCCTCGATGACCCCGTCGGGGTCGCCGAGGCGGTTGATGGTCACCGAGCCCGGCCCCTCGACGGCCTCCCGCATGGCCCGGGAGTAGCCCTCCGTGGTGTCCTCGCCGCCCGGGCCCGGGTCCCAGTCCACCTCCAGCGCGTCCCGGCCCCTGAGGGCGGCCCACGTGTTCTCGGCCACCACGGCCACGCCGGGATGGACGTTGACGTCGGCGCCCACGCCCTCGACCTCGAAGACGTCCACGACGCCCTCCACCTGGCGGGCCGCCGCGTCGTCGTAGCTCCTGACCGCGCCGCCGTGGGCCGGCGTGCGGGCGATGGCGGCGTGGAGCATCCCCTCGCGCCGGACGTCGGAGCCGTACTCGGCCCGGCCGGTGACGATGTCGTCCACGTCCACGCCGACCCTGCCCTCCTGGCCCAGCAGCCGCCACTCGTCGGGCCGCTTGAGCTCCACCTCCTCGGGCACGGGCCGGCCGGCGGCCAGCTCCGCCAGCTCGCCGTAGCCCACCTCCCGGCCGCTGCCCGCGTGGACCACGCGGCCCCCGAGGGCGTCCAGCTCCGCCTCCGGCACGCCCAGCTCGGCGGACGCGGCCGCCACCAGCATCGCCCGGGCCGTGGCGCCCGCCTCCCGCATGGGCGTCCAGTTCGTGCGCACGGCGGCGCTCCCTCCGGTCCCCTGCCGCCCGAAGGTCTCCTCGTCGGCCGGGGCGGTCTCCACCGTGACCCGGTCCCAGTCCAGCTCGGCCTCCTCGGCCACCAGCATGGCCAGGGTGGTGCGCACGCCCTGGCCCATCTCCGACTGCGCCACGGTGACCGTGGCCGAGCCGTCGGGGTGGATCGTGAGGTAGGCGCTCGGCGTGAAGGCCTCGCCGCCGGCCCCGTCGCCGATCGGGCCGCAGCCCGGCAGCTGGATGGCCAGCAGCAGCCCGCCGCCCGCCGC
>CAZSKS010000027.1:0-27581 GCA_964607465.1 uncultured Gemmatimonadota bacterium | reverse complement strand
GGCTCGGCGTACCCGATGACGCTGGTGAGCGGCGTCTTCAGCTCGTGGGAGACGTTGGCGACGAAGTCCCTTCGCACCCCCTCCAGCCTCCGCAGGCGGGTGAGGTCCCGCAGGACCAGGAGGACGCCCCCCGGGTGGGCCCGGACCGAGAGACGGACGGTCCGCTCCCCGAGCTCCACGTCCCGGCTGTCCGCCTCGCCCTCCAGCCCCCGCTCCACCGCGTCGTCGACCTCCGGGTCCCGGAACAGGGTGGCCACCTGCTCCCCCTGGACGTCCTCCCGACCCGTCCATTCCCGGAAGGCTCGGTTGGCGCGGAGAACGGCCCCGTCCCGGTCCACCAGGGCCAGCCCCTCCTCGAGTCGGTCGAGGAGGGCCTGCAGCTCCGCCTCGCTGCGGCGGATCGCCCCGGCCTCGTCCAGCCGGTCCCCCAGGCGGTCCAGCGCCCGGGCGAGGGCGGCCGGCTCGTCGTCGCCGGACGGCCGGTGCCGGTAGCCGGCGGCGCCCTCCGCCATCGCCTCGGCGTGCCGGCGCAGCCGGCGGAAGGGCCGGGCCACGAAGCGTTCCAGCAGGGCGCCGGCGATCAGCAGCAGCAGGAGGGTCCCGGCGCCCAGGCCCACGGCCAACCGGCCGACGCGGTCGGCCGGCGCCGTCACCGCGGACCGGTCGGTGGCGACGCGCACGACGCCCCGGGAATCCGGGACGGCCACGTAGAGGAGGGGGAGGGCCACGGTGGCGCTCGGCCGGGTCGCCGTCCCCACCGAGTCCCGGAGGGCGGCCCGGACCTCCGGCCGGTCGCCGTGGTTCTCCACCGACGGGATCCGCCGCGTCGACACACGGGAGTCGCCCAGGACGCGGCCGTCCCGGCCGATGAGGGTCACACGCAGGCCGCTCGCATCGCCCAGCCGGTCGGCCAGGGCGTCGTCGAAGGGCTCGCCGGCGGTCGTCGCCGCCACCAGGCGGGCCCGGGCCTCCAGGTCGTCGGCCGCCCGGTCCAGGAGCAGCTCCGGGAGTCCGTCCCGGGACCACCAGAAGAGGAGGAGCGTCGGGAGGAGGACGGCCCCGGCGGTCACGAGGACGATGCGGGTCCGGAGGCGCACCGACCCGGCTCCCTACGTCTGCCGGGCGGGTCGGAAGCGGTAGCCGAAGCCCCTCACCGTCTCGATCATCTCCCCCGCGCCGCCCAGCTTCGAGCGGAGCCGCGCCACGTGCATGTCCACGGTCCGGGTCTCGATGTCGGCCGTCGTCTCCCACACGGCCTGCAGGAGTTGCCGGCGCGACTGGACCCGCCCGCGCCGTTCCAGCAGCACCACCAGCAGCCGGTACTCCAGGGGCGTCAGCTCGACCTCGCGGCCGTCCACCATGACCCGGTGGGCGTCGCGGTTCACCTCCACCGGGCCGGCCCGCAGGTTCCGGGTGGGGGAGACCGGCTCCGCCTCGGCGCGGCGCAGGAGGGCCCCGATCCGCAACACCAGCTCCCGGGCGCTGAAGGGCTTGGTCACGTAGTCGTCGGCGCCGATCTCGAAGCCCCGGATCCTCTCTTCCTCTTCCTTCCGCGCGGTGAGGAGGATCACCGGGATCTCCGACGTGTCGTCGTCCTCCCGGAGGCTGCGAAGCACCTCGTAGCCGTCCACGCCCGGCAGCATCAGGTCCAGGACGATGGCGTCGGGGCGCTCCTCCCGGGCCGTGGAGAGGGCCGAGCGTCCGTCCACGGCCGTGCTGACGCGGTAGCCCTCGCGGCTGAGCTGGTAGACCAGGAGGCTGAGGATGTCCGGCTCGTCGTCGACGACGAGGATCCGCTCGCCTGACATGTCGTCCTCGGATGGAGTGGCGAGCCCGCGGCCGGGGGGAGAGCGCACACGGAAAAGATAGGCGGGGGGAGGGGGGATGCAAAGGCGGCACGCCCGGACGGCGGCGAAGGTCCTTCGCCGGGGAAGGACGTCCGCCCCGGCCGCTCGCCGGCGCCGGTCCCGCCCTGGCCCGAGGGCCGGCCGAGGGGGAACTTTCCCGGACGGGAGAGCGTTGCCCGATCCGGCGCGTCCCGGGACGCACGGCGCGCGCGCTTCGGGGCCATCGCCACGCGACGAGGAGGAGATGATCGCCGACTTCGGCACGGTGGCCTACCTGGCCGTCCTGCTCCTGCTCCTCCCCTTCGGCCTCCACCGCCTGTGGCTCCTGTGGCTCCGGCTGCGGCCGGCGGGGAGGGGGGAGGGGTCGGCCGCGGGCTCGTCGGAGGGCTCGCGACCGGACGCGCCGGACGGGGAGCTCCCCCGCCCCCTGCCGGTGGTCACCGTGCAGCTCCCGGTCTACAACGAGGCCGCCGTGGTGGAGCGGGCGGTGGACGCCGCCTGCCGGCTGGACTGGCCCCGCGACCGGCTGGAGGTGCAGGTGCTGGACGACTCGGACGACGGGTCGGCACGGCTGGCGGCCCGGCGGGTCCGCGCCTGGCGCCGGAGGGGCGTGGACGTCCGGCACCTCCGGCGGGAGAGCCGGGAGGGCTACAAGGCCGGAGCCCTGGCCCACGGCGCGGCCCGGGCCCGGGGCGACCTGTTCCTGGTGCTGGACGCGGACTTCGTTCCGCCCCGTGACCTGGTGCGTCGGCTGGCGCCCGCCTTCCGCGAGCCGGAGGTGGGTTTCGTCCAGGCGGCCTGGGACCACCTGAACCGGGACGAGAGCTGGCTCACCCGGGCCCAGGCGGTCCTGCTGGACGCCCACTTCGCCGTGGAGCACGCGGCCCGCCACCGCTCGGGCCTCTTCTTCAACTTCAACGGGACGGCCGGCATGTGGCGTCGCGCCTGCCTGGAGGAGGTGGGGGGATGGAGCGGCGCCACCCTCACCGAGGACCTGGAGCTGAGCTACCGGGCCCAGATGGCGGGGTGGCGGGGCGTCTACCGGGACGACGTCCGGGCCCCGGCCGAGCTCCCGGGGACGCTCCGGGCCCTGGAGGTCCAGCAGGAGCGCTGGACCCGGGGCGGGATGCAGACGGCCCGCAGGGTTCTGCCGGACCTGTGGCGCAGCGGCCGGCGGCCGGCCGTCAAGCTGGAGGCCACCGCCCACCTGCTGGGCCACCTGCTCCATCCCCTGACCCTGCTGCTGGCCCTGGCCCTGGCCTGGCCCGGACGGATCGGCGGCGCGGCGGCGCTGGTGCCGGGGTGGGTGCACGGGACGGCGGTGACCTTCGCCGTGCTCCCCTTCCTCCTCTACTACGGCACGGCGGCCGGGCTCCGGGGACGGGGTGTCCTGGGCGCGGTGCCGCGGGTCCTGGAGGCGGTGGCCCTGGGCATCGGGCTGGGACCGCCCCTGGCGGCGGCGGCGCTCCGGGGCCTGACCGACCGGGCCAGCGGGACGTTCCGCCGCACGCCGAAGTCGGGCGCGGGGCCCGCGGATCCCGCCGCCGACCGGCGGCCCTCGCCCCGCCGGGTGGCGTCAGGGAGACCCCCCGGCCGCCGGCCGGAATCAGGGAGGGGACGGACCGTCGTCCGGGGGGTCCTGGGCCTGGGCCTGCTGGTCGCCGGGGCCGGCGTCCTGGCGGCCGGCTCGGCGGCGGGCGCCGCCTTCACCCTCCTCTTCGCCTCCGGCTACCTGCTGACCGCCGCCGAGGGCCTCCGCCAGCCGTCCGGCGCCGAAGCGGCGGAGGCCCTCGGCCGCCAGCAGCAGGAGGAACGGGACGTGGACGAGGGCCGCCAGCGCCGGGGGATGGGGCCAGACGCCGGTCGCCCGGTAGGCGTCCAGGCCGGCATAGGCCAGGAAGACGAGGCCGGTCCAGGCCACCCAGGGGAGGCTCCGCCGCAGGGCGGCGAAGGGGAGGATCCACAGCAGGTACCAGGGATGCAGGGTGGGCGAGACGAGGAGGGCCGCGCCCAGGGTCCAGAAGAGGGCCCGCTCCACCGTCCAGCGCCGGCGGGCGGCCAGCAGGGCCACGCCCGCCACGACCAGGCCGGCGACGAGGCGGGCCGGCCATCGCCCCAGGGGATCGAGGAGGGGGAAGAGGGCGGCGTTGAAGCGCCAGCGGGCGGCGTACTCGCCCAGGCCCTGGAAGAGGGCGGCGCCGGCCGATGAGTAGGGGACGTAGAGGAGGGCCGGCAGCAGCACCGCCGCGACGCACGCCGCCACGCCCCGGCGGCGCAGGAGGGCGGGCAGGGCGGCGAGGGGCGCGAGCTTGACCGACGCCCCGAGCCCCAGCAGGGCCCCGCCGCCCACGCCCGCCGCGAGGGTTCCGTTCCCCGACCCGCCGGTCCCGTCGGCGTCCGCGCTCCGCGTCCCGTCCCCGTCGCCCCGACCGCGGACCGCCCCGCGCGGCGCCAGCACCAGCAGCGCCGCCGTCATGGGGAGGATCCCCAGCGGCTCCAGGTGTCCGCTCCAGGCCACCTCCACCAGGACCAGCGGCGACCACAGCCACAGCAGCAGCGGGATCCCCGAGCGGTCCCCGCGCCGCCGGGCCAGCCGGTCGATCACCGCCGCTACCCCCAGGTCGGCCGCCAGCCAGGCCGAGGTGAAGAGGAGCACCGAGGGACCCAGGAGAGCCAGCAGGTGGAAGACGACCTGGGCGCCGGGAGGGTAGATGGTGGAGATCTCCGGATGGTTGATCAGGCTCCGCCACGCCGTGGCCAGGGGATCGAGGGCCTCGGCCGACGGCGGGTGGAGGAAGGGGTTCACCCCGTGACGGCCCACCCATCCGTCCCACAGGTAGCGCCAGACGTCGTCCGAGAAGTGGGGGACGAGGGGGAGGAGGGCGAGCCGGCCGCCGACGCCCACCGTCCAGAGGACGCCGCGGACGCCCCGGGAGGCGCGGCCCGCGGACGTCCCGTCGTCCGCTCCCCGTCCTCCGGCCTCCCCGCCCGCCGCGTCCCCCGCCCCCCGTCCGCCGATCTCCGCGCCCGCCCGGCGCCCCTCCGCCAGGATCCGCCAGGCGGCGAGATGGGCGGCGAAGGCCAGCCCCCACAGGGCGAGGGCGGGGAGCGGGGTCCCCCGGGCACCGGGGATCCAGCCCATGGCGGCCAGGGCCGCCACCTGCACGAGGCCGGCGGCCAGCAGCCGGACCGGGGCGCCGCCCCCGCGCGTCACGGGGGTCCGTCCCGCCGGGCCGGAGCGGAGGGCCGCGCCCGGGACGCGGCGCCGGCGTCCCGCCGTCGGGGCGGTCGACGGTGAGCGACGTCGCGACGCCGGGGCGGTCGCCGGTGAGCGGCGGGCTCCGGCTGACCGTGCTGGTCCCGGCCCGGAACGAGGAGGAGGCCCTGCCGGGGCTGCTGGCGGCGGTGGAGGAGGCGCGGCCCGGCACGCCGGTGCTGGTCGTGGACAACGGCTCCCGGGACGACACGGCGCGGGTGGCCCGCGACGGGGGGGCGGAGGTGGCGGTCGAGCCCGGGCCCGGGTACGGGCGGGCCTGCCAGAAGGGGCTGTCCGTCCTGGCCGCCCGAACGGCGCCGCCCGACGCCGTGGCGTTCCTCGACGCCGACGATCCGGCGGCGGCGGCCCGGCTGCCGGCCCTGGCGGCGCCCCTGGAGAGGGGCCGGGCCGACCTGGTGCTGGGGCGTCGCGTGGCGGCGGCCGGAGGAGCGGACCGGCGGGGGGTGCACCCGCACGCCGCCGCGGGCAACGCCCTGGTGGCGGCGATCCTGAGGGGGCTCTACGCGTGCCCGGCCCGGGACGTGGGCCCCTTCCGGGCCGCCCGCCTGTCGGGCCTGCTGGCGCTGGAGCTGGACGACCCGGACTTCGGCTGGAACGTCCAGATGGAGGTCCGGGCCCTGCGGGCGGGCTGGCGGGTGCGGGAAGTGCCCGTCCCCTTCCGTCGCCGCCGGGCGGGCCGTTCCAAGATCTCGGGCACCGTCGCCGGCTCGGCCCGCGCCGGCCGGGGCATGCTCCTCACCCTGGCCCGGGAGACGCTCCGGCCCCCGGGCCCCCGGCGCGGGTCCCCGGTCGGCTGAAGGGGCGAGGGCGGCAGGAACGGGAGGGCCGAAGACGCGCCCGCCACCGGGATCCGGGCGGACGGTCGCGCGCCCGCCGCCGGGATCCGGACGGACGGGCGGCGCTAGGCCCGGACGGAGTTCAGGAACTGGCGGATCATGGAGTCGGGCAGCTCCTCGGCCCGCCGGACCACCGCCTCCTCGCTCTCCTCCACCAGGACCGGGGCGGTGAGCAGGTGGTCGTCGCCGTGCCGGAAGGCGAGCCGTCCCCGGAACAGCTCCCGGGCGGCCTTCTCGACCACCAGGTGGACCTCCCAGGCGGTCCCCGCCTCCTCCAGCCGTCCCAGCTCCTGGCGCCGGGAGGCCGTCTCCCAGATCTGGAGCTGCGATCCGTCGTCCCCGTCGTCCGTCATGCGTCCTCCGCGGGCTCCTCTCCGTCCGCTGCCGCGTCGGGGGGGTCGCCGGTGTCGTCGGAGGCGCGGTCCTCCACGCTCCGCTCCCACAGCCCCATGAGATAGGGCTCGTACTGCTCGGGGTTCTCCCGGTACTCCTGCGCCCACGTCTCGAGGTCCGGCAGGGGGACGCTCTGCCGGAGCTTCTCGGTGACCAGGCTCACCATCTCCTCGAAGCCGAGCTCCGCCACGTTGAGGCGCCCCTCCCGGGCGGCCTCCTCCACCAGCCGGTAGATGCGCTCGTCGGAGAGGGAGAGGAACACCTCGGCGAGGCGGGCCGAGCAGAAGTCCAGGTACTTGGCGGTGAGGACCGGGTCGTCTCGCGGATCCTCGGCGGGCGGGTCGGATCCGGGCCTGTCCGGCGGAGGGTTCTGCACAGGTAGTTCCCGGGCCTGAGGGTGGGAGCGCGAACGACATAGGCGCCGCCACCGCCTATGTAGCCGTCCCGACGCGGGCCGTCAAGCGGGACGACGGGCCCGGAGGCGGGGTCGGAGCGGGGGTTCAGGCCTCCAGGGAACGCTCGTCGAAGGAGCGGTTCAGCTCTTCGAACATCGCCCTGCGGGTGAGAGCGTAGCGGATCACCTTGTTCAGAAACTGTGGATCGCTCTTCTGCGCCTCCTCTACGTCTTCGGCCAGCTCTTCCGGCAGCTCCAGCACCACTTCCACAGGACGGGTGTCCCACATGGGGGGCTTTCCTCAGCAAAAGTAGAAGTTTTCAGGGCGATACGTCGCGGCCCGGGAAGCATCCCGAAGCGATCTCGGGGGAGGGCGCCGCTCCCCGACGCGCGGAGCCACCATAAGAAGGCCCCGTGGGGTTCGGCAAGGGCCCGCCCGGGCTTCTCCACACTCCTCCCCAACGCTAACTCACTTCAATGAAGCCTGTTACCGGTTTTGTGGAAAACTATCATCTCGGCGTGGATTCTCATGTGCACAATTGTGGAGAGCTGTCGGCGCTCCACGTAAAGCTTGATGCTCTCCGGATTTTCAATTCCGGCGCGGTAAAATTCGCACTTCCTCCCGATCACGATTTTTTAAAAAATACCGATCCGTCACGTGCCGTCGGCGAGGGCTCGGGAACGGACCCGACGGCGATCGTGACGCGACGACCGCAGGACGGTTACGGCTCCGTTACCCCGCCCGTACGCCGCCGTCAAACCCGCCCGATACCCTCGGGGTGAATCCGATCGCCCGGACCGCTGTTCCGGTCCCGTCGGGCATCGAGGATCCACGCGGCGGACCCTCCACCGGGACAGAAGCTTCGATACAGACATCGGTGACGCCATGACGACCAGCCCTGTACGAGACAGCCTCTCCGCAGCTGCTTCCCCGATTCACCGACTCGCCGTCTCGGCGGTCACGGCTCTTCTCCTCGCCACGGTGGCCGACGGCTCCGCGCTGGCCGGCCAGGAGGAGGAGCCCGGCCGGCTCAAGGGACGGGTGCTCAGCGCTCGGGAAGCCACCCCGGTCACCAGCGCCGAGGTCTTCCTGGTGGACACCGAGATCGGGACCCTCACCGACCTCGAAGGCCGGTATTTCCTCAGCGACGTCCCGCCGGGGACCTATGATCTGACGGTACGCGCGCTGGGCCACGCTACCACGACCGTCACGGGCGTGGAGGTCGACCCGGGCGAGACGTCCGACCTCAGCGTGTCCCTGGAGACCGAGGCCGTCGCCGTGGGCGACCTGGAGATCTCGGTGGGCCAGGCCCGGGGGAGCGCGGCCGCGCTGCTGAATCGGCAGAGGACGGCCGACGCCGTCAGTGACGGGATCGGGACCGAGCAGATCTCCCGGTCCCCGGCGTCCGACGCGGCCGAGGCCGCCAGGCGGATGACCGGCGTCACCGTCTCCGACGGGAAGTACGTGTACGTGCGCGGGCTCGGGGAGCGCTACAGCCAGACGTCCCTGAACGGATCGCCGTTGCCGAGCCCCGAGCCCGAGAGCTCGGTGGTTCCCCTCGACCTGTTCCCGGCGGGCTTCCTGGAGAGCCTGGTGGCGCAGAAGACGTACACGGCCGACCGGCCCGGCGACTTCTCGGGCGGCACGGTGCAGATCGAGACGCGGGAATTCCCCGACGAGCTCACCTTCAGGCTCTCCGTCGGCTCGAGCCTCAACTCCGAGAGCCAGTTCAGCCGGGGATTCCTGTACTACGACGGCGGTGGGCTGGACATGTTCGGCATCGACGACGGCTCCCGCGCCCTCCCCGACGGGTTCGTCCGGGAGCTGGGGGGCCTGGAGGGGGATCGGGTCCCGAACGACCCCGAGACCCGGGAGCGGATCGGCGAGACGTTCCTCGAGTCGCCCCTGACCGAGTTCGCCCCCGCCAGCGGGACGACGCCGCCCAACGGCGACGTCGGCTTCTCGCTGGGGAACCGGACCGAGCTCTTCGGCAAGACCTTCGGCTACCTGATCGCGGCGAACTACTCCAACAGCTTCACGTTCCGGGACGACGAGGTGGAGCGGAAGTTCCGCTCCACCAACTTCGACCCCGACCTCTCCGAAGCGCGCCGCCAGGCCGCCAACGTGGACTACAGCTTCGTCCGCGGGATGCAGGAGGTGAAGTGGGGCGGCATCGGGAACTTCAACCTGCAGCTGTCGCCCGGACACCAGCTCAGCCTGAAGACCCTCTACAACCGAACCGCCGAGGACGAGGCCCGTCAGTACACCGGGGCCAACCGCGAGGACCTGGGCGGGGAGCTATTCACCGAGCGGCTGCGGTTCATCTCCCGGCAGCTGGCCTGGGGCCAGCTGGCCGGCAAGCACCAGGTGCTGAACGGGAACCGGATCGAGTGGAAGCTCTCCGCGGCCCGTGCGACCCGGGAGGAGCCGGGGCTGCGGGAGACGATCTACAAGCGCGGCTTCGGGGCCGACCCGTCCGAGCCCTTCCTCCTGGACAACACCGGGGAGAGCGCCCGTTACCTGTTCAGCGACCTCACCGACGACGACCTGAACGGGCAGGCGGACTGGATCGCCCCGCTGCCCTGGCCGGGCGGGAGGAACGCCGAGCTCAAGCTCGGGGTGGCGGCGCGGACCCGGGACCGGGACTTCGCCGCCCGCCGCCTCCGCTGGGAGTTCCTCAGCGGCAGCCGGATCACCAGCCTCGACTCCGCCCTGAACGCCGGGTCCATCGTCGGACAGGTGGACGAGCCCGGCGAGTTCGCCCTGACCGAGGTCGTCGAGCCGGGAGACGCCTACACGGCCGACGACGAGACCCGGGCGGGCTACGCCATGCTCACCCTTCCGGTGGGTCGGCTCAAGGCCGTGCTGGGTGCCAGGCTGGAAGACTACGAGCTGGAACTGGCCACCCGGAACGCCTCGCTCGAGGCCGGCCTCGGCTCCACCGACGTCCTCCCGGCGGCCAACGTCACCTACGCCCTCACCGACCGGATGAACCTGCGCGCGGCGGCCAGCCGCACGATGGACCGCCCGGAGTTCCGAGAGCTGGCGCCTTTCCAGTTCACCGAGGCGGCCAGCCTCCGGCAGGTCTTCGGGAATCCCGAGCTGCAGATCGCGGAGATCACGAGCCTCGACCTCCGCTGGGAGTGGTTCCCGACCCCCGGCGAGGTCCTGACGCTGAGCGCGTTCCGCAAGCACATGGACGACCCCATCGAGCAGGTCTTCATCGCGACCGCCGGCACGGCCTACTCCTACCAGAACGCCGACAGCGCCGAGCTCTACGGTGCCGAGCTCGGGTGGAGGAAGGGCATGGGCTTCCTGGCGGGCTGGCTCTCGCCGGTCACCTTCGAGGGCAACCTGGCCCTCATCGAGTCCGAGGTGGACGTCCGGAGCGGGGGCATCTTCCAGCCCACCAACCTGACCCGGGAGCTCGAGGGCCAGTCGCCCTACACGGTCAACCTCTCCCTGGCCTACCAGGACCCCGACGGCGCGACCGAGGCCGGGGCCTACTTCAACGTCTTCGGCGAGCGCATCGCGGCCGCCGGGGGCTCGGGCGTGCCCGACATCGTCGAGCAGCCCAGGGCCCAGCTGGATTTCACCCTCAAGCAGGACCTGTGGCCCCGCGTCGAGCTGAAGCTGAAGGCGGAGAACCTCCTGGACAGCGCCCACCTGTGGGAGCAGTCCGCCCACGGCATCACGCGAGTCCAGCGCCGCTACACCGAGGGTCGGAGCTTCTCGGCGAGCCTGACCTACGGCGGATGACGAATCGACACGCCGACCCACCTCACGAGAGCAGGAGGACTCACCCGATGTCTCATGCGACGACGAGAGGAGACAGCAAGATGACGAGCACGAACGTACGATCCGTGACCGCCGGCCTCTGCGCAGCCGTCCTGGCCCTGGCGGGCTGCGGTGACAACGGAACCGAGCCGCCGCCGCCGGGCTCCGACCCCCCGACCGCGCCGACGGACGTGGCGGCGACCGTGATCGACGGGGGCGACGTGGAGGTCACCTGGAAGGCCCCGGACGACGCGGACACCCAGACCGTCACCCTGACGCCGGACAACAGCGTCGTCTCCGAAGTCAGCCAGGACGTGGGCGGAACGGCCACCTCGGCCACCGTCTCCGACGTCGGCCGGGCCACGACCTTCGAGGTCACGGTGACCGCCACCAACGACGGCGGCTCCACGGCCAGCGACATCGTGAACGTCACGACGCCGGAGATCGCGTTCAACAACCTGCTGGCGGACCCCGGACTACCGGACGCGGCGTTCAGCATCGGGAGCCGGACGAGCCCGCCGGATTTCGCTCCGACCGCGATGCCCCCGGGCTACTCGCCCTTCGACGTGTCGACCCTGAACGGCGCAGCGGGCCTCGTCATGCCCGGGGACGGTCGCACGCTCGAGGCGACGAGCTACGCCGGCGCCGTGGCCCCCGGCACCTCGGTGGGCAACGCCTGGTACTCGGACTGGACGATCTGGGCCGCCGACGGCAGCGACTCCCGCTCCATGGGCGCCGCGACGGCGACCCTGTCCGGGACGATCGCCTCGGACCGGACGCTGTCGGCCGACACCACGTATCTGCTCGACGGTCCCGTCTTCGTGGGCGAGGACTGCGGCATCGACGGCTCGGCCTCGGGCTGCAACGCCGTGACGCTGACGATCGAGCCGGGCACCACCCTGATGGGGCTCTCCACGCCCGGCGACCCCGACGTCCGGGGCAGCTTCCTGACGGTGACCCGCGGGTCGCAGATCATCGCCGACGCCCACCATCCGGACTTCGGCGGCAGCGGCGTGTGCGAGAAGCCCGCCGAGTCCGACGTCATCGTCTTCACCAGCGACCAGCCGGCCGGGTCGCGGGCCCGCGGTGACTGGGGCGGACTGGTCCTGAACGGCCAGGCGCCGCTCAACACCGGCGACGAGGCCCAGGGCGAGGGCGACTCCGGGCTGTACGGCGGCAACGACGAGAACGACAGCAGCGGCGTCCTCCGTGGCGTCCGGGTCGAGTTCGCCGGCGACGACGTGACGGCCACCGACCAGCTGAACGGCATCGCCTTCCAGGGCGTGGGCGCCGGCACGACGGTCTGCTACGCCCAGGTGGCCTACAACGTGGACGACGGCACCGAGCCCTTCGGCGGCACGGTCAGCCAGACCCACATGGTCATGACCGGCATCGGCGACGACAGCTTCGACGGCACCGACGGCTGGCAGGGCTTCCTGCAGTTCGGCATCGCCCAGCAGCGGGCCGACGACGCCGACCAGGGCTTCGAGTTCAGCACGGAGGGAGACGATCCGAGCGCCACGCCGCCCAGCAGCGCCGTCGTGGCCAACGTGACCCTCGTGGGGGCCGGCGTCAGCCTCGGCACCGGCGAGATCGCCGCCGAGGGCGGCGAGTCGGACATCGGCATCCTGTTCCGGGAAGGGGGCAACTACCGGATCTTCAACACGATCGCCGTGGGCTTCGGCGCCAGCGGCCTCGACGTCGAGGGCGCGCAGACCGCCCAGAACGCGGACAACCGCTACTTCGGCGAATCGACGGCCCCCGAGGACATCCTGCGCCTCGAGAGCTCCATCCTGTGGAGCAACGTCAGCCAGGGCGACGGGGACGACAACTTCGCCGACGCGTCCGGCGACGGCTACGCTCAGGGCGAGAACCGGGCCTTCTTCCTGTCGGGCGGAAATTGAGTCACCCCCGGACGGTGCGGCCGGCACGGCGCGCCGACGGAGGCAGGGGAGAGCCGGGGGGCTTCGGGCCCCCCGTTCTCGTCCGTCGCCTCCTGGCTCTCTTCACGCTGCTGGCCCTCGGCGCCTGCGCCGACGCCGACGGGCGCCCGGTCGACGGCGCGGGCCTCACCCACGGGCACCGGAGCCCCGAGACCATGGCGCGAGCGGTCCTGGCCGGCGTCCAGGCCCGGGACCGCGAGTCGCTGGAGCGGCTGCTGGTGACCCGGGAGGAGCACCGGGACCTCCTCTGGGAGGAGCTGCCGGAGAGCGGCTACATGACGTTCGGCGACGCCCGGTCCCTGAACCAGCGGAACACGGTCGAGGCGCTCCGCGACCTCCTGCGGACCCACGGCGGCACGAGCTACGAGCTCGTGGGGATCACTTTCACCGGGGAGCCGGAGGTCTACGACGGCTTCACGCTCCACCTGGGCGCGCGGCTCCGCGTCCGGGCGGGCGCAACCGGCCGGCTCGGTACGCTGCCGGTGCTGGACGTCGTGCTGGAGAAGGGAGGCCTCTGGAAGCCGATGCACTACGTGGAGTGAACCCGGAAGCGCGGGACCGCTTCCGGCGTCCCGCTCCCCGCGAGGCCCGGCGGACGCCCGTCTCGGGAGGCGAATCCACAGGGACCAGGTTGCACGCGGCTCGCCATCGTCGGAACCTCTGGGTGCGTCCGAGCCGTCGGCGCTCGTGTGTCTCGCCCGGCGGTGTCGGTGCGGTCGTCCAGGGGAGACGGAGGGCGAAATGCGGGCAGACGACGAAGGGGAGCGGTCGGGCCTCACCCGACGGCGCCTGATCGGCCTGGGCGTCGCCCTGGCCCTCCTGGCCGGCGGCGTCCTGGTGGCCGGCGAGTTCCCCGACTACGGCGACCACTACGGCTTCTGGTCGGTGGTCCCGCCGGCCGTGGCGCTGATCCTGGCCTTCGCCCTGCGCGAGGTCGTCTCGGCCCTCTTCATCGGCATCGTCCTGGGCGGCGTGGTGACCGGCCAGCTCAACGTCGTCCAGGAGTTCCTCATCCCCTCCATCGGGTCGGAGGACTACGGCCTCATCTTGCTGGTCTACCTGTGGGCCCTGGGAGGGCTCATCGGGCTGTGGAGCCGCACGGGCGGGGCCCTCCGCTTCGCGCGGTGGGCGGCGGGCAAGATCGTCCGGGGCCCCCGCACGGCGAAGTTCTTCGCCTGGATCATGGGGCTCGTCTTCCACCAGGGAGGGACGGTGAGCACGGTGCTCACCGGCGCCACGGCCCGCCCGATCGCCGACGAGAACCGGGTGTCCCACGAGGAGCTCTCCTACGTGGTGGACTCCACCGCCTCGCCGGCGGCCACCCTCATCCCCTTCAACGTGTGGCCCATCTACGTGAGCGGGCTGGTGGCCGGGACGGTGCCGGTGATCGCCACCCAGCAGGAGGGGGTGGCGTTCTTCTTCCAGGCCATTCCCTTCAACTTCTACGCGATCGTCGCCATCCTCTTCACCCTCCTCTTCTCCTGGGACCGCCTGCCCCTGATCCCCGGCAAGCGGATGATGGCGGCCCGGGAGCGGGCCCGGAGCACCGGGGAGCTGGACCGGGACGGAGCCGAGCCCCTGGCGGCCGAGGAGCTGGCCGAGGTGGAGGTGCCCGAGGGCTACCGTTCGGGGCTGGTGGACTTCTTCGCCCCCATCGGGACGCTGCTGGGCGTGGCCATCGTCCCCTACGTCGTGACCTTCTTCGTCCTGGGCCAGCGGGAGGATCCCCTGCTCCCCATCGCCGAGGCCTTCGTGCTGGCGCTGCTGGTGGCCATGGGCGTGGCCCTGGTGAAGGGGATGAGCCTGCAGGACGTGATGGACGGTTTCGTGTCGGGCTGCAAGGGCGTCACCATCGGGGCCATCGTGCTGGGGCTGGCCGTCACCCTCCAGGAGGTGGCCGCCGCCCTGGGCACGGCCGAGTACGTGGTGGTGACGCTGGGCGACGTCATCCCGGCGGTGGTGCTCCCGGCCGCCCTGCTGGTGCTCTGCATGCTGACGGCCTTCTCCACCGGGACCTCGTGGGGCACCTACGCCGTCATCTTCCCGGTGGCGCTGCCGCTGGCCTGGGCCGTGGCGCCGGACGTGGGCTTCCTCACCCTCTGCTTCGGCGCCGTCCTCGGCGGATCGGTGTTCGGCGACCAGTGCTCGCCGATCTCCGACACCACCATCCTGTCCTCCCTGGCCACGGGCACCGACCTCATGGACCACGTCTACACCCAGATCCCCATGGCCACGGCGGCGGCCGGCGTGGCCGCGGTGGCCTACACGGTGCTGGCGGCGTTCATGGTGTAGGGGCTCAGCCGCCGCCGTGCGGGTGGCGCCCGGTGGCGATCATCCAGTGGTGGCGGGTGTGGTGGGCACCGGTGGCCATGAGGCCGATGTAGCCGAGGCCCCGGATCCTGGCGACGTCCGCCGTCCGGTCCGCGGTGACGGCCAGCACCGTCCGCTCCGCTTCGGCCCGCACCCTAGCGTCCCAGCCGGTCTCACGCTCGAGCATCGGCCCGTGGGCCTCCACCGTCCGTCGGACCGCCTGCCGCACCTCTTCGTCGGGTCCGCCGACCACCACCCGCAGCCCCCCCGGGATCTCCTCGCGCCGGAGGATCTCGGCGTCCAGCGTGAACCGCTCCATGTCCCGCAGGTGGCGTCGGAGCGCCTCGAGGTCCACGCGGCTCCAGTCGGTGTCGGGGCGAGCGTTCATCTCCCGGACCACCTCGGCCACGGCCGCGAAGGCGGCGTTGCCGGGCTCGGAGAGGGGAGCGGGCTGCGCTCCCCTCGTGTCCGGGGTGGGGGCCGGCGAAGCCCCCGGAACGGCTTCCGTATCGCCGGAAACGAGGGCGACCGCCGGGAGGGCCACCAGGACGATCGTCAGCACGAGGGCGGGTCTCCCGGCCCGGCTCAGCGGGGTTTCGCTCATCGGTCCTCCTGTTCCGTTCCTCGGTTCATCGGGATACGCCCCGGTCGGTCTCGACGGCGTCCTTCGCGGTTCCCACCCCTGACGGTGCGGCGGAGGAGGACACCTCGGCCGGCCCGAGGATCCTCCGGTCGCGGAAGACCTCGCCCAGCTTCTCGTAGCGCCCCTGCGTCAGGTGGCGGTCCAGGAGGGAGAGTCGTCGCGCGACCCCGTCCTCCTCGCCGGGGGCGGCGTGGCGGGCGTCCGTCACGTCCTCCCCGCCCGGAGGTGGTCCGCGAAGGCGTCCGGCAGCCCGCTCTCCTCGACGGCCCGGGCGGCCCGCTCCAGGTCGTACGCGACCCGGACGTGCTCGACGCGCCACCCGGCCGCGGAGGCGCCGTCGCCGACCGGGACCGGTGAGCCCTCGCGGCCCGCGCCTTCCGTCGGCCCGTCGCTTCCCGCGTCCCCCGGTGCCGTGAGCAGCACGTAGCCGGCCCGGGGATCGCCGTCCTTGGGTCGGCCCACCGAGCCGGTGTTCACGAAGAGCTGCCCGTCCACCGTCCGCCGCCAGGGGAGGTGGGTGTGGCCGAAGAGGATGACGTCGCCCTCCCGGAGGCCGGCCAGATCGGCCATCTTCCGGCAGAAGCCATCGGTCCGGTCCTCCGTCCAGTACAGGGTGTTGAGGGTGGGCGCGCCGTGTACCAGCACCGCCTTCGGCCCGGAGGCGTGGCCGCCCGCCGGCCGCAGGTCCATCCGGAAGGGGAGCGCCGCCAGCCGCCGCCGCGTCTCCGCGGAGACGTGCTCCAGGGTCCAGGCGTAGCTCTCGTGGGAGAGGGCCTCCTGCTCGGGGTCCTCGTACCGGCAGCCGCAGTGCTCGTGGCGGGTCGCCGTGGTGGAGTCGTAGTTGCCGGCCACGCCCGGGACGCCCCGCTCGGCCAGCAGCTCCACCACCTCGTTCGGCCAGGGGGCGTAGCCCACCAGGTCGCCCAGGTGGTAGACGGCGTCCACGTCGATTCGGCCCTCGACGTCGGCCAGCACCGCCTCGAGGGCCGGGAGGTTGCCGTGAACGTCGGAGAGGATCGCGTAGCGCATCGGCCCGGCCATGTCAGAGAGCGAGTCCGTCCGGGTCCTCCGACCGGCCGGTCCGGGCGGTCGCACCCCGGCCGCCGGCCGGGTCGTTCGCGCTCCCGCCCTCGGCCACCGCCGCGGCCCGTGGCCGGCGGGCCCGGACGAAGGCGGCCATGAAACGGCCGTCCACCGCATCGGCCACCTCGTCGGCGTCGAGACCCGCCTCCGCCAGGAACCCCCGGGCGTCCTCGGCCCGGTAGATCCGGGTGGGCTCGACGTCGACGGCCTCGAAGCCCGACTCGGCCAGCAGCCGCCGGTACTCGTCCTCCTCCAGGGCGCCGGCGACGCAGCCGATCCACGCCTCCATGCTCCGGCGGACCGGCTGGGGGACGGGGCCCCGGACCACGACGTCGGAGACGGCGAGCCGCCCCCCGGGCCGGAGCACCCGGAAGGCCTCCCGGAGCACCCGCGCCTTGTCGGCCGACAGGTTGATCACGCAGTTGGAGAGGACCACGTCCACGGACGCGTCGGGCACGGGCAGGTCCTCGATCTCGCCCTTCAGGAACTCGACGTTGTCGACCCCGGCCTCCCGGGCGTTCCGCCGCGCGAGCTCCAGCATCTCCTCGGTCATGTCGACCCCGTAGGCCGTCCCCGTCGGCCCGACCCGTCGGGCGGACAGGAGCACGTCCGCGCCGCCGCCCGAGCCCAGGTCGAGGACCGTCTCGCCCTCCCGGAGGTCGGCCAGGGCGGTGGGGTTGCCGCAGCCGAGGGACGCCGCGACGGCCCCCTCGGGCAGCCCCTCGGTCTCGTCGGCGGAGTACAGGTCGCGGGTGATCGGGTCGGTCCGGGAGGTGGATCCCCCCGCCTCGCCGGTCCCGGCCCCGGGGGCCTCGCCCGTGCGCCCGCAGCAGGCGGCGTCCCCTCCGGCCCCGGCGGTCCGGGCCGCCCGGCCGTACTTCTCCCGGATCCGTTCCTGGAGGTCGCCGGCGTCGGCGGCGGGGCTCCCGGGCTGGCTTCCTTCCGTCTCTGTCATATCGACTATCCTTGATGGGTGAGGTGAAAAAGCACGAGAACCACGAGGTGGGCCCAGCGGAGGGGCGATTCCCGCAGGGCCTTCAGGTGGAAGGAGAGGAGGGACTGGCTCACCTCGATCTCGTTCGCCAGCTCGCAGACGCACATCTCGCCGTCTCCCGGCAGCGCCGGGATCCTGCGGCGCTCGGGATCGGAGAGGGCCTGGAAGCGGCGGTCCAGCGACTCGGGCGAGGCCCTGGCGGTCGTCATGCCCCAATATATTAATACTTATTGATGTGTCAAATGGGGGCTTCGGGAGAGCCGGGAGCGTCCCCGTTCGGAGACGGGACGCGCCCCGTGCGGCGAGTGGGCGTGGACTCGGGTCGGGAGGCGTGCCCCTTGCACGTCGGTCGTCCCGGGTGAGACAGCCGGGCGACGGACCCGGGACAGCCACGTTCCTTCCGGAGGGAGCCAGCATGAGCGACGAGAACCGATCCGCCCTGATCCTGGGCGCCTCCAGCGGCTTCGGCGAGGCGACGGCGAAGGCGTTCGCGGAGTCCGGCTACGACGTCTTCGGCGTCCACCTGGACCGGCGCGCCGGCCTGGAGCACGTCGAGGAGATCAAGGCGGAGATCGAGGGGATGGGCCGGACCGCTCGCTTCTTCAACATCAACGCGGCGGACGAGGAGAAGCGGGCGAGCGCCCTGGACGAGATCGCCGGGGAGATCGAGGAGGGCACCCTCCGGGTCCTCCTCCACTCGCTCGCCTTCGGCACGCTGGTGCCCTTCGTCGGCGACGACCCGGACGACGCGGTGGCGCCCCGACAGATGGACATGACCCTGGACGTCATGGCCCACACCCTGGTCTACTGGACCCAGGGGGTGGTCCACCGGGACCTCATGGGCGAGGGGGGCCGGATCTTCGCCATGACCTCCTCGGGCGGCGACCGGGTCGCTCCCGCCTACGGGCCGGTGTCGGCGGCCAAGGCGGCCCTGGAGTCCCACTGCCGGCAGCTGGCCCTGGAGCTGGGGCCGCGGGGGATCACGGTCAACGCCATCCGGGCCGGGGTCACCGACACGCCGGCGCTGCGGAAGATCCCCGGCGCCGAGGAGATGGTGGAGGCGGCGACGGCGTCCAACCCCCACGGCCGGCTCACCGAGCCCGCGGACGTGGCCGCCTGCATGGTGGCCCTGGCGTCGCCCGACACCTACTGGATGACCGGCAACGTGATCCGGGTGGACGGGGGCGAGGACTGGGTCATGTCCGGCTCGGGGGGGCGGGGATGAAGGCCGGGGCGCTCGTCGGTCGGATCCGGGCCGAGGCCGGGGAGCGGGTCCGCGAGGTGGAGCGTGAGATCACCCGTCCGTGGCGCGAGGGACGACCCGGGGCGCCGGCGGAGATCGGGCGCTGGCTCGGCCTCGGGCTGGCCCTGGGAGCGGTGATCGTCGGCGTCGCCGCGGGCGTGCGGGCCGGCCGGGGCGAGTAGGGGGCGCCGTCCGGCGGCCCGACCCGGGCCGCTGCCCCTCGCCCCGGTCGGCGCCGCGTCAGCCCGACCCCGCGGGCGGTCGGGCCTCGAGCACCGTCCCGTCGGCCAGCCTGGTCCGGACCCGGACGGGGAGCAGCCGACCGGGCACGGCGACGGTCTCGATCCGGATCCCGTCGCCCACGGCGCGGGTGAAGCGGCGCCCGGTCGTCCCGTCGACCGTCACCTCCTCGCCCGTCTCGGCCTCGGGCCCCCCGGCCGACCCTCCCTCCAGGGTGGCGACGACGGCCTGCAGGGCGGGGGGAGCCAGGACGGTGAGGAGCGGGAGGGGGGAGGCGCTCTCCGACTGAACCGCAAGGCGGGCGTAGCGATAGAAGAGCCGGGACACCGTGGTGACCGATCCCCGGTCCGTGCCGGCCTCGGACCGCACCTGGAACCGCAGCTCGATCATCCCCTCCTGGCCGCGGGCCACCTCGGTCCGGAACCCTCCGACGCTCCGGCCGTCGCGGAGCAGCTCCCAGCGCTGGACCTGTCGGGTGGCGGGGGGCTCGAAGTCCGCCGACAGGTCGATGTCCTCGCCCAGGTCCACGCCGGCCAGGTCCTGCTCCGGGCCCCCGTGGGCGGAGGCGCTGTCCACCGCCCGGGTCGCCCGGCTCGTCCCCGCTTCCTCCCCGGCGTCCGGCGACCCCCCCCGGTCCGGCGAGCAGGAGAGCCCGAGGGCGGCCCCGCCGGCCGCGGCCACCATCACCGCCGTCCGGAGCCAGCGTCGCGACATGGTTCCCATTCCTCCTCCACGGTCGAGGCGAAGCCGGCCCCCGACGCCGGCAGGTTCCCTCGCCGGTCGCCGGTCGACCGGCTTCGAGCCCGGGGGGCACCCATCCAAAAGGGCGGCCCGTCCACCGGCGCCGTCAAGCCGCCGGTCGACCGCCGCGCCGGCGGGCGGCGGACCGGGACGGGAGGTTGCGGCCGGGCCGACGCCGGCAGACGTTGCGGCGAGACCGTCCCGTGAGAATGTTGTGCGGGATGGGTCGCGGAAGTCTCCCTCAAGGTTCGGTCGCTGGACGGTGGCGGTGGCCCGGACGAGCCTCGGGTTCGCAGCCGGTTGCGGACCGAACCCTTCTCCGGCAGGAGGTCGGAACCATGCGGAACTCTTGGAAGGGGACGGTCGGCCTGGCCGCCCTGCTCCCCGTGGCGCTCTTCCTGGGATGCGCGGACGCCGGGACGGACGGCACGACGGGGCAGGCGGAGCAGCCGGCCGAGCCGCAGTTCGTCGAGGTCACCGACGAGATGCTGCGAGGGGCGGACGCCAATTCCGCCGAGTGGCTGATGTACGGCCACGACTACACCAACCAGCGCTGGTCGGAGCTGGATCAGATCAACACGAACAACGTCGATCAGCTCCGGCCCGTCTGGGTCTACCAGACCGGCATCGGTCGCCTGGGCTCCTTCACGACCACGCCGCTCGTGTACGGCGGGGTGATGTACCTCACCACCCCGTACAACAACGTCATGGCGGTGGACGCCCGCACCGGCGAGGAGCTGTGGCGGACGGAGATGCAGGAGGACCTGGGTACCGTCAACATCTGCTGCGGTCCGAACAACCGGGGCCTGGGCGCCGGCTACGGCAACCTCTACATGGGGACGCTGGACGCCCGCCTGGTGGCCCTGGACCAGGAGACCGGCGAGATGGTGTGGGAGACCCAGATCGCCGATCCGGAGCTGGGCTACTCCGAGACCATGGCTCCGGTCGTGTACGACGGCAAGGTCCTCATCGGGACCTCCGGCGCCGAGTACGGCATCCGGGGCTTCCTGAAGGCGTTCGACGCCGAGAGCGGCGACCTGCTGTGGACCTGGTACACGATCCCGTCGCCCGAGGAGGGCGGCTGGTGGGGCGAGTGGGCCGAGACGACGCCCGGCGGTGAGGACCTGAACCGCGACATCGCCCAGGAGAAGGCCGACTCCGCCGAGTACGCCGACGCCTGGCAGCGCGGCGGCGGGTCCATCTGGATGACGCCGGCCATCGACAAGGAGACCAACACGGTCTTCGTCTCCATCGGGAACCCCTCTCCCGACCTGGACGGGGCCATCCGGCCCGGCGACAACCTGTGGACCGAGTCCATCTGCGCCATCAACATCGACGACGGCAGCATGAAGTGGTGCCACCAGTACCTGCCCCACGACGTGTGGGACCTGGACGCGGCGAGCCCGCCGGCGCTGGTGGAGCTCGAGGACGGCACGAAGGCCGTGATCCACGCCGGGAAGACCGGCTGGAGCTACGTGCTGGACGCCGAGACCGGCGAGCGGATCCGGCGCTCGGTGAACTGGGTGCCCCACGAGAACCTGTTCGCCCTCCCCACCGAGGAGGGGACGCGGATGCTGCCGGGGGCGAACGGCGGCGCCGAGTGGTCGCCGGTCTCCTTCAACCCGGGGCTCGACTACATGTACATCGACGCCCTGCACCAGCCCATGCACTACGCCACGTCGTACTCGCCCTACGAGGCGGGTGAGCTGTGGCTGGGCAGCGCCTTCACCGGCATCCCGGGCGAGGAGCAGTGGGGCTACGTGGTGGCGGTGGACGTCAACACGGGGGAGATCGCCTGGCGGCACCAGACCGAGCAGCCCATGGTCGGCGGCTCGGTGGCCACGGCCGGCGGCCTCGTCTTCACCGGCGAGGGGAACGGCCACTTCGACGCCTTCGACGCCGAGACCGGCGAGCTGCTGTGGCAGTTCAACGCCGGGGCCGGCTGCAACGGCGCGCCCATGACGTACGAGCTGGACGGCACGCAGTACGTGTCGATCGCCTGCGGGGGCCTGTTCCAGACCGGCTACCGCCGGGGCGACGCCCTCTTCACCTTCGCGCTGCCGCAGTAGCGGGCGCCGAAGGGCCCGTCCGCCGGCCGCCGGGGCGAGTCGGCGGTCGCGCGGTGCGGGACGGGAAGCGAATCGCTGCACACACCGGGGCGCGTTCGGCGCCCCGGTCGTGTTTGTCGGAGCGTGGCGGGGCCCGGCCCCGGGGCCGGAAGCGCCGCCGTCGGGTCACGGAGGAAGGGACGAGACGAGTGAACGGACGCTGGTGGGGATGCCCGGCCGAACACCCGGGTGATGGTGGAGTGACGGCGCGAGCCGGCCGACGGGCCCTCTTCGCCCTGGTCTGCGTGGTGGCGCTGGCGGCCGGGGGCTGCGGCGGTCCGGACGGCCAGGGCGACGGCCCGCCGGAGGAGGCGGCCGGGACGGTGGCCGACGGCGAGGCGGCCCCGGAGGGTGAGGCGGCCCCGAAGGACGGGGAGGACCGGGGGGCGTCGGCCCTCCAGGAGGTGAACCGGTTCCTGGCCTACGACGCCGCCGACTCCCTGGTGGACCTGAAGCTGTGGGCCGGCTACGGCGGCGCGAACAGCGCGTGGAACTTCAACGGCTACTACCGAGGCAACGCCACCGTGGTGGTGCCGCTGGGATGGCGGGTGGAGGCCACCTACCAGACCCTGGACGCCAACGTGCCCCACTCGGCGGCCGTGGTCGAGACCCGGGAGGAGATCTCCAACAGCGGCTCGGACGTCCAGGTCGCCTTCCGGGGGGCGAGCACCCCCTCCTTCGTGGGTGGCATCTCGTCGACCCGGGACCCGATCACCTTCGGCTTCCGGGCCGACGAGGCGGGTCGGTACTGGATCTTCTGCGGCGTGCCGGGCCACGCCCGGGGCGGCATGTGGATCTGGCTCGAGGTGTCGGAGACGGCCGGGGCGCCCGACTTCCGGACGGAGGCGGAGAGCTGATGGGCCGGACGCCCGGCGGCGGGAGGCTGGCGGGCCCGGGGCGGGTCGCGGTGCGGGCCGCGGGGCTCGGCGCCCTGGGGGTCCTCCTGGCGTGCGGGCCCGGCGCGGACGACGGGGCGGCCCCGGAGGCCGGGGACCACCTGCAGGCGGCCCGCGACTTCTTCCAGCAGGAGGCGTACGATTCGGCCCTGGTCCGCTACGGGCTGGCCGCGGCGGCCGGATCGGCGCGGGCCGAGGCCCTGAACGAGCGCGGGATGACCCACGCGGCCCGCGGGCAGCTCGAGCGGGCCGAGGCGGACGTCGACTCCGCGCTGGCCCTCCGGCCCGACTTCGTCGGGGCGCGGTCCAACCTGGCGGTGATCCACCTGGAGCAGGGACGCTGGGAGCGGGCGCTGGCGGAGCTGGACAGCCTGGCCGCGCTCCGTCCCGAGGACGCCAAGGTGTTCTACGACCGAGCGCACGCCCACCGGGGGATGGGCCGCCTGGACCGGGCCCTGGAGGACCTGGACCGGGCCCTCCGCCTGGACAGCGGCCTCGTGGAGGGGTACCTGACCCGCGGGTCCCTTCACGCCCGTCGAGGCTCGCTGGATCGTGCGATCGCGGACTTCGAGAAGGCCGTGTCCCTCTCCGGGGGCGAGAGGGCCCTCCGGAACCTGGGGGTCGCCCGGCTGGAGGCCGGCGACCCCGGAGCGGCCCTCGAGGTCTTCGACGGGCTGGTCTCCGACCACCCGCTGCGGGCCCGCTATCACCTGTACCGGGGCCGCGCCTACCGGGAGCTGGGACGCGAGGCGGAGGCGAGGTCGGACTTCCGGCGCGCTCTGGAGCTGACCGGGAATCCCGGCCTCAGGCAGCAGGCCATCCGGGCGCTTCGGGAGATGGGGGAGGGGAGCCAGGGGGGCGCCCCGTAGGCGAGGCAGAGGGGCGCGCTACGGGCCGCCGTCCTCCGACAGGTCGATCCGCACGTCGATGCGGCGGTTCAGCGCGCGTCCCTCCTCGGTGTCGTTCGTGGCGATGGGCTGGCTCTCGCCGAAGCCGCGGGAGGTGAACCGGTCCGCGCTGACGGCCATGTTGGCCAGCAGGTACTCCCGGACGGCGATGGCCCTCCGGGTGCTCAGCTGCTGGTTGGCCTCGTCGTTCCCCCGGGCGTCGGTGTGGCCGGTGATGGTCACCGGAGCTTCGGGGAACTGTCGGAGCACCTGCTGCAGCTTGGTGAGCAGGGCGTAGTTGTCCGGGCGGATCTCCGACGATCCCACCGGGAAGCTCAGCCCGACCAGCCGGATCACCATCTGGTCACCGGTCACCGCCACCTCCGCCTCGTCCTCGGAGAAGAGGGCGCGGACCTCCCGCATCGTCGCCTCCCGCTCCCGGCGCTCCCTGAGCTCCTCGCTCACCGTGGCCACCCGCTCGCCCAGCTCCTCCAGCCGCTGGCGCAGGGAGTCGGAGCGGGCCCGGGCCGCCGACAGCTCCGCCGACAGCTCCTCCCGGACCTCGCCCAGCTCCTCCTGCAGGTTGGCCCGGTCCCGCTGCAGGCTCCGGACGGAGGCCACGATCTGGTCGACGACCGGCGAGAGGCCGTCCTCGAAGGCCGGTTCGAAGCCGAGGGAGTCGGCGACCCGGGCCAGCCCGGCCTCGCTTCGCAGGAGGAGGGTCTCGATGCCGCCGTCCCGATCCCGGAGCGTGTCCGCCACGGCGGCGATCCGGGCGGCGTGCCGGTACTCCCGGGCGGCCCGCTCGGCCAGGGGACGCGCCTCGCCCTGGCGGCCCAGGTCGCCCCGGAGGAGCGCCTCGGCCCGGGCCATCAGGGAGTCGGCACGGGCCAGGGTCCGCGGCGCCCGTTCGTCGGCGTCGGCGTCCCGTGCCGACTCCCGCAGCTGCCGGGCCCGGCCCAGCACGTCGGTCCGGACGGCGGTGCGCTCCGACTCCCGGTAGGCCCGGGCGGCCTCGGAGGCCCGCTCCCGTGCGTCGTTCTGGTCCCCGTCCTCCACCTCCTCACCGGCGCTCCGGAGGCGGGACTCGGCCTCCGACCAGCCCTCCGGGGCCAGTTCCGGCGCCCCGGCCGAAAGGGCGTCCTCCCGGGCGGCCAGGGCTTCCTCGAGGAGCACGCGGCCGACGTCCTGGAGGTCGCGGGCGCGGCCCAGGGCCTGGCGGAACCTGTCCAGCCGCTCCCGGATGTCGCGCAGGTTGCCGCCGCCCTCCAGCCGCCGTCGGGCGTCGACCAGCGCCTCCCGGGCGCGCTGGAAGTGGCGCGGGGCGATGAGGTCGAGCTGGTCGGAGCGGGCTTCGACCAGCCGCTCGGAGGCGTCCTCGACCTCGGATTCGACGCCCTGGGCACGGGCGTCGTCGCCCGCGGACACCAGGGAAGCGAGGAGGAGGACGGTGACGGCCGTGATCCGGGTTCGCATATGCCGGCCCTCCGCTACGGGAACGTGGATCCTGGACAAGAAGATAGCAGGGTCGTCCGCTGCCGTGAAGTCGGACCCGGCCGTGAAGGAGCTCCGGGAGCCGGACTCAGGCGGCCTCCTCCAGGACGTCCAGCAGCTCCCCGAGCGTGGTCCGCCCCTGGTCCCGGGCGTACCAGCGGCGGGCCTCCCGGTAGATCTCCGACGTCTCCATCTCGCCCTTCTCCTTCTCGGAGATGACGAACGCCTGCAGCTCCTCGGGGCGCGGGCCCCACCAGCCCCGGGGCTCGAGGTCCCCGTCCAGGACGACGGCCACGGGAATGGCGCGGCCTCCGTTGGTGAGATACCGGTCCATGAGGTCGGGGTTCTGGTCCCGCTCGACGACCCGCATCTCCACGTTCGGGGCGGCCTCGGCGAAGCGTGCCAGCACGGGCACCGTGTTCGAGGCGTCCCCGCACCAGTCCTCGGTGATGACCAGCAGCTTCCAGTCGCCCCCGATCCGCCGGGCGCGCTCGACGGCCCGGTCCGGCGTCTCGTGCTTGCGGTAGACGCCCTGCCACAGGTCCCGGTGCTCCTCGACGGCCTCCTCCAGCCAGCGCTCGAAGGGGACGGCCGCCTTCCAGTACGGTCGGTGGTCCAGCTCGGTCGTGGACGTCATCGTATTGGCCTCGATCTTGAAGCGGGAGATTCCATGCGAGGGCGGACGAGCGTGGTGTCCCTCCGCCTGTCGGGCGCAGAAACGGTGCCGCCGGCCACCGGGTTCCCGCCGGTCGACAGGCGGGCGCCGGGCCCGTCCCGGATCCCGCCCGACCCGGGAGCCCTACCCGTTCGACAGGGCGACACCCGAGAACCACCACAGGGAGAGGCGACGATGGAATCGGCCACCGTACCCGGAAGCAGGACCGGCGACGAGCAGGCTCCCCCGCAGGCCCCGCCCGGCGAGGGATTCCGCCAGGCGGCGGCCGGGGCCGGGACCCAGGCCCGGGCCCGCCCGCCCGTGCCGGAGAACGAGCCGGTGCTGGACTACGCGCCGGGCAGCCCCGAGCGGGACGCCGTCAAGGCGGAGCTGGCCCGGCAGGCCGGCCAGGAGATCGAGATCCCGCTGATCATCGGGGGCGAGGAGGTCCGCACCGGGGACATGGTCGAGGTGGTCATGCCCCACGACCACGACCACGTCCTGGCCCGCTGCCACCGGGCCGGCGCCGAGGAGGCCCGGGCGGCCGTCGAGGCGTCGCGGGAGGCCTGGTCCGAGTGGTCCGCCTGGAGCTGGGAGGACCGGGCCGCCGTCTTCCTCCGCGCGGCGGAGCTGCTGGCGGGCTCCTGGCGCGCCCGGGTCAACGCGGCCACCATGCTGGGCCAGAGCAAGACGGTCCACCAGGCGGAGATCGACAGCGCCTGCGAGCTCATCGACTTCTGGCGCTTCAACGTCCGCTACGCGGCCGACATCTACGGCCAGCAGCCGGACTCCTCCCCCGGGGTGTGGAACCGGCTGGACTACCGCCCCCTGGAGGGCTTCGTCTACGCGGTCACCCCGTTCAACTTCACCTCCATCGGCGGCAACCTCCCCACGGCCCCGGCCCTCATGGGCAACGTGGCGATCTGGAAGCCCGCCGGCACGGCCGTCCTCTCCAACTACTACGTCATGCGGGTGCTGCAGGAGGCGGGGCTGCCGGACGGCGTGGTCAACTTCCTGCCGGGCCACGCCCGGGAGATCAGCGGCGAGCTGATGCCGAGCCCCGAGCTGGCCGGCATCCACTTCACCGGCTCCACCTCCACCTTCCAGCTCCTGTGGCGCCAGGTGTCGGAGCACCTGGAGCGGTACCGCTCCTACCCCCGGGTCGTGGGCGAGACCGGGGGCAAGGACTTCATCGTGGCCCACGAGAGCGCCGACGTCGACGCCCTGGCGGTGGCCGTCGTGCGGGGCGGCTTCGAGTACCAGGGCCAGAAGTGCAGCGCCGTCTCCCGGGTCTACGTCCCGGAGGGGTTGTGGCCCGAGCTCCGGGAGCGGGTGCTCGGGATGGTGGACGACATGGAGATGGGCGACCCGAGGGACTTCCGGAACTTCGTGGGCGCGGTGATCGACCGGGAGGCCTATGACAAGATCACGGGATACCTGGAGCACGCCCGCCGGACCGACGGCCTGGAGATCCTGGTCGGGGGCGGGGCCTCGGACGAGGAGGGTTGGTTCGTCGAGCCCACCGTGGTCCGCTCCGACGATCCGCGTTCCCGGCTCATGTGCGAGGAGATCTTCGGCCCGGTGGTGACGGTCCACGTCTACCCGGACGGCGAGTTCGAGCGCGCCCTGGAGCTGACCGACGCGACCTCGCCCTACGCGCTCACCGGCTCGATCTTCGCCGACGACCGCGCCGCGGTCCGGAAGGCGACCCTCCGTCTGCGGCACGCGGCGGGCAACTTCTACGTGAACGACAAGCCCACCGGAGCCGTCGTCGGCCAGCAGCCCTTCGGCGGCTCCCGCGCCAGCGGCACGAACGACA
>CAZSKS010000026.1:9001-27650 GCA_964607465.1 uncultured Gemmatimonadota bacterium | reverse complement strand
ATCAAGGTACAGTCGTGACTGACCGCGAGCGCAGCGAGAATCCGAGCGAGCGATAGATCGATGGCAGGCCTGATCGGCAAGAAGGTCGGCATGACCCAGATCTTCACCGACGACGGTGAGGCGGTGGGGGTGACCGTCATCGAGGCGGGCCCCTGTCCCGTCGTCCAGGTGAGGACGGACGAGCGCGACGGATATCGCGCCGTGCAGCTGGGCTTCGGCCGGGTGAAGGAGACCAGGGTGAAGAAGCCCGAGGCGGGCCACGCGGCCCGGGCGGGACTGGACTACGTCCCGGCGGAGCTGGCCGAGTTCGACCTGGCCGAGGACGAGGAGTACGAGGCGGGGCAGGAGATCACGGTGGAGCTGTTCGAGCAGGGACAGCGGGTCAAGGTGAGCGGCAAGCCGAAGGGACGCGGCTTCCAGGGACCTGTGAAGCGGCACGGCTTCTCGGGCGGCCCCGCGTCCCACGGGGGATCGGCCACCCAGCGGCTCGCCGGCTCCATCGGACCCGGCACCGATCCCTCGCGCGTGATCAAGGGTCGGAAGATGGCCGGCCGCATGGGAGGCACGATCCGGACGGTGGAGAACCTCCGGGTGGAGCGGGTCGACGCGGACCGGAACCTCCTCCTCGTGCGCGGATCGGTGCCCGGCGCCCGGAACAACATCCTCTACATCCGCGGCTCGTGACCATGAAGGCCAAGGCGTACACGGCGACGGGCGAGGCCCGCTCCACCGAGGTGGTGCTTCCCGAGCCCCTGTTCGACGGCACGGTCCACGAGGCCGCCCTGCACCAGGTGGTGACGGCCATCCAGGCCCACGCCCGCCAGGGGACGGCGGCCACGAAGGACCGCAGCAAGATCAGCGGCGGCTCCCGGAAGCCCTGGCGGCAGAAGGGGACCGGGCGGGCCCGGCACGGCTCGATCCGCTCCCCCATCTGGCGGGGCGGGGCCGTGACCTTCGGACCCCGGCCCCGGGACTTCGGGGGTCGGGTGCCGAAGAAGCTCCGGCGGCTGGCCATCCAGTCGGCGCTGAACGCACGGGCCCGGGAGGGCAACCTGGTGGTGCTGGAGCCCCTCGAGATGGAGGATCCGAGCACGAGCACCATGGCGTCGCTGCTGGAGGCGATGGGGCGGGGCGACCGGAAGGTCCTCCTCCTGACCGACGGGCTCAAGAAGGTCGTGTACCTGTCGGCGCGGAACATTCCGGACGTCGAGGTGAAGCCGTGGGGGCGCGCCTCGGCGTACGACCTGATCCGGGCGCAGCTGGTGATCGTGGAGGAGGACGCCTGGACGGGCGGATCGACGGACGACGAGGAAGCCGGGGAGGACGGAGCATGAGCCGCACGCCCGACGAGGTCCTGGTCCGTCCGGTCATCACCGAGAAGAGCTCGGAGCTCCAGTTCGAGCACAACAAGTACACCTTCGAGGTGGTGCCCGACGCCAACAAGCCGGAGATCCGCCGGGCGGTCGAGGAGATGTTCGACGTCCGGGTGGTGGACGTCGCGACCATGAACGTCTCCGGCAAGAAGCGCCGGGTGCGGGGCCGCTGGCAGATGGGCCGCCGCAAGGACTGGAAGAAGGCCATCGTCACCCTCGCCGAGGGCGACTCGATCGACGTGTACGAAGGAGCGTAGGACCGATGCCGATCAAGAAATTCCGTCCCGTCACCTCGAGCCAGCGGTTCCGCTCGGTCTCCGCCTTCGACGAGATCACGCGGGGCGAGCCGGAGAAGTCGCTGACCGAGGGCCACGCGAACCGGTCCGGGAGGAACCATCACGGGCGGATCACGTCCCGGCGGCGCGGGGGCGGCCACAAGCGCCGCTTCCGCCGGATCGACTTCCGGCGGGACAAGGACGGCGTGCCCGGCCGGGTGGCGGAGATCGAATACGATCCGAACCGGTCGGCCCGCATCGCCCTGATCCACTACGCGGACGGGGACAAGCGGTACATCCTGCACCCCCGGGGCCTGCAGGTCGGCGACGAGATCGTCTCCGGTCCGGGCGTGGAGGTGAAGGTGGGCAACGCCATGCCCCTGGGAGAGGTTCCCCTGGGCACGACGGTCCACGCCGTGGAGATGGTGCCCGGCAAGGGGGCCCAGATGGCCCGCTCGGCCGGAGCGGCCGTCCAGGTGGTGGCCCGCGAGAAGGACATGGTCAGCCTGAAGCTCCCCAGCACCGAGGTCCGCATGGTGCCGGCCGACTGCCGGGCCACCATCGGACAGGTGGGGAACGTGGACCACGAGCTGGTGGTCGCCGGGAAGGCGGGGCGGTCCCGCTGGAAGGGGCGCCGTCCCAGCGTGCGGGGCGTGGCCATGAACCCCGTGGACCACCCCCTGGGGGGTGGCGAGGGACGGACCTCCGGCGGGCGCCCCCCGGTGTCGCCGTGGGGCGAGCGGGAGGGCAAGAAGACACGGAAGCGCTCGAAGCGGAGCAATCGCCACATCGTTCGCGGCCGCCGCCGCGGCAAGAGCAGCGAGAGCAAGCGCGGCAAGACGGGCGCATAACGAGGACCCAAGGGAGCCGGCATGCCGAGGAGCGTCAAGAAGGGGCCGTACATCGAGGAGAAGCTTCTCCTCAAGGTCCAGAAGATGAACAAGTCGGGCGACAAGCGGGTCGTGAAGACCTGGTCCCGCCCCTCCACCATCAGCCCGGAGTTCGTGGGCCACACGATCGCCGTGCACAACGGCAACAAGTTCATCCCGGTCTACATCACGGAGAACATGGTGGGCCACAAGCTGGGGGAGTTCGCGCCGACCCGTCTCTTCAAGGGTCACGGCGGGCGGATGGCGACGGACCGACGGGTGGAGCTGTAGGCCGCGGGATGAGCATCGGAGCGCGAGTTCGGACGCACGTCAGACGGGGAAGAGCGGTACGATGAAGGCTCGATCGATCGCCAGGGGCGTGAGCATGTCGCCCCGCAAGATGCGGCTCGTCATCGACGAGATCCGCGGCAAGGGCGTGAACGAGGCGTACGGCATCCTGAAGTTCTCGAAGAAGGCCGCCGCCGAGCCCATCGACAAGTGCCTGCGCTCGGCCGTGGCCAACGCGGTCTACCAGGCCGACGAGCAGGGAGACGTGCTGGACGTGGACGAGCTGGTGGTCAGGGAGGCATACGTGGACGAGGGCCCGACGCTGAAGCGCTGGCGGGCCCGGGCTTTCGGACGGGCGACGCCCATCCAGAAGCGCTCGAGCCACGTCACCATCGTCGTGGATACCGGGGAGTAAGCGTGGGTCAGAAGATACATCCGTACGGATTCCGGCTGGGGAACATCAAGAACTGGCGCTCGCGCTGGTACGCGCAGGGCGAGGAGTTCCCCGAGCTCCTGGCCGAGGACGAGAAGCTCCGGAAATACCTGCACGCCCGGCTGGATCACGCCGCGGTGTCCACGGTGGAGATCGAGCGGAAGCCCTCGAAGATCGTGGTGAACATCCATACGGGGCGCCCCGGCGTCGTGATCGGAAAGGGCGGCTCGGAGGTGGACAAGCTCCGGGACGAGCTGGCGCTGATCACCGACTCCGAGGTCTCGATCAACGTGGAGGAGGTCAAGTCGCCGGAGACGGACGCCCACCTGGTGGCGGACAACATCGTCCACCAGCTGGAGCAGCGGATCAGCTTCCGCCGGGCCATGCGCCGGGCCGTGCAGAACGCCACGCGGTCGGGCGCCGAGGGGATCCGCATCCAGTGCGGCGGACGGCTGGGCGGCTCGGAGATCGCCCGGACCGAGGGATATCACGAGGGTCGGGTCCCGCTGCACACGATGCGGGCCGACATCGACTACGCGCAGCAGACGGCGAAGACGACCTTCGGCACCATCGGCGTCAAGGTCTGGATCTTCCACGGCGAGGTCGTGGAGGATCGCCGCGGTCAGACGTACACGGCGGGCGGCGGCCGCCGCTGAGGTGACGGTACCGGCGCCGGCCGGGAGACACGGGCCGGCGCGGCGACGAGCACGAAGCAGCGACAGCAGGGGATCGGAACGATGCTACAGCCAAGTCGCGTCAAGCACAGAAAGGTCCACAAGGGCCGCCTGAAGGGGAAGGCGACGAGGGGGAACAGCGTCTCCTTCGGCGACTTCGGCCTCAAGGCCCTGGAGCCGCACCGGATCACCTCGCGTCAGATCGAGGCGGCCCGGGTGGCCATGACCCGCCACATGAAGCGCGGCGGGAAGGTCTGGATCCGGATCTTTCCGGACAAGCCGGTGACGAAGAAGCCGGCGGAGGTCCGGATGGGCAAGGGGAAGGGCAACCCGGAGAACTGGGTGGCCCCCGTCCGACCCGGTCGGGTCCTGTTCGAGATCGAGGGCGTGGAGCGGGAGGTCGCCGAGCGGGCCATGAAGCTCGCCTCGGCCAAGCTCCCGATCCGCACGAAGTTCGTGAGCCGGGACGAGATCTGATGCGCGCGGAGGAGATCCGCGAGCTGACGGACGCGGAGATCGAGGAGGAGATCCGGATGGCGGCGGAGGAGGTGTTCCGCCTCCGGTATCGCAAGGCGTACCAGGAGCTCGAGAACCCCGCGCTCCTCCGATCCCGGCGCAGGGACCTGGCCCGGCTGAAGACGATTCGCCGCGAGCGCGAGCTGGCCGCCTCGGCCGACGCCGGGGACGAGGACACGTAGACAGCGGACCGCGGGCGTTCGCCGGGAGCTGCCCGGCGGATCCCGACACCGACGACGACAGGCATAGACCATGACCGAAGCGACCGAGACCCGCGACGACGCCTCCGATGCCCGGACCAAGTCCCGGGTGGGCACCGTCGTGAGCGACAGGATGGACAAGACCGTGGTGGTCTCCGTGGAGCGGCAGTTCGCACACCCGCTCTACACGAAGCAGATCACCCGACACTCCAAGTTCCACGCGCACGACGAGGAGAACGAGTACCGCGAAGGGGACATCGTACGGATCGTCGAGACCCGGCCGAGCTCCAGGAAGAAGCGGTGGCGTGTCGTGGAGCTGATCGACCGGCCGGCGTAGGAGCGTACCGATGATCCAGCAGGAGTCGGAACTCCGCATCGCGGACAACTCGGGGGCGCGACGCGCCCGGTGTATCCGCGTCCTGGGCGGATCCCGGCGGCGATACGCGGGTCTCGGTGACGTGATCGTGGTGGCCGTCAAGGACGCCATCCCGGGAGGGGACGTCAAGAAGGGCGACGTGGCCCGGGCCGTGGTGGTCCGGACCAACCGGGAGAACCGCCGCTCCGACGGCAGCTACATCAAGTTCGACGAGAACGCGGCGGTCCTCATCAACGACGTGGGCGAGCCGCGGGCCACCCGGATCTTCGGACCGGTGGCTCGGGAGCTTCGCGAGAAGAGGTTCATGAAGATCGTGTCGCTGGCCCCCGAAGTGATCTGAGCGGGGGAGGCAGGCATGGCCGAGAGGACGACGACGAGATGACGAAGAACAGCCTCCACGTCCGCACGGGCGACCGGGTGAAGGTGATCTCCGGCAACTACCGGGGGGCCACGGGTCAGGTGCTCCGCACCGACCCGGACCGGCGCCGCGTGGTGGTGGACGGGATCAACATGCGCAAGCGGCACCAGGCGCCGACCCGGGAGAACCCGGAGGGCGGCATCATGACGTTCGAGCAGCCCATCCACGCCTCGAACGTCATGCTGGTGTGTCCCCACTGCGACGAGGGCGTCCGGACCGGCACCCGGCGGGACGACGACGGGACGGCGGAGCGGCTCTGCAAGAAGTGCGGCAACCCCATCCCGACGCCGTGACGACGACGATGAGCAAGCCCCGGCTGCAGGAGCACTACGAGACGCACGTCCGAGGTCAGCTGGAGGACACCTTCGGGTTCGAGAACCCGATGGAGGTCCCGCGGCTGGACAAGATCGTGATCAACGCGGGGCTCGGGGAGGCGAAGGAGAACCCGAAGCTCCTCGAGGCGGCCCAGCGGGAGCTGGCGGCCATCACGGGCCAGAAGCCGATCGTGACCCGGGCGAAGAAGTCGATCTCCAACTTCGAGCTTCGCCAGGGCGAGCCGGTCGGCGTGAAGGTCACGCTCCGCCAGGCCCGCATGTACGAGTTCCTGGATCGATTCGTGAGCACCGCGGTACCCCGCATCCGGGACTTCCGCGGCTTCAACTCGCGGTCGTTCGACGGCCGGGGCAACTACACCATCGGGATCGACGAGCAGATGATCTTCCCGGAGGTGGACGTCGACGAGGTGGTCAAGGTGTACGGGATGAACCTCACCCTGTGCACGACGACCGACAAGGACGACGAGGCGCTGGTGCTGCTGCGGGAGCTGGGCGTCCCTTTCCGGGGCGAACAGCCCGTCGTGGTCTGAACCGAAGCTAAACGAGGACGCAGACGGTACGTCATGGCCAGAAAAGCACTGATCGAGAAGTCGAAGGGCGAGCAGAAGTTCAGCACCCGCGGCGTGAATCGCTGTCAGCGGTGCGGACGGGCCCGGGGCTACATGCGCAAGTTCGGCCTTTGCCGGCTGTGCTTCCGGGAGAAGGCGCACCGGGGCGAGATCCCCGGGGTCCGCAAGGCGAGCTGGTGACGCCATGAGCATGAGCGACCCCGTAGCGGACATGCTGACCCGGGTGCGCAACGCCCAGCAGGCCGGCCATCGCCGGGTGGACATGCCGATCTCCAAGCTGAAGATCGAGATCGCCCGGATCCTGGCCGAGAACAAGTTCGTCCACGACTTCAAGGTCCTGGACGACGGGCACCACGGCGTCCTGAGGCTGTACCTGAAGTACACGGAGGAGGACCGGCCGGTGATCCGCTCCCTGGAACGGGTGTCGAAGCCGGGCCGGAGACGCTACGTGGACGCGGATTCCCTGCCCCGGGTGCGATCGGGGATGGGCATCGCCATCCTCTCCACCTCCCGGGGCGTCATGACCGACCGGGAGGCCCGCACCGAGCGGGTGGGCGGCGAGTACGTGGCCCGCGTCTACTGACCGAACGCTCGAGCGACGACGGAGACCGATGTCCAGAATCGGCAAGCAGCCCGTGGGGATCCCCGACGGGGTCGACGTCCAGGTGGACGGCTCCCGGGTCACCATGAAGGGTCCCCGGGGCGAGATCACCGACACCTTCCATCCCGACATGACGATCGAGGAGCGGGACGGAGAGCTGGTGGTCACGCGTCCCACGGACCACAAGCGTCACCGGGCCCTGCACGGCCTGACCCGGAGCCTGATCTCGAACATGGTGGAAGGAGTCACCGAGGGCTACGAGCGGTCCCTGGAGATCCAGGGGGTGGGCTACCGGGCCACCCGGAAGGGACACGACGTGGAGCTGACCCTCGGCTTCAGCCACGAGGTCGTCTACGAGGTGCCCGAGAGCATCGAGGTGGAGGTGGAGAGCCCGACCCTCCTGCACGTCCGGGGCGTGGACAAGCAGCTGGTGGGCGAGGTGGCCGCGGAGATTCGGGACATCCGCCCCCCCGAGCCGTACAAGGGGAAGGGCATCCGTTACGTGGGCGAGCAGGTGCGGCGGAAGGCCGGGAAGGCCGCGGTCAGCACCGGCGGCCCCGGCGGCATGGCCTGAGGCGGCACGTGACGACAGGCGACGAGACGACGGACGAGGCGAGGTAGACGATGGCGGTCGACAGGGCGGCCCGACGACGCGAGCGGCGGGCCCGGCGGCATGCGAGGATCCAGCGGAAGGTCCGCGGCACCGCGGAGCGGCCGCGCCTCGTCGTGTCCCGGAGTCTCCGACACATCGAGGGCCAGCTGGTGGACGACGACCGGGGCGTGACCCTGGTGGGGTTCTCCTCCCGGGCCGGCGGACTGGAGGAGCATCTTCCCGAGGAGATGGAGGGGAAGGTGGCCCGGAGCTACGCTGCCGGGAAGCGCCTGGCGGAGAAGGCACGCGACGCCGGCGTCGAGAAGGTGGTCTTCGACCGGGCCGGATATCCGTACCACGGCCGGGTGAAGGCCTTCGCCGAGGGAGCCCGCGACGGCGGCCTGGAGTTCTGATCCGCTGATCCCTTCCGCGGGCCCCGACGGGTCGGCGGAGGCGGGTCGTCCGAACGACCGAATCGACAAGGCTTAACGGAGAAGAGAGACAGTGGCGAACCGACGGCGCGACGAGGGCGAGAGCCTTCGCGAGAACGTGATCGACATCAACCGCGTCTCCAAGGTGGTGAAAGGGGGACGCAGGTTCTCCTTCACCGCCCTGGTGGCGGTGGGGGACGGGCGCGGCCGCGTCGGAACGGCGCTGGCCAAGGCCAACGAGGTGGCGGAGGCCATCCGGAAGTCCATCGACCAGGCCCGCAAGTCCATGGAGGAGGTGCCGCTGATGAACGGCACGATCCCCCACGAGATCACGGGGGAGCTGGGAGCGGGCAAGGTCCTCCTCAAGCCCGCCTCTCCCGGCACCGGCGTCATCGCCGGCGGTCCGGTGCGGGCGGTGCTGGAGTGCGCGGGCTACGAGAACATCCTCACCAAGAGCCTGGGCTCCAACAACCCGATCAACATGGTCGGGGCGACGATGAACGGGTTGCGGCGGCTGGTGACGCCCGAGCAGATCGCCCGGGAGCGGGGCGTGGACGTGGAGGAGATCCGGGAGGCCATGCGTGCCTAGGAAGCTGCGGATCCGGCAGGTGAAGAGCGGCTGCAACGCACCGGAGAATCAGCGGCGTACCCTCCGGGCGCTGGGGCTGAAGCATCACCAGGACCAGGTGGAGCACGTCGACCGGCCCACCATCCGCGGGATGGTGGCCACGGTCTCCCACCTGGTGGACGTGGAGGAGATGGAACAGGACGATGGCTGACGAAAAGCACGTGGGACTCGAGAACCTCAGCCCTCCCGAGGGCTCCAAGCAGAGCTCCAAGCGGGTGGGCCGTGGCCCCGGCTCCGGGGTCGGCAAGACCGCGGGGCGTGGCCACAAGGGACAGAAGGCCCGGAGCGGGGGGCAGGTCCCCGTCTGGTTCGAGGGGGGACAGATGCCCCTCTACCGGCGTCTGCCCAAGCGCGGCTTCCATCCGCCCAACCGGACGGAATACCAGGTCGTGAACGTGGGCGCGCTGGCCGACGTGGAGTCGGATGAGCTGGATCCCGAGCGGCTGGCGGAGCTCGGCTTCACCCGGTCCGCCGGGGACCGCGTGAAGATCCTGGGGGACGGCGAGCTGGAGCGGGCCCTCACGATCCGCGCCCACGCCTTCAGCGGGTCGGCCCGCGAGAAGATCGAGGCGGCCGGCGGCACCGCCGAGGTGATCGGCTAGGATGGCGTCGTCCTCCGGGCTCAAGCCCGCCCAGGCGATCCCGAACCTGTTCAAGGTTCCGGAGCTCAAGGAGAAGATCCTCTTCACCCTCCTCTGCCTGGCCATCTACCGGCTGGGATCCCACATCACGACGCCGGGGGTGGACGTCCTGGCGTTGGAGCAGCTGGCCGGGCAGCTGCGGGGCACGCTCTTCGGCATCTACGACATGTTCACGGGGGGCGGCCTCCAGCGCGCCACGCTGCTGGCGCTGGGCATCATGCCCTATATCTCCGCCAGCATCATGTTCCAGCTCCTGGCGGCCGTCTTCCCGACCATCGAGAAGCTCCAGAAGGAAGGCGAGGAGGGCCGTCGCAAGCTGACGCAGTGGACCCGGTACACGACGGTCGTCCTCTGCGTCATGCAGGCCTACGGCTACGCGATCTTCCTGGAGTCCCAGCCGGGTGCCGTGGCGGCCCCGGGCTGGTTGTTCCGCCTCCAGACCGTGCTGATCCTCACCACCGGCGGCGTCTTCGTCATGTGGCTCGGGGAGCAGATCACCGAGAGGGGCGTCGGCAACGGCATGTCCCTGCTCATCTTCTTCTCGATCCTGCAGGGCTTCCCCGGCGCGGTGCTGAACACGCTGGAGCTGTACACGGCGGGGGGCATCAGCACCTTCAAGCTGCTGGCCCTCGTGGCCGTGCTCGTCGCCATCGTGGCCGGCGTGGTGGCCCTGACCATGGCCGCACGGAGGATCCCCGTCCAGATCCCCCGGAAGGTCGTGGGGCGGGGACGGGTGCGGGAGGGCCAGAAGTCCTTCATCCCCCTGCGGGTGAACTCCGCCGGCGTGATGCCGATCATCTTCGCCCAGTCCATCATCATCGTCCCCGGAACGCTGTATACCTTCACCGGGGGCCAGGGAGGGGCGACGGCCGGCGGGATGCAGGGCTTCCTCTACGACCTCAGCCAGATCTTCCAGGTCGGCGAGCCCTGGTACTTCATCACGTACGCGATCCTGATCATCTTCTTCACCTATTTCTACACCTCCATCATCTTCAACCCCCTGGACCTGGCGGAGAACCTGAAGAAGCAGGGCGGGTTCATCCCCGGGGTGAAGCCGGGCTCGGCCACCGCCGAGTACATCGACGACGTCCTGACCAAGGTCACGCTGCCCGGATCCGTCTACCTGGCCGTCATCGCGATCCTGCCCTTCGGGATCTTCGAGGCCTTCGACATCCAGGCCTTCTTCTTCGGCGGGACGTCCCTCCTCATCGTGGTGGGCGTGGCGCTGGACACCGTGCAGAAGATGCAGCAGCACCTGCTGCTGCGTCAGTACGAGGGCTTCATGAAGAAGGGGAGAGCGGGGGCGGGCGGCCGCCAGCGGTACATGTGATGGCGGCCGATACGCGGCACCTCCCGGCGTCAGGCTTCGGTCTGCCTCTCTGCGACGCACCTACATGTGCGCCTCGGTCGACGGACCTCACCTTCCTTGGGATGCACCACGTCTCGGCCGCCATCAGTCGGGTGAGAGCCTGACTCGTGCGGCTGGTTCTCATGGGGCCGCCCGGCGCCGGCAAGGGGACGCAGGGCGAGCGGCTGGCGGAGGAGCACGGCGTGCCGCGCTACGCCACGGGCGACATGCTGCGGGCCGCACGGCGGGAGGGCACGGAGATGGGGCGCCGGGCGGCCGAGTACATGGACGCCGGCGAGCTCGTGCCCGACGAGGTGATCCTGGGGATCGTCCGCGAGGCCCTGGACCGGCCCGAGGCCGCCGGCGGCTACATCCTGGACGGATTCCCCAGGACGCTCGCCCAGGCCCGGGGCCTGGACGCGATCCTGGCCGGGCGGGGCGATTCGCTGGATCGGGTCGTCTATCTGGACGTGCCGGAGGAGGAGCTGGTCCGCCGGCTGTCGTCCCGGCGGGTGTGCGCCGACTGCGGAGCCGTGACCCGGGACGCGGAGGCGGGGGACGCCTGTCCCGCCGCGGACTGCGACGGCGAGCTGGTCCAGCGCGAGGACGACCGTCCCGAGACGGTGCGTCGTCGCCTCCAGGTCTACCGCGAGCAGACGCGACCCGTGCTGGAATGGTACCGTGCGTCGGACGTGCCGGTGGAGGAGGTGGACGGCACGGGGAGCGTTCGGGAGGTCGCCGGCCGCCTCCAGGGGAGCCTGACGACGTGATCTCGCTGAAGAGCCAGCAGGAGCTGGAGGCCATCGGGGAGGCCGGGGCCATCGTGGCCCGGGTGCTCGAGACGGTGGGCGAGCAGGTGGCGCCCGGCGTGAGCACCGGCGAGCTGGACCGGATCGCCGAGGATCTCATACGGAAGCACCCGGGGGCGACCCCGGCCTTCAAGGGGCTGTACGGCTTTCCGGCGACCCTCTGCACCAGCGTCAACCAGGAGGTGGTCCACGGGATCCCCTCCACGGAGCGGACGCTGGAGGAGGGGGACATCGTCACCGTGGACGTGGGCGTGAAGCTGGAAGGCTACTTCGCCGACGCCGCGGTCACGATTCCGGTGGGCGAGATCGCGCCCGGGACGCGTCGCCTGCTGAGCGTCACCCGGACCTCCCTGGAGCGGGGCATCGACCAGGCCCGGCCGGGCGGCCGGGTGGGGGACATCGGGGCCGCGGTCCAGGAAGTCGTGGAGGCGGCCGGCTTCAGCGTGATCCGGGAGCTGGTCGGCCATGGCGTGGGAAATGCAGCCCATGAAGACCCGCAGGTGCCCAACTTCGGGGAGCGAGGCCGCGGCCAGGAGCTGCGGGAGGGCCTGGTCATCGCCATCGAGCCGATGGTGAACGTGGGCGGGCGACGGATCCGGACCCTGGACGACGAGTGGACGGTCGTCACGGCGGACGGCTCCCTCTCGGCCCACTTCGAGCACACGGTGGCCGTGACGGGGGAGGGGCCGCGCATCCTGACCGCCCGCCCGGCGCCCACTGCAGCCAGAGAGGAAAGGGACGTTGGCTAAGGAAGAACCGATCCAGATGACCGGCGAGGTCCTCGAGGCCCTGCCGAACGCGATGTTCCGGGTGGAGCTGGAGAACGGCCACGAGGTCACCTGCCACGTCTCGGGCAAGATCCGGATGAACTACATCCGGATCCTGCCGGGCGACAAGGTGGCCGTGGAGATGTCCCCCTACGACCTGTCGAAGGGGCGCATCACGTATCGGTACAAGTGATGGAGCGGCGAAGAAGCCGAGTGGTTGAAAACGGCGACGCGGCCAGCTACCTTACGGGGCTCCGATCGATACGGACCGAAGGGAGTCGACGATGAAGGTTCGAGCGAGCGTCAAGAAGATCTGCGAGCACTGCAAGATCGTCCGCAGGAAGGGCGTCGTGCGGGTGATCTGCAGCAGGAATCCGAAGCACAAGCAGCGGCAGGGATAAGACATGGCACGGATCGCAGGCGTCGACCTTCCCAGGGAGAAGCGCATCGAGGTCGCCCTCACCTACATCTACGGGATCGGGCGCTCCACCTCGAAGGAGATCCTGGACGAGACCGGGGTGAACCCGGACGCCCGGACCCACGAGCTGTCCGACGAGGACCTCAACAAGCTCCGACGCGTCATCGAGAACCGCTACAAGGTCGAGGGCGCGCTCCGGACCGAGGTCAACATGAACATCAAGCGCCTGATGGACATCGGGTGCTATCGGGGGATCCGGCACAAGAAGGGGCTCCCGGTCCGGGGACAGAGGACGAGGACCAACGCGCGCACCCGGAAGGGTCCGCGCCAGACCGTGGCCGGGAAGAAGAAGGCGCCGACCAAGAAGTAGGAGACAGAGCGTACATTTCGGGCCGGACGACCTTCCGCCGGAGGGCGGAGGCGCCGGTCCGACGATCGGAGGACGGATACGACGCATGGCCAAGGGATCGAGTCGCAGGAAGAAGGCACCGGCGGAGGGCGTGGCCCACATCAAGGCCACGTTCAACAACACGATCATCACCATCGCCGATACCAACGGCAACGCCATCGCGTGGTCCAGCGCCGGGAAGTCGGGCTTCAAGGGTTCGAAGAAGTCCACACCGTTCGCGGCGACCATCGCGGCGGAGAACGCCGGCAAGGAGGCGGTGGACATGGGCATGCAGAAGGTGGACGTGCACGTCCAGGGCCCCGGATCGGGCCGGGAGTCGGCCATCCAGGCGCTGCAGAGCGCCGGCCTGACGATCAAGTCGATCCGTGACGTCACGCCGATCCCCCACAACGGCTGTCGACCGCCGAAGAAGCGGCGCGTCTAGCAGGCCGAAGCATCAGATCGACCCGGCGGCTCACCTTCGAGTCGCCTACCGCGTAGAGACCGGACGCCGGCGGCGAAAGCCGGCCGGAGGCTCCGGAACGACCCGACCATAGAAGCCCGAGAAGACACCTTATGTCGTCGACGAAGATCACCGGACTCGTCTTGCCCGAGACCGTCGAGGAGCAGTCACGCTCCGACGACGGTCGGCGGGCCGAGTTTCTGCTGCAGCCCCTCGAGAGGGGCTTCGGCCATACGCTCGGCAACTCCATCCGCCGAATCCTCCTGTCCTCCCTCCCCGGGGCGGCCGTCTGGGCGTTCCGGGCGGACGGGGTGCAGCACGAGCATCAGACGATCGAGGACGTGGCGGAGGACGTCCATCAGATCATCCAGAACCTGAAGCAGCTGGTCCTCGAGATGGACGACGACGTGGACGAGGCCCGCCTGGAGCTCAGCGTGAGCGAGGCGGGCCCCGTGACGGCGGCCCGGCTGTCGGACGCCGCGTCGGTCGACGTCGTCAATCCCGATCACCGGCTGTTCACCCTCCAGGAGGACCGTCCGGAGAACCGGCCCCTCCGTGTGGACCTGTGGGTGAGGCGCGGCCGCGGCTTCGTCCCGGCGGAGGAGCACGAGGTGCCGGACGACATGCCGGTGGACCTGATCCGGGTGGATTCCCTCTTCAACCCCGTCAGGAAGGCGAACTTCTCGGTCCACGAGACCCGGGTCGGTCAGCGGACCGACTTCGATCGCCTCACCGTGAGCGTCGAGACCAGCGGTGCCCTGGATCCGGCCGACGCCCTGGGACACGCGGCGGAGATCGCGCGAACCCACCTGTCGTACCTCGCCAGGTTCGGCGAGACCGTGGCGCAGCCAGGCGGTGAGGAGGGCGACGGAGCCGCGCCTCCTGCCGGTGAGCCCGGGTTGGAACCGGTGGACGAGGAGCTCCAGGAGCTGCTGGAGTCGCCCCTCGACGTCTTCGAGGGCATCTCGGTCCGATCCCGCAACACGCTGGAGAAGGCCGACATCAAGACGCTGGCGGACGTGGCCCGGAAGACCCGGGACGAGATGCTGAAGGTGGAGAACTTCGGGGAGAAGTCCCTGGAGGAGGTGGCCGAGGTGCTGAACGACCACCAGCTTCACTTCGGCATGTCGCTGGAGCGGGACGACGAGGGACGACTCTACCTGAAGGACGAGACCGTGGCCGGCAACGGGGCGGGGCTCGAGGACGCGGACGATGAGACATAGGAAGAAGGGCCGGTCGCTCAGCCGGAAGCCGAGCCACCGCAAGGCCACGCTTCGCAACATGGCGACGAGCCTCTTCCGGCACGAGCGGATCCGGACGACCGAGGCCAAGGCGAAGGAGCTTCGCCCGTTCGCCGAGAAGCTGATCACCCTGGCCCGGACCGACGACGTCCACAGCAGGAGACAGGTGCGTCGTCACGTCGCGGACCGGGAGATCCTGGGCAAGCTGTTCGACGACATCGGGCCGCGGTTCCGGGAGCACGACGGTGGATACACGCGCGTCCTGAAGCTGGGCGCCAGGCGGGGCGACGGTGCGGAGCTGGCGTTGATCGAGCTCACGCGGCGGGGCGGGCAGTAGCCCCCCACCGCAGGCAAGGAGAAAGGCAGGACTCATGGCGGGATCGTCGGGCTTCAGGGGGACGTCTACGCTCTTGATGGTGGTGGCCGTGGCCACGATGGCCGGCTTCCTCTACTGGGTGTACCAGGAGGCACAGTCCGTGGAGAGTTCGCTCCAGCCGACCATGCAGGACACGGCCTCGGCCACGGAGGGGGCGCTGACGCGGGCGAGCCTTGCGGCCGATCCCGCCGGCGCCGTGGGCAGGTCGGCGGCGCTGGATTCGGTGGAGGTGTCGCAGAACCTGGGACGCGGTGTCTTCACGGTGGCCCTCAACGACAGCGTGGACTATCCGATCCTGATGGACGGCCAGCTGCTGCAGCGGGGGGCCACCGTGTACGGAGGCGACCGCGTGACCGTGGAGGGCCAGTTCTACAGCCTCAACGACTCGATCGTGCAGGAGTGGGTGAGCCGCGGTGCCGTCGATTCCGACTCCCGGGAGAACATCCCGGCGGTGGCGAGCTTCATGCTCGCCGACTCCCTGGACATCCAGGAGTGAGCGGACCTGCCAGGCGCCCGACGACCATGCAACGACTTCCGGCGGGAAACCATGGCTAACTTCTGCTACGTTTGCGACAAGGGCCCGCAGACCGGGAACAACGTCAGTCCGTCCAACAACCGGACCCGGCGGAGGACCCTTCCCAACCTCCAGAAGATCCAGATCCTGGAGAACGGCACGAAGAAGCGGGTCAAGGTCTGTACCCGCTGCATCAAGGCCGACAAGATCGTCAAGGCCCCCTAGCCCTCTCCACCACGGCCGCCGGGGTCGCCCGCGGGACGCCGGATAGCCGGATCGACGCCCCGGGGCCGACGCCTCCCGGCCCGTCCGCCGCCTCGCCCCTTCCGACGGAGAGCCGATCGTCGTGAGCGACCGTCCCCTGCAAGGCCGGACCGTGGTGGTCACGCGACCGCGGCGACGGGCGGACGCCCTGTGCTCCCGACTCCGGGAGCTGGGGGCCACCGTCGTGGAATATCCCACCATCGCCATCGAGCCCCCCGAGGATCCCGGGCCCCTGCGCCGCGCCGTCCGTGCGCTGCCGGAGTACGACTGGGTGGTCTTCACCAGCGTCAACGGGGTGGATCGCGTCCTGTCGGCGCTGGAAGGGACGGACGGGGAGCCGTCGGACGCCCTGGCCCGTTCCCGGGTGGCCGCCATCGGGCCGGCGACGGCGGGCGCGTTGCGGGACGCCGGTGTCCGGGTGGACGTCGTGCCGGACGAGTACCGGGCGGAGGCCCTGCTCCGCGCCCTCCGAGGAGCGACGGAGCGCCTGGAGGGTCGCAGGGTCCTGCTGGCCCGGGCGGCGGAGGCGCGGGAGGTGCTGCCGGAAGGCCTCCGGCGGAGCGGAGCCCGCGTGGACGAGGTGGCCGCCTACCGGACCGTGCGCGGTCGTCCGGACGTGGAGGACCTCCCGGCTCGACTCCGGCGGGGCGAGGTGGACTGGCTGACCTTCACCGCCTCCTCCACGGTACGTAACTTCGTGGACCTGGCGGGCCGGGACGTGGGACCCGCCAGGGTCGCGACCATCGGACCCATCACGGCCGGGACGGTGCGGGAATTCGGCCTCCCGGTGCACGCCGTGGCGGAGGAGTACACCGTGCCGGGCCTGGTGCGGGCCCTCGTCGACGCCGAACGAGCCACCGAGGAGGTGGGAGGAAGATGACAGGCTTTCCCACCGTCCGCCCGCGTCGCCTCCGGCGCGAGGGTCTGCGTGATCTCGTCCGAGAGACGCGACTGGCCCCGGAGGACTTCGTCCTTCCCCTCTTCGTCCTCCCGGGAGAGGACCGGCGGGAGCCGGTTCCGTCGATGCCGGGCGTCGAGCGGCTCTCGGTGGACCTGGTCGCCCGGGAGGCGGCCGAAGCCCGGGACGACGGCGTCCGGGCGGTGCTGCTCTTCGGCGTGCCGGAGAGCAAGGACGAGCGGGGCAGCCGGGCCTGGGCGGAGGACGGGGTGGTGCAGCGGGCCGTACGGGCCATCCGGGAGCGGGTGGGCGACATGGTCGTCGTCACCGACGTGTGCCTGTGCGAGTACACGTCCCACGGGCACTGTGGCCTCGTAGAGGACGGGGAGGTGCTGAACGATCCCACCCTGGAGCTCCTGGCCCGGCAGGCGGTGAGCCACGCCCGGGCGGGGGCCGACGTGGTGGCGCCGTCCGACATGATGGACGGTCGGATCGGGGCCGTGCGTCGGGCCCTGGACGACGAGGGCTTCCGGAACACGGCGATCCTCTCCTACGCGGCGAAGTACGCCAGCGCCTTCTACGGGCCGTTCCGGGACGCGGCGGGGTCGGCGCCCGCCTTCGGCGACCGTCGCGGCTACCAGATGGACCCGGCCAACGGCGAGGAGGCCCTGCGGGAGGTGGAGCTGGACGTGGAGGAGGGGGCGGACATCGTGATGGTGAAGCCGGCGCTGGGCTACCTGGACGTGGTGCATCGGGTGAAGGAGCGCTTCGGCCTCCCCACGGCCGCCTACATGGTGAGCGGCGAGTACGCCATGATCCGGGCGGCCGGCCAGCAGGGCTGGATCGACGACGACGCGGTCCTCCGGGAGGCGGTGCTCTCCATCCGCCGGGCCGGGGCCGACCTGGTGGTGACCTACGCCGCCCGGGAGCTGGCCCGGCACGCGAGGGAGCACGGAGGAAGGGAGGACGTATGAGGACGCTGGTGACGGGGGCGGACGGGTTCGTGGGGGAGCATCTGCTGAAGCGGCTCCTGGAGCAGGGGGAGGAGGTCTCCGCCTCGGCGCTGACCCTCCCGCCGACCCGGAGCACCCTCAGCCCGTCGCAGATGGCGGCGGTGGAATGGAAGGCCGCCGACGTGCGCGACCACGACGCCCTCTTCCGGGTCCTGGCCGCCGTCCAGCCGGAGCGGATCTACCACCTGGCGGGCTTCTCGTCGGGGGCGCTGGCCCGCCAGCAGGCGGAGCAGGCCATGCGGGTGAACGCCGGGGGAACGGTGAACCTGTGCGAGGCGGTCCTGAGCGTGCGTGAGGAGTTCCCGGCCTTCGATCCGCGCATCCTGATCATGGGCTCGGGGGACGCCTACGGCGACGCCGGGACCCCCGGGGAGCCCATGCGGGAGGACCTGATGCTCCGCCCGCTGACCGTGTACGGCCTCTCGAAGGCCTGCCAGGAGCTCGCCGCCCACACCTACCGCCGCGCCTCCGGCGTGGGCACGGTGGTGAGCCGCGGGTTCAACCTGATCGGTCCGGGCCAGCAGCGTCACTTCGTGGTCCCCGACTTCAGCCTGCAGGTGGCGGCGGTGGCCCGGGGGGATCGCCCACCGAAGATCCGGGTCGGGAACCTGGACGTGGAGCGGGACTTCACCGACGTGCGTGACGGGGTCCGGGCGTTCGCCCTGATCATGGATCTGGAGGAGCCCGAGGCGGCCTACAACGTGTGCTCCGGCGAAACGGTGACGATCCGGCAGATCCTCGAGTGGATCCAGGACGAGGCGGGGGTGGAGCTGGAGATCGAGGTGGACCCGGACAAGGTGCGCGAGGAGGAGGCCCCCCGGCTCGTGGGGGACCCGGAGCGGCTGCGGGAGCAGACCGGCTGGGAGCCCCGCCACTCGGTCGAGGAGACTGTCCGGGAGGTCTACCGCTCGGTGGCCGGATGAGCGGCCGG
>CAZSKS010000026.1:0-8901 GCA_964607465.1 uncultured Gemmatimonadota bacterium | reverse complement strand
CCGACGACTTGTACGCCCCGGGCCGCGGGCTCTAACTTCGCTGGCCCACGGGCCGTTCCGGAGGCGGCCCGCCCTTCGACGCCTCATCCCCCGGACACGGAGAGCGCGAGCGTTCCATGGAGATCACTGTCGTAGGATCCGGATACGTGGGCCTGGTGGTGAGCACCTGCCTGGCCGAGACGGGGAACCGCGTGACGGCCGCGGACGTGGACCCCGACAAGGTGGCTGCCCTCTCGCGGGGCGAGGTGCCGATCCACGAGCCGGGCCTGGACCGCCTCCTGCAGCGGAACCTGTCGGAGGGACGCCTCTCCTTCACCACCGACGTGGAGGGGGCGGCCAACGGAGCGCGCGCGATCTTCATCGCCGTCGGCACCCCGGCCGACGAGGACGGTAGCGCGGACCTACGCCACGTCCTGGACGTGGCCCGGACCGTCGCGCCGGTGCTGGACGACGGCACGATCGTCATAACCAAGAGCACGGTCCCCGTCGGCACCGCCCGGAAGGTGAAGAGGGAGATCACGGAGCGGACCGACGTGCCCTTCCACGTGGCCTCCAACCCGGAGTTCCTGAAGGAGGGGGACGCCGTGGAGGACTTCATGTATCCCGATCGGGTGGTGTGCGGGGTCGAGTCCGACGAGCCGCGGGCGGTGCTCGAGGAGCTGTACGAGCCCTTCGTCCGGACGGGCAACCCGCTTCTCTTCATGGACCTGGAGTCGGCGGAGCTCACCAAGTACGCCGCCAACGCGATGCTGGCCTCCCGGATCAGCTTCATGAACCAGCTGGCCGAGCTGTGCGAGAAGGCGGGCGGCGACGTCTCGGCCGTCCGACGGGGCATGGGCGAGGATCCGCGCATCGGGGCGTCCTTCCTCTTCGCGGGGACGGGCTACGGGGGGAGCTGCTTTCCCAAGGACGTCCGGGCCCTTATCCGCACGGGGAAGGACCACGGCGTCGACCTGACCATCGTGGAGGCGGTCCACGAGGCCAACGAGCGGCAGAAGGGCGTGCTCCTCCGGAAGGTGGACGGCCGGTACGGGGAGGACCTCTCGGGACGACGCTTCGCCGTGTGGGGGCTCTCCTTCAAGCCGGAGACCGACGACATGCGGGAGGCGCCGTCCATTCGCGTGGTGGAGGGGCTGCTGGAGCGGGGGGCGGAGGTGGCCGTGCACGACCCGGTGGCGATGGAGGAGGCCCGCCGTCACTTCGGGGACCGGGTGGAGTACGCCGACGACGAGTACGCGGCGTGCCGGGGGGCCGACGCCGTGGTGCTGGTGACCGAGTGGCTGCAGTACCGGCGCCCCGACTGGGAGCGGCTGGCCGGGGAGCTGCAGGAGCCCGTCGTCTTCGACGGACGCAACCTGTTCGAGCCGGAGCGCATGCGGGAGCGGGGCTTCGCCTATCACCCGGTGGGGCGGGAGACGGTGACGTGAGGGTCCTGGTGACGGGGGCCGCCGGCTTCCTGGGCTCCCACCTGTGCGACCGGTTCCTGGAGGAGGGGCACGATGTGATCGGGATGGACAACCTGATCACCGGCAGCCCGGACAACATCGCCCATCTCTTCGGTCACGAGCGCTTCCGCTTCGTCAACCACGACGTCACGGAGTTCATCTACGTGGAGGGCGAGCTCGACGGCGTCCTCCACTTCGCGTCGCCGGCCAGCCCCGTGGACTACCTGGAGCTGCCCATCCAGACGCTGAAGGTGGGCAGCCTGGGCACCCACAAGACGCTGGGGCTGGCCAAGGCGAAGGACGCCCGCTTCCTTCTGGCCTCCACCTCGGAGGTGTACGGTGATCCGCTGGAGCATCCCCAGGCGGAGTCCTACTGGGGGAACGTCAACCCCGTGGGTCCCCGGGGCGTGTACGACGAGGCCAAGCGCTTCGCCGAGGCCCTGGTCATGGCCTATCATCGCGAGCACGGGGTGGACACCCGCATCGCCCGGATCTTCAACACCTACGGTCCCCGGATGCGGCCGAACGACGGGCGGGTGGTCTCCAACTTCCTGGTCCAGGGGCTCCGCGGCGAGGACCTGACGGTCTACGGCGAGGGGGACCAGTCCCGGAGCTTCTGCTACGTGTCGGACCTGGTGGAGGGCCTCTACCGGCTCTTCCTGTCCGAGGCGGTCGACCCGGTGAACCTGGGGAACCCCGACGAGTTCACCATCGCCGAGCTGGCCGATCTGGTGCGGCAGGTCATCGGGTCGGCGAGCGGGATCCGACATCTCCCCCTGCCGGAGGACGACCCGCAGGTCCGCCAGCCGGACATCGGCCGCGCCCGGGAGCTGCTCGACTGGGCGCCCGAGGTCCCCCTGGAAGAGGGTCTCCGACTGACGGCGGGCTATTTCCGGCGCCTGGCCGAGGAGGGCCGGCTCCCGGAGCCGCGGGTGCTCACCGGGTGACGGACGGCTCGCCCCGGGTCTCCGTCGTCATCCCCGTCTACAACGAGCGGGACACGGTGGAGGAGATCGTCCGTCGCGTGCGGGCCTCGCCGGTGTCGGCGGAGGTGATCGCGGTGGACGACGGGTCCGACGACGGCTCCCGTGACGTGCTCCGGGGCCTGGAGGAGGTGGGCGCCGTGGACCGCCTGATCCTCCGGGAGCGGAACGAGGGGAAGGGCGCCGCCCTGTCGGCGGGCTTCGAGGCCGCCACCGGGGACCTCGTGCTGATCCAGGACGCCGACCTGGAGTACGACCCCGCGGAGTACCCGCGGCTGCTGGCGCCCCTCCTCGACGGGAAGGCCGACGTCGTGTTCGGCTCCCGCTTCATGGGCGGCCGGCCCCATCGGGTGCTCTACTTCTGGCACTACGTGGGGAACCGGTTCCTCACCCTCCTCTCCAACATGGTCACGAACCTGAACCTCACCGACATGGAGACCTGCTACAAGGCCTTCCGACGGGAGGTGCTGGAGGGGATCGAGCTGGAGGAGCGCTCCTTCGGCGTCGAGGCCGAGCTGACGGCGAAGGTGGCGCTGGCGGGTTGGCGCGTCTACGAGGTGGGGATCTCCTACAGTGGAAGGACGTATGCGGAGGGGAAGAAGATCCGCTGGTACGACGGGATCCGATCCCTCTACTGCATCCTGGAATACGGGCTGTTCCGGCGCCTGTCCCGGGGACGGCGCCCGGCCCGTGACGCGAGGAGCGCATGACGTTCGGCCACCGGAGCGAGAGGCATCGAGGTTGCCCGCCGTCGACCGGCCGGGGTCCGGCGCGCGCGGCCGGCACGGCGACGGCGTGGCTGGCCCTCGCGGCCCTGGCGCTGGCGGGCGCCGCGTCCGGCTGTGCCAGCGAGGCCGAGGCGTCGCTGGCACGGGGCGACCGGCTCATGGCCCGGGGTGAGGTGGACGCGGCGGTGGCCGAGTACCGGCTGGCCCGGAGGCAGCGTGGCGACGCTCAGGAGGTGCTGGCGCGGCTTGCCCACGCCTACGCCGTGCGGGGGGACGTCGGAACCAGCCAGCAGCTCTACGAGGAGCTGGTGGCGCGGGACTCGACCTGGCGGTTCCAGGCGGCGACCGACCTCACCGAGGCGGCCCGGGAGGCGCTGGAGGAGGCAGGGCGGGACAGGATGGCCCGGGCGCTCCGGCCGCTTGTGCCGATGGGTCTGGAGCTGCTGCCCCGGGACCTCCGGGAGGAGCTGGCCGGCTATCACGCCGATCGCCAGGAGTGGGAATCGGCGCTTCCCCTGTACCTGTCGCTGATGGAAGGGGACCGGACGCCCGGTCCCGGGGTGTACTACCGGGCGGCCCGCTCGTACCAGGAGCTGGGCGGCTGCCGGGAGGCGCTCCCCTTCTTCGAGCGGTATCTGGACGCGCGGTCCGGGGAGGCGGGGGACGACGGAGGGGCCCTCTGGCACTACGGGAGCTGTCTCTACCGGGTGGCGCAGGAGGACTGGCGAACGGGCCGCCGCGAGGAGGCCCTGGCCCGGCTGGACCGGCTGGTGGACGTCGGCACGCCGCAGACGGTCATGGACCGGGCGCATTTCCTGCGCGGCGAGCTCCTGGCACGGGCCGGCCGTCACCAGGAGGCCCTGGAGGCCTTCCGGGAGGTGCTCCGGCTCCACCCGGCCCGGAGCAGCCCCCTGGCGCGATCGGCGGAAGAGAGAGTGCGCGAAATCCGGTATGGAGTCCCGTGACGAGTCGATTCAGCTGGCCGTCGTCCGACGCCGCTCTCCGGCGCGTGCTCCTCCTGGCGGCCCTCCTCGTCGTGCCGATCGCCGGCGCCTGCGGGGCCCACGGTCCGCCCGACGGCGTCGCCTCGACCGACCTCTACGATTGGGCCCGGGAGCGCTTCCAGGAGGGCGACTACGGCTCCGCGCGGGTGGGGTTCGACGACTTCCTGCTCCAGGAGCCCCTCCATCCCAAGGCCGACAGCGCCCAGTACCTGCTGGGGGAATCGAACTTCCGGGCGGGCCGGCACCTGGAGGCTGCCGAGGCCTTCGAGCGGCTCGCCATCAACCGTCCCGGCAGCGACCTGGCCGACGACGCGCAGCTCGGCGTGTGCCGGGCGTACTGGGAGCTGTCGCCGGAGCTCGCTCTGGACCAGGAGTACACCCGGCAGGCGAGGGACGCCTGTGACCGGCTCCTCCAGTACTACTCGCCCAGCCCGCTGGAGGAGGAGGCCCGGGAGCTGAGGCGGAGGGCACGATCGAAGCTGGCGGCCAAGGCGTACCGCACCGCCCGATGGTACTTCGACAACGAGGCCTACGAGTCGGCCAACATCTACCTGGAGGACGTGCTCCAGAACTATCCGGAGGCGCCGGTGATCCCCGAGGTCCTGGCGACCCTCTTCCGCAGCTACCGGGAGCTGGGCTTCGACCGGGAGGCACGCGACGTCCGCCAGCGGCTGCTCGAGGAGCACGGCGACAGCCCCCAGGCCGCCGAGATTCGGGACCTGGAGCTCCCCGGAGCCTCCTGAGCGTGACCGGCCGGTTGGGGATGCTGGGCGGGACCTTCGATCCCCTCCACATCGGCCATCTCGTCGTCGCCCAGGACGTGGTGGAGGCCCTGGAGCTGGACCGCCTGCTGGTCGTGCCGGCGGCCCGGCCGCCCCACCGCGAGGCCGCCCTGCCGGCGGAGGTCCGCCTCGAGCTGACCCGGGAGGCCTTCGGACACGATCCGCGCATCGAGGTGAGCGACCTGGAGCTCCGCCGCGACGGGCCGTCCTACACCGTCGACACGCTGGAGGAGATCCGGCGGCGCCGGGAGCCGGCGGCCCTCTACTGCGTGATCGGCGTGGACCAGCTCCGGGAGCTGGACAGCTGGCGCGAGCCGGAGAGGATCGCCGAACTGGCCACCCTGGCCGTCATGAGCCGGGGCGGCGAGCTGCCGGAGCCCGGGGAGGACGGGGCCGGGGTGGACTTCGTCCCGGTGCCCGTCACCCGGGTCGACCTGTCGGGCTCGCGGCTGCGGGAGCGGCTCGGCGCCGGCCGGTCGGTGCGCTACCTGGTGCCGGAGTCGATCCGCGACCGGGTCGAGGAGGCCTGGCGCCGGCGGGCGTGAGGCACGGCGCCGAGCTCGCCGCCGGGAAGGCCGGAACGCAGGCCGCCCTCCGGGCCTATAACCCATGATTCCCCCGAACGCCCACCCTCCACTCCGAAGCCACGGATGCTGAAGAGCCTGATCCAGAACGTCGTCGGCACGCGGTTCGAGCGCCAGATGAAGGAGCTCCAGCCCGTCGTCGACGCGATCCACCGCGAGGAGGAGCGCCTCGCCGACTTCGACGACGAGGAGCTCCGCGCCCAGACGGAGCGCTTCCGGGAGACGATCCGGGAGGAGACCGAGCCCCTGGAGCGGGAGATCGCCGAGCTGAGGGAGGAGCGGCGCCACTCCGAGGACCCGGACCACCGGGACGATCTCACCCGGAGGATGGGCGATGTGGAGGAGGAGCTCCGGGCGGTCACCGAGGAGACCCTGGAGGAGCTGCTCCCCGAGGCCTTCGCCACCGTACGGGAGGCCTGTCGCCGGCTGCTGGGCGAGGAGGTCGAGATCACGGGGAACACCCTGACGTGGGACATGGTGCCCTACGACGTCCAGCTCATCGGCGCCATCGTCCTGCACCAGGGCAAGATCGCCGAGATGGCCACGGGCGAGGGCAAGACGCTGGTTGCCACCATGCCGCTGTACCTGAACGCGCTCCCGGGCAACGGCGCCCACCTGGTCACGGTCAACGACTACCTGTCCCGACGCGACGCCCGGTGGATGGGGGCGGTCTACGAGTTCCTCGGCCTGACCGTCGGCTGCCTGGACGACACGGATCCGGGCACCGAGGAGCGGCGCGAAGCCTACCGGTGCGACATCACCTACGGCACCAACAACGAGTTCGGCTTCGACTACCTGCGGGACAACATGGTGGTGCGGCTCGAGGACCGGGTCCAGCGGGGCCACACCTACGCCATCATCGACGAGATCGACTCGGTCCTGGTGGACGAGGCCCGCACGCCGCTCATCATCAGCGGCCCGGCGGGACGGGACGACGAGGGCCAGTACAAGCGGTACAACTCCCAGGTGGCCGACCTGGTCCGTCGCCAGGGGCGCATCGTCCGGGAGCTGCTGGGCGAGGCCGAGGAGATGCTCGAGGAGGCCCGGGAGGAGGAGGACGCCGATACCCGGTGGCACGCCGGCCGGCTGCTGCTGGCCGCCCAGCGGGGCGATCCGAAGAACAAGCGGCTCATGAAGCTGCTGAACAAGAGCGGCATCAAACAGCTGGTCCAGAAGGTGGAGGCCGACCTGATGCGGGAGAAGCGTCTCCACGAGGTGGACGAGCTGCTCCTCTACTCCACCGACGAGAAGGGCCACACGATCCAGCTCAGCGACCAAGGCCTGGAGGTCCTCAGCCCCGAGGACCCGGAGGCCTTCGTCGTGCCCGACCTGTCCCAGAAGGTCAAGGAGATCGAGGACTCCGAGGAGCTGGAGCCGGAGGAGAAGCGGGAGAGGGTCGCCGAGCTGGAGCGCGAGTACGCGGAGAAGTCGGAGAAGATCCACATCGTGCACCAGCTGGTGAAGGCCCACGCGCTGTACGAGAAGGACGTCGAATACGTGGTGGAGGACGGCCAGGTGGTGATCGTGGACGAGTTCACCGGCCGGAAGATGCCGGGCCGACGCTGGAGCGACGGGCTCCACCAGGCCGTGGAGGCCAAGGAGGGTGTGAGCGTCCAGGGGGAGACCCAGACCCTGGCCACCATCACCATCCAGAACTACTTCCGGATGTACGACAAGCTGGCCGGCATGACCGGGACGGCCGAGACGGAGGAGGGGGAATTCCAGGAGATCTACGACCTGGAGGTCGTCGTCATCCCCACCCACCGTCCGGTGCGGCGGATCGACCACGACGACGTGATCTTCCGCACGAAGCGCGAGAAGTACGCGGCCCTGCTGGACGAGATCGAGCGGCTCAACGAGCGGGACCTGCCGATCCTGGTGGGCACGACCAGCGTGGAGGTGTCCGAGAAGATCTCCCGCATGCTGGGCCGGCGGGGACTGGACCACGAGGTGCTGAACGCAAAGAACCACGAGCGGGAGGCCCAGATCGTGGCCGACGCCGGTCAGCCCGGGGCCATCACCATCGCCACCAACATGGCGGGTCGCGGCACCGACATTAAGCTGGGCGACGGCGTCGTGAAGTGCGGCGTCTGCGGCATCCAGTCCGACGAGCCCTCCTTCGGGCAGGTGGACGAGACGCCGGACCTGAGCCTGCCGCAGGTGGAGGCGCTGGGCTGCCAGGACGATCCTCCCTGCGGCCTCCAGATCCTGGGGACGGCGCGGCACGACGCCCGCCGGATCGACCGCCAGCTGCGGGGACGGTCGGGCCGGCAGGGGGACCCGGGCTCCAGCCGGTTCTTCCTGTCGGCCGAGGACGACCTGGTGCGGCTCTTCGCGGGGGACCGGTTCGCGAAGATGATGGACAAGATCGGGACCGAGGAGGGGGAGGTCATCACCCATCCGTGGATCACCCGGTCCATCGAGAAGGCCCAGGAGAAGGTGGAGCGCCGGAACTTCGAGGCCCGGAAGAAGCTGCTGGAGTACGACGACGTGATGAACCAGCAGCGGGAGGTCATCTACGACCTCCGCCTCTTCGCCCTGGAGGGGGGCGAGGACCTGAAGGGCGAGGCGTGGGAGATGATCGCGCGGGCCGTGGAGGTGGAGCTCGACGAGCACGTCCCGGAGGACTCCCACCCGGAGGCGTGGCGGCTGGCCGACCTCCGGGAGCGTCTGCTCATCGACTACTTCCTGCTGCTGGACTTCCTGCCCGACGAGGAGCTGGCGCCCGAGGAGATGGAGTGGTCCGGCACCCGGGAGATCCGGGAGAAGGTGATGGAGGGCGCCCACGAGGCGTACGGGCAGAAGCTGGAGGACTTCGGGGAGCACTGGGAACGGGTCCTGAGCTTCATCGTCCTGTCGGTCATCGACGACAAGTGGAAGGACCACCTGTACGACCTGGACCACCTGAGGGACTCCATCCGGTACCGGGCCTACGGCCAGAAGGACCCGCTCGTCGAGTACAAGAAGGAGGCCTACGAGATGTTCGTCGGCCTGATGGCCGACGTCCGGAAGAGCATGGCCAACCTGCTGTTCCGGGCCGAGGTGGAGCGGGAGGAGGACCGGCGTCTGCGGGCCCCGGAGGTGAGCGACCTTCAGGGCCCGTCGGGGGCCCCGGACACGGGCGTCCGCACGGGCGCCGCCGCCGCGGCCGCCGCCGGAGCGGGGCCCGAGGACTTCGCGTCCACCGGCGTGGCGGCCTCGGCCCGTCAGGAGGGCGGAGGGACGTCCGGGGGGGGCGGCGGTTCTCCCGGCCAGGAGCGGGGGATCATCCGTCCGGACGAGCCCCTGGAGGTGGAGGACGAGCCGGGCCGGAACGACCCGTGTCCCTGCGGCAGCGGCAAGAAGTACAAGAAGTGCCACGGGAAGCTGGGGTAG
>CAZSKS010000025.1:0-28058 GCA_964607465.1 uncultured Gemmatimonadota bacterium | reverse complement strand
ATACCGCGCGCGCCGCCATCAGTCCGTCCCGAAAGCAGTGCCTGGCGTGCCACGAAATGCAGGAGCAGCTGGAGACCCTGCAGGTGGGCGAGGACCCCCACGGACCCGGGTGCGGCCAGTGCCACGATCCCCACACGCAGGAGGAGCCCTCCGCGGCCTTCGCCACCTGCACGGGCTCCGGGTGCCATGCGAGTCCGGACACCCTGACTCCCTTCCACCGCGGGCTGGCCGGGGTGGAGCTCGAGGACTGCGCGGCCTGCCACGACGCCCACACCTGGGCGGTGGAGGGCGCCAACTGCGGCGCGTGCCACGCCGACATCGCCGGCGCCGAGCCGGGTCGACAGCTGCCGGGCGACCATCCGGAGATGGGCGTCGGCGACACGTCGGTGGCGGCGTCGGACCTCCCGGCGGGACACCCGTCCGTGCGCCCCTGAGGCGAGCGACGCCATCACAGGGGACGGACGACGACGCCCGCGTGGCGACCCTCCGCTTTTCCTCCGGCACGAGGAATCGTCACTACCGCCCGAGGCTGTGCTCCTCTCCTGCCAGACCTGCCTTCCGCAGGATGTCCTCCATCAGGCACCAGCGCGTGAAGGACGACTGGAGCAGGTTGAATCCCACGAAGGCGGTGACCAGGAACCACCACGGGCTCACCCACCACCCCAGCGCCAAGCTGGCCAGGACGGAGCCTATGGAATGTAGCCGTGCTCCATGCTCAGGATGTCGTCCCGCTCGCCGAAGTAGCTGTTCCACATCATTTGGAAGCCGAAGGAGAGGGTGGCCTGGACGGAGTGCTCGCGCTTGTGACCCAGTGCCGCGGCCAGGGCGTCGTCGTTCTGCTCGAAGCGGTACTGGAGGCCGAGGTCCACGCCCTGTCCGAGGCGCACGAACACATTGGGGATCACGGCGAGCTGTGAGCCGCCCCGGTCCGGGTATTCCTTGTACGCACCCGTGACCGCGGCCTGAAAGCGCCGGAGCTGGTACGGGCGGCTCAGGAAGCGCACGGATCCCACGACGCCGTAGGACTCGGCCCGTGCTCGTCCCACCGGCTCCGACAGCGGGGCCGTGGCCGGAAGCGGGGGGGCTTGTGCCCGGGCGTCGGGGATCTCCGGCTCTTCGACGCCGAAGTTGTAGGTTCCCTGAGCGCGGAGTTCGAGGTTGTGGATCGGGTTCCGGGTCAGGTTCACCGCCGCTCCCGCCGCCAGGCCGTGCATCCACTCCTGGCCCGGCGCCTCCACCTGCTGGGTGACCCACGTCACGCCGGCGCGGCGCAGCACGCCCTGGTACCGGATCATCTCCGGGAGGCGGTAGGTGAGCGAGGCGCTGGCGCTGTTCACGCCGAAGTCGTCGAGCGTCTCGCCCTCCAGGTCGGTCACCGTCCGGTTGGCGAGCTGGCCGGCGGCCACGAGCCGGCTCCCGAGGGCGTAGGCCTCGCCGCGGAGGACGTTGCCGTAGCGGCTGTAGTAGGAGTTGTGGGCGTTGGAGAGCCCGCTGGTGAGGTAGGCGTACTCCAGCAGGTCCTCCTCCCGGAGGGTCGGAAACTCGAGGACGAAGTTGGACAGCCTCGTCCGTCCCGCCCGCACCCGGAAGTGCTGGCTGTCGTAGAACACGTTCATCTGGTTGAAGAAGACCTGCCCCAGGTCCGCCTCGGCGTCGGAGAAGAGGAAGCCGGTAACCAGTCCGGCGCGGTCCTTCTCGTACAGCTGCTGGTCCAGCCGCAGGAGGAGGAAGGAGTCGGAGAAGTTGTTCACCGTGCCGTACTCCGTGTCCCCAGTCTCACCGGCGGACCAGGGGGCGGTCCCATTCACGTCGAAGGAGACCAGCCCGCGGCCGCCGAAGGTGAGCCGGGGCGCTGACTCCTGCGCCCGGATGGCGCCGGGGGAGGTCGCCAGGAGGATCGCCGCCGCGAGGACGGCGGGGAGCAGCCGGAGGGCCCGCGAGGCGTGGTCGAGCCAGGTGGTCGTGCTGTCGTCTGTCATGGCGTTCTGGAGCTGATGGGAGAGGAGCGTCGGATCGCCGTGCCGCCGGTCGCCGCTACTCATCGAGGGCGATCTTCGGCGTGTAGCCGTCGTAGTCGGCCATCTCCTCGTAGACCAGCTCCGTCAGGATGCCGCCGGGGTACATGCCGTTGTTCGTGGCGCGGCTGGTGTTGTGGTCGTGGAAGGTCCAGTAGCCCGGGTTGTAGCCCTCGACCACGATGTCCACGGTCTTTCCGGGCGAGACTCGCACCGTGTTCATCTTGACCGGCGCCTCCATCAGGTTGCCGTCGTCGGCCACCTTCCAGAACTGATGGCCGTGCAGGTGCATGTAGTGCTCGAGGGTGCCGCCGTTGACCAGCCGGATCCGGATCGTCTCCCCCTCCCGAATCATGATCGGGTCGGTCATGGGGTAGGCCTTGCCGTTGATGGCGAAGAAGTTGTGCTCGAGCTCCGCGCCTCCCGCGGACTGGTTCCGGTTCGGCAGGTAGGGCGGATCCCAGCCGTCCTCCACCGCCTGCAGGAACTTCTCCCGGTTCTCGAAGACGGCCAGCGTGCGCTCGTCCACGCCGCCGTTCTTCATCAGCCAGATGCGCTGCTTCATGCGCTCCAGCATGAAGTTCATCTCCTCGCGGGAGAAGTTCGTGTCGAAGCTGGAGAGCATCATCGTGTAGTCTCGGCTGTAGCCGAACTCCTCCTTGATGGGGTCGCTCTCGGGCTCGATGATCAGCGGGCCGTGCATGGCGTGGTTCATGTGGAGCTTGGTCCCGAAGTGGCAGTGGTACCACCGGGTGCCGCCGGGTACGGCCTTGAAGCGGTAGGTGAAGGTGCTGTCCGGCATGACGGGATCCTGCGTGATGTAGGGCACCCCGTCGTGCTCGTACTGGAGGTCCACGCCGTGCCAGTGGATGGTGTGGAGGAGCTCCGTCCGGTTGGTGAAGTTCACCTTCACCCACTCCCCCTCCCGGAGCCGGATCTCCGGTCCGGGCACCTCGCCGTTGAAGGCCAGGGCGTGGAACTCGTAGCCCGGGACGATCTCGTGGCGGGTGATCTCGATGTCCAGGTCCAGCTCCCGGTCGTAGGCCGCGTCGTCCTCCGGCGGGTGCTCCACCTCCTGCTCGTGTCGCCACCAGCCCCGCGGCCGGTCGCCCCAGGCCCGGGCACCGCCCTCCGTGGCGCTCGCTCGATCCTCCGCGCGCTGTGCCGCGGCGGCGGCCGCGGGCTCGTCGTCGCCGGCCGCTCGAAGCGCGCTTCGGCCGGCCAGGGCCGCGCCGGCCACGCCGAGCGCGCCCCGCCCCAGGAAACGTCGCCGGTCGAGACCGGTCTCGGAATCGGAGCCGTTCGGAGGCCCGTGCGCTTCCGAAACGCCCGCGGGAGCGCGCCCTTCCGACTTCGTGCGTTCGGGGGAGGAGTCCGTGCTTCGTGAAGCGTCTTCGTCCATCGCTGTCCTCTCCGGACGTGTGCCCGGTGGTTCGGGTGATCGGTTCGCTCACGCGTCGCGGAGAGAATAAGAGCTGCCGGATGAACTCAGTCTGAAGCTCGGATTAAGTCTCCTTCATCCTGCGGCCGGCGTCCCGGGTCCGGGCCTCCGTGCCGGGAGTGGACGGAGGTGGCGCCATCGTCACGACTCCTCCCCCGCCTTCTCGAGCAGCATCAGGAAGGAGAGGCTCGGGTCCTTCAGCTGCGCGTGGCGCAGCGTGTCCCAGTGCTCCCGGAGGTGCGACCGGAGAAAGCCGATGACGTGGCTCAGCTCGACGACCGTGTGGGGTCGTGCTTCGTCGTCGCCCCCGGATGTGCCGAACGCGACGATCCGGGCCCGGTGCCCGGACGCGAGGTCGGTCTCGCCCGTGTCCAGCAGCTCGCGGGCGGCGTCGCCGGCGACCTCGTGGGGGCAGCACCCGAAGCGGGCCAGCGCGGCCTCCAGGACCTCGGGGTCGCGCACGGCGGCGTTCAGGCGAGCAGGTCCTTCCTTGACCTCCCCGATCAGCATGTCCGGGGCGTCACGCGGTACGCCGAGCGAGGGATCCGGCTCGAAGGGGGCGCCGTCCCCCTCACGGCGGCCGGCCACCCGGCGGCCGGCTCCCGGGAAGCGGACGGCCAGCACGTCCAGGTCGGTGGCCATCCGGTGGCCTCCCGAGCGGACGGCCTCGAGCACCGGGTACTCGGCCACGGTGAAGTAGCCGTTGACCTGGAGATACGATTCTACCAGCGCGACGGCGGTGTCCACGGTCGGAACCTCCTCGCTCGAGTCTCCGGGCGTCGGGCGTCAGCTCGTGTCCGCGTCCTCGCTCCGCAGCACGCGGAGCCGCTCCCGGTACTCCTCCTCGTCGATCTCGCCGTCGGCGTATCGGCGGCGGAGCGCCTCTTCGGCCGACTCCCGCTCCGGCCGACCCGACCGGCCGCCGTCCGACTTGCCTCCCCCCACGGCCGACACCAACGCCCAGATCAGGAGCGCCGCGAGCGCGACCCAGAAGATCCACCACAGCCAGTGCATGCCCCACATCCAGCCGCTATGGCCGCCCATGCCGTTCCAGCCCTGCGCCAGTACCACGGCCGACGTCGACATCCACATCATGAACTCCCTCGTTGCCTGCATTCCATTCGGGACCCGTGTGGTCCGACCCGGTCGTCCGCTACCTTGCTTTCCGGTCGGGCCGCTTCTCGCTGCAAAGTTGTCCGGTGGGGCGTGAAGTGACGGTGAAGGCGGGGTGAAGGAGTCTTCACGCGAGCGAAAAGGAGAAGGACGTGCTGCCGGATCAATACGTCTGGCTCGTCTGGTCGAGCGCTTTTCTGATCCCGTGGGGGGTCCTCTACTGGCGCTTTCCGGAACAGAGGCGCTCCATGTGGTGGGCGAGCCTGTTCACGGCACCGTTCGGACTCACCGAGCCGCTCTTCGTGCCGGAGTACTGGGACCCGCCCACGCTGTTCGACCTGGCCCAGCGCACCGGCTTCGACGTCGAGAGCCTGATCTTCAGCTTCGCCATCGGGGGCGTCGGGTCGGTGCTCTACAACGTGGTGACGGACCGGCGCCATGTCCCCGTCGATCCCGACGAGAGGCACCACCCCCGCCACCGCTTCCACCGGCTCGCCCTGGTCACGCCGGTCCTCGTCTTCCTGCCGCTCTCGCTCTTCTCCTGGAACGCCATCTACCCGGGCATCGCGGCGATGCTGGCCGGGGGCGCCGCCACGGCGCTCTGTCGTCCGGACCTCGCCCGCCGCACGCTCGTCGGAGGCTTCCTCTTCGTCGCCTACTATCTGGTCTTCGTCGTGGGCGTGGAGGTGACGGCGCCCGGCTACATCGAGCGGGTGTGGAACTTCGCCGCGCTCACCGGGATTCGCCTGGGACCCGTACCGGTCGAGGAGCTGCTCTTCGCGTTCGGCTTCGGCAGCTACTGGAGCGGGGTCTACGAGCACGTGACCTGGCATCGGACGCGTCCGAAGGACCCGGGGGCGTAAGGCGCGGACCGGCCGTTCCGCGTCCGGGTGCTCGGGGCGCGGGCCGAGGCCGGCGTCCCCCGGCAATCAGTGGGCGTGGGCGTGCCCCGACGCGCCGCCGTCCGAATTTAGGAACCGGTCGGGCTCCTGCTCGAACCGGCGTCGGCAGTGCTCCGAGCAGAACCGGACGGTCTGCCCGTCGTGCGTCTCCCGCTCGGCGTCCTCGTCCACCCACATGCCGCACACCGGGTCCCGGTACGGGGAGAGCGGGCCGCGGCCCTGCCGGTAGCGCCAGTACAGGAAGCCCGAGAGACCGATGGCCGCCAGGTTGAGCCAGAGGGTGTAGTCCAGGGCGAAGTACTCCTGCTCGGTGGCGCTCTGGCCGCTCACCACCTCGGGGACGATCTCCAGGGCGGCGAAGAGCTGCTCCATGAGGAAGCCGCTGGCCGCCATGGTGACGAAGAAGACGCCGAAGATGTAGAGCATCACGCGCCAGCCGTAGTACTTCCGGTAGACGTTGAGCACGGGCACGGTGATCAGGTCGGAGTAGATGAAGGCGATCACCCCGGCGAAGCTCACGCCCCCCGACCACAGGGCCACGGCGAAGGGTACGTTGCCGATGCTCCCGACGAAGCTGATCACCGCCACGGCCACACCCATGACGGCGTTCTCCGCGGCCGCCAGCACGCTGCCTCCCTCCAGGAAGAGGGTGTTCCACACCGACTGGGGGACGAAGACGATCACGAAGCCGGAGATCAGGAAGCCCGCCACCACGTCCTTCCAGATCATCGACCACTCCTTCCGGTACTGGTTGCCCAGCCGGTACCACCCGCTCCGGGAGAAGAGCACGTCCCGCCAGCTCCCCCGGCCGGCGCGACCCTGTCGGTAGCTCTCCAGACACCCCTCGGAGCAGAAGCGCAGCGTGCGGCCGTCCTCCTCCAGCGTGTGCTCCTCCGACCCCTCCGTGCCGCACACGGGGTCCGTGTCCGTCCCCCGTCGCTCGTCCGCCTCGGCCAGGGCCTCGCGCGCCTCCTCGAAGACCTCGGTCGGCAGGGTGAGGCGGACCAGGAGGGCCATGATGAGGATCAGGACCAGCCCGCCCAGGACCTCGGCCAGGAGGAACTCCCAGCCGAAGAAGATGAGGACCATCAGTCCGAGCTCCACGATCAGGTTCGTGGAGGCGAACATGAAGGCCAGCACGTTCACGACGTGGGCGCCCTTCTTGAACAGCCCCTTCCCGATGGCCGTCGCCCCGAAGCTGCACCCGCTGCTGGCCGCGCCGAACCCGGTGGCCTTCGCCAATCCGGCGAAGTCCGGCTTCCCCAGCAGCCCCGCGATGCGCTCCTTGGAGACGTAGACCTGCACCCAGCTGGTGATGATCAGGCCCATGATGATCGCCCAGCCGGCCGTCCACAGGAAACCGGTCCCGATCCGGAGGGCCTCCACGAGGTTCGATGCGAAGGCCGTCATGTCCTCTCCTTCCGAGCGTGAAGAGTCGTTAACGCGGTGTTCACCGTGACTTCACCCGGTGTCCGGTATGCTCGACACGCACCAAGAGGGAAGCGCGGGGTTCAGGGATCAAGGCACTTCCCCGAACGGACAACCACAGCGAGGAGGCGACGATGGAGGTGCGCGACCCGGTCTGCGGCATGACGTTCGACGAGTCCGATGCGGCCGCGACGCTCGAATACGAGGGCAGGACGTACCACTTCTGCGCCGAGGGCTGCAAGAAAGCCTTCGAGGAGGACCCCGAGCGCTACCGTGAGGAGGACGACCGATGAACGGCGCTGAAAGCACCGGGGCGGACGCCCCGAAGGGCGAGGCACGGTGCCCCGCGTGCGGGACGGACACCGCCGTGGAGCGGTCGTCGGAGCCCGAGATCGGAGGGCTCTCCGTGGACGAGGTCGAGACCCTCGCGCGGAACGAGTGGAGGCGTCGACTCGGGCCGGAGGCCTATCGTCGTCCCCACCGCCGCGAGTTCGTGCGTTCGCTGCTCGTCTTTTCCCTGAACCCGGAGAGTCCCGTGCGGCGCCTGGTCCTGGAGGAGACGCTGTGGGAGGAGGTCGCGTCGCTGGAAGCGTGGGGGTTGAGCCGCCGCGACGCCGAGGTGGAGCTCTATCGTCTCGCCCACGCCTTGTGGACGGTGCTCGAGAAATCGGAGATGTCGGAGGACCGTCGACGGGAGCTGATGCTCCGAATGGACGACCGGATCCGAGCCGAGCTCGGGTGGCCGGAGCTCGAGTGGGGTCAGGTCCGTGAGATCGAAGGGCCGATCTTCTGATCGGGAGGACCGCGACCGAGCACGGACGTCCGGTTCGTCGTGCCGCGAGCCGTCGGGCGTGTTCGATGTGGATATTCACGGGGCGATGTCAGGCTCCGGGGGTGACGCTGCTCTCGGTCGCCTTCAGCGGGACGGGTACGCCTATTTCCCGGACCACACCTCTTCGTCGAACGGGCTGGTGCTCGACTCCACCCAGCCGGAGGCGCCCGCGAGCATCGCGGTCACGGGGTTCGCCCTGGCGGCCTACCCGGTGGCGGTGGAGCGCGGATACCTGTCGCGGGACGAGGCGGCAGCGCGGACCCGTGCGACGCTGGAGTTCTTCCGCGACGCCCCCCAGGGGCCCCATCCGGACGCGACGGGGCACCGCGGCTTCTACTATCACTTCCTGGATCCGGAGACGGGACGCCGCCACGGGACGTGCGAGTTCTCCACGATTGATACGACCCTGCTGATTACGGGCGGGCTCGCGGCTGCCGCCTACTTCGACCGGCCCGGCAGCGTCGAGGCGAGAATCCGCGTCCTGGCCGAGGAGCTCTTCGCCCGTCCCGACAGGAACTGGGCGCGGAACGGTGGGGCCACGGTGACGCACGGATGGCGTCCCGAGGACGGATTTCTCCCGTACCGGTGGGAGGGCTACGACGAGGCGCTGCTGCTGTACTTGGCGGGTCTCGGCTCTCCGTCCCACCACCTTCCGGCCGATTCGTATCGGGCGTGGACGGAGAGCTACCGATGGAGGCGCATCTACGGGCACGAGTACCTGTACGCGGGTCCGCTCTTCATCCACCAGTACTCGCACGTTTGGATCGACTTTCGGGGAATCTGGGACGCGGTCATGCGGGACCGCGGCATCGACTACTTCGAGAACAGCCGCCGGGCCACACTCGTGCACCGCGAGTACGCGATCCGGAATCCGCGCGGCTTCGACGGCTACTGCCACTGCTGCTGGGGACTCACGGCCAGCGACGGGCCGGGCCCCGACGTCCGGGAGGTCGGCGGGCGACAGATCCGGTTTCACGACTACCTGGCCCGCGGCGTCCCGTTCGGACCGGACGACGGAACCGTGGCGCCCTGGGCCGCGGTCGCCTCCCTTCCCTTCGCCCCGGACGAGGTGCTGGAGACCGTGAGCCACTTCCGTCGCATGGGCCTGGAAACGACCTGCCGCTACGGCTTCGAGGCGACGTTCAACGCCACATATCCCGACGGAGGCCCGGCCGGAGCCTGGGTGTCCCCTCGGAACTACGGGCTCAACCAGGGGCCGTCCGTTCTCGTGATCGAGAACCACCGCACCGGTCTCCTCTGGCGACTTCTACGTGACTGCGAGCCGCTGGTGAGGAGGCTGAGACGGGCCGGCTTCGAGGAGGATGGCTCTGACCGGACGAGCCCCTCGGGCCTGGCGGATCCCAGAACAGGGGCATTCGACTCACTTGCGGGCGACGAGGAGAAGGTACCGGAGGGCACCCGTCCGGAAGGCGAGCCATATCCGTCCCACGGTGATGGCGAACCGGCGCTCCCGGCGCTCGGGGTCCAGCAGGTACTTCCAGGTGTTCGCCCTTCCGAGCGCGGCTACGGTCCGACGCAGGCAAATGCTCCACGTCCGCCGTACCCGTGAAGTCAGGTCCTCGACCTCCTCGATCTGGAAGTCGCCTTCCCGGCAAAGCTCGACGTGCTCGCCCGGGGTGAGCAGGGAGGCCAGGTGCCCCTCCCGGCAGATGGGAACGAGCAGGTGGCGGCGCGTCCACGGACCTGGATCCTCGGCATGGCTCCAGGCGCACACCACGAGCCGTCCCCCGGACCGCAGCTCGCGGTTGGCCTTCCCGTAGAAGCCCTCCTTGTCGTCCATGTGGGACGTGCTCTCCACGGCGATCACGGCATCGTATTCCCCCGGGCGTGGCTCTGCACGGAGCCAGTCGCCACGGACGAAATCGAGCGTCCCCCTCCCGCCGGAGGACCGTGCGGCCGCGACCTCGTGCTGGGCGGCCGAGAGGGTGTAGCCGGTCACCCGGGCGCCGCACTCGCGGGCGAGCACCTCGGCCACCCGCCCGTACCCGCAGCCGACGTCGCACACACGGTCGCTCTCAGCCACGCCCGCCGCGTCGATCACCCGATGGGTGAGGCGTCGGACGGCGGTGGCCGCGTCGTCCCCCGGCTCGTCCCAGAGACCGTGGTGAAGGTTCTCGCCCCACAGCTCCCGGTACAGGGGATCGAGCTCGTCGTAGTGGCCGCCGACCTCCTCATCCCGGGGGCGGGACGGGGGACGAATCACGGATCTCCTCCGGAAGCCGTGCGCTGCAGATACCGAACGATGCGCTCCGCCTCCGCGTCGGTGATACCCTCCACCTCCATGCGCTCCATGTGTCCCCGCATCCGTCGCACTACTGCCGGCCACTCCCCGGCCGCATGCTGGCTCGGATCCGGAAGAGCGTGACAGCGGGAGCAGAGGCGCCCGAAGCTCTCCCGCCCCTCGCCGGCGGGCAGGGCCTCCGCCCGGGCGCCGCGCATGGCGTGCTCCCGCAGGTAGGCGACGATGGCCCGCTCCTCGGCGGCCGTCGGCGCCTCCACGTCCATCATCCGGTCGTGCATCCCGCCGCTCCCCATCATGCCGCCCATCCCCCCCATCTGCTGCATGTGGTCCATGCGTCGGAACATCCGGCGGGCCGTCGCCTCCCAGTCCTCCGCCGCGTGGCGCCTCGGCGAGGGCACCCCGTGGCACTGGGAGCAGTACCCCGCCACCAGACGGGCACCCCGCGACTCGGACTCCGGAAGTGCCGACGCGTCGATGCCCTCGGGGAGCTCCATGCTCTGCTGTCCCATCATCCGCATCATCCGTGGCCAGCTCCCTTCGTCGCCGCAGGCTGCAAGGGGCAGGACCAGCAGGAGCGGCGCGACGAAACGCAGGAGTCCGGAGCACGCGCGAGACGGCCGCGGCGCGTTTATCGGCACTCCCCGTTCTCCTGGACCGGCGGACACGGGCGCGAGCCGTAGGAGCAGAAGACGCAGCAGTCCCCCTCCTCCGGTCGGAGCTCCGCGCCGCACTCGCCGCACCGGTAGCGGACGACGCACCGGTCCTCGGGCATCTCCTCGCGGTGGGAGGCGCCGCAGCTCGGACAGGTCAGTACGGACACAGTCTCCATTCCGCGATCCCTTTCCCGGCTGATCAGAAGAGGGCGGGGTGGACTCCGACCCCGGCCCCGGACGCCGGCAGCGACGACGCTACGCGCGGTCGGCCCGGCCGTTCTCCGTCACCACGAGCCGCCCCCTGAGCATACCCATCTGGCAGGCGAACTCGTACTCGCCGGCCTCCGGGGCCTCGATCTCCACGGCCACCGTCTCGCCGGCCGGCAGATGGCGGGAGACGCCGAAGTCCGGAAACTGCACCATCTCGCTGCAGGAGGCCGTCTCCTGGCGGTTGAACAGCAGGCGCACGGGCTGGCCGGCCTCGACCACCACCAGGTCGGGATCGTAGCCTCCCTTGACCCGGATCAGTACCTCCTGCGCGCCGCCCGTGCCGACGGCAGCGGCGACGGCTTCGTCCTCGGAGAGCCAGAAGTACCACACGATCCAGGCCACGACGAAGATCGCGGCCAGGTCGACCAGCAGGACGTCGATGCTCATCTCATCCTCCCTTCGGCTCGTAGCGGCGGAGCCGGTTGGCGTTGGTGACGACGGTGACGGAGCTGAAGGCCATGGCCGCCCCCGCGATCAGCGGCGAGAGCAGCATGCCGAAGGCGGGATACAGGACGCCGGTGGCGATCGGGATCCCCAGCGTGTTGTAGCCGAAGGCGCCGACCAGATTCTGCTTGATGTTCCGGAAGGTGGCCTTCGAGGTGTCGATGGCGATCGCCACGCCCTCGAGCGATCCGCCGATGAGCGTGATGTCCGCGGCCTCGATGGCCACGTCCGTCCCCGTGCCGATGGCGATCCCCACGTCGGCCTGGGCCAGGGCAGGGGCGTCATTGATCCCGTCGCCCACCATGGCGACCGTCTTCCCCTCGGCCTGGAGGGCGGCCACCTGGTCGGCCTTCTGGTCCGGAAGCACCTCGGCCATGACGCGGTCGATGCCCACCTCGGCGGCGATGGCCCGGGCGGTCCGCTCGTTGTCGCCCGTGAGCATGACCACCTCGAGTCCGAGGTCGTGGAGGCGTCGGACGGCGGCCACCGAGTCGTCCTTGATCGTGTCCGCCACGGCGATCACGCCGGCGGCGCGGCCGTCCACGGCCACGTACATGGGAGTCTTCCCGTCCCCGGAGAGCCGCTCGGCCTCCTCCGGGAGGCTCCCGGCCTCGATCCCGCGGTCGGTCATCAGCCTGCGGTTGCCGAGCAGCAGGTCCCGGCCGTCCACGCGGGCCGCGATCCCGTGCCCGGCGATGGCCTCGAAGCCGTCGGCCTCGGCCAGCTCGAGCTCGCGGGCCCGGGCGCCCTCCACGATGGCCTCGCCCAGCGGGTGCTCCGAGCCGCGCTCCGCGGAGGCGGCCAGCCGCAGCACCTCGTCCCGGTCGAAGCCGCCGGCCGCGAGCACGTCGGTGAGCTCGGGCTCGCCCCTCGTGATGGTGCCGGTCTTGTCCAGCACCACGGTGCCCACCTTCCGGGCCACCTGCAGCGCCTCGCCGTTGCGGATGAGCACGCCGTGCTCGGCGGCCTTGCCCACGCCCACCATGAGCGACATCGGCGTCGCGAGGCCGAGTGCGCACGGGCACGCGATGATCAGGGTGGTCACCGCCACCACCGTGGCGTAGGTGAGGGCGGGGGAGGGCCCCACGGTGTACCAGACGGCGAACGCCAGGGTGGCGACAATCATCACCGCCGGCACGAAGTAGCTCGACACCACGTCCACGGTGCGCGCGATGGGCGGCTTCGAGCCCTGGGCCTCCCGGACCATCTTCACGATCTGGGCGAGTGCCGTGTCCTTGCCGACCTTCGTGGCCCGGAACCGGAAGCTGCCGGTCTTGTTGACGGTGGCGCCGATCACCTCGTCGCCGGGCCCCTTCTCCACCGGGATGCTCTCCCCGGTGACCATGGACTCGTCCAGGGCGCTCCGACCGTCCACCACGACGCCGTCCACGGGCACCTTCTCGCCGGGACGGACCACGACGACGTCGCCTTCCACGACCTCCTCCACCGGGATGTCCATCTCCGTCCCGTCGCGGACGACGCGGGCGGTGCGGGCCTGCAGGTCCAGCAGCTTCCGGATCGCCTCCGAGGTGCGGCCCTTCGCCCGCACCTCCAGCGCCTGCCCCAGCACGACCAGGGTGATCACGATGGCCGCCACGTCGTAGAAGGGTTCCGCGGTGCCGGCGGGAAAGAGCTCCGGGAAGAGCACGACCGCCGTGGAGTAGACCCACGCGGCGCCGGTGCCCAGGGCGATCAGGGTGTTCATGTCCGCCGCCCGGTGGCGGAAGGCCGACCACGCGCCGGTGAAGAACCGGCGGCCGGAGTAGACCAGGACCCCCAGCGTCAGGAGCCCCGTGCCGCCCCAGATCCACCGCACCGCTTCTTCACCCAGACCACGCAGCCCCGGCATCCACTCGGGGTAGGCCGTGAGCAGGACGGGGACCGAGACGGCGACGCCGAACCAGAACCGCCGCATGAGGTCGCGGTACTCGCGCGCCCGCTCCTCGGTCTCCCGGTCCGGGGAGTTCGCACCCGGGTCCTCGTCCACCTCGTAGCCCCGGTCCTCGATGGCCTGGCGCACGGCGTCGAGGTCCGCCACGGAGGGAGCGTACTCCACGCTGGCCGTCTCCGTGCCGAGGCTCACGTCGGCCTCGAGCACGCCCGGGACCTCCCGGAGCGCGTCCTCGATGTCGGAAACGCAGCTCGCGCAGTGCATCCCCCGGATCCGGATCCGGGCCGTCTCCGCCCCGACGGGCCAGCCCTCCCTCTCGAGCAGGGCGATGAGGCGCGACGCACTCGTCTCCTCCGGCCGGTAGTGGATCTCCACGTGTCCCGTCGCGGCGTTGGCGCGGACCCGCGTCACGCCCGGCTCCTCTTCGAGCAGCGACTCGGCCCGCGCGTACTCGTCGCGGGACCGGTCGCCGTCGATCCGGAGCCGGAGCCTCTGCTCGGAGGATGCTGCCTGCGCAACCGTCTTCGCCGTCGTCATTTCATTCATCGACCTTCATCACTCCTCGTGTCTCGTCGTCTCGCCGGCGACCGGCGTCGCCGGCAGCGTCATGCCGTCACACCACCCGCAGCACGTCGGCAGTGTACTGGTGTCTCGTCCCCTGGCTGGCCGCCTCGACGGCCCCGACCAGCTCGTCCATGCCGACCGATCCGTCCCGGCAGGCCACGGCGGCCTGTCCGGCGGCCAGGTGCACGGCGACGTCCAGCACCCCCGGCACGGTCAGGAGGGCGTTGCGCACACGATGCGCGCAGTTCGGGCACCCCATGTCCGTGACGGCCAGGTAAGCCCGGTCCGCCGCCTGAAGGGCGCTCTCGTCGACTTCCCCTCGCTCCACCGGCTCCACGTGGCAGTCGTCCGATGCACTCATCGGAGATCCCTCCTCTTCCTGTGAACGGCGGCGATTCGTTCGTCGATCGCGCGCCGGTTCGCCGAATGTTACGGACAACGTATCGCCCGCACGATGAAGGCAGTCTGAGGATGGGGTTAAGAAGACTTCACGCTGCGAACCGCCCGCAGCTGGCGATACGCGCCCCACCACCGGCCGAGGAAGCTCCCGCTGAAGTCGTGCTCGTTGGCGCCATTCAGGAGGGCGGCGAGAAGGGCGCGGGCGACCACGGTCCTCGCGCCGGCTTCCAGCATCCACCCGGACCCGCCGTGGTCGTGCAGCAGGCGGTGGAGCTTCCGGGAGAGCCGGAACCCGTCCTCGAGAGCAGTCTCCGCACGAGCCGGGTAGCCGCGGAAGTCACCGTCCTCCCAGTAGGCGTCCGCCAGGCAGGCCGCCGAGCGGAGCGCGTTCCGTATCCCCTCGCCGGTGACGGGGTCGGCGAAGCCGGCCGCGTCCCCGAGCAGAGCCCAGTTGGAGGCTCCGATGTCGGCGTAATCGTGGGGACGGCCGGCGGTTCCGATGACGGCGCCGGCCTCCGGGGCGCCGTTCAGGTCGCTGCGGGTCCTCTCGCGCCAGTAGGCCGCGACGGCTCGTTCCAGGCCCGCCCGCGACGCCTCGCCGGCACTCACCCCGGCGCCCACCGAGCGGCGGTCAGGGCGGGGGAAGTCCCACACGTAGCCGTCCATGCCGGGCACGAAGCGGAAGAGGGCTTCGTCGGAGCCGTATTCGCCGAGGCCCGGGTAGACGACCCGGGTGGGGGCCAGCACCGGCTGGAATCCGGGCCGCACCGCACGCCGGACGACGCTTGCCGCACCGTCGGCTCCCACGAGCCCCCGGACCCCGAACTCTTCGTCGGCATCGGTCCGGAGGCGCCACCGCCCGTACTTGCGCTCGATGCCGCGGACCCGCCGCGGCACGAACTCGGCTCCCGCCGCGACCGCCCGCTCCAGCTGCCACCGGCTCAGATCGGCGCGGTCGATCACCGCCATGGGCGAGCTCAGGGGAATCCGGAGCGAGGCCCGCGGAGCCTCCAGGCGGAATGCGGACACCCGCCGAAGATGTCCGTCGAGCTCCCGGAGCTCGGGCACCTCGTCGAAGGTACCCGCCGTGATGCCGCCCCCGCAGGGCTTCTCCCAGGGCGCCTTCGGGTCGAACAGGAACACGTCGGCGCCGGCGTCGGCCAGCAGCTCCGCGGCCCGGGCGCCGGCCGGGCCGGCGCCCACGATTCCAATCTCCCCCTCGCGTACTGACATCGGGTCCTCCCCGTCTTATGACCGCTCTCGTCGCCCCTTCGTGTCGATGAGGAGCGGCGGACGATGTACTCCCCACGGTAGAGGGACGGCCGTGAAGGGGGGGTTAAGGACGGATGAAGGTTTCTTCACCGCGGTTTCAGAGGGACTTCATGGGGGCACGGTTATCGTGCGGTCGTTGCCGGGGGGCGCCCCGATGGTCGGGGCTGCGGATCCCCGGAGACGGGTTCGAGAGCGGCCGGTCGCTTCAACCGGCCCGCAAGAGGTTCAATCGCAACGAGGAGGCACTCATGTACGGCAAGCTCGATCCAAAGGCCTTCACGATTTCCGGGCTCTACACGGGACTGGTCCTGTACGTGCTGTGCTTGGCCTTCTACTTGGTCGTCTACGGGGGACAGGGCGAGTGGATGGTCCAGCCCTTCATGCCCGGCGTGTCGGCGTCGGTCGGTGGCTACCTGCTCGGCTTTTTGTGGTCGGCTGCGTACGGCGCCGGAACGCTCTGGCTGGTGGCCTTCTTCTACAACCGGGGCGTACGGGAATCATGAGCGGGGCGGACGGTGAGGGACACGGCCCGGAAGGGGTGGAGCTTCTCCGTAGCCATCTCCTGGCTGACCTGGACGGGGAGGACGCTCGCCGGGTCGAGCGGATCGCGGACGAGACATTTCAGGCGTTCCGCGCCCTCAAGGACGTGCGGCGGGGTGTGGCCGTGTTCGGGTCGGCCCGGGAGGGCCCGGCGGCCACCTGGGGGGAAGCCGCCCGGGAGACGGCCTGCCGGCTGGCGGGCGAGGGGTTCGCCGTGATCACCGGCGGCGGGCCGGGGCTCATGAGTGCCGCCAACGAGGGGACGGCCGATGTCGCGACTGAGGGAGAAACCGGTGACCTGTCGGTGGGGCTCACGATCGACCTTCCGGAGGAGGATCCCGTGAATCCCCACGTCGAGCTCGAGGTGCCCTTCCACTACTTCTTTCTGCGGAAGCTCGCCTTCGTGAAGTACACCTGCGCGTTCGTGTGCTTCCCCGGCGGGTATGGTACCCTCGACGAGTTATTCGAGGCGCTCAACCTGGTCCGCACCCACAGGCTCGCCCCGTTCCCCGTCCTGCTCCATGGTCCGGATTACTGGCGCGGGTTGGTGGAGTGGCTGCGAGGCTCAGCCGTGGAGGCGGGCTCGCTCCGCGAGGAGGACCTCGGCCTGCTCGAGGTCGTGGACGAGCCGTCCGCGGTCGTGGACCGGGTGCGGGAGTGCCACCGGACCCTCTGCCGGCGGCTCGGGGTCTCGACCTGAGGGAGGTCCGGCAGACGTATCTTCCTTTCGGTCAGCCGTTCCGTCTCTCGTCGCTGTCGTCCCGCGGGAGGCGAACCACGAAGCGAGCTCCCCCTTCCGCGCGGTTCTCGGCCGTGACCTGGCCGCCGTGGGCCACGGCGATCGCCCGGACGATGGAGAGGCCGAGGCCCGTACCGCCGACGTCGGACCGGGAACGGTCGGCCCGGTAGAACCGGTCGAAGATCTTCTCCATGTCGTCGTCCCGGATCCCCGGGCCGGTGTCGCTTACCTCCAGGACGCCCGCGCCGTCGCTCCCGTCGACCCGGACCCGGACGTGGCCGCCGGGCGTGGTGTACTTGACGGCGTTCTCCACCAGATTCCAGGCCAGCCGCTCCAGCAGCTCCGGATCAAAGACACCCGGCACCGGAGCGTCGGCTTCCAGGGTCACGTCGACTTGCTTCTCCTCGGCGTGCTGGGCGACTCGTTCCACGGCGCGCCGAACCGGATCGGCCAGCGAGATCTCGCGGGGCCTGGGCTCGATCGCCCCGGCGTCCGACCGGGCGAGGGTGAGGAGATCGTCCAGTAGCTCGCCGAGCCGCTCGGTCTCCTCCAGGGCGCTGGCCACGACCCGCCGGTACTCCGCGGGATCCCGGTCGCTCCTGAGCGCGAGCTCGAGTTCCGTCCGGAGCGCCGTGAGCGGTGAGCGGAGCTCGTGGCTGGCGTCGGCGGTGAATCGACGCTGGGCCTCGAAGGCGTTGTCCAGGCGGTCGAGCATGCTGTTCAGCACGTCGACGAGCCGCCGGTACTCCCGGGTGTCGGCCCGGGCGGCGAGACGCTGTCCGAGCGTCGCGGCATCGACCCGCTCCGCCTGGTCGATGATCCGACGGACCGGCGCCATGGTTCGGTCGGCGAGCCACCAGCTCCCGGCGAAGGTGCCCCCGACCATCAGCAGCCAGATCGCCCCGAGGATCACGGCCGCCATCTGGAGCGTGTTGTTCCGGGCCGCGAGCGGCGCCGCCACCTGGAGGACGTGCCCCTCGTGGGGATCCCCGAAGCGACCGAGGGGATAGTAGAGCGAGCGGATCTCCATCTCCCGGAAGCTCTGCTCGGCCCAGCTGATCTCGCCGTCCGCCGCCCGGCGGAGTGCCGCCGTGTCGAGCGGCAGGTCCCGGGTCAGGTACTGCGTCCGGAGCAGGCTCTCGCCGCTCTCGTCCCACACCTCGGTCCAGCGATTGAGATCCCGTACCGAAGCCGCCTCCTCCGGGGTGAGCTCCCACTCGTGCAGATGCATCTCGCCCGCCGGGGCGTCGGTGACCGAGGACGCCTGGATCGAGGCCAGGCTCCGCAGGCTGGCGTCGATCTGCCGGTTCAGCGTCTCCCGCAGCGCGAAGAATCCGGTCGCGGCCGCGATCCCGAGCGCCAGGGCCATGATGCCCGTGACGCGGGAGGCGAGCTCGAGACGGAAGGAGCGGGTCACGGCGTAACCGGCTGCGCGTCCGCCCCGGGCAGGGCGCGAACGAACATCGACTCGAAGCGGTCCACCAGCTCGCGCATCGCCTCCCGCTGCTCCCGCGCCGCCCGCTCGCCGAGGGCGATCCGCTGGCCCGGGTTGGAAAAGTCGCCGAAGTCCAGCGCCTCCACCTCCGGCGTGACGATGAGGTCCGCCTTAAGCAGGTTCTCCTGCTCCAGGGAGAACCGGGCCACCTCGTCGGCCCGCATCACCACCTCCAGCCCCGTGTTGAGCGGCAGGCTCTCCGGTGGTTTTCCGAGCACGTCGACGGCGATCACCTTGCCCGCGCCGAGCATGCGGCAAGTGTCGACGGGCACCGGCTCGGCGAAGGCGCCGTCCGCCAGCCGGAGTCCGTCGATCTCGGCCGGCGGGAGGAGGCCCGGCAGGGCCATGCTCGCGTAGACGGCCTGCGCCAGGTCACCCGAGGCGAGGATCACCCGGCGGCCGCTGTCGAGGTCGACCGCCGTGACGGCCAGCTTCCGGTCGGCGTCGGCGAACGTGGCTCCCTGAAACAGGTCGTCGAGCAGCTCCCGCATCTCGTCCCCGTCCGCCAGGGAGGGCCGCACGAGCCCTCGGCCGAGCGTCCAGTACCGCCGGAGACGGTCGAGGACCGGCATGTCCGGGCTCCGCGGGTCCCGCCGCGCCAGTGCCCGGAAACGACGCACGATGGCCGGAGGGCGGTCTCCGGCGCCGTCGAGCAGCTCCTTCACACGGGCCTCCACCGCCCCGGCCTCCCCCTCCAGCGCGTACAGCGCGCCGAAGAGCGCCCCGATGCTCGTCCCCGCCACGAACTCGACGGGAAACTCCTCCTCGTCCAGGACCTCGAGGACCCCGATCTGGGCCAGGCCTCTCCCGCCGCCTCCGGCGAGCGCGATGCCGATCCCGGGCGCGAGGCAACCACAGCGGGAACTCCGGTCATCGGTGCTCATGGGGCGGAAGTCGCTCCCTCCGGGGCCTCGCCCTCCTCCGAGCGGACGTCGACCTCGCCCGTCCTGTAGCCGGCCGAACGGATCGCGTCCAGCACCTCGTCGAGGCTGGTCTCCGCCGGGTCGATCGTCAATCGCGCTCGCTCGCTGACACCGTTGACGCTCGCGCGCAGGACGCCCGGCAGTCGGCCCAGGCGGCGCTCGAGAGCGACGGCCTCGCTCCCGGGACAGCCCATACCGATCACGGATAGCGTAACGTGCGTTCCCGATACGGCCTCCATGGTCTCCTCCTCGTTGAGGTGTATGCGAGGCGTCCGTTTTCCCGTCGCGCCTCTGAACGATGGCGATGACTGGGAGCAGACATCGTGAACAGCATGTGAAGTCCTGCTTCAGCCTGTATGCGGGCCGAGCTCCCCGATGCCGAGTGCCGCGTTCGTGCGCCCCATGGACGAGGCGCGGTCCGGGTCAGCTCCGGCCAGCGCCCGAATCGCGTCGATGGTCTCCGGAATCACGATCGCCTGATTGTCCACCATGTAGGCGAACCGGAGCTCCCGGCCGTCCGTGCTCACCAAATCCTCCCACAGGGCCACCTCGTACAGGTCGCCGTGCGGGCGCCCGGCGTCGAGAGCGAGCTCCTTCACCGCGTTGAGCGCACCGAGTCCGTCTGCCGCCCGGATTAGCAAGATGCGGGGGTTGCCGGCCCACGCCTCCAGGACCTCGTCGGCGTCGGCCTCCCGGGTCAGGTCCCCGTACCAGAAATGCAGGTGGCCGATCGTCTGCGGAACCTCGACCGCCATGGTGACGACGTCCAGATCGGGCATCACGGCCCGGGCGTCGGGAGCCTGGTGGCTCGGGACGGAGCGCTCCGGCACGAGCGTGTTCATGATGCCGCCCAGGTGGCTCTCCCAGGGGTCCGTGGCCCGGCGGAGGAGCGTGCCCCGGCCGCGGTCGAGCAACTCGTGGCGCTCGAGCAGGCCCAGCACACGCACGACGGAGGTGGTGTTACAGGAGACGACGCGCGTGGCGTCGAGCCCGACCGCGGTCTCGAAGTTGGCGTCGGCGACGAAGGAGTGTCCCGTCACCTCGTGCTTCTCTCCCCCGTGGAGGACGAAGCGGACGCCGGCGTCCCGGTACCGGGACGCGTTCTCGGCGCCCACCCCCTTCGGCGTGCAGTCGACTATGACGTCCACCGAGGCCAGAAGCTCATCCAGGCCGCCGGCGACGTCGAGTCCCGCCCCCGTCATGGTCCGTCGCCCTTCCTCCGTGGCGTAGAACAGGGGGATTCCCCGTCCAGCGGGGACGGAAAGGCGCCAGTCGCCGGCCACGTCGGCCACGCCCACGAGGGACATGTCCTCCTGTCGAGCGACCGCTCCGGCCACCCGCTTGCCGATCACGCCGTATCCGTTGACTCCGACACGTATTCGTCGGTTCGGGTTGGGCATTTCAATATCTCCACGTTCGAGAAAAAGTCGTCCGCTCACCGCTGATCGCGGCACGATACGACGCGTGCCACGGCTCGATAAGATTCGAAACGAGCAAATGGTCCGGCCGGCGGGAAGGAACCTGGCTGAGCTTCACGAACACGGCACTTCGGTCCTTTCGAGCACCCGCCCGTGCACCCCGATGCACGCCTCGACATGACTGCGTCCGCCTCGCACCGGCCGTGCGGATTCGAACGGTGGGGACGCACCAGGTCCCGGTTCGAGGTAGCCGACACCCGGCGCCAGAAGAGCGTCCAGGGGGAAGGGACGAACTCAACGTCCTCCCCCACGCTCTCCCGTGCCGGGAGGATCGTGCGATGATTCATCACCGAAGTGATCGGAGTCATCGCCGCGACGCCCGGCGTGTCATCCGTGACGTCCGTGGCCGCCGTGCATGGTGAGGTGCATCAAGAGGCAGCCCCCGAGCAGGAGGATCCAGATCCAATTGCCGATCAGCCATTCCATGGGTCGTCTCCTTTCGCTGTCGTCCGTCGCCGGTTCAGGGAGTGGCGAGCGTCAGCCGCGGCAGGATGAGTGGTGCGGTCGCGCCGTCGCGGCAGGTAGGCCGGCACGACGCGGCGGTAGTCCGCGTAGTCGGTGCCGAACCGCTCCACCATCTCACGCTCCTCTCGACTGACCAGCCGGTGGTACGCCCACGCCACCACCGGCCTCGGGAGCAGGGTCACCAGCGTCGCCCAGGTCGGCAGCCCGAGGGACGTTGCCAGCAGGTGCCCCTCGACGTGTCCGAAGGCGCCGAACAGGAGGACGTTGAAGTCCACCATCCCCTGGAGGCCGTGGTCGTACGCGGATGTGCCGAGCATGCGTTCGTGGTTGTGGTTCAATGAAAGTCACCGCGGCCGCTCCCGGTGAGCGAATCTCCGTGAACAATGGTACCCACCGCCGGATGAAGGGGACGTGAGGACGGGATGAAGGTGCTTTCAGGAAGCAGGATGGTGGCCGCACGGTTTCCGACGACGGTCGTCGATGTGACGTCGACCTGGGACTCGCCCCATGGTGGATGTGGGAGATTCCCGGACACCTCCGGCGAGGTTCTCTCCACAGTGTGGCCTGAGACACGTCCCACCTTCCGATATACCCTACGGGGGTAGGGTATAGTAGACGGTAGGGACCGTTCAGGTCGCCTTTGATCGTGAACTCAATGGAGGTGGAGAGCATGTCTGGCTCGAGATGGACGGTTGGCATTCTCGCCGTCTGGATCGCCCTGTCCGCGTTCCTCGGCTTCGGATCGCAGGCCCACCTGTGGAACGACCTGCTGGTGGGACTCGCCGTGTTGATGGCCGGCATTCCGCTCGTCGTGGAGGCGAAGTGGGAAGGCTGGACCGCCGGCGTGCTCGGCGTCTGGCTGGTCGCCGCGGCATTTGTCCCGGGCCTGCGGGAAGGAACCGGCCTGGTGTGGAACAATCTGCTGGTCGGGGTCGTCCTCGCCGCGGTGGCGTTGATTCGTCCCCGTGATTCGAGCACGAAAAGTCCGAGCACGGAGAGTCCGAGCCATGCCTGAGGAGCAGAGCAGGCGAGTCCGGGACGCCGGCCCGTCCATGTGGCGGGCCGGCGCTCGCCTCGCGGCCGCTGACGCAGATGCTCCGAGATGCCCATGAGACTCCCCAGAGCATGGAGGAGATCCGCCGGAAGGGGCGGCCGCTGATCGTGGTGCTCCTGCTCGCTCCCGTGGCCGGGTGCAGCCTGTCAGGGAGCGCGGGCCGCGGCATTGCCGCGGGAGCGGTCGATGGGATCACGGCACGCGAGAGCACGCTGGTCGCCATGGAGCGGCGTCTCGCGGATTCCGCCGCCGCGTATGTCGGCCGCGAGATCCGGGAGGATGTCTTCATTCCGGCACGCACGACCTGGGACTCCATGGGCCTGCGGGCACGTGCCGAGGTCGACAGCATGTCGGCGAGAGCTGCCACTCGTATCCGGGACGATCTGCAGGCGGCCGTTCGCGAGGCCCTCTCGGGGAGCTTCGACCTGATCGAGACGCGAACAGCACGCCTCGGCCGCCAGGCACCAGCGTCAGCCGCCGAAGGCGTCTCCGGGCCGATGGCCCGGGCGTTCGGCGCCGTCGGCGACACGCTCGCGCATCACTTCGTGGCGAGCCTGGCGACCGGGCTCGAGGAGCGTCTGCGCCCGAGCCTCCACGCCGTCATGCAGGAGATGACCGACTCGCTACAGGCGCGCGTGGGCGAGGTGGACCGGAGCGTCTCCGACTCGTCCACGCTGAACACCCTGGAGGCGCTGCTGCTTGGCGTGGGGGTCACCGTGCTGGCGGCGATCGGCCTGCTCGGCTGGCTGAGCTGGCGCCGCCAGCGGCAGGCGCTGGAGTCTGTTCTGGAGGCGATCGATCGGGAAGGAAATCCGGAGCTCCACCGGACGGTGGCCGACTGCGCCGGCCGGGCGGGGGTCGGCGAGTGGGTGGCGGGCCGACTGTACTCCCGGCGTGACTGCTGCCCTCCCGACGGACAGCCCGAACACGATCCGCGCGACTGAGCTGAAACGACGGACGGCTCGTCCGCATCGCTTTCGTCGGAATCACCTCCCCGGCCGCTCTCGAAGATGGAGCTTTCTTCATCTTCGCCTCATCCCGGCTTCACGCCCCACCCCGTAGAATGCGATCAACACCGTCGGACCGACCCAGATCACCTGCTCGAACTACTTGGAGGAGCCCCGCCATGCCTGTCCGACTCGCCATCTCGTCTGCCCGCCATGCACTCTCGACCATCGTCGCCGCGCTCGCCGCCGTCTTCGCGCTCGCAGGCCCGACGCCGGCGGACGCTGTACCGGTTCAGGGTTCCGCGGCGGACTTCGCCACCTACGAGCGGCAGACGAGCCCGGGAGAAGTCACGCTCGAGGTGCAACCCGCGTGGGACCGGGAGAGCCTCGCCTTCGACATCGTCGCGAACACGCACTCGGCCGACCTGTCGAAGATCCGACTCGCCCGCCAGCTCACCCTGTCGGTCGGCGGGCGGTCGCTGGAACCGGACTCCGCGGGCGAGCTCCGGGGACACCATGCTCGAACGCGGGTCACCTTCCGCCTGCCGGATCGGCCAGAGTCCTTCACGCTCGTTGTTCGAGACGTACCGGACGTGCCTCGCCGGCGGCTCGTCTGGGGTCTGGACGAGGGGCCGACGGAAAGCTCATCCGGGTCTCTCGTAGTCGTGGGCGGGATCGCGCCGGCCGCCCTGGCCATCGTGGATCCGGAAACGCTCAGCATCGTCCACCTGGTGGAGGATCTTCAAGCCGTCCACGGCGCTTCCGTGTCGGCGGACGGTCGCCGGGCGTACGCGCTGAACATGGCCGACTCGGCTGCCGCGGTGACGGTGATCGAGACGGAGACGGGCGCGATACGCCGGGTCGTCAGCCTCCCGGGTCCCGGTCATCACGCGGCGGTTGATCCGGTCCGGGACCGGCTCTACGTCGCTTACGGCACGATGGGGCTCGACGAGGGGGCTCCCCGCGGTGTCGCGAGCGTGGACCCGGCGACGGGCGACGTCCGGGTTCGCCCGCTGGACGGGACCCCCTTCTACGTGACGGTTGCTCGGGACGGCTCTACGCTCTACGCGGCCGTCGTCGGCACCGACCGGCTCGTCGCCCTCGGGCTGCCGGGTCTCGAGGTCCGGGGGCAGGTGGCGCTCTCCGGCGCTCCCAGCCACGTGGCCATATCGTCGGACGATCGGTTTCTCTTCGTGGCGCTCACCGAGGGACGGGTCGCGAAGGTGGAGACCGAATCCCTCGAGGTCGTGGCAGAAGTAGCGACGGCGCCAGATGCCCACGCCGTGGCCCTCGCCGGCGACCCGGCGCGCCTGTTCGTGGCCAACCGGGGCTCCGGCACCATCACCGTGCTCGACCCGGAGAGTCTGGAGCGGGTCGCGGATCTCGAGCTGGTGGAGCTTCCCATCCATCTGCTGGCGAGCCCGTCGGGGACGCTTCTCGTGTCCGACGGCGGTCGCCGGGCGCTCGTGGAGGTCGCGCCCGACGATCTTCGCGTGATCCGGAGGCTCGACCTCCCCTTCCAGCCCCATCAGAGCGCGCGCAGCCGCCCGTGAGCTCGACGCTGCTGCTTTCGACCCCTGCGGCCGACGCCTGACGTGTACCCGGAACTGCTCCGCATCGGGCACTTCTCGATCGCGACGTACGGCGTGGTGGTCGCCCTGGCCGTGTTCATCGGTGCCGGAGTGCTCGCTCGCGGATTCGAGGAGCGCTCCCTGGATGGCGATGCCGCGTGGTCGGTGGTCGGATGGGCCCTGCTCGGCGCACTCGTGGGCGCCAAGCTTTACTTCGTCCTCCTCCACGGGGACCCGGCCGCCTTCTTCTCCCGGGGCGGTCTCGTGTGGTACGGAGGGCTGATTGGCGGACTGGCGGCGGGGTTCACCCGCGTCCGGATGCTCGACATCCCGCTGGGACCCGCGGCCGACGCGGCGGCGCCCGCCCTGGCTCTCGGCCACGGCATCGGCCATCTCGGCTGCTTCTTCTCGGGCGACAGCTACGGCGTGCCCACGGATCTCCCGTGGGCCGTGGCGTTTCCCCGCGGGATGCCGCCGTCGACGGCAGGCAACCTCAGGACGGAGTTCGCCGTGGACGTGCCGGCGTGGATTCCCGACGGCCAGGTTCTCAGCGTCCATCCCACCATGCTGTATTCCGCTCTCGCTCTGGTCGTCGTGGCCGGCCTGCTCTGGATGCTGCGCCGCAAGGCCTGGGAGCCGGGACGCCTGTTCGGGCTGTACCTCGTGCTCGGCGGAATCGAGCGGTTCGCCGTCGAGTTCCTGCGGGCCAAGGACGACCGGCTGCTCGGCGGGCTCACCACGGCACAGGGCGTGGCGCTGGTGAGCGTCGTCGTCGGGATCGCCGTCGTGCTCGCCCGGCGGCGCACCGTCGCCTCCGAGCGCATGGTGGAGCCGGCGGCCGCGGACTGACCACCGTCGGGCACCGACCCGTCCGCCCGCACGACTCCGGTGTGAGGCCCGGATCATCGATCAGGAGCCGTGCTCGTGCCGGCGAATCGCGGCTCGAGGCCCGCGGAGACGAGCGAGAGCAGGATCAGGACCGAGCCGGCGAGCTCATGCGCGCGCAGTCGCTCGCCGAAGAAGAGCATTCCGAGGGCCAGCCCGAGGACCGGAACGACGAAGAGGGCGACGCTCAGGCGCCCGACGTCGTCCCGCTGGAGCAGCCAGTACCACACGGTCGTCGTCAGCGCGGTGCCGACCAGGCCGAGAAAGGCCAGCAGGCCGAGGAATCGGGGTGTCCAGTCGACGGCCAGCGGCGTCCCGATGAGCCAGGAGCCCCCCGAAAGTCCGATCCCCCCGACGAACAGCTGCCAGCCAGCCACGGACAGCACGTTCGATCCTATCTCCATTCGCTTGACCAGCACACTGGCCGCGGCGAATCCGGCGGCAGCCGTGAGCGGCAGGAACAGACCGCCCGCGGTCCCGAGTGAAGCGTGTCCGAACGGGAGCCCGACGATCAGCATCACTCCCGCGCTGCCCAGGATCAGCGCCAGCAGCCTCCAGCCCGTCAGCGGCTCGTCCAGGAAGGCCGCGGCCAGCAGCATGGCCAGAAGTGGGGTGGTGTTTCCCATGACTGCCGCCAGCCCGGCTCCCGTCCGCCCGGGACTCATGAACATCGCCCCGTACCCGAGGACGGTCCCGATCAGGGCGAGACCGGCCGTTCCGGTCCACAGCTTCCGAGGAAGGGTGACCGTGCGGTCGCTCACGGCGAGAAAGACCAGCACCGCGCCGCCGCCGAGGAGGGCCCGAAGTGCACCGAAGCTCAGGGGCGGGGCGTACTGCAGCCCGACCTTGATGGCCGAGTAGCAGAGGGCGTAGACGACCGCGAGCCCGGCCGCCACGGCGAGTCGGCCGCGCGGCGTCACGAGGACGCGTCAGTGATGGGAGCGTCTCTGCCGAGCTTCAGCCCCCCGACGACGTCCGCGTGTCCCGCCCCGGTCCGGGTCACGGTGTCCCGAACCGACGACAGACGCGAGTGTGCCCGAACATCTGTGGAGGGCCCCGGTCGACACGCCTCGATACGAGACGGAGAGGGAGGGGCGTCTACAGGGCCGCGTTATCGGGCGGCTCCTCCGACATCATGTAGCCCACGCCCCGGATCGTGTGAATCAGCGCCCGGTGGTCGTCTCCTTCGCGGAGCTTCTCGCGCAGGTTGGCCACGTGCACGTCCACCACGTTGCTCATCGGGTCGAACTGGAGGTCCCACACCTTCTCCAGAAGGCGGGTCCGCTTCACGACCTCCTCCGGGTGGAGGAGGAAATACTCCAGGAGCTGGAACTCCTTCGGGGTGAGGTTGAGCGGCTCGCCGGCCCGGGAGGCCGTGTGCTCGATTCGGTCCATCTCGAGATCCGCGTACAGGAGCCGCTCGGTGCGCTCGGCGCCGCCCCGGCGGACCAGCGCCCGGACCCGGGCCATGAGCTCGTCCAGGCTGAACGGCTTCGTCAGGTAGTCGTCGGCCCCGGCGTCCAGGCCCTGTACCACGTCCTCCGTGCCGTCGCGGGCGGTGAGCATGAGGACCGGCACGCTCCGCTCCTCGCTCCGCAGGTCCCTGACGATCTCGTATCCGTTCTTCCCCGGGAGCATGATGTCGAGGATCAGCAGGTCGTAGTCGTAGACGCGGGCCTTGAAGATCCCGTCCATGCCGTCGTGGGCGACGTCCACGGCGTAGCCCTCCTCGCGGAGCCCGCGCTCCACGAGGCTGGCCACCTTCTCGTTGTCCTCGACCACGAGGAGCTTCACTGCATCGGCCCTCCCATTCCCCGGTCGCCCATCATGTGACGCATCATCTGCATGCCCGTCTGGAGCTTCTCGCGCTGCTCCGGGGTCAGCACGTCCAGCACCTGCTCCCGGAAGCTGGCCATCTGCATGTGGTGGCTCACCATCCGGTCGGCCATGCCCTCCACGGCCTTCCGGTAGGCCTCCATGTCCAGACTGTCCGCCCCCATCACGTCCTGCATCTCGCTGCGGACCGACATCATGCCCTGGTGCATGCCCTTCATCATCCCCTGCTGCTTCTCCCGGAGCTCCTCGAGCCGTGCGACCTGGTCGTCGGTGAGCTCGAGAGCGTCACGCTGGGCCAGGAGCATGGAGGGGTTCGCCCCCATCATGCCCATCATGCCTCGGCCGCCCATCATGGCGCCGCCCTCCATCATACCCATGCCGCCGCCCATCATTCCGGGCCCCATCCCGCGCCTCATCTGCATCATTCCGGAGCTGTCACCGGCCATGTCGCGCATCATACCCGACTTTCCGTGCATCCCGCGCATCATCCCCATCATGCCCATGCCTCCCGGACACGACGTCGCCGCGGGCGTGGTGTCGGCGTGCATCTGGCCACCCATCATGCCCCGCTGCTGCGCCTGCGCCGTGGCGGCCGTCGCGACCATCAGGGCCAGTACAGTTCCGATTGTTCCCATCCA
>CAZSKS010000024.1:4340-29431 GCA_964607465.1 uncultured Gemmatimonadota bacterium | reverse complement strand
CGCTGCAGGCGCTCCACGACCAGGACCAGCAGCACCACCACGACCAGGCTCGCCGACAGCCGGAGCGCCGCGTCCAGGTCGCCGAGCCCGAACCACGCCCGGAAGATGCCGGTGGTGAACGTCGGGACGCCGTAGTAGGTGACCGCCCCGTAGTCGTTGAGCACCTCCAGCAGCACGAGCGTCACCCCGGCGGCCACCGCCGGCCGGGCCATCGGCACCCCGACCCGAAGGAAGGTCGACAGGTGGGATCCCCCCAGGAGCCGCGAGGCCTCGAGGAGGGAGGCGGACTGGCGCGCGAAGGAGGCCCGCGCGGTCAGGTACACGTACGGATACAGCACGAGGGCGAAGACCAGGATGACCGGCCCGGTGCCCATCACGTCGAGGTAGAGGAACTCGCCCTCCAGGCCCGGCACGAAGCCGCGCAGGGCCCGCTGGACGGGACCGGTGACGTCGAACATCCCCTTGTAGGTGTAGGCGGCCACGAAGGCGGGCACCGCCAGGGGCAGGATGAGGCCCCACTCGAAGAACCTCCGGCCGGGAAAGGAGCAGGTCTCCACCAGCCAGGCCGTCCCGACCCCCACCGTCAGGCTGATCGCTCCGACCCCGAGGAGGAGGACCAGGGTGGTGCGGACGTAGTCCGGGAGGACCGTGGACGCCAGGTGGCCCCACGTCTCCCCCGCCGGGGCCAGGAGGCCCAGGAGGACGACCGCCACCGGGAGCAGCAGGAGGAGGACGACGGCCGCGGCCGACAGCGTCCATCGCGGCCGGCTCCGTCGCACCTCCCCCAGGAGCCGGTGGGCTAGCGCCACGCCACCTCGTCGAAGATCCGCACCGCCCGGTCGTTGAGCTCCCCGAGCCGCGCCAGGTTCACCGTGTCGGCGCGGAACTCACCCCATCCCCGGAGGATGTCGGCCGGCTCCACCCCGGGGTTCACCGGATACTCGTAATTCGCCTCGGAGAAGGCCGCCTGCGCCTCGGCACCGGCCAGGAACTCCAGCAGCCGGACGGCCCCCTCCGGGTTGTCCGCGGCGGCCGTCACGCCCCCGCCGCTCACGTTGACGTGCGCGCCCCGCCCGTCCTGGTTCGGGAAGTGGACGCCCAGCGCCTCCCCGACCCTCCGCTCGTCCGGGTCGTCGGAAGCCTTGAGCCGGGCGACGTAGTACGTGTTCACGATGGCGACGTCGCCGACGCCCGCGGCGACGGCCTTCGCCTGGTCGGTGTCACCGCCCCGGGGCGGCCGCGCCATGTTCTCCACGATCCCCGCGGCCCAGGCGCGGGCGGCCTCCGGGCCCCTGGCGGCGATGATGGAGGCCAGAAGCGACTGGTTGTAGACGTTCTCCGAGGATCGGACCAGGACCCGTCCCTCCCAGCGGTCCTCCGCCAGGGCCCGGTACGTGGAGAGCTCGGCGGTGTCCACCCGCTCCTTCGCGTAGGCCACGATCCGCGCCCGTTTCGTGAGCCCGTACCAGGCGCCGTCCGGATCCCGCAGGTGCGCCGGGATCCGCTCCTCCAGCACGTCCGACTGCACCGGCTGGAGTAGGTCCCGGCTCTCGGCCCGGTGGAGCCGGCCGGCGTCCACCGTGATCAGCAGGTCCGCCGGGGAGCCCGCGCCTTCGGTCTCGAGCCGCGTGATGAGCTGGTCGGCCGAGCCCGTGACGACGTTGACCTCGATGCCCGTCCGCTCGGTGAACCGGTCGAAGAGCCGCTGGTCCGACGGGTAGTGCCGGTGGGAGTAGACGTCGACCGCGGCCGGTCCGTCGGAGGCGGCCCGGTCGGCGCCGCCGCAGCCGGCCGCCAGGACGGCCGCGAGAAGGACCGCGCCCAGGACGGGTACGGACCGGGCCCGGATCGGCGCGGGCGCGGAGCCGTCGGGTCCGGACGCGGTCGAGAGGGGAGAGGTCGGCACGGCACGGGAAGACGAGAGCGTCTGCATGGTGCTCCGGTTCGTCGGATGGAAGGTGGCGTAGGATCCGTGACGGGAACGCGGCGGCATCGCCGCCGGCGCGCCACGGGTCGAGGACCCCACTAGTTGAGAACCAGTATCAACTGGCGCCCGAAGGCTATCCGGGGCGGCGGGGCTCGTCAAGGCGGACGGTTGCAGAATGCGGTCCTCCCGGCCATTGTCCACTCCGTCCCCCCGACCCCCGTTCCTCCCCGACGAGGGGAGCGTCATGGAGCAGTCGATCCGATTCGCCCGCTCCGCCGACGGGACCGTGATCGCCTACGCCCGGTCCGGCGACGGGCCCCCGCTGGTGAAGACGGCCAACTGGCTCACCCACCTGGAGTTCGACTGGGAGAGCCCGGTGTGGCGCCACTGGCTGCGGGAGCTGTCCCGCGACCACGCCCTTATCCGGTACGACGAGCGCGGCTGCGGCCTGTCGGACCGCGAGGTGGACGACCTCTCCTTCGACGCCTGGGTCGACGACCTGGAGGCGGTGGTCGACGCCGCCGACCTGGAGCGCTTCCCCCTCTTCGGCATGTCGCAGGGCGGGCCCGTGGCCATCGCCTACGCGGCGCGCCACCCGGAGCGGGTGAGCCGGCTGGTCCTCTACGGCAGCTACGCCGTGGGATGGAGGCACGGGGCGAGCCCCGAGTTCCGGCGGCGAGAGGAGGCGCTCCTGCAGCTGATGGCCGACGGCTGGGGACGGGAGAACCCGGCCTTCCGGCAGGTCTTCACCTCCATGTTCCTGCCCGAGGGCTCGCCGGAGCAGCTCGAGTGGTTCAACGAGCTGCAGCGGCAGACCACCTCCCCCCACATCGCCGTGCGCCTGGAGGAGGAGTTCGGATCCATCGACGTCCGCCACCTCCTGGACCAGGTCCGCTGCCCGGCCCTGGTGCTCCACGCCCGGCGGGACGAGGTGATCCCCTTCGAGTCCGGCCGGAAGCTGGCCGCCGGGCTCCCGGAGGCCCGCTTCGTTCCCCTGGACGGCCAGAACCACGTCCTCCTGGAGGACGAGCCGGCCTGGGATCGCTTTCTGGCCGAGGTCCGGGGGTTCCTGGGGATGGACCGGGATCGGGAGGCCCCTCCCCTCCCGGAGCGGCTCACCGACAGGGAGCGGCAGGTGCTCGACCTGGTGGCGGCCGGCCGCGCCAACCCCGACATCGCCCGGGAGCTGTCGATCGCCACCAAGACGGTGAAGAACCACGTCTCCCGCATCTACCGGAAGCTGGGCGTCGGCAGCCGCGGGGAGGCCATCGTCATGGCGCGGGAGTCCGGGCTGGGCCGTCGACCACGCGGCGGGAGCTGACCGGGACCGGGGTCCCACCGGATCGGCGCCCCGGAGCGGATCCAGCCCGCTCGTCCGGGACTTTCGGCTCACGCGGCGACCCGTTCCCCCGGGTAGCTTGAGGGGTCCGACGACGCCTCGCACTCCCGGATCCCGGAGGACGACATGACCACCGCGCGCCGGACCCCGACCTTCCACCTGCCGCTCCCCCCCGAGCTGGAGGTGTCCCCGTGAGGAAGCCCCTGGCCTTCCTGTACGGCGTCGCCTGCTACCTGCTCTTCCTCGCCGTCTTCCTCTACCTGATCGCCTTCGTGGGCGACCTCCCCGTGCCCCGGACGGTGAACGTCGGCCCGTCGGCCCCGCTGGGGACGGCCGTGGCCCTCGACGCCGGCTTCCTGCTCCTCTTCGCCCTCCAGCACAGCGTCATGGCCCGCCAGGGCTTCAAGGAGCGGTGGACGAGGATCGTCCCGAAGCGCCTGGAGCGGAGCACCTACGTGCTGGCGGCGAGCCTGGTCCTGGCCCTGGTCATGTGGGGGTGGCGGCCGATCCCGGAGACGGTGTGGCGGGTGGAGGATCCCCTCGTCGCCGGCGTGCTGGACGGCGTCTTCTGGCTGGGCTGGGCCATCGTTCTGATCGCCACCTTCCTCATCGATCACTTCCGGCTGTTCGGCCTGAAGCAGGCATGGGCGCACCTGCGGGACCGTCGGTGCGAGCCGCCGGAGTTCCAGACGCCGGGCATGTACCGCGTGGTGCGGCATCCCCTCTACCTGGGCTTCCTCCTCGCCTTCTGGAGCACGCCGCACATGACCGCGGGGCACCTGCTCTTCGCGGGGGTGTGGACCGGCTGGATCCTGGTGGCCGTTCGGCTGGAGGAGAAGGACCTGGTGCGATTCCACGGCGACGCCTACCGGGCGTACCGGCGTCGGGTCCGCATGCTGCTGCCGCTTCCGAAGAAAGGCCCCTCCGGGTCACCGGAGCGCTCGGCGCGCGCCTGACGACCGTCACCTGCGGCGCCTGCGGCCGTCACATCCGGCGCCCCGGCGCGTATATTCGGCAGGGGACCCGGTCCCGGCGGCGGGCGCCGGCGACCGGTGATCTCCCGCACCTCGCACCGGGACGACACCATGAAGACGACCGCCACCGCCCTCCGTAGCGCCTGCGCCCTGGCGGCCGCCGCCGCGGTCACCGCCCTGGCTCCCGCCATGGGGGCAGCCCAGAACGCGTTCGGTCTCGAGCTCCGGGGCGGGGCCGGGCTGCCGGCCTTCGACCTGGCGGACCGGGCCGACCCGGGCTACGCCGTGGGCCTGGACCTCACCCACCGCCTGACCGATCGCGTCGCGCTGCTGGCCGGTGGCGACGTCGAGTTCCTGCGGGGCGCGCAGCCTGAGGGGACCGGCCTCACCCTCCCGGACCTGACGGCTTGGCACTACGCCCTGGGCGCGGAGGTCCAGCTTCTGGAGCCGCGCACCACCTACTGGCGCCTCGGCCTCGGTGCCGGCCTGGGGGGTAGCACCTACGACGCCGAGGCGGGCGACACCCGCAGCGCCCTCTCCCTGTACGGCAGCCTGGAGCTGGGCTACGAGGTCTCGCCCGAGGCCGACCTCTTCGTGGGGGTCCGGAGCTGGCTGGGCTTCGCCGAGCAGGAGGACGCCGCGATCGCCGAGCAGCCGCTGGACCTCGTCTTCCCGCCCTCCGATCCGCTGTTCGGCGTGGAGGGGGCCGCCTGGAGCTTCCCTGTCACGGCGGGGATCCGCTTCCACTTCTGACGGCCCTTTCCGGGGCCGGATCCGGGGGCCGGTCCCGCTCCGGCGTCGGCACCGGGCGGGCGACTTCGGGGACCGGGAGCCCGGTCTCAGCCGCCGGCGGCCCAGGGGGCGGTGCGCCGGGCGAACTCCCCCTCGCCCTTCAGGTGATAGTAGATGTACGCGCCGAGGCAGAACCTGCCGAAGAGGAGGGCTCCGAACGCGGCCACGAGCAGGGCCTCCGCGGTCCAGGCCACCGCGTGCCACCCGGCCGCGAGGGCCGCGGCGATGACCGTGGCGAAGGCGGCGGCCATGCCCTGGGCGAAACGCCGCGGCGGCGGCGCCGGCGGCAGCTCCATTCGTCCCCCGGATCCGGCCAGCAGGGCGTTGTAGAGGGCGTCGAACGGGTTCAGCCGCGGCACCAGGGCGTTCCACCACAGCAGGACGGCAAGGGCGGCGAAGAGCCACCACGCCTGGAGCCACAGCCCCACCAGGATCACGGGGCCGACGATGCGGGGCTGGAACAGCAGGGCCGAGAACTGGGGCGCGCAGGCGGACGGACTGGCGTCCCGGAACCCCTGCTGGTGGACGAAGTTGACCTTCGTGGTCGACGCCATGGACTTCTCCCGTGTCTGTCGTGTCTGTCTGCCGTGTCTCCCCGGTGGTTCGCTTCCCGTGCCGCCCGGGGTGGCGGCGGCGGGTGCCCGGGCGCGCCTTCAGGGGGCGACGCCGGAGAGGCTCCCCTGTTATATACCGTCGACACCCACCCGCGGTTCGGACGGACGTTCCCGGCGGAACCATCGATCGTCCCCAGACCACACGCACCTCGGAGACGGGAGAGGAGCTGGGCCTCTCGGTGAGCGAGGCCGGCGTGGTGGAGCTGGTGGACCAGGCTCAGCTGGAGGGCCAGCCCTCCAGCACGGCGCGGGCCTCCTCCACGGTGAGGTCCTCGGTGTAGATCGCCGACCCCGGCTGCATCCTGCGTCCGCCCTCCCGCAGGCCGCCCAGGTCGAGGGGCGCGAAGCCGATCTCCTCGATGAGACCGGCCACCAGCTCCCTGGCCTCCGGGTCGTCCCCGGCCAGCGGGATGGCCCGCCGGTCGGCCATCGGCTTCGGGGGATCGCCCTGGTCGCGGAGGTTCTTCCAGAAGATGGTGTTGAAGGCCTTCACGACCCGGGAGCCCGACAGGTGGCGCGCCACCAGCTCCGTCTCGGTGAGGCCGTCGAGCTCGATCTCGCCGTCGCGCCCCGGATAGTAGTTCGACGCGCTGATGACCACCCGACCGGCCAGCGCCTCGGCCGGCAGGTCGCGGTACTCGCCGAAGGGGATGGCCTCCATCGCCACGTCCCCGAAGCGCGCGGCTCCCTCCACGGTCCGAGCTTGGGCCCCGGGGCCCAGCTCGTCCACCAGGTCCTCCAGCGTCTCCGGTCCGCGGGAGTTGCTCAGCGCCACCTCGTGGCCGGCCTCCAGGAAGAGCCCCGCGGCCGTGGCCCCGATGTTCCCGGCCCCGATCATGCCGATCCTCATGCTCGCCTCCCCTGCTCGTCCACGTCGATTCCGGCTGCGCGCCTCGATTCCGCCGTGCGCGGGCTCGGCAGCGCGCCCCAGACGTACGATCAACAAACGTACGCGCGGGGCACCGACGGGGAGGCCACCCCCGCTGGCCCGTCGGCCCGCGCACCGCTAACTTCCTGGCGACAGAGTCGTTCCGGTGCGGAAGGACGTCCACCCGAACCCCGCCGAAGGCATGATCCGACCCAGTGACGGCGACCTGCCCGGCGACCGCGAGCTCGTGGATCGCTGGAAGGACGAGCCGGCCCCCCTCCTTCCCCTCCTCCACGCCTTCCACGACCGGGACGGCTACCTCTCCGAGGACGCCATGCGGGCGGTCTCCGAGGGGCTGGACATCCCCCTGGCCGAGCTCTACGGGACCGTCACGTTCTACCACCACTTCGCCCGGGAGGAGGGGGGGCTCCAGGAGCCCCGGGTGTGCACGGGGCCGATCTGCCGTATGAGGGGGGCCGAGGAGCTGGTCGACCGGCTGGACGGGGCCACGGGCATGCCGTGCAGCGGGCGGTGCGACGAGCCGATCCCCGTGATCCGGGGCCACGCGACCTTCGTGGGCAGCGCGGACGGCACGCTGGAGTCCCGGCGCACACCCCTGCCGCCCGGGCCCGCCGACGGCGCCCGGGAGTGCGTCTTCCGCCACATCCGCGAGGAGGGGCGGGCCACCCTGGAGGGATACCGCCGCACCGGCGGCTACCGGGCCCTGGAGCGGGCGGTGACGGAGATGACGCCGGGGGAGCTGCTGGACGTGGTGGACGACAGCGGCCTGGCGGGCCGCGGCGGCGCGGGCTTCCCCACCGGGCGCAAGTGGCGCATGGTGCGGGAAGCCGAGGGAGGACCCAAGACCGTCGTCTCCAACGCCGACGAGGGCGAGCCCGGCTGCTTCAAGGACCGGGCGCTGATGGACCACGATCCCCACGGCATGCTGGAGGGGATGGCCCTCGCGGGCTACGCCGCCGGGGCCCACCGCGCCTTCATCTACCTCCGCTACGAGTACCCGGAGACCGAGAAGATCCTGGCGCGCGCCATCCGGGAGGCCGAGGAGGCGGGGCTGCTGGGCGAGGACGTGCTGGGCAGCGGCTTCGACTTCCGGATCCATCTCCGGCGGGGGGCCGGGGCCTACATCTGCGGCGAGGAGACGTCGCTGCTCGAGTCCCTGGAGGGGGACCACCCCTTCCCCCGGAACCGGCCGCCCTACCCCGTCACCCACGGCTACGAGGGCACCCCGACGGTGGTGAACAACGTCGAGACCCTGGCCTCGGTCCCCCCCATCGTGACGGAGGGCGCCGACTGGTACCGGGGCCTCGGCGAGGGCGAGCACGCCGGGACGAAGGTCATCTCGCTGTCGGGGGACGTCGCCCGGCCCGGGAACTACGAGGTCCCGATCGGCCTGCCCCTCTCCACCCTGCTCCACGAGTGGGCGGGCGGCCCGCCGGAGGGCCGCTCGGTGCAGGCGGTGAGCATGGCGGGCCTGTCGGGGGGCTTCCTGGCCGGTGACGACCTGGAGGTCACCCTGGACGAGCCCTCGATCCAGGAGCGGGACTCCTTCCTGGGGGCCGGGGGGATCATGGTCTTCGACGACTCGCGAGACATGGTGGAGGTCTCCCGGTGGGCCATGTCCTTCTTCGCCCACGAGTCCTGCGGCAAGTGCTTCCCCTGCCGGATCGGTACGAAGCGGCTCACCGAGCGGCTGGCGGGGGAGGCGGGACCGGAGGAGCTGCCGGCCTGGCTGGAGGAGGTCGAGGACCTGGGCGTGACCATGAAGGAGACCTCGGCCTGCGGGCTGGGGAAGGCGGCCCCGCTGATCACCGAGAGCCTGACGCGCTACTTCCCCGACCGGGTGGCCCGACACGTGGCCGACGGGCCGGGGAGCTGACCGAGACCGACCTCCGGGCCGCGGGCCCGACGAGGCGCCCGGCGGCGGGACGGACGCGACGACGAATCGGATCCACACGAGCGGAACGCGCACCAGCGGCACCCACGGAGGAGCCATGAGCGACCACGACCAACCGACCCTCTTCCTCGACGGCGAGGAAGTCGTCTTCTTCCCCGGCGAGACCGTCTACGAGGTGGCGGAGCGCCACGGGCGGGAGATCCCCACCCTGTGCTACGATCGGCGGCTGGAGCCCTTCGGCGGCTGCCGGCTGTGCGTCGTGGAGCTGGAGGGGGGGAACGGCCCGGTGGCCTCGTGCACGACGAAGGCCGAGGAGGGCATGCGGGTCACCACGAAGAACGCGTCCCTCGAGATGCACCGGGGCGTGCTCCTGGAGATGGTGGCCTCCGAGAACCGGGAGGTCGACGTCGACCCCCTCTCCGGGATGGCCTCCCAGGAGCTGGCGAACCTGGTGGACCGCTACGAGGCCCGGACCGGCCGGTTCGACGGGGCCCAGAGCGGGGAGTCCCGCCCCGAGGATCCCAACCCCTTCATCCTGCGGGACTACGACAACTGCATCTCCTGCTACCGGTGCACCCGGGTGTGTGCCGAGGAGCAGGGGGACCACGCCATCAGCATCCAGGACCGGGGCTTCGAGACCCGGATCGTCGTCGAGTTCGACGGCCCGCTGGACGACTCGGCCTGCGTCTTCTGCGGCCAGTGCATCCAGACCTGCCCCACCGGGGCGCTGGGCGACCTGAAGGCCCTGATGAACAAGGACGTCCCGGGCGAGACCGAGAAGACCCGGACCGTCTGTCCCTACTGCGGCGTGGGATGCCAGGTGGACGTGCTGAGCCGGGGCGACCAGGTCGTCGGCGTCCACCCGGCCATGGACGGGCCCGCCAACGAGGGGGCCCTGTGCGTGAAGGGCCAGTTCGCCCACGACTTCGTGGGCCACGACGACCGGCTGAAGACGCCCCTGGTCCGGAACGGGGAGGGCGAGCTGGAGCCGGCCACCTGGGACGAGGCGCTGGACCGGGCCGCCGAGGGGCTGTCGTCGGCGGTGGAGGAGCACGGCCGCCACTCCCTCTACGCCGTGGCCTCGGGGCGGGCGCCCAACGAGGCCGCCTACCTGATGCAGAAGTTCGTGCGGGCCGGGCTGGGGACCAACTACATCGACAACTGTAGCCGTGCTTGACACGCTCCCACGGTCGCCGGTCTGGCGGCCACCATCGGACGGGGCGCGATGTCGAACCCGCTGGCCGACATGGAGAAGCCCGACGTCATCTTCTGCATCGGCACCAACATGACCGAGTGCCACCCCGTGGCCGCCACGCGCCTCAAGAAGGCGCTCAAGAAGGGCGCGAAGATGATCGTGGCGGATCCCAGGAAGATCGGCCTGGTGGAGCTCTCCGACCTGCACCTGCCCCTGCGGGTGGGCTCCGACTCGGCGCTGCTGCTGGCCATGGCCCACGTCATCGCCCGGGAGGGCCTGGTGAACGAGGCCTTCATGGCCGAGCGCACCGCCGAGGGCGAGGGTTTCCTGGAGCACGTGAAGGAGTTCCCGCCCGAGTGGGCCGAGGAGATCACCGGCGTGCCCGCCGAGGACATCGAGGAGGCGGCGCTCCTCTACGGAAAGGCCGACCGGGGCGCCATCTACTACACCCTGGGCGTCACCGAGCACATCTGCGGCGTGGACAACGTCCAGAGCCTGTGCAACCTGGCCCTGATGACCGGCAACGTCGGCCGCGAGGGGACGGGCATCAATCCCATGCGGGGACAGAACAACATCCAGGGCGCCGGCGACTGCGGCGCGCTGCCCAACAACTACCCCGGCTTCCAGCCGGTCACCGACCCGTCCAACCAGGCCAAGTTCGAGGAGGCCTGGGGCAGGAAGGTCGACCTGGAGAAGGGCATCACGAAGGTGAAGGCGCTGGACCAGGCCGGCGACCGGATCCGGGCCATGTTCATCGACGGGGAGAACACCGTCGTGAGCGATCCGAACCGGGAGCACTGCGAGCACGCGCTCAGGAGCCTGGACTTCCTGGTGGTGTCCGACCTGTTCCTGACCGAGACCGCCGAGTTCGCCGACGTGGTGCTGCCGGCGGCGGGATGGACCGAGGTGGACGGCACGCAGACGAACACCGAGCGCCGCATCCAGCGCCTCCGGGCGGCGGTCTCCCCTCCCGGGGAGGCGAAGCCCGACTGGTGGCTCATCAGCGCCCTGGCCCGGCGCATGGGCTTCGAGGGCTTCGACTACGACGGCCCCGACGAGGTCTTCAACGAGCTGTGCGAGCTGTCGGCCACCTACCACGGGGTGGACTGGGACAGGGTGGAGGACGCCGAGTACCAGTGGCCCATCCCCTACGACGGGCACCCGGGCACGCCGCGCCTCCACGAGGACAGCTTCATCAACGGCCGCGGCATCTTCAAGATGATCCGCTACCGGGATCCCGAGGAGGTCGTGGACGAGGAGTACCCGGTGTGGCTCACGACGGGCCGGCGGCTGGCCTCCTACCACACCCGCACCCAGACGGGCCGCTCGGGCGGGATGGATCACCTCCTGCCCGAGGAGGTGCTGGAGGTCCATCCGGACGACGTGGAGGCCTGGGGCCTGGAGGACGGCGGGCTGGCGAAGATGACCAGCCGCCGGGGCTCGGTGATCGTGAAGGTGGAGGCCACCGACCGCTCGCCCCGGGGTACGGTCTTCACCTCGTTCTCCTTCAACGAGGTGCCGGTGAACATCCTCACCGGGGCCGGCTACGACCCCGAGACCGACACGGCGGAGCTCAAGGTGTGCCCCGTGCGGGTGGAGCCGGCCGAGCGGAGCGAGCTGCCGGTGGTGAACGAGGCGCTGGCGGAGGCCGGCTGACGGGCGGGACCGACGACACGCCCCGGCGGCCGGCCGCTGCCCGAGGCACGGGAGCCGGGTGGGCCCGCCCGAGGCGCGGGACCGCGCCCGGTCGAGGTCCCGGACGCCGCCGCGGCGCCCGGCAGCGACCGGGTCAGGCCGTCACGGCGTGGCGCACGACCTCGTCCCGGCTCGGGAGGCCCGTCGACCGGTGGACCACGTCACCGGTCCCGTCCACCACCAGCGTGGTGGGGACCGAGGACACGCCGTAACGGCCGGCGGCCTCCTTCCCCACCTCCGAGGCGATGTCCAGCCTGATCACCCGTGCCGTCCCTTCCAGCTCCTTCTCGATCCCATGCACGATGGGTTTGGCCGCGAGGCACGTCGTTCAGAGCTTGCCGAAGAACTCCAGCACGACCGGATCGCCCTGGCCGATCACGGCGTCCAGCCCCGAGCTCGAATCGAGGGGCGTGGGCCGGTTGCGGATCAGCAGCCAGAGGCCGACCAGGCCGGCCACCACCACGGCCGGCACGTCGAGGACGGGGATCTCGATGAGCAGCCAGTCCATCCAGTCCATGCGGGGTACCTCCTCGGGTGTCGTCGATTCGCCTGCAGCGCCGTGAGAACGTAGGGCGGCCGGGCCTCCTCCGCAGGGGGGCGCGATCGAGGCCGGGGCGGGCCCGGAGGCACGGTTCTGGTATGGGGACGTGGCGGCGGGGCGGCCCCGATCCGGGGCCCGCGCCCCACGAGCCCGCGAGGCGACGGACGCCAGCCAACCGATCCCCTTCCATGACGCGAGACGAGACGAGCCCCTCCTCCGACGACGATCGCCTCCTGGACCTGGCCGTCGTCGGCGCCGGCCCCTGCGGCATCGCCGCCGGCGCGGCGGCCGAGCGGGCGGGGCTGTCCTGCGCCCTGTTCGACCAGGGGCCCCTCACGGCCTCCCTGGTGGACTACCCGCCGTACATGACCTTCTTCAGCACGGCCGACAACCTGGAGATCGCCGACGTCCCCTTCGTCATGGCCCGCGGCAAGCCCGGCCGGGAGGACGCGCTGGCCTACTACCGGCGGGTCGCCGACCACTTCGACCTGGAAGTCCACCAGTACGAGGAGGTGCTGGACGTGACCGGGCGGTCCGGGGACTTCCGGCTACGGACCCGGACCCGGACGGGCCGCGAGCGGGGGTGGCGGAGCCGCGCCGTGGTGATCGCCACGGGCTCCTTCCACGAGCCGAACCGCCTGGACGTGCCGGGCGAGGAGCTGGACAAGGTCCGCCACTACTACGACGAGCCCCATCCCTACTGGGACCAGGACGTGCTGGTGGTGGGCGGCGGCAACTCCGCCGTGGAGGCGGCCCTGGAGACCTGGCGGGCCGGGGCCCGGGTGACCTTCGTGCACTTCGAGGAGGAGCTGGATCCCGGGGTGAAGCCCTGGATCCGGCCCGACATCGAGAATCGGTTCGACGAGGGGAGCATCCCGGTCCGCTGGCAGACGCGGGTGGAGGAGATCACCCCCGGCTCGGTGGTGCTCCGGGACCTGGAGACCGACGCCACCGACGAGCTGGCCAACGACTGGGTGCTGGCCATGACCGGCTGGCGTGCCGACCCGGAGCTGCTCCGCTCGCTGGGGGTGGACGTGGACCCCGACACCGGCGTCCCGCGGCACGACCCGGCCACGATGGAGACAAACGTGGAGGGCGTCTACATCGCGGGGGTGCTGGCCGCCGGGAACGACGCCAACCGGATCTTCATCGAGAACGGCAAGCACCACGGGACCCGCATCGTCCGACACCTGACCGGCGAACGGGTCCCGGCGGGGGCCGCCCCGTAGCCCCGGTGGACGAGAGCCACGGCTTCGACGATCTCCTGGACCGGATCCGGGATACCGCCCGAGACGAGGATCAGGAGCGTCTCGACGCCGGCCGGGTGCGGCTCGACGCGATCGTGGGGGCCATGGGCCAGGACTGGTTCGGGTCGGTGGTGCTGCTGGCGGGGCTGGTGACGCTCGTCCCGCTCGTCGGCGACGTCCCGGGCGTGCCCACGATCATGGGGCTGCTGGTCTTCCTCACCGCCGGGCAGGTCCTCCTCGGTCGGGAGCGCCTCTGGCTGCCCGGCTGGCTGCGGGAGCGGGAGGTGGAGGCGGAGACGGTGAAGAAGGGCGCGGAATGGCTGCGCCCGGGGGCCCGCCTGGTGGACCGCGTGGTGAAGCCCCGCCTTCCGCCCCTCGCCGGGAGGCGCGCCCGCCAGGCGATGGCGGTCGTCTGCCTGCTGGTCGCCGCCGCCATGCCGCTGATGGAGCTGATCCCTTTCAGCGCCAACATCGCCGGGGTGATCCTGACGGTCCTCGGGCTGTCGTCCGTCGCACGGGACGGCCTCCTGACGCTCCTCGCCCTGGCGTCCTTCGGCGTCGGGGTCGGCTTCGCCCTGCGAGCCGTCTGACGAGTCGCATCCATCCCCCACGATCCTCGAGAACACAACAGGACGAGGCTTCATGACGACCGAGACCACGATGAAGAGCGACATCGAGATCGCCCGGTCGGCCGAGCTCGAGCCGATCACCGACATCGCGGCGAAGGTCGGCCTGACGGCCGACGACGTCCTCCCCTACGGCCACCACAAGGCCAAGATCCCGCTGGCGTACTCGCGCGGCGACGCGTCGACGAGGGGCCGGCTGATCCTCGTGTCGGGGATCAGCCCGACGCCGGCCGGCGAGGGCAAGTCCACCACCTCGGTGGGCCTGGCCGACGCCCTCGGCCTCCGGGACCGGAACCCCGTGCTGGCGCTGCGTGAGCCGAGCCTGGGGCCGATCTTCGGCATCAAGGGGGGCGCCGCCGGGGGCGGCTACTCCCAGGTCGTGCCCATGGCGGACATCAACCTGCACTTCACCGGCGACTTCCACGCCGTCACGTCGGCCCACTCGCTGCTCTCGGCCATGCTGGACAACCACCTGTACCAGAGCAACGAGCTGGGCATCGATCCCCGGCGGGTCACCTGGCCCCGGGCGGTGGACATGAACGACCGGGCGCTCCGGAGCGCCGTGGTCGGCCTCGGCGGCGTCACCGGGGGCTACCCCCGGGAGGATCACTTCGTGATCACGGCGGCCTCGGAGGTCATGGCGATCTTCGCCCTGGCCTCGGGGCTGGACGACATGGAGGAGCGCTTCGGGGAGATCATCGTCGCCCTGACCCGCGACGGCGAGCCCGTCCGGGCCCGGGACCTGGACGCCCAGGGCGCCATGACCATGCTCATGAAGGAGGCCATGGCGCCCAACCTGGTCCAGACCCTGGAGGGGACGCCGAGCCTGGTCCACGCCGGGCCGTTCGGAAACATCGCCCACGGCTGCAACTCCCTGGTGGCCACCCGCACGGCGCTCCGGCTCGGCGACTACGCCGTGACCGAGGCCGGCTTCGGGTCCGACCTGGGCGCCGAGAAGTTCTTCAACATCAAGTGCCGGATGGGCGGCCTCGAGCCCGACGCGGCGGTGGTGGTGGCCACCGTCCGGGCGCTGAAGATGCACGGCGGCGTCCCGCGGGACGAGCTGGAGACCGAGGACGTGGAGGCGCTGCGTCGGGGGCTGGAGAACCTCCGGGGCCACGTGGAGAACATCCGCAGGCACGGCGTGCCCCCCGTGGTGGCGGTGAACCGCTTCACCGCCGACACCGACGCCGAGGTCGAGGCGATCCTGGAGGCGGCCCGCTCCTGGGATGTCCGCGCGGTGGAAGCCGACCCGTGGGGCCGGGGCGGCGAGGGGTGCCTGGCCCTGGCCGACGAGGTGGCGGAGGTCGCCGATTCCGGCGAGGCCGAGTTCCGCCCCCTCTACGGGCTGGAGGGCGGGCTGGCCGACAAGGTGGAGACCATCGCCCGGGAGGTGTACGGGGCCGACGGCGTGGACTTCGAGCCCACGGCCCGGGAGCAGATCGACGAGGTCGAGGCGCTCGGGCTCCGGGAGGTGCCGATCTGCATGGCGAAGACCCAGTACTCCTTCAGCGACGACCCGGCGAAGCTGGGGCGGCCCACCGGCTTCCGGATCAGCGTCCGGGAGGTCACGCCGTCGGCGGGAGCCGGGTTCGTCGTGGTCAAGACCGGCGACGTCATGACCATGCCGGGGCTCAGCGCCACGCCGGCGGCCGAGGGCATGGGGGTCGACGACGACGGGTCGATCTACGGGCTGTTCTGATGGAGCCCGGTCGGGCCCACCGGTCCCGGCCGAGGCGAGCTCCCGAAAGACCGAGGAGGTGAGCATGGACCCCGACGTGGAACCCGGCGTGGACGCCGCGGCGCTGGCGCGCTGGGTGGCCGACGCCCGGCAGCGGAGCCTGGAGCTGGTGGCGGACCTGGACGACGGGCAGATCATGGGTCCCCACCTGGACATCATCAACCCCCTGCTGTGGGAGATCGGGCACGCGGCGTGGTTCCAGGAGAAGTGGGTCCTCCGCCACGGCCTGGGGGAGGACCTGATTCGCGAGGACGCCGACGACCTGTGGGACTCCATCGCCATCCCCCACGACGACCGCTGGGACCTGCCCCTGCCCGAGCGGGACGAGACGGTGGACTACATGCGGCGGGTGCGGGACCGGGTGGTACGGCGCCTCCGGGAGGGCGAGCCGGACGACCGGCTGCTCTACCTGGCGCGCTACAGCGTCCACCACGAGGACATGCACACCGAGGCCTACACCTACACCCGCCAGACCCTGGGCTACCCTCCCCCGCACCTCTCCCGGGTCCCCGACCTCGAGCGCTCCGGTGGGCCCCTGGAGGGGGACGCGGAGGTCCCGGGGGGCACCTTCCGACTGGGGGCCGAGCCGGGCGGCGGCTTCGCGTTCGACAACGAGAAGTGGGCCCACGAGGTGGAGGTCGAGCCCTTCCGGATCGCCCGGGCGCCCGTCACCCAGGCCGAGTTCGCCCGCTTCGTCGACGACGGCGGCTACGAGCGCCGGGAGCTGTGGAGCGACGAGGGATGGGCCTGGCGCGAGGCGGCCGGGGCCGACCGTCCCCTCCACTGGGGCCGCGGACCCGACGGAGGCTGGCGGCGGCGGGGCTTCCACCGCGACGTGTCGCTGGAGCCCCACCGGCCCATGATTCACGTGAACTGGCACGAGGCCCGGGCCTGGTGCCGGTGGGCCGGCCGCCGGCTGCCCACCGAGGCCGAGTGGGAGCTGGCCGCCGCCGGGGAACCGGGCCCCGACGGCGGGCTCGCCGATTGGAAGCGGAGGTATCCCTGGGGCCGGGAACCGCCCGGTCCGGAGCGAGTGAACATGGACTGGCGGCGGATGGGAACGGTGGACGTCGGCGCCCTGCCGGAGGGCGAAAGCGCCTTCGGCTGTCGTCAGATGCTTGGCAACGTCTGGGAGTGGACCGCCGACCCCTTCGAGCCCTACCCGGGCTTCGAGCCGGACATGTACCGGGAGTACTCGGAGCCCTGGTTCCACACCCGGAAGGTCCTCCGCGGCGGCGCCTGGCCCACCCGGTCGCGGCTCATCCGGAACACCCTGCGGAGCTACTACACGCCCGACCGCCGGGACGTGTGGGCGGGCTTTCGCACCTGCGCTCCGAGAGACGACGGGTGACGGCCCGTCCGGCCGACCCGGCCTGCGACCCTCCCTCCGGCGAGCGCGGCGGGATCCCCCGGCGCCCGGGTTCGGGGTCCCCGGTGTGAGGATTCTCCTGCTCAACCCGAAGCCGGAGCAGGAACGGGCCGGCAACACGGTCACCGCCGATCGCTGGGAGCGAATCCTGGGCTCCCTGGGCCACGAGGTCACCGTGGCACGGGCGTACGAGGGCCAGCCCTGCGACCTCCTGGTGGCCCTCCACGCCGGGCGGACCGCCGACTCGGTGCGGCGCTACCGCGACCGGCGCCCCGACGGCCCGCTGGTGGTGGCCCTCACCGGCACCGACCTGTACCGGGACCTGGAGGCCTCCCCCGAAGCCCGGCGCTCGGTGGAGGCGGCCGACCGCCTGGTGGTCCTGCAGGAGAAGGCGCCCGATCGGCTGCCGGCAGGCGTCCGGGACCGGGCCCGGGTGATCCACCAGTCCGCCCGTCCCCCGGAAGGGGAGCATCCGCCCCGGGAGGACGTCTTCGAGGTCTGCCTCCTCTGCCACATCCGTCCCGTCAAGGATCCCTTCCTGGCCGCCCGGGCGCTGCGCCGCCTGCCCGCCGCGTCCCGGATCCGCCTGGTGCACGCCGGCCGGGCGCTGGAGCCCGGGTCCGACGAGCGGGCGCGGGCGCTGATGGACGAGCTGGACCGCTACCGCTGGATCGGCGAGCTGGACCGCCGGGACGCGCTGGAGCTGCTGGCCCGCAGCCGGCTGCTCGTGCTCACCTCACGGATCGAGGGCGGCGCCAACGTGGTCACCGAGGCCCTGGCCTGCGACACGCCCGTGGTGTCGACCCGGAACGAGGGCTCGGTGGGGCTGCTGGGGGAGGACTACCCGGGCTACGTGCCGGTGGGCGACGCCGACGCCCTGGCCCGCCTGCTCCGGCGGGTCGAGACGGACCCCGACCTGTACGACGAGCTGCGGGGGCGCTGCCGGGCGCGCCGCCACCTGGCCGACCCGGCGCGGGAGCGGCGGGCGTGGGCCGAGATGCTGGACGAGCTGGTCGGGGACGGGGGCGCGCCGGCCGGCCGGAATCCCGACGGACGGGAGGGCTGACGCCGGCGAGGGATCGCTGGCTCCCGCCCCCCTACCGCGCCAGCTCGCCTCCCGTAGATTGGGGACGGTGAGCGGGGACCCCGGTTGCCTTTCCCCGACGTCGCGGCGCGATCCGCCGTGCGGCGGGAGGGCCGCCCACCGGCCTCCACGCTCCCACCTCCCGTCACCAGGAGCGCGCCATGTACCGACGCCCCCGTGCCCCGCGACTCGCCCTCCCCCTGCTGGCCCTGAGCCCACTGCTGGGCTGCGGCCCGGAGTCTCCCCCCGGCGACGCCGACGCCTCGGGGGATGCCTCCCCGCAGCTCGCCAACGGCTCCTACGTCGCCGAGCTGAACGGCCACAGGATCCATCACGAGGTGCACGGATCCGGGCCGGTCCTGATGACCGTGCCCAACTCCTGGGGCCTGTCGCTGGAGGGGCTTCGGGCCCTGTACCGGCCGCTGGAGGAGCGCCTGACCCTGGTCTACTTCGACCCCCGGGGCATGGGAGAGTCGGGGCCGGTGCGCGAGGACGCGGACCTGGGGCCCGAGGCCGTGCGCGCCGACTTCCACGCCCTGCGGGAGCACCTGGGCCTCGACGCCGTCCACGCCATCGGCTGGTCCAACGGGGCCGCCAACCTCATCTATCTGGCCCACCAGCGGCCCGAGACGATCGCCTCCGCCGTCTTCCTGCACGCCGGGGCCAGCTTCACGGAGGAGGACGGCCGCCGCATGGAGGAGGAATATCCGGAGCTCATGCGGGCGTTCGGCGAGTTCATGAGCGAGGTGGCCGACGACGAGGAGCTGTCGGTCCGGCAGAAGACCGAGCGGTTGCGGTCGCTCTGGCTCGACGTCTACTTCCCGGCCGCCTCGGCCGACCCGGAGGCCGCGCGGCCCCTGCTGGCGCGGACGTTCGCCGACGCCGAGTTCAGCTGGCCCCACGCCGAGTACACGCAGCGCACCTGGCCCGGCTACGACGCCCGCGAGCTGCTGCCCGAGATCGGCGTCCGTAGCCTGGTGATCGCCGGCGCCCACGATCTGGTGGAGCCCGACCGGGTGCGTCCCCTGGCCGAGGGGCTGCCGGACGCGGAGTTCCGGGTCTTCGAGGCCAGCGGCCATTTCGCGCCCATCGAGGAGCCGGAGGCGTTCCGCGAGGCCGTGTTCCGGTTCCTGGGCGTGGCGGACTGAGCCCTGCGCCACGCGGGGCGTTTCCGCGGGGACGCCCGGATGTGGCCTCGAGCGCCCGGCGGTCGTCTGAACCATGGAGCGGGGCGGGGACGCGAGCCCGACCACGGGTCGCGCGGCCCCCGCCTTGCATGATCACCATCCATCCGAACGCATCCATCGGGAGGCCGAACCGCATGCCCCGTTCTTCGTCGACGCCGGAGTCGTCCCCTGCCAGGGAGCGACTGGCCCGCACCCTTCCCCTGTGGGGCGGGGTCCTGGCGGTGGCGGCCGTGACGGGAGCGGCGCTCCTGCTGGATGGACTGCTCCGCGACCCGGCGCCCCACCCGACGGCCCACATGGACCGCCTGCAGCGGACCTGCCGCGCGGAGGCGACAGATCGCCAGTTCCCGGTGCGCGCGGTGCTCTTCGACGGGGTCTTCGCCGGGCGGGACACCTGGGCCGACTCGGTCGCCGACCGCTGGGTCGACGTCTTCACCGGCGACTTCGCGCCGACGATGCGCACGTTCCTCTCCCGGGCGGAATCCATGCGGGGGATGATCGAGCCCGTGCTGGAGGAGCACGGGGTGCCGGCCGACTTTCTCTACCTGGCGGTCATCGAGAGCGGCATGAACCCCCGGGCCGTGAGCCGCGCCCGGGCGGTCGGTCCCTGGCAGTTCATGCACTTCACGGCCCGGGAGATGGGCCTGTCGCTGAGCTGGGCGGTGGACGAGCGCCGGGATCCCGTGGCCGCCACCGAGGCCGCCGCCCGCTACCTGCGCTCCCTCCACGACGAGTTCGGCGACTGGGCGCTGGCGGCCGCCGCCTACAACGCCGGTCCCTGGCGCGTGCGCAGCGCCATGCGGATCTACGGCGAGGACACCTTCTGGGCGCTGGCCCGGCGCGGCGCCCTGCCCCGCGAGACGACCCACTACGTGCCGAAGCTCATCGCCGCCGCCCACGTGGCCCACGACCCGGGGGGCACGGGCCTCGAATACGTGCCGCCCCGGCAGGCCCCGGACTGGCGGGTCGTGGCCGTGGAGCCCGGCAGCCGGCTGGACGTGATCGCCGCGGCGGCCGGCACGAGCCTGGACCGGGTCGAGGACCTCAACCCGCACCTGATCCGCGGGATCAGCTCCCCCCGGTCCCCCTCGCTCGTGCGCCTCCCTCGCGACGGGTACGGCCGGTTCCACACCGCCTACCACCGGATCCCCGCCGAGGAGCGGCGCGGCCAGATCCTCCACGAGGTCCGGAGCCAGGAGACGCTGGCGGGGATCGCCCGGGAGTACGGCGTAGAGGTGGACCGGCTGGTGGCGGCCAACGGCGTCGACCCCCGGCGCCTCAGGGTGGGGCAGACGATCCAGGTGCCGACGGCGCTGTTCTGAAGCGCTCCGTCGCGGGTGCCTACCCGCCCGCCGCCCGCCAGCGTGAGGCCATCTCCGCCGCGGGCATCGGGCGGGCGAACAGGTAGCCCTGCCCCAGCTCGCAGCCCAGGTCGCGCAGCTTCCGGTGCTGCTCCACCGTCTCGATGCCCTCGGCGATCACCGTCAGCCCCAGCTTTCTCCCCAGCGTGAGCATCGTCTCGACGAGCGCGGCGTCCGACGGGTTCTCGACGATCCCCTGCACGAACGACATGTCGATCTTCAGCCCGTCCAGCTCGAGGTCCCGCAGGTAGGCGAAGGTCGAGTAGCCGGTCCCGAAGTCGTCGACGAAGACCGAGAAGCCCCGTGCCCGGAGCTCCTCGATCGTCGCCGGCACCCGCATCAGGGAGGTCTCGGTCACCTCGAGGTTCACCTGCCCCGGACGGAGCCCGGCCTCCTCGATTCGGCGGTGCAGCCTCTCGACGAGGCGGGGAGCCGCGAACTGCTGTCCCGACAGGTTGAAGGCGACCCGGACCGGCGGGCCGCCCGCCTCGGCGTCGATCCACCCCGCCACCTCGCGGCTTCCCTCCCGGAGCACCGTCTCGTCGAGGGCGCCGATCAGCCCCAGCTCCTCGGCCAGCGGGATGAACTCGGCCGGCGGCACCATGCCCCGCTCCGGATGCCGCCAGCGGGCCAGGGCCTCGACGCCCACCAGGGTCCCGTCCTCCAGCCGCACGATCGGCTGATAGTGGGGGACGATCCGGTCGTCCTCCAGCGCGTCCCGCAGCGCCCGCTCCCGCCGGATCTGTACCGCCCCCTCCTCCACGCCGCCGGCGTCGGCGTCGAAGAGCCGGAAGCCCGCCGGGGCGTTCTCCTTGGCCCGGTGGAGAGCGAGGCTGCCGAAGCGGATGAGCTCGTCCGGATCCTCGGTCTGGACCGCGCCACGCCACCCACTGTCGCCGTGCAGGACCGCGCCGATGGTGACGTCGACGGTGACGGCCTCCCCCTCCACCTCGATCGGGGAGCGGACCGCCTCCCGGATCCGCTCCCGGATGCGCGCGATACCATCCGGCTGCTCCAGCTCCGGGAGGACGACGAAGAACTCGTCGCCTCCCCAGCGGGCCACCGTGTCCGACTCCCGCAGGACGGCCTGCAGCCGGTGGGCCAGCTCGGTCAGCACCCGATCGCCGGCGGCGTGGCCGAGCCGGTCGTTGACCCGCTTGAAGTGGTCCACGTCGAGCATGAACAGGCCGAGGGGGCTCCCCCGTCGTCGGGCCATCGCCAGGCCCTGCTCCACCCGCTCGGCGAGCAGGGTCCGATTGGCCAGGCCGGTCAGCGGATCGTGGAGCGACCGGTGCTCCAGCTCCTCCTCGAACCGCTTGCGCTCGGTGATGTCCTGGGACGCACCGACCAGGTAACGCCGGTCGCCGATCTCGAGGATCGAGGCGGAGAACAGCGCATGCAGGCGCTCGCCGCCCGCGGTCCTCAGCTCGACCTCCCGGTTGTGGACGGCCCCCGTCTCGCGCACGTCGGCCACCACCCGGTCCCGAGCCTCCGGACGGGACCACAGGCCCAGCTCCTCGACGGTCGAGCCGACGACCTCCGCCCTGGCGTAGCCGAGCAGCTCCTCGAAAGCCGGGTTCACGTCGACGAACACGCCCCCCTCGAGCGTCGACAGGCTCACGGCCGAGGGGTTCGTGGTGAACATCGCCCGGTACTTCTGCTGGGCCTCGACCCGCTCGGTGATGTCGCGGGTCACCACGACCGGGCCCAGCGCCTCGTCCTCGGGCAGGACACCCGTCGACTCCACCTGCCTCCAGGAGCCGTCCACGTGCCGGTGGCGGTACTGGACGGTCCGCTCCGCCTCGGCCCGCCCCTCCAGGACGGCGGTGAACGCCTCCACGGTCCTGTCGACGTCGTCGGGATGGATCAGCTCGAACACCGGCCGGCCCACCAGCTCCTCCGGATCGTAGCCGAAGACCTGCTCGATCGACGGGCTCTCGTACCGGATCGTGCCCTCCTGGTCGAGGATCGTCACCACGTCGGAGATCTCGGTGAGGACGGTCGCGTAGCGCTGCTCCCGGCGGCGGAGGCTCCGCTCCAGCTTCCGACGCTCGGTCACGTTGCGGAGGGAGGCGACGACGCCGCGCACCTCGCCGTCCGGACCGAAGAGGGGGGCGGCGTTGACCGAGAGCACCAGGAGCGTGCCGTCGGGACGTTCGACCCCGTGCTCCACGCCCTTCACCGCCTCGCCCGTCCGCAGCACCCGGGCGACCGGGAGCTGCTCGTCGGGGAACGGCCCGCCGTCCGGACCGCAGATCCCCCACGCCGGATCCCGATAGCTGCGGTCGGCGATCTCCGACGTCCCGAGCCCCAGCATCTCTTCGGCCGCCGGGTTGGCGAAGGTGAAGTTTCCGTCGGTGTCGGCGAGCAGGACCCCGTCGGCGGAGGTCTCGAGGATCCGGTCCAGCCTCTCCTTCCTGCGTACCGCCTCCTGGCGCCGCTCGACCTGCTCGGTGACGTCCACGCCGTGGGCGATCACCCCCGTGATCTCCCCGCCGTCGCGCCTCGGCTGGTAGACGAAGGTGAGGTACTTCTCCTCGGTCGTCTCGCCGTCGGCCCCGTCGAGGAGGAGGGGCCGCTCCTGGACCTCGACCGCTTCGCCGGTCTCGTAGACCCGGTCGAGCGTCTCGAAGTAGCCCTTCCCCTCCAGCTCGGGAAAGACCTCCCGGACGGGACGGCCCATGAGCTCGCGGTCACCGACGAGCTCGTAATACGCCGGATTGGCCCGGACGAACACATGGTCCGGCCCGTCGAGCACGGCGATCCAGGAGGGGGCCTTCTCGAAGATCTCCGCCAGTCGCCGGTGCTCCTCGGCCGTCTCCCGATGCGACCCTTCCCGTCCGGGGCTCCGGACGGAACGGTACCGCCACACGGCGAGCAGGACCAGCAGCAGGAGCGCGCCGCCGGCGATCACCCACGTCACCGGCTCGACCGCCCCGAGGGAATCGACGAGAGACGTCCCTCGCATCACCGGTCCGGTACGAGGCGGGTCACGCTCTCGGCCGCCGCGTCCACCGCCTCGCGGCTGAAGAGGAGAGGGAAGAAGCGGTCCGCCGCCCACATCTCGAAGGTGTCCTCGTAGTGGGGCCCGCCGGGGCGCCCGCCCTGCCCCGGCGCCTGGGTGGCCACCGAGCGGTCCCACTCCGACAGGTCCACGATCACCCGGAAGGTCGCCCCGTGGGTCTGCTCGAGGGCGCTCCCGGTGGCGTTGACCGTGTAGGCGTTCCCGCCCCGCGGCGCCGGCCCCACGTCCAGCGCCTCCCGCAGCGAGTCGCCCACGGCGGGGCCCAGCGGATGGCGGAGGTGGGCGTGCTTGTAGTCCGCCTGTCCGTACACCCAGCCCTCCATCTGGGGGCCGAGCCGCTCCTCGAGCCGGTCCACCGCCTCCCGGAAGGTCGCAGCGACGAACCGGTCGCGGGCCTCCACCGGTCGGGATCCGAAGCGGGCGTCCGGCGCCTGCAGCCAGCGGAGCAGCTTCCGGGTGGGCACCCCGCCCAGGTGCTCCCGGAGCTCCTCGGGAATGAAGCGGTCGGCGGCCTCCTCCCCCAGGGTCCGCTCCCACGAGGCGTAGATGCCCGCGGCCACCGAGCCCGGCGCGAGCCGACGGTCCCATCCGCGGAGCCGAACCCGGGCGCGCTCGGCCCGCCCCTCCAGCTCGACGCCCTCCAGGAGCGGCAGCAGCTCGCGGGCGGGCAGGGAGAGGTAGTCGGTCTGGAGCTCCATCATGTCCCGGAGCGAGTGGCGGCGGCTCGAGCCCAGGACCTCCCGGACGCGGGCCCCCCGGTAGCCGGCGGCCCACCGGAAGCCCACGGCGTCCATGTGCGGATAGGCACCCGGGACCAGCTCGTCGTTGGCCGTGGCCCAGTAGCCCTCTTCGGGATCGACGACGTGGGGCTTGTCCAGCATCGGCAGGTAGCCGTCCCACTCGTAGCGGCCGTCGCCCGGCACCGGCACCAGCCCGCTCCAGTTGGGCCGGACGGGCGCGAGGCCCACCGACTGCCAGCCGATCCTCCCGGAGGTGTCGGCCCACACGTAGTTCTCGCCCGGGACGTTGTGCCAGGCGGCCGCCTCCCGGAACTCCTCCCAGGTGCGGGCCTGGTCCATCCGCAGCGTGGCCAGGTACTGGGCACCGCCGGGCTCCAGCCACGCCGCCCGCACGGCGAACACCAGGTTCCGGTCCCGGTCCCGGAACGTCACGGGACCGTGACGGGTGTAGCGCAGCTCGACCACCTCGGGCTCACCGCCCTCGACCTCGATCGTATCCGTCTCCACCTCCATCCGCTCCCACCCGTCCCGGTAGCGGTAGCGGTCCGGGTCGTCGGGATGGGTCCGGTAGACGTACAGGTCCTGGTTGTCGGTGGGAAAGACGGTGAGCCCCCAGGCGCCGTGCTCGTTGTGTCCGATGGAGACGCCCGGCACCATGGGCTCGCCCCCGCCGATCACGTTCCAGCCCGGCGCCTGCAGGTGCACGAAATAGCGCAGCGAGGGCGCCTGCACCGACCGATGGGGGTCGTTGGCCATGAAGGGGGCGCCGGTCCGCGTGAGCGCGCCCGCCACCACCCAGTTGTTGCTCTCGAAAGAGGTCTCGAGAGAAGAGGAGAGGAGGTCGGGCCCGC
>CAZSKS010000024.1:0-4240 GCA_964607465.1 uncultured Gemmatimonadota bacterium | reverse complement strand
GTCACGGACGATCTCCACCGGAGCCCGGAGTCCCTCGGCCACGAGCCGGGTGGTGTCGGCGGCGGACCGCGCGGCGTCGGAGATCGAGCGCTCGTCGTCGGGGACGGTCCGGGCGGCGTCGGAAGCCGAGCGCCTGGCGTCGGGGACGGAGCCGGCGTCGGAAGGCGACTGGCCGGCCGACGGCGCCGGGACGCTCGTGCCTGCGAGGGCGATCGCGACCAGCGCCAGAAGCCCCGGGACGTCGATTCGGGTCACCACAGGTCGCTCACGCTCACGTGCCGACTCCTCGCTGCTCACGTGCCGACTCCTCGCTGCTGGCTCGATGGGAGGCGCGCCGACCCGCATCGCCGGGCGCCGACGCGGATCCGCCGGGGGATTCACGGCCCAAACTAGGGACCCGCGGCCCATCGGCACACGGCCGGGGCTGCCGGCCGGTGAATCCGTGGATTCACCGACGGGTCGGATCCGATCCGACGTACGGTCTCGCTGGGAGGGCACGGTTTCTGCCCGGACTATGTCCGCCCGGGACACCCGCGCCCCGCCGGCGTGGGAGCGCGCACCGGAGAATCGGGAGGATGGGAAGCCATGAAGAGATCGGGACTCACCCTGACGGTGGCGACGCTCGTGACGGTCGCGGGAAGCGTCGAGGCCCAGGAGGACTGGACGGATCGGGTCCAGATGCCGGTAGCCGTGACCCGAGCCGAGGCGGCCGGCGTCTCGATGACCGAGCTCCGGGCGCTGGTCCGCTCGCTCAACGAAGATCGCGTCGATCCGGATCTCTTCAACGAGACGATGCGGGTGCTTCCGGTGGCCGAAGAGATCTTCGTGGACGAGGACGGGGAGCCCGGCCCGGATGAGGAGCCCGGCCAGGATCGCCGGGAAGGCGACGAAGGTGAGGAGGGCGAGGAGGGCGTGGGTGGCTTCGTCCAGACCATGCTGGACCAGGGTCTCCGGGGTCGGGCCCTGGCCGAAGCGATCCACGAGGAGTTGAACCGACGGGGCATTCCGGCCGGTCCGAAGGGCCGGCGGGGGGGTCCGCCCCCCGCGGCGCGCGATTTCGCCCCAGGCCTGCAGGACCTGGGCATGGAGCCCGAGGAGATCGAGCGAGCGCGCGGGCCGATCGGGCCCGCCGCCGGTCGTGACCGGGGTCGTCCCGGCCAGGCCGGTCCCCCGGAGGGACGAGGCCGCGGGGACCGTCCGGACAGCGTCGGTCCGGACAGCGCCGATGCGCCGGGCGGGGGCCAGAGAGGCGGCCCGCCGGACAGGGGCCGGCGTGGAGGACCGTCCGACACGGCCCGCGACTCCGCGGGAGGAGGGGAAGGATGAAGAACGTGGCTCGCATCGTCCTGGCGGCGTTCCTGGCCATGGGGATCGCGGCCGGGTGCGGGGAGACGGACGGCGAACGGGCGGGAGCGGGCGCCGGCCTCACCGCCGCCGAGCTGGGCGAGCTCGGCGGCCGAATCTACGCCGAGCCGGCTCGGGCCGAGCAGCTCCTGGACGAGGCGGGATTGACGGCCGAGCAGTTCGACGCCCGGATCCGGGAGGTCGCCTCCGATCCGGAGGTGGCCCGGGAGTACACCGAGGCGTTCGACGCTGTGGTCGAACGGAGCGCGACCTCCGAACCCTGACCCCCCCTCGTGGACATGGTCGAGATCCGAAGGTAGCTTGCCGTAGCCGGTGCTTCGAGCCCCCATTCCCCCCTCCAGGAGGCCCCCATGCCCGATCCGAGAGACCTCATCCGCTCCCTGTACGACGCCTTCGCCCGCGGTGACGCCGAGACGGTCCTCGGGGCGCTGGACGAGAACGTGGAGTGGCGGGAGGCGGAGAGCGGCCCGCTGGCCGGGGACAACCCCTACGTCGGCCCCCAGGCGGTGGCCGAAGGGGTCTTCGGCCCGCTGCTGGAGGACTTCGACGGCTTCACCGTGAGCCCGGAAAAGCTCGTGGCCGACGGACCCGACGTGGTGGCCCTGGGCCGCTACACCGGGATCCACGAGGCTACCGGGGAGCCCCTGGACGCCCAGTTCGTCCACCACTGGACGGTGGAGGACGGCAAGGTGACCCGCTTCCAGCAGTACACCGACACGGCGCAGTGGACGCGCGTCTACGCCGGAGGCTGACGGCCCTCGTCAGCCGCAGTCGTCCGCCAGGGCCTGAAGCTCGCCGGCGTTGTCGGTGACGGACGCTAGCGCGGCGGCCCGGGCGGCGTTCCAGGTCCGCCAGTCGTCCAGGCCCGGCGCCTCCGACCGGTCGGCGCCTTCCCCCCAGCGTTCCAGGAGCCCTGCCGCGGTCCTGCATCGCACCGTTTCCGGCAGCTCGTCGACCCGGTCGACCAGGGTCGGCACGGCACCGGCGCCGAGGCGCATGAGGTAGCCCACGTCGGCCTCCCGCACGCCCTCGGCCGCGCGGTCGAGGTTCGAGCGGGTGACGAGCCCGGCGGGATCGAGGGCCACGAGGGCGAACACGGCCGCGATGCCCGTGACCAGGGCACCGGACGCGAAGCGCCGGGGCCGCTCCCGCAGGACGGTGGCCGCGAAGAGCGGCAACACCACCGCCAGCCAGGCCATGACCCCGGCGGCGGTGACGCGGTCGAGCGTGAGCCCGAACTCCGCCGTGTACAGCCACAGCCGCTGGGCGGCGGAGGCCAGGATCACCATCACGCAGACCACGAGGACGACGGCCAGGCCGCGAAAGACCCGCCGGGCCGAGCTCACCCTGTCGCCCACGAGCAGCACCCCGAGCGTGAGGCCCGCGACCAGTAGAAGCTCGAAGAATCCGCGCCGGGCGTACTCCGCCGGCGTGAGCCCGGACGTGGCCTCGATGGTGGCCTGTCCGCCGAACAGGTAGCCCAGCTGGAGGGCCATGAAGGCGAGGAAGAGGAGCGAGAGCAGCCCGAGCACGGTGGCCGTCTCCTCGAGCCCGAGCCGGGGCCACTTCAGATTGGGCAGCGTCGGTAGCCTGCCGGACCGCACGCCGGACAGCAGCCCCGCGGCGAGCCAGCCGAAGACCAGCACCAGCACCAGGTGGAGGGCAAGGTCCTCCGACCAGAAGGAGACGATCCGGACCAGGTGCCGGTCGAACCCGGCGTCGGCCGCGGCGAAGAGCGCCACGAAGACGGCCAGGAGGGGCATGGCCAGGATCGCGCCGCGGCCCACGGCCACGAGGCGGCGGCGAGAGCCGTCCGCCGGGAGCTCGACGTCGCCCAGCAGCGGCACGACGCCCACCGCCGCCCGCACCGGGACCATGGCCAGGCCGATGGCATGGTCGACCACGGTGGTCTCGCCCAGGCGCACGCCGGCCGCACGCAGCAGGACCATCGAGGACGAGGCCAGGAGCACGAGCCACAGGGCCAGGTACAGCACGTCCGCACCCACCAGGATCTGGGCTGCCGCCGCTGCGAGCGCCACGGTGGACCAACCCGCCGCGGCGCCCATCCACGGCTCCGGCGCCCGACGCGCCACCAGCACGGCGGCCGCGCCGAGCAGCCCGATCCAGATGGTGAACCCCGGGCCCGGCAGGCCCGCCCAGAGCAGCCGGTCGGCGGCGAGGCCCAGGACGCCGGCCAGCGCCAGGGCCACCGTTGCGCCCCGTGTCGACCGGCCGGTCGACCCATCCGTCGCTGTCATCGGTCCATCCCTCCTTCCGTTCGCCCGCTGCCGTTCGTCTCCGACATTTCCGAAGGGCCCTGCGCGGTCATGAGGATCGCCAGGCGGACGGGCCGCCGTCGGATTTGGTGCCAAGTACTTTGTACTACAAAGTCATCGGGCGAATCTGCACACCCTCTCTGCGGGCTCATTGGTTCTGCTCCGTGTCTAGTCTCGGGCGGGTGGATGTCGTGTGAGGCGGGTCACCGGTCGCGGACGGCGTGGATGAGCGCCTCCATGTGGCCCAGGTACTCCTGCAGCGCGGCGCGGCCCTGGCTCGTCAGCCGGTAGTCGGTGCGGGGGACGCGGCCCTCGTAGCCCTTGATGCATTCCAGGTAGCCGGCGTCCTCGAGCTTCCGGGCATGGGCGCTGAGGTTGCCGTCGGTGACCTGCAGCAGCTCCTTGAGGTCGTTGAACGATAGGGACTCGTTGACGGCGAGGGCGCTGACGATGCCGAGCCGCACGCGCTCGTGAATGAGACGGTCCAGGTCCGGACCGCCCGAGGGTGCCCCGCCGGCCACGCGCGCCAGCTCCACGTCCTCCGCCACGTCCTCCGCCACGTCCTCCGTCTCCTCGGCCGGAGCCCGCTGCCGCTCACC
>CAZSKS010000023.1:22807-32938 GCA_964607465.1 uncultured Gemmatimonadota bacterium | reverse complement strand
CTCGCCCGCGGCGCCTCCCGGGCGTATTCTCACACCGGACGGCGAAGTCCCGGCATCACCCGGGAGAGTTCGTCTCGAGACACGGGGGCTCGCATGGACGACGAGAAGTGGGACACCCTGGAAGCCCAGCTCGGGTTCGCGCTCCAGGAGCGCGACTGCGATCCCGGCGACTACCTGCTCGCCATCGACCGGGACACCGGGGAGGTCGTGCTCCGGACCGGTGAGGACGTGCCCGGGTCCCGGCTGGCCTTCTCCCTGGGGGAGGAGGACTTCGAGAAGACCCTGCCCCGCCTGGCGCGGGAGATGGTCACGGCGGCGCTCGGCCCGGAGTGAGCGGCCGGGGCGCTCCGGCTCGGCGCCCGCCGGAGTGACGCCTCTCGGCGCGGCGGTCCGGCCGGCCGGGTGACGGGCCCGTCCGGGTCGACATCCGGGGCCGCCGGCCGGCTGCTCTGGGTGGCGTTCGCGCTGCCCGCCTTCGGGAGCGCCTTCCTCGTCTTCTGGATCGAGCCTCTCTTCACGAAACTCCTCCTGCCCGTCCTCGGCGGCGTGCCGGCCGTCTGGAATACGGCGCTCATGTACTACCAGGCGGCCCTGCTGGCGGGTTACCTGTACGCCCACGTCACCGTCCGTCTGCTGGGGCCGAGACGCCAGGCCGTCCTCCACGTCGCGGTGACGGCCCTCGTCCTTGTGACCCTTCCCCTCACCGGTCCCGAGGCCACCGGGGCGGCGGTCGAGCGACCGGTCGCCTGGGTGCTCGGGACGCTGACCGGCTCGCTCGCCGCACCCTTCGTCCTCCTCGCGGCGACGGCTCCCCTCCTGCAGCGGTGGCTGGCGGCCGTGGACACGTCCCGCCGGCTGGAGCCGTACACCCTCTACGCCGTCAGCAACGTCGGCAGCTTCGGTGCCCTGCTGGCCTTCCCGCTCCTGCTTGAGCCGCGCGTGCCGGCGGAGGGACAGCTCCTCGCCTGGTCGTGGGGCCTGGGGGTGGTGGCGCTCCTTCTGGCCGCGTGCGTCGGCGTCGTGTGGCGGCTCGGCAGGGACGGAGGCGGCCGGCAGGTCGGGGAGGAGGTGGACAGCCTCGGGGACGCACCGGCGGCGGAAGGGGCGGAGGAGGCCGGGGCCGTCCGGGCCGGGGAACGGGCCGGCGGCGCCCCCGGGATCGGCACGCGACTGCGCTGGCTCGTGCTCTCCTTCGTACCCTCGAGCCTGCTCCTGGGCGTGACGGCTCACCTGTCCACGGACGTCGCCGCGCTGCCGCTGCTCTGGATCGCTCCCCTGGGCCTCTATCTCCTCACCTTCGTGGTGGCCTTCGGACGGCCGGACGCCGAGCCGAGCCCCGGCGGGCCCACGGCGACCGTCCACGCCGTCTTCGTCACGGCCTTCGTCCTGCTGGCGTTCTGGCGGCTGGAGTGGCGGCTGGCGTGGGCGATTCCCTTCCACCTGGGCGTCTTCACGCTCACCGCCCTGGTCCTCCACCGGAGGCTGGCCGCCGCTCGCCCGGCGCCGGAGCGGCTGACGGAGTTCTACCTGTGGGTGGCCTTCGGCGGCGTCCTGGGGGGAGCGTTCAACGCCCTGGCGGCCCCGGTCCTCTTCGATTCGGTCGTGGAGTACGAGCTCGTCCTCGTCGCGGCCTGTTTCCTCCGGCCCTCCGCCGCCCGGCGTTCCGACGGGGCGCTCGTGCGGGCGGGGCGGGGCGCCGTGGCCCTGCTGCCGGCGCTCCTGCTCGCCGGCGCCCTGGGGCTCGGGATCGTGCCGGTCGCGGACACGGGATCCCTGGCGTTCTGGCTGGTCACGGTCGTGGCGGCGATCGGGTGTCTCCTCCTCCGCCGCAGCGCCTGGCGGCTCGGCCTGGCCCTGGCATCGCTGGCCGTCGCGGCGACGGCCCTGACCGGCACGTCCGAGACCGTGCTGCACGCCGACCGCTCGTTCTTCGGCAGCCATCGCGTGACCGCCGAGGAGGATCCGCGCAGCCACGTCCTGTACCACGGGACCACGGTGCACGGGGCGCAGCTCCGGGCGCCGGACGTGCGCCGAATCCCGACGACCTATTACCATCCGGCCGGCCCCGCCGGGTGGGTCTTCGAGACGCTCGGTCCCGAGCTGGCGGGCTCGGAGATCGCCGTGATCGGGCTCGGAACGGGATCTCTCGTCTGTCACGGACGTCCGGGCCAGCGATGGACCCTCTACGAGATCGATCCGGAGATCGAGCGCATCGCGACCGACCGGCGGCTGTTCTCGTTCCTCGCCGACTGCGGGCCGTCGGTGGCGGTGGAGACGGGCGACGCCCGCGTCTCCCTGGCCCGGGAGCCGCCGGGCCGCTTCTCGCTCATCGTGCTCGACGCGTTCAACTCGGACGCGATCCCGGTGCACCTGCTCACCCGGGAGGCGCTCGCCGTCTACCGTCGGGCGCTGGCCCCCGGAGGCGTGCTCCTCTTCCACGTGAGCAACCGGTACCTGGATCTCGAGCCGGTCCTCGCGCGCCTGGCGGCCGAGACGGGCATGGCCGGCAGGTTCGCCGCCCACGAGGCCGCGGCTGCCCGGCAGGAGCGGGAGCTGGCCTCCAGCTCGGAGTGGATCGTCCTGGCGGATCGGCGCGGGGGGCTGGGCGCGCTGGCGACGGACGCGAGATGGAGGCCGCTTCGCGGATCCGGCGGCCCCCTGTGGACCGACGACCACACGGCCATCGTGGAGCTCTTCCGCTGAGGCGACGCGCTCCCCGTCGCCGATCCCGAGGGGGCCCTCCGATCCCCGGAGGCTCTCGGGGGTGCTTCCGGGGCCCGCCCCCCACGCCGACGACCCAAACGGTTCCTGCTTTCCGGGCGAAAGCCGCTTCGTTCCGGCGTCTTCGGGTGCCTGCGCAACTTGCGCCCGACGCCGCCCCCCGGTAGATAGAATGACGAGGCAGGAAGCTCCCGCCGTCGGATCCGGATCCACGCCTCCCGGCCCCGTGCCGGGCGGTGGAGCCACCGGTTCCGGGACGCCGGCGACCTTCCAGCAGGGCGAACCCTCTTCCGAAGGAGGGCCGGACCCCATGGATTTCTCCCGACGGACCTTCCTCAAGATGTCCGCCGCCGGGATCGGCGTCAGCGCCCTGGGCTTCGACCTGAAGCCGGCCTACGCCTCCTCCCGCAACCTCAAGATCGAGCACGCGCGCGAGTACAAGACCGTCTGCCCCTACTGTGCGGTGGGCTGCGGGACGATCGCCTACGTGCACGGCAGCGGCGGGCGGAACACGACGCGCAGCGTCATCCACGTGGAGGGCGATCCCGACAGCCCGATCAACGCGGGCACCCTGTGTCCGAAGGGGGCCGCCCAGATGGACCTGGCCATCGGCGAGCGCCTGGAGCACAGCCCGAAGCTCCGGCGGGCGGGGGCCGAGGAGTGGGAGGAGGTGAGCTGGGACTTCGCCCTGGACTGGTTCGCCCGGAAGTTCAAGGACGCCCGGGACCGGACCTTCGTGGAGACCGACGACGAGGGCCGGACGGTGAACCGCTGCGAGGGGATCGGCTGGGCGGGCAGCGCCACGATCTCCAACGAGGACGCCTACCTCATCACCAAGACCATGAGGGCCCTGGGGTTGACGTACTTCGACCACCAGGCCCGCATATGACACAGCCCCACGGTGGCCAGTTTGGCCGCCACTTTCGGTCGCGGCGCCATGACCAACCACTGGAAGGACATCAAGAACACCGATGTCGTCCTGGTGATGGGCGCCAACCCCGCAGAGAACCACCCCTGCGGCTTCAAGTGGGCCATCGAGGCGCGTGACGACAACGACGCCACGCTCCTCACCGTCGATCCGCGCTACACCCGCACCTCGGCGGTAGCGGACCGACACTTCCAGATCCGACCCGGCAGCGACATCGCCGTCCTCGGCGCGTTCATCCGGTACGCGATCCAGGAGGGCCTCTTCCACGAGGAGTACGTCCGCCTCCACACGAACGCCTCCTTCATCGTGAGCGAGGAGTTCGGCTTCGAGGACGGCTACTTCTCCGGCTTCGACCCGACGGCCGGCGAGTACGAGCGGAGCAGCTGGGAATACGAGCGGGGCCCCGACGGCTACGTGCGGCGGGACATGACCCTCCAGCACCCGCGCTGCGTCTTCCAGCTCATGAAGGAGCACTTCGACCGCTACACCCCCGAGGTGGCGGCGGACGTGGCCGGCTGCTCGGTGGAGGAGTTCCGGGAGCTCGCCGACATCGTGTGCTCCACCGGCACGGCGGACCGGGTCGGGACGATCATGTACGCGGTGGGCTGGACCCAGCACACGGTGGGGACCCAGATCATCCGGACCTCGGCGATCCTGCAGCTCCTGCTGGGCAACATCGGCCGGCCGGGGGGCGGCGTGAACGCGCTCCGCGGGCACGCCAACGTCCAGGGCGCCACGGATCACGCCATCGTCTCCAGCATCCTGCCGGGCTACATGCCGGTGCCGTCGCCGGAGCAGACGTCGCTGGAGGAGTACCTGGAGGACGTGACCCCGGAGCCGCTGACCCCCGACGCCGTGAACTACTGGGGGAACACGCCGAAGTTCACGATCTCCCAGCTCAAGGCGTGGTTCGGGGAGGACGCGACCCCGGAGAACGACTTCGGCTATCACTACCTGGCCAAGCCGGACGGCGACACCTCGTGGCTGACGGCCTGGGACCGGGCGCACCAGGGCGACCTGGAGGGCTTCATCGCCCTGGGCTTCAACCCGCTGCTGGCGGGGCCCGACGTGCCGCGGCTCATCGAGGCCATGTCCGAGCTCGACTGGAAGGTGGTCATCGACCCCTTCATGCTGGACTCGGCCGAGTTCTGGCGCGCCCCCGGCGTCGATCCCGAGGAGATCGACACCGAGGTGCTCTACCTGCCGGCCTCCCACTGGATCGAGCGGGGGGGCTCGTTCACCAACAGCGGGCGCTGGGCGCAGTGGAAGGAGGCCGCCATCGATGTGCCGCCGGGGGTCCGGTCGGACACCTGGATCCTCTCGGAGCTCTTCTGGCGCATCAAGGAGCTGTACCGGGAGGAGGGCGGCGCCTACGACGAGCCGATCCAGAACCTCACCTGGGACTACATCAACCCCCGGGAGCCCACCCTGGAGGAGCTGGCCAGGGAGATCAACGGCTACGACCTGGAGACCGGCGAGCTCCTCTCCGGCTTCGGCGAGCTGCGGGACGACGGCACGACGACCTCCGGCAACTGGCTCTACTGCGGCAGCTTCACTGAGGAGGGGAACATGATGGCCCGCCGGGGCACGGCCGACCCCACCGGCCTCGGGCTCCACCACGAGTGGGCCTGGAACTGGCCCATGAACCGGCGGGTGCTCTACAACCGGGCCTCCGCCGACGCCGAGGGGCAGCCGTGGGATCCCGAGCGCCCGGGGATCCGCTGGACGGGCCAGAAGTGGGTGGGCGACGTCCCCGACTACGGGGCCACCACGCCGCCCGACGAGGCCGGGGCCTTCATCATGACCCAGGAGGGGGTGGGTCGGATCTACAGCCCCGACCTGCGGGACGGGCCCTTCCCCGAGCACTACGAGCCGGTCGAGAGCCCGGCCGGGAACCCGCTGCACGAGGGCGTGCCCGTGAACCCGGTGATCGACTGGTTCGACGGCGTCCGCGAGACGCTGGCCGAGAACGGCGACGACTACCCCTACGCGTGCACCATCTACCGGGTCGTCGAGCGGGAGCACTTCGTCACCAGCCACGTTCCCCTCCTGGTGGAGCTGTCGCCGGACTTCTTCGTGGAGGTCCCCCACGGGCTGGCCCAGGAGAAGGGGATCGAGAACGGCAGCCGGGTGCGGGTGTGGTCCAAGCGCGGCGAGGTGGAGGGCGTGGCGATGGTCACCAAGCGCATCAAGCCCCTGCGGGTGGGCGGCGAGAAGCTGTGGACCGTGGGCGTGCCCGTCCACTGGGGGTTCAAGGGCATCACGCACGGGTCGATGGCGAACAACCTGACGCCCTTCATCGGCGACGCGAACACGAACTGCCCGGAATTCAAGGCGTTCCTGGTGAACCTGGAGCCGGTGTCCCGGCAGGAGGCGTAGGAAGATGGCCCAGGCCGCGAACCTCCCCGACAACTCGCTCTCCGTACGGCGGGTGTCCGCCAGCCCCGATCCGGGGCCGTCCATCCGGGGCGCCCAGCCCACCTACGCGAAGCTGGTCGACATCTCGCGCTGCATCGGGTGCAAGGGGTGCGAGGTTGCCTGCAAGGAGTGGAACGAGCTGAAGGTGGAGCCCACCGAGAACTTCGGCAGCTACCAGAGCCACCGGGACCTGACCCCGAACACGTGGCTCCTGATGCGCTTCGTGGAGTCGGAGGACGAGGACGGGGGCGTCGACCTCCTCATCAAGAAGGACGCGTGCCTCCACTGCGAGGATCCCGGCTGCCTCAACGCCTGCCCCGCTCCCGGCGCCATCGTCCAGTACGAGAACGGGATCGTCGACTTCAACCAGGACGCCTGCATCGGCTGCCAGTACTGCATCACGGGCTGCCCCTTCGACATCCCGCGCTTCGACGAGGAGACCCGCAAGGTCTACAAGTGCAACATGTGCATCGACCGGGTCGAGGCCGGGCTGGAGCCGGCGTGCGTGAAGACCTGCCCCACCAACGCCATCCACTGGGGCAAGCGGGACGACATGGTGGACCTGGCCCACGAGAAGGTGGAGCGGCTGAAGGAGCGCGGCTACGACAACGCCACCCTGTACGACCCCGAGGGCGTGGGCGGGGTGAACATGATGTACGTGGTGCCCCACGGGGACCGGCTGGACGAGTACGACCTGCCCGAGGACCCGGTGGCCAGCCCCGGTCCCCTCCAGACGCTGTCGACGGTGAAGCAGGTGGGCTCGTGGCTGTTCGGCTTCGGGATCCTGGCGACGCTGCTCCACTACCTGGGGATCGGCCCGGACGTGCCGGAAGAGGAGGGCGCGACGAGGGAGGCGGCATGAGGACCGGATCGGCGGGGACCGGCGAGGTCGAGCGGTTCTCCTTCACCGAGCGGATCGTCCACTGGGTGGCGGCCGTCACCTTCGTGGTCCTGCTCTTCAGCGGCCTGGCCCTCTCCTACCCGTCCCTCTACTGGATGACGGCCCTGCTGGGCGGCCCGGAGGCGACCCGCGTGCTCCACCCGTGGATCGGGGCCGTCTTCACCGTGTCGCTGCTGGTGATGATCGTCCTCTGGGTGAAGGACATGGGGCTCACCGAGACCGACCGCGAGTGGCTCGGATCGATGAAGAGCTACGCGCTGCACGAGAGCGACGAGGTGCCGCCCGCCGGCAAGTACAACGCGGGCCAGAAGCTCTTCTTCTGGGCCATGCTCGTGCTGGGAGTGGTCTTCCTGGCCTCGGGTATCGTCCTCTGGTTCCCGGAGTCCTTCCCCCGGTGGCTGCGGGCGACGTCGCGCTTCGCCCACTTCGCGGCGGCCCTGGGTGGCGGGCTGTTCATGATCGTGCACATCTACCTGGGCACCATCGCGCTGCCCGGCACGGCCCGGGGGATGCTGTTCGGCCGCGTGAGCCGGGCCTGGGCCAAGCACCACCACCTGCTCTGGTACCGCGACGAGACGGAGCGCTGAGCGGCGACCCCGTGGGCCTCCGCCGCTTCCTCCCCTTCGCGTCCGAGAGCCCCCCCGCAGGGGTCCGTCCCCACGCGCCCTCCTGGTCGGAGCGGTCGGAGCGGGCGGAGCGCCTGGCGGAGGAGCACCCGACGGCCGAGGCGCCCCTCGCCTTCTACCGTGAGCTCCTCGATCTCCAGGAGCCGCTCTCCGAGCACCGCAAGCTCCGACGCTGGCTCGACCGCGCCTCCCCCTCCGACGGGGGGGAGGGCCCGGCGCTCCGCCTGGAGCGGCTGCCCGCCGGGAAGATGGTGGGCGAGTTCCGGGACTTCGTGGAGGAGCTGCTCCCGGCGGCCACCGAGGTGCTGGCGCCGATCGGTCGGGATCTGGCCGGGGACGCCGATGTCGCGGGCCGAACGCTGGAGGCGTTCCTGGCTGGGGAGGGGCTCGAGGCGCCGGCCGACGAGCTGGGCTGTACGGCCTTCCAGCTCGCCTTCTTTCCCCGGGCGTTTCTGCAGCCCGTGGCCGAGGGTCTCGCCGCCCTCGCCCACGAGCACGGCGCGGGGAGGCTCACGGCCGAGGACCCGGACGACGTGGAGGCGACCCTGGAGTGCCCCATCTGCGGCCGTCTCCCGGTGGCCGCCCTCATCGCCGACGAGCCGGAGGTCGAGAATCGGCGCCGCCTCGTCTGCTGCCTCTGCTCGACGGCGTGGCCGTATCCGCGGCTGACCTGTCCGGCGTGCGGTGAGACGGAGGCGGACCTCCTGGGGCACTACGTGGCCGACAGCTGGCCGCACCTGCGCGTCGAGGAGTGCGAGTCGTGCCGGCGGTACCTCAAGACGTCGGACCTCCGGGAGGACGGGACCGCGGTCCCGGTGGTGGACGACATCGCCTCCCTGGAGCTGGACGTCTGGGCGGACGAGCAGGAGATGGAGAAGATCCAGCCCAACGTGCTGGGGATCTGACGGGCGCTGACTGGGGATCTGACGGACGCTGAGGGGGGGTCTGACGGGCACCGAGGGGTCGCGGAGGGAGCACCGGGACCGCGTCGCCTCCGGGAGGAGGGAGAGATGAAAGGCCGCCTGGACGCCCTGGACCGGCGCATCGCGGGCTTCATGCGCAGCTGGGGGACGCGGGCCCTCCGCCTCTCCCTGGCGGTGATCTTCCTCTGGTTCGGGCTGCTCAAGCCCCTCGGCCTCTCCCCGGCCGAGCCTCTGGTCCGGGCGACCACGGCGTGGATGCCCCTCCTCTCCCCGGGGGAGTGGGTCGCCCTGGTCGGGTGGTGGGAGGTGGCCATCGGGGTGACCTTCCTCTTCCGGCGGACCGTGAGGGTCGCCATCGCGCTGCTGGCGCTCCAGATGGTCGGGACGTTCATGCCCCTCTTCCTCCTCCCGGACGTGACCTTCCAGGCGGGCCACGTCCCGTACGCGCCGTCGCTGGAGGGCCAGTACATCGTCAAGAACCTCCTCATCATCTCGGCGGCCCTGGTCGTCGGCGGGACGGTGCGTTCGGGAACGCCGACAGGTGGAAGGAAGGTCTGACGGCCGGAGGCGCCGGGGGCCTCCGGTGACGCGCCAGCCTCCGATGCCGGGCGGCTGCACCGTGATCCCGGGCGGCCGGGCCCCGGCGGGTTCCGCCCCGCTCGTCGCGCCCCTCGCGTCGCTCGGGCTCCTCGCGCTCCCGGCGCTGCTCGCGTTCTTCGGGCTGATCGGGTCTCCGGTCGGGCCGCCCGGGCTCCCGGCGGCGGCCCCGCCCGGAGGCTCCACGTCGACCGCGCCGGCCACGTCTCCCGCGCCGGCCGGGTCGGCCACGTCGGCCACGGCCCGTCCCGCTCCCGCCGACACCCTCCGCGTGCTGGTCTACAACCTCCACGCGGGGAAGGACGCCGCGGGGGAGGGGAACCTGGAGCGGGTCGCCGGCCTGATCCGGGAGACCGGGGCCGACCTCGTGCTGCTGCAGGAGGTGGATCGGGGAACGCGCCGCTCGGGCGGCGTGGACCAGCTGGCGGAGCTCGAGCGGCGGACGGGCCTGGCCGGGGCCTTCGGGAAGACGCTGGGCTACCAGGGCGGGGACTACGGCATCGCCGTGCTGTCGCGGTGGCCCGTGGCGCGGGACACCCTGATCCGGCTGCCGGTGGAGCCCGCGCAGGCCCGGGCCGGCGGGTCCCGCGAGCCCCGTGGCGTGCTGCGGGTCCGGGTGGACGCGCCGTCGGGGCGGCTGGAGGTCCTGAACACGCACCTGGACGCCTCGCAGGACGGCGCCCACCGGCGCCAGGAGGTGGAGACGGTGCTCCGGGTGGCCGAGGAGCTCCGGGCGGGGGAGGGTGACGTCCTGATCGGAGGCGACCTCAACGCCGAGCCCGGGAGCCCCACGGTCGGACGGCTGACCGGGGCGGGCTGGGTGGACGGCTGGCGGGCGTGCGGCGAGGGCGACGGCCGGACCTATCCGACCGACGAGCCGATGAAGCGCATCGACTACCTCTTCCTGGAGCCCGGTGGGAGCTGCGCCGCCGCGCGGGTGCTGGCGACGGGGGCTTCCGACCACCGTCCCCTGCTGGTGGTCGTGCCGGGGAGCTGATCGGCCCGGCCGGGTCGGCC
>CAZSKS010000023.1:15729-22707 GCA_964607465.1 uncultured Gemmatimonadota bacterium | reverse complement strand
ACCGTCCCCTGCTGGTGGTCGTGCCGGGGAGCTGATCGGCCCGGCCGGGTCGGCCCGGATCGCGCCCGTTCGGCTTCTTCCGGGCGGTGTGCCCGCGCGTCGCCGCTAGTCGTCCTCCTCCGGGGGGACGATCTCCAGGGGGGACGTCAGCTCGAGCTCGATCCTGCCCCCGGCGGGCAGGTACGCCGGCCGGGCGTCGGTGCCCAGCAGGATGCCGGTGCCCGCCGCGCCGGACAGCTCGGGGCCCACCATGGGGGCGTGCTCCCGCCCCTGGACGACGGTGCCCGCCAGCCCCATCGTCGTGCCGGGACCCGCCGCGTCGTCGGCGTCCTCCGCCGTGCGGGCCTCGGCCGAGGTGACGCGCGCCTCGACCGTCACGGAGTCGCTTCCGGTCTCCAGGGTGCGGAAGACGATCTTGACGGCCGCGGGCAGGCGCTCGTCGGCGGGCTGGACGGCCGTGACCTGGCCCCGGAGGACCGATCCCGCGGGGATCAGGAGCCGGTCCCCCGCCGTCAGGTCCCCGGCCAGCCGGGCCGTGACCCCGGACCCGACCTCGTCCTCGGCCGGGTCCACCCTGTCCTCCAGCTCCACGACCAGGACGGTGCCGGCCGGCACATCGACGGTCCCGAAGCCGCAGGCCAGGAGGAGGGCCGGAACGGCGGCGACGAGGAGGCCGCGGAACGGGCGACGGCAACGACGGCAACGCATGGTCCTCCGGGGGTAGGATCAGGGGAGCGGGGGACGCGTCCGCTCATCGGAGACGTCCCGCGGCTCCGGTCGATCGCGGGTTCCTGCAGGAGCCGTTCCGTCCGAGGCGGGAGAGGTCATGGATCGTCGGGACAGCGCGGAGGGTCGGGGGCGGGGACGCGCCCTTCTCCGGCGGTCGCTCCTGGCCGCCGGCTTCGCGCTGCTGATCGCCCTGGCGGCCGTCGTCGCATGGGCCGCGTTTCAGCACCTCCGGGATCCGGTGGCGGCCCTGGACCGGGAGCCCGGGGAGGTTCGGGTCGTCCGCGACTCCGCCTACCGGGCGACCACCAGCGGCGGCGAGGAGCGGGTCTACCGGGACCTGACCCTGGCCGCCGCCGCGGCCGGCACGGTGCGGATCGCCACGAGCCGGCCGGCGTCGCCCCCCACGCACGACCTGCCCCTCGCCTTCATCGTGGGCGGGCTGCGCACGGGACGGGCGGCGCTGGATGTCGTGCCCCGTCACGGGAACAACCTCCTGGCGGCCTACGAGTACCCCGGCGGCGGAGCCGACCGGTTCGACGGGGCGGGGCCGGCCGACGCGCCGGCGATCCGCCGGGCCATCCTGGGCGTCCCGGCCCAGATCCGGGCCGCGGCGGAGTTCCTCCGCCGGGAGCCTGGCGTCGATCCCCGTCGCACGTCGCTGCTGGGCTACAGCCTGGGGGCCCTCTTCGTCCCGGCGGCCCAGCGGCTCGCCGCCGCGCGCGGCGCGCCCTTCCGGGCCGTGGTGCTGGCCTACGGCGGAGCCGACCTGGCCCGGCTGGCCCGGGCGAACCTGGACCTCCGCCCGCCCGTCCTGCGCCGGATCGCCGCCCGGGCGGTGGCCACGGCGATCCGTCCCCTGGAGCCGGCCCTCCACCTCCCCCACCTCCCCGGCGAGTTCCTCGTGCTCCACGGGACCGGGGACGAGCGGATCCCGGAGGCCTCCGTGCGCCGCCTCGTCCGGCTGACGCCGGAGCCGAAGGAGGTGGTGCGGCTGGAGGGGGCGCACATGGGCCCCGGACGGGACGAGGTGAACGAGCGGGTGGTCCGGCGCTCCCAGGCGTGGCTGGCCCGGGGGGGTCACGCCGAGCCGCCCTCCGCCGAGCCGCCCTCCGCCGACTCCGGGTGGGCTCAGCCCCCCGCCTCCCGCTCCTCCGGGAGCCGAACCGGCAGCCGGAGGGTGAAGGCGGTCCCCACGCCCACCTCGCTCTCCACCCGGACGTGGCCGCCGTGGCGGGCCACGACCTGGCGGGTGATCAGCAGCCCCAGCCCCATCCCGACGCGCGACCCCTTGGTGCTGAAGCCCGGCTCGAAGATCCGCGCGAGGTGATCCGCGGGGATGCCCGTGCCGGTGTCCCGGATCTCCACCTCCACGTGTCCGTTCCGGGACCGGGTCCGGACGTGGATCCGGCCCTCGCCCTCGAGGGCCTGGGAGGCGTTGAGCAGGAGGTTCATGAACGCCTGGTTCAGCTCGGCCGGATAGCACTCGACGGAGGGGAGATCGCCGTAGGAGGTCTCCACCCGGATCCCGTCCCCGAAGCGGTGCTTCACCAGCGTCAGGGTCTCCTCCAGGGCCTCGCGGACGTCCACGAGGTCGCGCTCGGATCCGTCGGGGCGGCCGAACGTCCGCAGGCTCCCCACCAGCCCGACCATGCGATCGGTGGCCAGGCCGCTGGCGTCCATCACGCCGTCCACGGCGCGGACGATCCGGCGCACCTCCTCCAGCTCCGACTCGTCCACCCGCTCGTCGGCCAGGATCTCCTGCAGGCGCTCCAGGGCCCGGCGCAGGGTGTCGTGGCTGCTGACGAGCGAGCCCAGCGGCGTGTCCAGCTCGTGGGCTATGCCCGCCACCAGCGAACCCAGGGTGGCCAGCCGCGTGGAGTTCACCAGGTCGGCCTGCTCGGTTCGGAGCCGTTCGTAGGCGGACGCCAGCTCCTCGCTGCGGTCGCGGAGACGGCGCTCCTCCTCCCGCCGCTGCTCGGCCTCGGCCGCCCGGGCCCGGGCCCGGCGGAGGGCCAGGAGCCACTCGGCGCAGAGCCACAGGCCTCCCGCCGCAGCCACCACGGGCCAGGTCGCGGGACCGGCCGGGCCGCCGGCGCCGACCCCCCACCCGAGGAGACCGGCCGCCAGGAGGACGACGGCCAGCCCCCCCCGGATCATCGGAGCGGCACGGTTCACGGGCTCACAGGAAGGTCTCGATGAGGCGCCGGCGCAACCCCGACAGCTCGGTGTTGGCCTCCTCCAGCGCCTCCATCCGGTCCTCGAGGTCCCGGATCAGCCGCGCCCGCTCGACCCCGTTCTGGATCACCAGCTTCAAGTCCTGGTTCTTCCACGGCTTCTCCAGGTACTGGTAGAGCCCCACCTCGTTGATCGCCCGCACGGCGTTCTCCTTGTCGGCGTAGCCGGTGAGGAGCACCCGCGCCGCCCGGGGGCGGGCCTGGCGCATCCGCTTCAGGAACGTGATCCCGTCCATGGCGGGCATCATGAAGTCGGCCACGACCACGTCCACGGTCGCCTCCTCCAGGGACCGCAGGGCCGTCTCCGGGGAGGTGAAGGTGAGGATCTCGTGGGACGTCTCCAGCTGCAGGTAGCTCTCGATGGACGTGACGACCATCTCCTCGTCGTCCACCACCGCCACCCGACCCGCGGTCTCTCTCGTCATCGCGATCCTCCGGCGCTCAGGTCCGTACCAGCTCTCGCACCCGCCGCGACAGCCCCTGCAGCAGGCCGAGGGCGAGCTCCGGGTTGTCCGCCAGGACGTCGTGGAAGTCCCTGCGGGAGATCCGCAGCAGGGTGGTGGCCTCGGTGGCCCGGGCGTCGACCAGGCTCGGCTCCTCGTCCACGAGGGCCCACGTGCCGAAGGCCATCCCGTCGGTGGCCACCTTCAGCGCGTCGCCGTCCCGGCGCAGCTCCACCGTCCCGTCGACGACCACGAACATGGCGTCGGGCGGCTCCCCGCGGCGCAGGAGACGGGCGCCGGCGTCCGCCTCCGCCAGCCCGGCCACCGAGGCCACCAGGGCCAGGTGCTCGCTCCGGGCCCCCTGGAGCAGGTCGACGTGCTGGAGCAGGAACACCTTCTGGACGAGGTTCATCGATCGCTCCTCCGGATCGTGGTTCACGGTCGGATCGTGGTTCGCGGTCGGGGCGTCGCCGCCGCCCGACTCCAGCCGCCGGGCCAGGGCGCGGAGCTGGTCGTCGGCGGGATCCCCCCGGTTCCCCTCGGTCAGCCGCGCCAGCCCGGAGACGCCCATCTCGGCCCCGGCCCAGATGGCGCAGCGCGTGAGCCAGCGGTCCTTGTCGCGCCCCAGCTCCCGGAGGACGTGCTCCAGGGAGGCCTCCGCGTCGGACCCAGTCGAGCGCTCCGCCCCCTCCCCGAGGAGGGGCCGCAGGCGCTCGAAGAGCTCCCGGTCGACCATGCGCTCGAGCCACTCCACCGCGCTGGCCCGGACGCGCCGCTCCCCCCGGGTCACGGCCAGGTAGCAGCGGTAGACCCGGTCCGGGGGGAGGAGGAGGCCGAGACAGCGGAACGCGGCCTCCCGCCGTCGGTTCCGGGCTTCCCGCACGGCACGGTGGAGCAGGCGGGACGCCGGGCCGTCGACCAGCGGAGCCAGGATGTCCTCCGCCCGCCCGTAGCGCCGGGCCGCCGCGAGCTCCCGCCCGAGGACGGACCGGACGGCCGCCTCGTCGAAGCGCAGGTCCTCGCCGGAGGCCCGGAGCTTGTTCAGGGCCTTGAGGGTCCGGAAGTCGAGGAGCTGGTCCGTCTCCGGGGCGGCGTAGGAGGCCAGCAGGACGTCCACCGAGGCCTGGCAGCGGATCCGGGCCAGCACCCTCGGCAGGTGCAGCCGGACCTCCCGGCGGCCGGTGTCGTCGGCCAGACGCCGGCCGAGCCGCTCCACCCCCCGCTCCCCCCGGGCCACCAGCGCGTCGCCGGCGGCCTGCCGCGTCGCCGGCGACCCCAGCGCCTCGACCGTCACCTTCTCGGAGCCGGGCAGCTGCAGGCGGGCGGCGCTCAGGAGCGCGGCGGAGGCCACCTCGGGATCCGGATCCCGGAGGAGGCGCTCGAGGTAGGGCCGTGCCGCCTGCGGGTCCCCCGCGGCGGCGCCGGCCAGGGCGACGTCCAGCCGGGCGTCCCGCGCGGCGTCCTCGTCCGCGTCGCCTCCCCACCGCCGCGTCAGGTAGCTCCCGTCCACCAGCCCGCTCCCCGCCGCGGACAGCTCGCCCCGGGACACGCACCGCAGCAGGGCCCGGCGCACCTCCGGCTCGTCCCGGTGCAGGAGCTCCCGTACGGCGTCCCCCGACCCGTCGCGCCGGGCGACCCAGGCCCGGACGGCGGCCTCACGCACCCGGGGTTCGGGGTCCTCCAGCCGCGGTTCCACGGGGGCCGCGCCGAAGGCGTCGGGCGCGGCGGGCACCAGGTCCAGGGCCCGGGCCCGGATCTCGGCCGACGGATGGTCCAGGAGGGGCTCGATCTCGTCGGCCAGGTCCCGAACGTCGTCGGGGTCGGCCTCCTCCAGCACGTCGAGAGCGAAGGCCAGCTGTGCGGGGTCGTCATGGCCCAGCGCCTCCCGGACCACGGGCAGCGCGGAGGCGTCGCCCAGGGAGGCGAAGAGCCCCTTCAGGCTCACCCGCCGGTCCCGGAACGACGCCGCCAGGGACTCCAGGTACTCGCCGTGGATCGCCCGGGCCACGACCAGCGAGACCAGGGCCAGGCCGGCGGCCACCCAGCCCAGCTCCCGGTAGTCCATGAACCCCAGGAGGGCGAAGATCATGACGGCGGAGAGGACCTTGCCCACCCCCTTCTCCACCGCGACGTCGATGTAGCCCTTGGCCCGCATCTTCAGGTCCTCGGGGACCGGAACGTACAGGATCTCCCGGGCCGTGCGCTCGGCGGCGTAGCGGATCCCGGTGTCGCCGGCCTTGGCCGTGACGGCGGCGACCAGGGACCAGGAGAGGGCCAGGCCCAGGTTGGCCCCGAGCATGAACACCGGCAGCATGAAGAGGGCGATCCCCACCCCCCAGCGCTGCAGCAGCGGTCGGAGGCCGACCAGGACCACCAGCGGGAGCCACTGCGTCCCGGCGTTGAACCACCCCTGGAACTCGCTGATCGCCGTGGTCGTGACGAAGACCTCGGCGGAGATCGTGTTGAACTGGTAGTCCACCAGCTGCTTGACCAGGATCGTCAGGAGCACGCTGGCCGTGATCAGCCGCACCTCGGCGTTGCCGAAGACCCGCTTCAGGGAGGGCCCGCCGGACGTTTCCGTCTCCTCCGGCACCGGGTGGACGTCGGGGCTGTCGAGGGTCGCCTCCTCCCCGGTGACGAAGGGCACGGCCACCGCGAACGTCCCGATGAGCACGGCGGCGACGAGGATGAGGTTGGGGACGCCCAGGAGGTCGGCGGCCAGGCCGGTGACGAGCCCTCCCACCGTCGCCCCCAGCGAGCCTCCGGCGATGACCAGGGGATAGAAGCGCTTGGCCGTCCTGGCGTCGAACTGGAGCTGGGTCGCCATGAAGAACTGGGTGACCATGACCGCGGCCAGGAGGTCGTACCAGCCGTAGAAGAGGAGGCCGTAGACCGCGCTCCCCTCCCGGTAGGTGCCACGGAAGAGCATGAGCACCGCCGCGAACGCCAGCGCCGTCGCCGAGATCATCCGTCGCCAGCGCACGTGCTCCCCCAGCCAGTTGTAGAGGGGCACGAACCCGACGACGACGGCGCTGACGACGTAGACCTGGTAGAACTCCGTATCGCCCAGTCCGCCCAGGGCCACGGCGTTCTTGATGGGCCGCAGGATCCCGATGGCGCAGATGACCAGGAAGAAGAGGCCCATCAGGGCCAGCAGCTTGACGAGCTGGCCGCGGTCGACGTCGGACAGACGGGCGAGGAGACCGCTCATGCCACGGGGCGGCCGGTCATCCTACGGGGCGGCCGCTCCCCCCGGGCCCAGCCGCGTGGCGTTTCCCTCCTCGTCGATCCGGTAGCGCCGGCAGGCCTCGCCGTCCCGGACCAGGAGGAGGATCTCGGAGGCCGCCTGCTGGAGGTCCACCCCGATCAGGCGTCCCCCGAAGGCCTGCTGGATCCGGGGCAGGGGCGTGTGGGCCACCACGTGCAGCCGGCTCCCGTGCCGGTCGAGGACGCCCCCGAGCAGGTCGGCCAGCGAGTCGGCCGGCGGCGCGCCGGAGGTCCCGTAGGACAGGCCGGAGGCGCCCTCGACGTAGCTCCGGTACCAGAAGACGCTCTCCTCCCCGAAGAAGAAG
>CAZSKS010000023.1:0-15629 GCA_964607465.1 uncultured Gemmatimonadota bacterium | reverse complement strand
GGCGCCCTCGACGTAGCTCCGGTACCAGAAGACGCTCTCCTCCCCGAAGAAGAAGTCGATGCGGCGCTCCAGGGCCGCCGAGTCGACCGGGGCCACCTCCACGGTGCTGTCCGACCACCGGTGGAAGACGTCGCCGTCCATGTAGGCGGCCAGGCTGTCGTCCAGGGCCTGGAGGGAGTACGAGGCGTACCTCGGACTCAGCCCCCCGTGCGCCAGCAGGACGGGGCCGATGCGGAGGAGGGCCGGCTTCGAGGCCAGCCACTGGCCCAGGACCGAGCGCCGGAGGTCGAAGAGCCGGGTGTAGGAGGTGGACCGGTACTCCGCCAGGGACCGCTCCTTCGGCGACACGTAGCGCAGGTCCCGGGTCAGGACCATGATCTCGTGGTTCCCCAGCACCACGTGGACGGCGCCCCCGGCGTCCCGGGCCTCGGCCTCCAGGCGATACAGGAACCAGAGCGTGCGGGTGACGTCGGGCCCCCGGTCGAAGAGGTCGCCGAGGAGGACCAGGTGGGCCGAGCCGCCGGCCCACCGCTCCTCGCCGTCCACCAGCCCCGCGGCGCGGAGCACCCGGAGGAGGCGGTCGAACTGGCCGTGCACGTCGCCCATGACGTACAGGCTGTCGACGGCCGCCAGGTCGACGGGGGGGCGGGGTCGGTCGAGCGGCAGCCGGAGGGGGGTCTCGTGTCGATCCCCGGCGTCCTCGGCGGCCCCGTAGCGGAGGAGGATCTCGCCCTCCGCCGGCGCCGGGAAGTCGGCGGAGTGCATGAAGGACCTCCGGGTCTCGGTCCGGTGGAGGAGGGAGTCGGAGCGCCACGCCTCCAGGAACCCCGGCGTCGTGGTCCGGGTGAACCAGCGGGCTTCCAGCCTTCCCTCCGCCTCTCCCTCCGCCCGCTGGACCCACAGGCCGTACGCCCCCTCCATGTGGACCTCCGCGGGCTGGGCGACGGACGCCGCCGGCAGGAGGGCCGTGACGAGGGCCGCCAGCAGCGCCGCCACGAGGGCCATCGGGAGCGCCGTTCCCGGGCTTCGTGAGCGGCGACGGCCCGGCGCCGGGGGGCGGGCCGGGGCATCGGAGCGGGCCGGGATGCCGAAGGGCACCGGAGAATCAGAACACACCGAGGTCACCCGTGTCCACCTCCTCCAGGAGACGCTCCAGCCGACGCCATATGTCCGAGATCTCCCCCTCGGTGAGGCCGAGCTGCAGCACGCCGTCGCGGTGCCGGATCCCCTCGCCCGGGTCCAGGTTCTCTCCCGGCTCCACCGCGACCATCTGTCCGCCGGCGACGTCGAACTGGGCCAGCACCCCCAGCTGTCGACGCAGGTCCTCCCGGGAGAGGTCCCGGAGGCGCTCCACCGTCGCCCGGGGGACCGCGTCCACCCGCAGGCGTCGCCACTCGTAGCCGCGGTTCGACGCCTCGCTGTCGAAAGCGACGCCGTTGTCCACCGCGAAGAGCCGGGGATCGTCGCTGTTCTCGGACAGGAGGAAGTTGCCCTCGTTGGCGTCGTTGTGGCGGGCCAGGTACGTGAAGACGTTCAGGTTGGCCAGGTGCCGGGCGTACACCGGATCCCGCCGGAAGCGATCCTCGTCGAAGACGCCCTCGCCCGTCACCCCCCACAGCCAGTACTGGAGCACGACCATCACGAGGCCGGATCCCGGCAGCGTCTCCGGTGCGCGGGGCTCCACCTCGCCGCGGTACCACCCCAGCGGAAGGCACCGGACCACCGTGGGCGGCACCACGTACTCCTCCGGCTCCAGGAACAGCTTCTGGAGACGGTACGCGGCCAGCTCGTAGCGCGGTCGGTTGTTGAACCTCCCCCCGCCGCGGGGTGCCCGGGCCCACTTGACCAGCATCGGGGAACCCTGCGGGAACTCGAGGAGAGCCTGCTGGGTCCGGTCGCCCTCGAAGCGGGTGTCCCTGGCCTGGACGAGCTCGAAGGGGGCGTGGGCCAGGCGGGCCTCGGCCGTGTCGGGGTGCAGGCGGATGTTGGCGTCCTGCGCGGAGCCCGGCACGACCGCCAGCGCCAGCAGGGCCGCCGACAGCGACACCGGCCGCCGAGCCCGAAGGGGACGGGTGCTTGCCGGTGGACGCATGGCGCTCCCTCCGTTCGGTCCGGGGTGGGCCGGGGCCCCGACGGGCGACGGCCGCCCCACCCGTGTCGGAAAGATACCCGGAGGAGGGTTCGCGAGAACAGAGTGTGGGCGACTCGGGAGGGAGGAGGGGGATCGCCCGCCCGCCCGACAGTTGCCGAGCCCCCTCGATCGCCGGCACATTGTGAGCGCCACCGTGGCGCGCGGTACCCGCATTCGATCCTTCAGGAGCGTGGACGATGTCCCCCGATCAGCCCGACGATCACCGGCCCGACGAGAACGACGAGACCCCGCCCCCCGACCACCGGGACGTCCGGCGGGCCCTGCTGGGCCTCAGCGAGCTGATCCAGCGGCTGGAGGAGGAGGGCAAGCTTCTGGGGGCCACGCCCTATCTCCTGGGGAAGCTCGGCGACCTCCGGCATCTGCTCTTCGCCTACGAGGTCCGAACCACGGGCCGGTTGGAGCCCACCGACGACCCGGTGGAGCGCCAGTCCCGACAGGTGGTCCAGGAGGCCATCGAGCGCTACGAGGAGATGATCGGGGAGTGGGGCGAGGGATGGAGCCCGCCGGACGAGGAGGAGGAGCCGTAGGGGAAGCCGCCCGGCCCGCGCGGCGCTACAGGTCCAGGAGGCTGCGGAGGTGCTGGCGGGCGAAGAGGTCGTCGGCCGGAGCCAGGTCGTAGCCTTCCACCTCGTCCAGGCGAACCCACTCGATGGCGGCGTGCTCCAGGGGCTGGGGGTCCCCGAGGATGTCGGTGGGAACGAACTCCACGCTGTAGTTCGAGCCGGGGTCCGGAAGGGAGATCTGGTTGCCTCCCACCGACCGGACTTCGACGCCCAGCTCCTCGTTCAGCTCCCGCTGCAACGCGGCCAGGATCGACTCGCCGGGGCGGGTCTTGCCGCCCGGGAACTCCCACTTCTCCCCGTGTCGCTTGTGGCCGGGTCGGCGGCACAGGAGCACCTCGTCCCCCCGACGAATGACCGCGGCGATGGCCCGCAGCGGCATCAGCCGCGGCCGGCCCGACGGATGATCCCTTCCCGGACCCGGACGACCCTCGCGCCGTGTGTCTCCCTCATGGCGTCTCCTCCGCGCAGCGGTGAGGCGGGCCCCGACGCCCGCCGGCAGGAACTCCGCGTCCCTCCGCCCGTACCTTCGACGCAGGGAACGTTCCCTGCAAGCCTGCCAGCAGGCGCCCGGGCCGCTCGCCGGCACGGAGGGCCCGGCGGGCCCGATCTGCGAACCGAGGACGAGGAGGAGGATCCGTGAGGACGATCACCAGCGCCACTGTTCTGCTGGCCGCGACCCTGCTGGCGGCCCCGGCGACCGAGCTGGCGGCCCAGTCCGACGACGCCGCGATGGAGGCCGTCAAGAGTCTCCGGGACGCTTTCTTCGCCTCGTACGAGGCCGAGACGCCCGAGGAGGCCGCCGGGCAGTTCGCCGAGGACGGAGTGCTGATGCCACCGGCGTCGCCCAGCGCCCGTGGCGGAGAGGCGATCGCCCAGCGGCTCGAGACCTTCACCGAGGGCCTGACCGTCTCGCTGCAGGCGATCTCCGAGGAGTCGAAGGAGCTGGAGGGGGCCATCCTGGACCGGGGCCTCCTGGGGATCGAGACCACCCCGGAGGGGGCCGACGAGGCCTCGACCGACACCGGCAAGTACGTGCTGCTGGCGGAGGAACGGGACGGGAGCTGGCAGATCGTCTGGCTCATGTGGAACACCGACAATCCGGTGCGGGTGGTCGACACCCAGGAGGACTGAGGAACGGGGCCGCCGCCTCCGGGCGGAGGCCCCGGCGGCGGGCGGCGCCGGGGCGGTCCCGGGTCCCCGCGGTGGCCGGCTGAGGAGGGCGCCGGCTCACCGGTCTTCGGTGAGGGTGCGCCGCACCGCCCGCTTCCATCCCTCGTAGAGCTCCGACCTCCGCCCGGCGTCCATTCCGGGCTCCCACCTGCGGTCCCGTCGCCAGCGGGCGGCGAGGTCCTCCAGGCCGTCGTGGACGCCCACGGCCAGGCCCGCCAGACAGGCGGCGCCCAGCACCGTGGTCTCGGTCACCACCGGTCGCTCCACGGGCAGGTCCAGGATGTCCGCCAGGTAGCCCATGGCCCAGTCGTTGGTCGACAGCCCCCCGTCCACCCGGAGCTCCACGGGCCGGCCGGCCCCGTCGGCGGCCATGGCCTCCACCAGGTCCCGGGTCTGGTAGGCCACCGCCTCCAGGGCGGCCCGGACGACCTCCTCGCGGCCCGTGTCCCGGGTGAGCCCGAGCAGGGCGCCCCGGGCGTCGGCGTCCCAGTGGGGCGCCCCCAGGCCGGTGAAGCCGGGCACCAGGTAGACGCCCCCGGTGTCCTCCGTCTCCCGGGCCATCTGGCCGCTCCGGGCGGGGTCGGGAAGGAGGCCGAGCCCCTCCTCCAGCCATCCGACGGTCGCCCCGGCGCTGAAGATGCTGCCCTCCAGCGCGTAGGTGGTCTCGCCCTCCAGCCGCCAGGCCACGGTCGTGAGGAGCCGGTGTTCGGAGCGCACGGGACGGTCGCCGGTGTTCAGGAGGAGGAAGCCGCCCGTCCCGTAGGTGGCCTTCACCATGCCCGGCTCGAACGCGGCCTGTCCGAACGTGGCGGCCTGCTGGTCCCCGGCCACACCCGCCACCGGGACGGACCTGCCCAGGACGTCCGGGTCGGTCTCCCCGAAGAGGCCCGAGGAGGGCCGGATCTCGGGCAGGACGGCGGCCGGGACGTCGAACAGCTCGAGCATGGCGGGGTCCCAGGCGCCGGTCTCCATCCCGTAGAGTAGGGTCCGCGAGGCGTTGGTGGCGTCGGTGGCGTGGATCCGCCCCCCGGTCAGCTTCCACAGGAGCCAGCAGTCCACCGTCCCGAAGGCGATCTCGCCTCGCCCGGCGGCCTCCCGGGCCCCCTCCACGTGGTCCAGGATCCAGGCGATCTTGGTGGCGGAGAAATAGGGGTCCAGCAGCAGGCCGGTACGCTCCCGGACCTCGGGCTCCACCCCCTCGTCCCGCAGCCGGCGGCACGCCTCGGCCGTGCGACGGTCCTGCCAGACGATGGCGGGATGGATCGGCCGGCCCGTCTCCCGCTCCCACAGGACGACCGTCTCCCGCTGGTTGGTGATTCCCAGGGCGGCCACCTCGCCGACCGTCACCCGGGAGCGGTCCACGGCTTCCCGCAGCACCGCGGCGGCGTCCCGCCAGATGCCCTCCGGGTCGTGCTCCACCCGTCCCGGGGAGGGATAGCGCTGCGGCAGCTTCCGGCGGGCCACGGGTCCGAGGGTGCCGTCGGGCCCGACGACGACCGCCCGCGTCGAGGTCGTGCCCTGGTCCAGGGCCAGGACGTGGCCCCCGTTCACGACGCCCCCGCCGTCGGCCGGCCCGTCACTCGCCGCGGACCGGGAACTCGTCCGGGGGGACGCTCCACCCGACGAGGTAGCCCGCCGCGAAGTCGCAGCCGGCCCGCCGTGCCACCTCCTGCTGGTCGGGACGCTCGACGCCCTTCGCCACGACCTTGGCGCCCAGCGTGTGGCCCACGTCCACCGCCACCCGCACCAGCCTCTCCGTCTCCGCGGTCTCCCGGACGCCGCCCACGACGCTCCGGTCCAGGGTGAGGACCTCGGGGGCCAGGTCCCTGAGGGCGGAGAGGTCCACCAGCCCGGGTGCGAAGCCGTTCAGGGCCAGGCTGGTGCCGAGGCGGGTGAGGGCGGCGCGGAGATCCCGGAGGCGACCGTTGCCCTGTACGGTGGAGGCGGCGGGGAGCTGGAGGACGAGGCGGCCGGGCTCGAACCCGCCGGCCGTGGCCAGCATCTTCTCCAGGTAGGCCGGCAGGTCGGGGTCGGCCCCGGAGTGCTCCGACAGGTGGACGGCCACGCACCCGTCGTAGCCCTCCCGGTTCCACTCCTGCAGCTGGAGGGCGGCGGTGGCCAGCACCCAGCGGTCGAGCCGCTCCAGCAGGCCGGTCTCCTCCACCAGGGGCAGGAACTTGGCGGCCGACAGGAGGCCGAGGCGCGGGTGCGGCCAGCGGACCAGGGCCTCGGCCCCCCGGACTTCGCCGGTGTCCAGGTCCAGGATCGGCTGGTAGTGGAGCTCCAGGCGGTAGTGGCGGAGGGCCCGGTGCAGCTCGTCCACGAGGCCCGAGTGGCGAGGCGTGGAGATCCCGTGCTCGGGGCGGTAGATGCGAAGCCCCGACGACTTGGACCGGGAGGCTCCGTACATCGCCAGGTCGGCCTGGTGGACCAGCTCCTCGAAGTCCGAGGCGTACCGGGGGAAGAACGCCACGCCGATCCCGGCGCTCAGCTGGATCTCGTGGCCCTGGTAGTCGAAGGGCGGCTCCAGGGCCTCCTGGATCCGCCGGGCCACCCGCACCGCCCCCTTCTCGCCGTCGACCTCCCCCAGGAGGACCGCGAACTCGTCGCCGCCCACCCGCGAGGCCGTATCCGAGTCCCGCACCGAGCTCTCCAGCCGCCGGGCGACCTCCTCCAGGGCCCGGTCCCCCGCGGTGTGGCCGAGGGAGTCGTTCAGCTCCTTGAAGCTGTTCAGGTCCAGGTAGAGGAGCCCCACCTCGTGACCGTGCCGGTTGGCGACGGCGAAGGCCTGTTCGGTCTTCTCGCGCAGCAGCCGCCGGTTGGCCAGGCCCGTGAGGGGATCGTAGTAGGCCATCCGCTCCAGGCGCTCACGGGTCATCTGGTGCTCGGTGAGGTCCCGCGCCACTGCGAGGAGGAAGCCGTCGTCCAGCAGGTTCAGCGTCATCTCGACCGCCAGCGACGAGCCGTCGCGGCGCCGGGCCACCACCTCGCCCCGCCAGCTCCCCCGGTTCTCCAGCGACGTGGAAGCCCGTTCCCGCAGGTCCTCCAGCTCGTCGCCGGGCACCACCGCGTCCCAGCCGTGCCCCTCGACCTCGTCGGGATCGTCGTACCCGAAGAGGCGGGAGTAGGCGGGGTTCACGACGACGTGACGTCGCTCGTCGTCCAGCAGGGCCACCGCGTCGACGGACCGGTCCAGCCCCGAGGCGAGCACCTCGGCCGGCACGTCCGCCAGGCGACGTCCGGAATCGGCGTCCGTCTCCATCTCCCTGGTGGCCACGGGTGTCAGAAACCCCCGCGTTCCCCGGCGGGCGGGATGGCGCGAGAGGGGGCGAGGCGCGGTTCCCCCGTCCCAGGTCGAGCTCCGTTGCTGGTCCGTCCGGACGCCGGCGGGCCCGGGATGCTCGAGCTCACGGTCTGACCGACAGGCCCACGGTGACCAGGACGTCGTTCTGGAGCTTCGACGATCCCGTCTCCGTGGCGTCAAATCGCGAGACGTGGTCCCGTACCTCGAAGCGAATCGCCACCGGCCGCCACAGGTCGACCCGGGCGCCTACAGCCAGGGTGCCCACGGGGTCGGTGGCGCTGCGGACTTCCGGTCGGGCGATGCGGTCCAGCTCCAGGCGCCGCACGCCCGCCCCCACGGCCGCGAACGGCTCCACCATCCCGGCCGGTCCGTCGAGCCGCAGCCGGTAGACCAGGTCGATCGTCCCGGCCAGGTACTCGGCGTCGCCCAGGTCGTCCGGCACCGCTCCCCCGATCCCGGTGGGACGCAGTCCGAGGCGGGCGGGGGCCCACACTCCACGGGCCTCCACCCCGAAGGCACCCAGCCACCAGGCGACCCCGCCGCTCACCGCCGCCGACGTGGACACCTCGGTGGAGAAGGACACGTCGCTCGAGCTCAACAGCGACAGCGGAGCGAGGACGCCGCCCGAGACGGCGACTTCAGGGCCGGTCGAACGGGGCTCCTGTGCCGATGCCGAACTCGCGGAGACCAGGAGCAGCATGGCCGTGAGGCATAGCGGCATCGGCCAGGCTCTACGTCTCAAGAGCGATCCTCTTCGGAGACAGATGTCGTCAGCGGATCCGGACGATATTCAGCTGGGGTACGAAGGATGCAGATACCGCGCCCCCGCTCTGGCTGCCCAGCCGGACGGCCGTGGGGGGCGCCTCACGGGCGGAGGTCAGGCGCAGGAAGACGGCGGTGGAAGCGCGGACGTCCAGATCCAGGGCGGAGGATTCCGGCGGGAGGTCGAGGACGAGGAGCGGGAACGCGGAGGGCACGATGTCGCCACGGGTCCCCGGGTTCTCCGCCAGGGCGGCGAAGATGGACCGCAGGTCCCAGGTGGCGAGGCCCAGGTTCGCAGCCTCCCCTTCCACGTCGGCGTCATCCATCGCCACGCTAAGGAGATACCGACTCAGGAGATCCTCCCAGGCCGCCCCCGTCGCCGTCTCGAGGTTCTCGATCCCCTGTCGATGGGCCGATCCCCCGGTCGAGAGCCGTCGGAAGAGGTCGGCGGCGTCCTCCTCCTGCCGCCCGTCCCCGATCCAGCGTACGAGGGACCAGGCGAATCCCCTCATCTGCAGCCCCGACAGCCCCCCGGGGTCGGCCGTGGCCAGCACCGGCGTCAGGGAGGGGGCCTGCATGAAGAGGCTCGTCCGTCCGAAGTTGTCCAGGTGGAAAGTGTTGAACAGCTCCAACAATTGCCGATCCCCGGACACGTCCTGCCATCCCAGGTTCTGCCCCGTCGGGAGCTCCATCAGCCGCAGTCCCACGAGCTCCTCGGCCAGGTGGGCCAGCCCCTCCTGCAGCCACGTGGCTCCCAGCTCGGAGAAGTCGCCCTGCCCGAAGATCAGCCGCTGCTGGGCGCTCAACAGGTGCTGCAGCTCGTGGGCGGTCACCGAGCGAGCCAGGCGCAGTGCCTCTCGATGCGCCAGCGGCGGGCCGACCTGCCCGTCGGGATCGGGGACGGAGAGATAGAGGATCTCGCCCTCGTTGCTGGCGGGACAGACCTGGCCGTCCGGCCCCTGGAGGCCGGAGCCCTCGGGATCGCCGGAATCGACGAGGTCCAGAGGCAGGAAGAAGCCGGAGATCCGCGAGGTGGCCTCCCGGGGCGTGAGCCGGTTGACGCGCGGCGTGAAGAGGATCGTGATCCGGCCGTTGCCGTCGATGTCCGCCGGCCCGCCGAAGTGGGAGCTGTCGGTGGGCAGGACCACCCGGTCGAACTCGTCCCGCAGGAGCCGGAAGTCGTCGTCGCTGAAGCCGCCGGCCGGCGCCGCCGTGTCCTGGACCATCACGACCCGCTCGCCCACCGCCCGGACCCGCCCGGTGACCGACCGCGTCGAGTCCTCGCAGGAGACGCTCAGGTCGGGTCCCGTGGCGAACCGGAAGCTCGCCAGATCCCCGGGCTCGAGGCTGGCCCGCACCCGTGCGGCCCCGGCGTCCGGGCGGGGAGGGCCGGAGCGGCGGGGGCTCCTCATGCCGATCTGATCGAGGGATCGCAGGGCGTTCTCCCGCAGGGTCGCCTCCGCGCCGTAATCGCGGATCTCGGCCTCCGGGCTCGCCCGGGGCCCCCGGACCGACGCCGACAGCCGGGCGGCGGCGCCCGTCGGCTCCTCCCCCGTGCGGAGGTGGAGGCGCAGGGGGGCCACCGCGCCCGCCGCCCGGGAGGCCGTCCCCACCGTGAGGAGCAGCTCTCGGGCCTCGTCCGAGCCCGGGAGCTGGAGGCACTCCAGCGCCGCCCTGCCGGTCATGGTCCGGACGTCCCCGGGAGCCAGCTCCAGCGGGCCCTCCGCCGGCCGCAGCCGTGTCAGGACCCCGTTGCTGGGATCGGCCCCCACCAGGGCCCGGACACCCGCCCGGCGCTCGGGGAGGCAGCGGTCCGAGAACTCCGGGACGCGGAACCGCACGCGCGTCCCGGCGGCGTCCAGCGTGCGGGCCTGGATGCCCTCGACCCGCACCTCCACGGCGTCCGCCAGATCACCGAAGCCCTGCCCGAAGAGCACCGCCTCCTGCCCGGGTCTCAGCGGGCGGGGGGCCACCGAGTCCGCCCGGACGCCGGTGGCCAGCTCCGTCACCGCCGTGGTCGTGAACCGGACGGTGTCGCTGCTGACCCCTCCGGCGGCGTGGGCCCGGACCACGTGCTCGCCGGCCGTGGGTCCGAAGGTGAGGAGGTTCCGGGTGCGCCCCGCGGAGTCGGTGAAGGTGGTGTCGGCGGTGAGGCGCGACCCGTCCTCGCCCCGCACCAGGCTCCAGGCCACCCGGACCCCGCCGGTCGGCGCACCCGAGGTGGTGGTGACCTGGACCGCGAAGGGGAGGGGAAGCTGGCTGTCGATCTCCGCCTCCTGCCCGCCACCTCCCTGCCTCGTCAGGCGGACCTCCTCCACCGGCAGCGTGACGACGCGGAACCGCAGGGAGCTGACGTTGGTGGCGCTGGGGACGTCGACCCGGACCCGGCTCGTCCCGAACTCCGAGCCGGCCTGGAACGTGTTCTCCGCGATGCCGCTCGAGTTGGTCACCGCCAGGCCCTCGGACACGCGGCCGGGGCCGGAGACCACGAGGAAGCGCACCGGAACGCCCTCCACCGGATCCCCCACCGAGTTCTCGACCCTCACCGCCAGCGGTGGATCGGTGGCCTCGCCCACCTGCACGGTGTCCGATTCGGCGGAGACGCGGCTCAGCTGCGTCGGCGAGGGGGAGATCTCGGTCCCGGCGTCGCCCGTGCATCCCGGGAGGGTCAGGGCCGCCAGGACACCGCCCACGGCGAGCCGGACGAGGGACCGTCCCGGGACGGTCCCTCGTCGGCTGCGGCCTCTGCGGGGCAGGGCAGGTCGGCTCATGTACGGTGTCGTCCCCTGGGGCGTGCCCGCCGGATCTCCGGCCGGGCGATCGCCTCCTCTCCGCGGTTTCATCCGGGCTCCGCTCCGCACGGGCTGTTCCCGGGCACGAGCCCGGGGACGGCGCCGGGGGGCGACCCGGCTGCGAGGGCACGAGAATCTATTCCAGGACGCCCGCGAAGGACAGCCGCCGCCCCCTCGTGGAAACCCTCCACCGACCGGAGCGCCCGGGCCGGGAGCCGTCGACCTCCCGCCGGGAGCGACGGGAAACTTTGGTCCCCCCCGGCGGTACCAGTCGGAGCGGAGGGGGAGAGAGGTCGCGGACCGGCCTTCGGGCGCGGTTCGAGGAAAGTCCGGGCTCCGCAGGGCACGGTGCCGGGGAAACCCCGGGCGTCGCGAGACGACGGCTCGTGTCACAGAGAGCAGACCGCCGATGGCGGCTCCGACGACGCCCGCGAGGGCCGAGGGGCAGCACAGGCAAGGGTGAAAGGGTGGGGTAAGAGCCCACCGCGTCCTCCGGAGACGGAGACGGCACGACAAACCCCACCGGGAGCAAGGCCGAGCAGGAGCGAGCGGCGGCCCGCCGCGACGAGCTCCGGGTAGGCCGCTCCAGGCGTCGGGCGACCGGCGTCGCAGAGAGATGACCTCGGCGGAGGCGACTCCGCCCACAGAACCCGGCTTATCCCCCTCCACGACGGCCGGCTCGCCCTCCCCCGGGAGCGGCGGCCGGCCGTCGGCACGTTCCGGCGGGCTGTCTTGAGGTGCACGGGTCCGCGGCCTAGCTTCGCCGGGCGTGTCTCCGGCCCGGCGCGATTCCCGATCGCGCCGACGCTCCGCCGGTCCCCGACGTACGAATGTTCCCTCGGCCACAAGGCTTTCGGCCACAAGGCTGATCGAAAGCCCCGAGCGCGTGCTCGCCGGTCGCTCGGGAGGCGCGGGAGTAAGGAGGAAGAAGAAGGCGATGAGCGCCGAGCAGGTTCACTTCCCGTACCGGGAGCACGTCCTCGACAACGGCCTCCGGGTGATCCTCCACGAGGATCGGACCACGCCGGTGGTGGCCGTCCACGTCATGTACCACGTGGGATCGAAGGACGAGCGACCCGGCCGCACCGGGTTCGCCCACCTCTTTGAGCACCTGCTCTTCCAGGGGTCCGAGCACGTGCCGAAGGGGGAGCACTTCCGCCTGGTCCAGAACGCGGGCGGCACCCTCAACGGCTCCACCTGGTTCGACCGGACCAACTACTACGAGACGCTTCCCTCCAACCAGCTGGAGCTGGCGCTGTGGCTGGAATCGGATCGGATGGGCTTCTTCGCGTCCAGCATCACCCAGGAGAAGCTGGACAACCAGCGCGGGGTGGTGAAGAACGAGCGGCGCCAGTCGTACGAGAACCGCCCCTACGGCCTGGCCTTCGAGACGGTGCTGGAGGAGGCCTATCCGGAGGGCCACCCCTACCGGCATCCGACCATCGGCTACATGGAGGACCTGGACGAGGCGACCCTGGAGGACGTCCACGACTTCTTCCGCACCTACTACGGCCCGGACAACGCCACGCTGGTCGTGGCCGGCGACGTGGAGGCCGACGAGGCGCTCTCGAAGGTGGAGACGTGGTTCGGCGACATTCCCGGGGGCGGGGAGCCGCCACGGATCGACGTGCCGCGGGTCTCCGGCCGCGGCGAGCGCAGCCGCACGCTCACCGACGCGGTGCAGGTGCCGCGGGTCTACCTGATGTTTCACGCCCCGGCCTACACGGACCCGGAGTTCGAGGCTTCGGACATCCTCTCCAGCCTCCTGGCCGACGGGAAGAGCTCGCGCCTGCACCGGGAGCTGGTGTACGAGCGCGGGCTGGCCGGGGACGTGAGCTCCTTCACCTGGCCGACCGAGGAGGTCGGGATGTTGTGGGCGGTGGCCACGGCCCGACCCGGGGTGGAGGCGGGGGAGCTGGAAGCGGCGATCCGGGAGACGGTGGGCGAGCTCCGTGACGGGGGCCCGGGCGAGGACGAGGTGGCCGGGGCCCGCAATCGCGCCCGTCGGTCGCTGGTGGGCCAGCTGAACAGCGTGGGCCGGCGGGCGGACGCCTTCGCCCACGCCGACGTGCTCCGGGACGATCCGGACTACGTGAACCAGGTGTTCGGCCGGTACGACGCCGTGCAGCGGGAGGAAGTGGCCGGGATCGCCCGCCGGGTCCTGCGGCCGGAGGATCTGACCGTCGTCCGGGTCGTCCCGGAGGAAGGCGCCGAAACGGAGGAGGCGGCGTGAGCCGGGCGGTCGACGCCCCGGACCGGACCCGCCCCCCGGAGCCGGAGGCCCTGCGTCCCCTGGAGCTCCCGGCCTTCGAGCGCTTCCGGCTCTCCGGCGGCGTGGACGTCTGGGTGGCGGTGGACCGCCAGCTCCCGGAGGTCTCCCTCCGGATGCTTCTGGAGGCCGGCGCGGTGAGCGAGCCGGCCCCGGCGGCGGGGACGGCCGAGCTGACCGGGCGGCTGCTGACGGAGGGCGCGGACGGCCGGTCGGCCAAGGAAGTGGCCGAGTGGACCGACAGGCTGGGCGTCTCGTTCAACGTGAGCGTCGGCTACGACGCCGCCATGGTGAGCCTCCACACCCTGAGCGACGTGCTGGAGGGAGGGCTGGACGTCCTGCGCGCCGTCGTCCGCGAGCCGGCCCTCGCGGAGCCCGAGGTGGAGCGGGTCCGGGGGGAGCTGGCCGACGAGCTCCGCCGGGACCGGGACGAGGCCGACGCGGTCGCCGACCACGTCCTGATCCGCGAGCTGTTCGGGGATCACCGCTACGGCACCCCATCGTCCGGCACCCCCGAGAGCGTGGAGGGGCTGGACCGCGGCCGGGTGGTGGATTTCCACGGGGCCCGCTACTCGGCCGCCGGGTCCGCCCTGGTGGTGTGCGGCGACGTGGATCCGGACGGGCTCCGGGAGGCCCTGGAGGCCCGCTTCGGGGACTGGACGGAGGGGCCGGCGCGCCAGGAGGTCCCGTCGCCGGCGGAGGACGGAGGGTCGGGCCGGCGGGTCGTCCTCGTGGACCGGCCGGGCAGCGCCCAGGCGGAGGTCCGGCTGGGCAGGGTCGGGCTGGCCTACGGCGCCGACGACTTCTTCGACGCGGTGGTGGCCAACGCCATCCTGGGCGGCCTCTTCAACTCCCGCGTCAACATGAACCTGCGCGAGGAGAAGGGCTGGACCTACGGCGCCCGGAGCTCGTTCAGCTTTCGGCGGGCCGAGGGTCCGTTCGTGGCCGAGGCGGCGGTGGAGACGGAGGCGGCGGGGCGCGCCGTGGAGGAGTTCCGGTCCGAGCTCCGGGGCATGTGGGAGCGTCCCCCGGACGAGGAGGAGGTCCAGCTGGCGCGGAACAGCCTGGTGCTCTCCCTGCCCCGCCAGTTCGAGACCGTCCGCCAGGTGACCCGGAAGGTGGCCACGCAGGTCGTCCACGACCTCCCGGAGGACTACTGGGAGCGGTACCGTGACAGGATCGAGGCGGTGACGCCGGAGGACGTGGTGGACGTGGCCCGCCGCCGGATGGACCCCGACCGGATGGTGGCGGTCGTGGTGGCCGACGCCGACGAGGTGGCCGCCGACCTCGAGGAGCGCTTCGACCGGGTGGACGTCCGGTCGACCCCTTGACTTTCGGTTCCTTTTCGGTTATCGATACATGATGGACCCGGAGAGACCGGAAGGGTCCGGCACGTCCGACGCCCCGGCGGACGGCGAGGGCACGGAGGAGGTCCTCGAGAGCCGGACGGTCTTCCAGGGGCGTCTCCTGCACGTGGCCGTCGAGCGCGTCCGGCTTCCGGACGGGACCACGGCGGAGCGGGAGGTGGTCCGTCATCCCGGCGCCGCCGGGGTCCTCCCCCTCTTCCCCGGGGGATCCGGGGAGGACGACGCCCCGGCGGTGCTCCTGATCCGTCAGCACCGCCACGCGGCGGGTCGGGAGCTGTGGGAGATCCCGGCGGGGACGCTGGAGCCGGGGGAGGACCCCCGGAGCTGCGCCGTGCGTGAGCTGCAGGAGGAGGCCGGCCTGCGGGCGGGCGAGCTCCGGCTCCTGGGCACGGTCCACACCTCTCCGGGCTTCACGGACGAGCGCATCCACCTGTTCCTGGCGGTGGACCCCGGCCGGGGAGAGGCCCGCCCGGAGCCGGAGGAGACGATCCGGTCGGAGACGATGCCGCTGGCCACGGCGCTGGAGATGGTGGAGGCCGGGCAGGTGGAGGACGCGAAGTCGGTGACGGCCCTGCTGCTGGCCGCCCGGGCAACCAAATCCCGGCGCGGGTTGTCCTAGGGTCGGACGAGGGAGCGAGCGGCGGGGGGACCGCGGCCCGCTTCCGGGACCGCCCGGCGACGGCCGGAGGACACGGTGGCTGTGACAGTTGGCAGCGATCGTGCGTCATATACACGAGGACGAGCGCGGACGGGACCGGTGACGCGAACGACGCGTCGCCGACGAGGATACATACGGACGAGACGTTGGAGACGGGGAGCCGTCCCCGGACCCGACGCCGAGCGGGGGTGAACCCAAATGGCCAAGGTGCTCGACGCACAGCAGCCTGACGAGCAGGCTCAGTCGACCCGGGCTCAGCTGAAGGAGCTCGAGGACGCCGGTCTGGTCCAGAAGTACCTGGACGGCGACCATCACGCCTTCCAGGTGCTGGCGGACCGGTATCACGACCGCCTGCTGAACTTCATCTATCGGACCATCGGCGACCGGGATCGGTCGGAGGACCTGGTCCAGGAGACGTTCGTGCGCGTCTACCGGCACCTGCACCGGTTCGACCCCACGAAGAAGTTCTCGACCTGGATCTACACGATCGCCAGCAACCTGGCGAAGAACGAGCTGCGGAACCGCTCCCGGAACCCGATGGTGCTGTTCCAGGCCATCAAGAAGAACTGGGACGCCGACCACCGTCCCCTGC
>CAZSKS010000022.1:12460-34653 GCA_964607465.1 uncultured Gemmatimonadota bacterium | reverse complement strand
CTGGCCAACTTCACCGGCTACACCGGGCTCGACCCGGAGCTCAACTTCGGCGGCAGCAGCGCCCAGGCGACGCGCGCCGACTTCCTGACGCTACCGCCGGGTCAGCGCTACCTGGCCGAGTTCTCGCTGACGTTCTAGCCCGGAGTCGACGGCGACCGAGGCGACGGGTCGGAGCCCGATCCTTCGGGGTCGGGTTCCGCCGGCCGCCTCTCCCAACGAACGGAGGAGTCCGACGATGTTTTCGAAGCTTGGTAGAAATCTGAAGAACCTGCGGTGGGCGGTGCCCCTGGTGGCCCTGTCCTTCATGGCCTGCGAGCTGGACGTGGCCGATCCCAGCGTCGTGACCGAGGACGAGCTGGCCGGTCCGTCCAGCGTGCCGACCACCATCAACGGCGTGATCGGCGACCTCGCGACGTCGACGGAGCACTACGCCCTGTACGCGTCGCTGTTCACCGACGAGATGATCCTGGCCGGTACCTTCCCCACCCGGGTCCAGGTGGACGAGCGGCGTGTGGTGTTCTCGAACTCCTCGGTCACCGGCGAGGTGGAGGAGAACCTCCAGGTGGCCCGGGCCCAGTCCCAGCGGATGATCGATCGGTTCGAAGGCTTCCTGGGGAACGAGGACTTCAACCAGGGCGACCTGCTGGAAGGCATCGCCATCGGGCACTACGTGGACGCGCTGTCGACCATGCAGCTGGGGCAGATCTACTGCAACATCGCCCTGGAAGGCGGCGGGACCCCGGTGCCTTCCGATGACGCCGTGAATACGGCGCTGTCGGGCTTCGAGGCGGCCGAGGGCGCGGCGGCTGATGCGGGGCTGACCGAGTGGGAGTCCGCCTCCATCCTGGGCCAGGCGCGGGCCCACCTGTACCTGGGCGAGTTCGAGAACGCCAGGGACGACGCCGCCCGGGTGCCCAGCGGTCACCGCCTGTTCGTCGAATTCTCCAACAACGATCCGGAGCAGTTCAACAAGGTGTTCGACCTCACCTGGGGCTCCCAGAACGAGGTCATCCGCTGGACCGTGGGCGACGGCACGCAGGGTGAGCGCCAGAGCGAGCGATTCGCCGAGTACGACGAGTTCGTCGACGCGGGAATCATCAATCCGAGTCCCGATCCCGACGTCTTCGAGTCCTTCAACAGCTCGATCCTGGTCCACCTGCAGGACATCTACGACGAGAGCTCGGACGACATCCTGCTCTCGACGGGAATCTACGCCGACCTGATCGAGATCGAGGCCGACATCCGCGCCGGCAGCGGTGATCCGGAGGCGGACATCGACGCCATCCGCGAGAGCTGGAACGATCGCTACACGGCCGAACGGGAGCGGATCGACTTCGAGCTGCCGCCCATCAACGACCGGGCGAACGCCGAGTTCGGCGACGACTGGGCCAACCTGACGCTGGAGCAGCAGCTGCAGCTCATGGCCGGCGAGATCGCCCGGGAAACCTGGCTCACCGGCACCCGTCAGGAGACCCTGCGGCGCTTCATCGAGCACAACGGGAGCGCGGCGGCCATCGACCTGTACCCGGAGAAGCCGGGCGACCAGGTCTGCTGGCCGGTGTCCGAGCAGGAGGAGACCGGCGCCACACCGTGACCTGACGGCGACATCGGCTCGACGGGGGAGGTAGCCCCGTCTCCGAGGAATGGCTACAGAGGAGAAGGCGAAGGCCCGGTTCCGGGCCTTCGCCTTTTTCTCGTTGTGGCGGCGCACGGGGATGGCGGCACATGGAACGGGCGGAAGCGTGGGAGGTGGGACGATGAGCGGGGATCAGAGGAGTCACGGTGCCTCCCGGGCCTGATCCGACCTCGCGCCGCGCGCGGGCCGCGGTGGGCGCGGGCAGCAACCGGGGGGGCCGGAGCGCTCACCTGTCGCTGGCCCGGCGACACCTGTCGGAGCTGCTGCACGGCCTGACGTGCTCGGACGTCTACGAGACGGCGCCGGTGGGGGAAGCGGGCGACCGTCCGTTCCTGAACATGTGCTGTACCGGGGCGACCACGCTCGCGCCGGCCGAGCTCCTGGCGGGGCTGCAGGCGGTGGAGGAGGAGGCCGGGCGCCCCGCTCCGGGGACGGCCGGCCGGTCCGGTGCCCGCACGCTGGACCTGGACCTCCTGCTGTACGGAGAGATGCGGGTGGAGGAGCCGGGCCTGGTGGTGCCCCACCCGAGGCTCGCGGAGCGGGCGTTCGTGCTTGTGCCCCTGTCGGAGGTGGCGGGCGACTGGCGGGTGCCGGGCCACGGGGCCACGGTGGCGGAGCTGGCGGACCGGCTGGAACACGACGGCGTGGAGCGGGTCGGTCCCCTGGAGGAGCTGAACCGAGGAGAGCGGGAGCGTGACTGAGCGGGAAGGGTCGATGGCTACGAAGAGGACGGGCGTGGCCCTGCTGGCCCTGCTGGTGCTGGCGGGGGCGGCCGGCTGCGGCGGGTCGGAGGCCGCGTCGGCGGCGGCGGCGGCGACGGCGGACACCGCGCTGGAGCGCATGGCCCGGGAGCTGGTCCCGGAGGTGGAGCGGCGGGCGGGCCTTGCCTTCCGGGAGCCGCCGCGCCTGGCCCGCGCCTCGCGGGAGCGTCTCGAGGCCTTCCTGCGCGACGAGCTGTCCGAGCAGCTGCCCGAGGAGCGGGCCCGGGCCGTGCGGGACGTCTACGCCCGCATGGGCCTGATGCCCGACACGCTGGACCTGCGGGACTTGCTCCGGGGCCTGTACCTGGAGCAGGTGGTGGGCTACTACGACCCCGCCGCGGACACGCTCTTCGTCCGGGACGACGTGGCGTCGTCCCGGGTCCGGACCGTCCTGCTCCACGAGCTGGTGCACGCCCTCCAGGACCAGCACCTGGACCTGGACTCCCTCATGGACGCCCGGCACGGCTCCAACGACGCCGGCACGGCGGCCCAGGCGGCCCTGGAGGGCCACGCCACCTTCGTGATGGCGGAGTGGGAGCTGGGCGCCACCACGGGCGGCGAGGTGGACCTGACGCGGATGCCTGACCTCGCCCAGATGATTCCCCGGTCGGCGCTGGACTCCCTGCCCTCCATGCCGGCCCTGTCCGGCGCGCCACGCATCGTGCGCGAGACGCTGATCTTCCCGTACCTGGGCGGGCTGAGCTTCATCCAGGAGCTGTGGCGCGGTGCCCCGGAGCGACCATCGCCCCTGGGACGGTACCTCCCGGCCTCCACCGAGCAGGTGCTCCACGCCGGGCGCCTGCTGTCCGATCCCCCGGACGCCCCGACGCGCCTCCGGTTCGGGGACCCCTCCGGCTCGTGGTCGGAGGCCCACGCCGACGGGTTGGGCGAGCTGGAGACCCGGATCCTCCTGGAAGTGCACCTGGGAGACGAGGATCGGGCCCGCTCGGCGGCTGCCGGCTGGGACGGAGACCGCTACCGGCTGCTGCGGACGCCGGAGGGGGTGGAGGCGCTGGTGTGGATCAGCGTGTGGGACTCGGACGAGGAGGCGGAGGCCTTCCGCTCGGCCGTGGCCGAGGCGTGGGAGGCGCGCTACGGGAGCGGGGACGGCCGGACCGTCCGGGTGGAGCGGGACGACCGGGACGGTCGGCCGGTGGTGCGGCTGCTGGACCTCCCGGCGGCCGGGCCCGAGCTTTCGCGGGAAGGGGTCGACGTCACGCTGGAGGGGGGCGCGTGACGGAGGAGGAGCGCGTGCCGGAAGGGGGGCAGGTGACGGAAGGGGGCCGGGAGGGCCGGGCATCGGAATCGCCCCTGCGCGTCCGCGTTCCCGGCGGGAGCGTCGGAGGCTACCGGGTCCACGTGGCCCCCGGGGCCCTGGAGCGGCTGGGAGAGGCGTGTCGACGTGAAGCGCCGGCCCACCGCTACGCCGTCGTGGCCGACGCCACGGTGGCCGAGCTGTACGGAGAGCCGGCTCTGGCCGCCCTGGAGGGCGCGGACCTGGCCGCCGACCTCCACACCTTCCCTCCGGGCGAGGCCTCGAAGAGCCGGGAGACGTGGGCCCGGCTGACCGACGAGCTCCTGGAGGCGGGCCACGGCCGCGACTCGGCGGTGGTGGCGCTGGGCGGCGGCGTGACGGGCGACCTGGCCGGCTTCGTGGCCGCCACCTACCTGCGCGGGGTGCCCGTGGTCCAGGTCCCCACCACCCTCCTGGCCATGCTGGACAGCTCGGTGGGGGGCAAGACCGCGGTGGACGTCCCGGCGGGCAAGAACCTGGTCGGCGCCTTCCACCATCCCGCCCTGGTGGTGATCGACCCGGAGGTCCTCGCCACCCTCCCGGCCCGGCAGGTCACGGCGGGGCTGGCCGAGGCGGTGAAGACGGCCGCCGTGGCCGACGCCGGCCTGGCGGGCTGGATGGAGGGGCGGGCCCCGGCCCTGGTCGGGGGGGAGCCGGAGGCCCTGACGCCGCTGGTCCGCCGGTGCGTGGCCATCAAGGCCCGGGTGGTGGAGGACGACCCCGAGGAGGCCGGGCCGCGGCAGATCCTGAACTTCGGCCACACGGTGGCCCACGCCCTCGAGGCGCGGGCGGACTGGAGCCTGCTCCACGGCCATGCCGTGGCGGCGGGGATGCGCGCGGAGGCGCGGCTGGGCGAGGCCCTGGAGGTCACGGAGCCCGGCACGGCCCGCCGCCTGGCCGACCTTCTGGAGGCCTGCGGCCACCGGGAGCGCCACGAGTCCGGGATCGCGCCCGGGGAGCTGCTGCGGGCCGCGGGCTCGGACAAGAAGGCGCGGGAGGGGGAGGTCCGCTTCGTGCTCCTCGAGCGCATCGGTCGCGTGGCCCGGGGGCCCGGCGGCGCCTGGACCCACGCGCTGCCCCCGGAAGGGGTCGAGGAGCTCCTGGCGGAGGCGCTCGGTACCGCCCGGTCCGGGCGGTGAGGGGCCCATCCGGGCGGTGGATCCTTCCCCTTCGGGGCGCTTTACGGTCGGCGGGCGAGGGTGCAGATTCGGCCCGGCGCCGGGAGTGACCAGGACGGACGATGCCCCCGGGACCCGCCGCGGGGCGGACCGGGGGTCGGGAGACTGATGGCCGACACGGCGGACGTGGACAGCAGCGGGACGGAGATGTGGGCGGTCCTGCGGGAGCAGGTCCGGGCTCGCGGGGACGAGCCGTTCGTCGTGCACGGCGATCGGCGTCTCACTTTCGCCGACGTCGAGGACGACGCCCGGGCCCTGGCCGCCGCCCTCCACCACCTGGGCGTGGAGCCCGGCGACCGGATCGCGGTGGATCTCCCCAACTGGCCGGAGTTCGTCGTGGCGCTCCTGGCGGCCGCCCGGCTGGGATGCGTGGTCGTCCCGCTCAATCCGGACTACACTGCCCGCGAGCTCGGCTTCATGCTGCGAAACTCGGAGGCCGTGGTCGTGGTGGCCGCCGAGCGATTCGGGGGCACCGACTACCTGGAGCTGTTCGAGTCCTTCCTGTTCGACCTGCCCGACCTCCAGTACCTGGCCACGGTGGGGGAGGAGGACCTCTGGTACGACGACCGGATCTTCCAGTTCGAGGACCTGGTCTCCAGCGGCCGGGGCCGGGACCTGCCCCGGCCGGAGGTGGATCCGGCGGAGGACACCTTCGCCATCCTCTACACGCCGGGCACCACGGGGAAGGCCAAGGGCGTCATGCTGAGCCACGCCAACCTGGTCCGTACGGCCCGGGCCACGGCCGACGCCCTCTCCCTCCGTCCCGACGACGTCACGCTCTGCTCGGTTCCCCTCTTCCACATCTTTGGCCTGGGCGCGGCCCTGACCACGACGCTCGTGTCCGGGGGGACGGTCGTCCTCCAGGACGCGTTCGACGCCGACGCTGCCCTGGACCTGGTCGAGCGGCACGGTGTGACGGTCCTGCACGGCGTGCCCACCATGTTCGTCATGGCGCTGCGGGAGCTGGAGGCCGGGGAGGAGCGGGAGGCCGGGCCCGACCGGGATCTCTCCACCCTGCGGACGGGGATCGTGGCCGGCGCGCCCGTGAGTCCGGAGCTGGCGCGGCGGGTCCGGGAGCGGTTCGTCCCGGAGCTCGAGATCGCCTACGGCCTGACCGAGACGTCCCCGACGGTCAGCATCACCTCGACGGACGATCCGGAGGAGAAGCGGTCGGCGACGGTGGGGCACCCCCTGGAGGGCGTGGAGGTCCGGCTGCTGGACGAGGACGGGGAGGAGGTGGAGCCCGGCGAGGTGGGGGAGCTCACCGTCCGGGGCTACAACGTGATGCGGGGGTATCTCCGTCAGCCCGGGGAGACGGCCGCCACCTTCACCGGGGACGGCTTCCTGCGGACGGGGGACCTGGCCACGGCCGACGACGACGGCTACCTGCGGCTCGTGGGCCGCAAGAGCGGCGTCATCATCCGCGGCGGCTTCAACGTCCACCCCCGGGAGGTGGAGGATCACCTGCGGTCGCACCCGGCGGTGCTGGAGGCGGTGGTGGTGGGGGTCCCGAACGAGGTGCTGGGCGAGCTGGTGTGCGCCTGCGTCCGGACAGTGGAGGGGGCCATCATCGACGAGGAGGAGCTCAAGGAGTACTGCCGCGAGGACCTGACCGACTACAAGGTGCCGGACGCGGTGCGGTTCTTCGACAGCTTCCCCGAGACGCCGGAGGGGAGGGTGCTGCGGGCCGACGTCGCCCGGCGCGCCCGGGAGGAGGCCGCAGGGGAGGGCTGAAGCGGACCCATCCTTGGATGACGGCGTAGAAGGCGTTACTATTGCATCCCGTGCGGGAACACGTCCCGCACCGGCGCGACACTTCAGAGAGTCCTCCCGAACCGTCCCCTCCGGTCCCGCCCGGGGGCGAGGTCAGGAGGCCTCTCGCTCGCCCGCCCGGCGAATCCCGGGCCGGCGGGTCGCATCTCCGAAAGCGAGAGGACCATGAACGAGCAGTATACCCGTGCGCCCCACAGGCGCTCGCAGCCGGGTTCCGGGCCTTCCCCGAACGCGGCCCTCATGATCGACTTCGACAACGTCACGATGGCCATCCGGTCCAACCTGGGCCAGGAGCTGAGGAACTTCCTCACCTCCGACATCGTCCGGGGCAAGGTCTCGGTGCAGCGGGCCTACGCCGACTGGCGACGCTACCCGCAGTACATCGTGCCCCTGTCGGAGGCCTCCATCGACCTCATCTTCGCGCCCGCCTACGGGTCGTCGAAGAAGAACGCCACCGACATCCGGCTGGCCATCGACTGCCTGGAGCTGGTCTTCACCCGTCCCGAGATCGGGACCTACATCCTCCTCTCGGGCGACTCCGACTTCTCCAGCCTCGTGCTGAAGCTGAAGGAGTACGGGAAGTACGTCATCGGGGTCGGGCTGCAGGAGTCCACCTCCGACCTCCTGGTCCAGAACTGCGACGAGTACTACAGCTACAGCAGCCTCTCCGGCCTCACGTCGGCGGAGGAGATGACCACCCAGAGCCACGATCCGTGGCAGCTGGTCGGCACCGCCGTCCAGCGGATGGAGGAGCGGGACGACGTCATGCGGTCGGACCGCCTGAAGCAGGTGATGCTGGAGATCGACGGTGGCTTCGACGAGAAGGACCACGGCTTCAGCAAGTTCAACCGCTTCCTGGCCGAGGCCTCGTCCCGCGGCCTCGTCCGGCTGCGCAAGATGGGCGACGGCCAGTACGAGGTGGCGCCGGGCGCCGGGGTCGAGGAGGAGGCCGACGGCGGCGCGCCGGCCCAGGCCCCGCCGGAGGAGAAGTCCCGTCCGACGGCTTCGAACGGCGGACGCGGGTCCGGGGGAGGAGAATCCGGCCGCGGCGGCCGTAGCCGCCGACGAGGGGGAGGTGACGGCGGGTCGCGGAGCCGGCCGTCGCCGACGGGTCCCGAGGCGCCGCCGAAGATCGAGGCCGCCTCCCTGCGCGAGGGCTACGAGCTGCTGGCCGACGTCGTGGCCGACCTGGCCGACGACGGCGAGCCGGTCCGCGACTCCGAGGTCAAGCGCGAGATGCTGCGGAGGAACAGCAGCTTCGACGAGGCCTCCCTCGGATTCAGCAAGTTCAGCCGGTTCCTGCGGCAGGCGCACGACGAAGAGGTCGTGGACGTCGAGAAGGACGACGACGGGAACTACCACCTGGCGCCCGCCGGCCGGGGCGCGACGCCGAGCTCCCGACCGGAGCCGGAGGCGCGGCCGGAGCCGTCCGAGGCCCCGGACGAGCCCCGCCGGGAGCGCGGGGCGCCCGCGGACGACGACGATCGCGAGCGGGGCGGGAGGGGCCCCGAGCAGCCGGCAGCCGAAGCCGCGCCCGACGTGGACGAGACGCCGGCGCGGCAGCCGGACGAGGCGCCGGCCCCGGAGGGCGGCGGCGCGGGCGACGGGCGGGAGACGGAGGATCGGCCGAGGGCCCGCCGGGGCATGGGCCGCTTCCGTCCCGGGTCCCGCGCTCCGGGTGCCGGGCCGTCCGGCGCCTCGGACGAGGACGAGGGCGTGCCCGGGCCCGTGGGCCCGGTCGACGCAGGAGCCGACGGGGACGCCGGCGGCGAGGAGCCGTCCGCCGGGACGGGAGAGACGAGCTCTACGTCCGAGCGGACGACGGACCGGTCGCGACGCGGCCGCGGGCTGGGCCGCTTCCGCCGCGGGCAGGACGGGGCGTCCTCGGGGGAGGATCGGGAGGAGGCCGACGACAGCTCCGGGACGCCGGCCATGGGGCCGGTGGAGTCCGGAGACACCGGGGCGACGGAAGGAACCGACGCCGACGCCGTGGCGACGGGCGGCGGCGAGGCCCGGCCGGAGGCCCGGGAGGACCGCCCGGCGGCCGGCGCGACCGCGGAGGCCGGCGGCCAGGAGGCGGATCCGGACGCTGCGGGCGATCCCGCGTCGTCCGACGCCCCCCCGGTCGGCCCCTCCGACGATCCCGTGGCCCACATGATGGGCAGCTATCCGGGCGTCGGCCGCAAGACGGCGGAGAAGCTGGTCGAGGCGTTCGGCGACGACGTCTTCGACGTCATCGACCGGGAGCCCGGCCGGCTGAGCAAGGTGCTTCCCGAGCACAGGGCCGAGGCCGTGATCGAGGCCCGCCGGGCGGAGCGGGAGCGGGTCGGCGCGTGACGCCGCCCGCCCGGCGGCAGGCCGGGGACGCTGACCGGGACGGGGCCCCACGGCCGCCGGGCCCGGCCGAGGCGTCCCCGCCGCCGGGCGAGCCCCTCCCGCCGTCTTTCTTCGGGCGTCCCGCTCGCCGGGTGGCGCGCGACCTGCTGGGCCACCTCCTCGTCTCCGACCTGGGAGACGCCCGCGCCTCCGGACGCATCGTCGAGACCGAGGCCTACACCGGGCCGGAGGATCCGGCGTCCCACGCCTCGGCCTCCGTCGGACGGACCGAGCGGAACGACCCCATGTTCGGCCCGCCGGGCACCGCCTACGTCCACCTCAACTACGGCATCCACTGGTGCCTGAACGCCGTGACGGATCGGGAGGGACACCCCGCGGCGGTCCTCCTCCGGGCCCTGGCTCCGGTCGAGGGAGAAGACGTCATGCGGCGACGCCGCGGACACGACGAGCTGACCAGCGGCCCGGCCCGTCTGACCGAGGCCCTGGGGATCGGCCCGGAGATGCAGCGCCACCGCCTGGACCGCCCGCCGCTGCGGATCTGCCGCGGCGATCCGGTGCCCGACGAGGCCGTGGAGCGGTCGGGCCGGATCGGCATCAGCCGGGCAAAGGACCGCCCGCTCAGGTTCTTCGACGGCACCAGCCGCTGGGTCTCACGGCGGTGAGCGAGGCAGGGCCGGCGGACGGCGACCCGGCCGGCCCTCCGGGGGGACGGCTCGGCCACGCCCCGGGGGAGGTCGACGACGGCCCCGAGGCCCTCCACCGGGACGCCTACGTGTTCGACGGGCACAACGACCTGGCCCTCCGGCTCCTGGACGGCGAGGATCCGACGGAACGGCTGGAGGACGGCCACCTGGACCTGCCCCGGGCCCGGGAGGGCGGGCTGGACGGCGGCATCTTCGCCGTCTGGGTGGACCCGGAGGGGGCGGACCCGCTGGGCCGGACGCTGCGGGGCGTGGAGGCGCTGACGGCGTGGCTGGACGAGGCGCCGGGCCTCCGCCCGGTGCTGGACGCCGGGGACCTGGAGCGGGCGGAGCGGGCGGGCGAGCTGGCGGCGGTGGTGGGCGTCGAGGGGGGCTACGGGGTCCGGGAGGACCTGCGGGCCGCGGACCGCCTGTTCGAGTTCGGCGTCCGCTGCCTCACCCTCACCTGGATGGAGCCTACGGCCTGGGCCGACGCTGCCGGGGCGCCGCCGCGCCACGGCGGGCTGACGTCTTTCGGCGCCCGCCTGGTGGACCGCCTGCAGGAGCTGGGGATCGTCGTGGACGTCAGCCACGCCTCCGACCGGGCCACCGCCCGGGTGCTGGAGCGGGCCGAGGGTCCCGTGCTCGCCTCCCATTCCGGGGCCCGGGCCGTCGCCGAGCACCCCCGCAACCTTCCCGACGCGCTCCTGGAAGGGGTGGCGGCCACCGGCGGCGCGGTGGGGGTCAACCTCTTCCCCGGCTACCTGGACGCCGCCTACGGGGAGCGGTTCGAGGCGTTTCGGCGGGGCTCCGGGCCGGACGTCTTCACCCCGCGGGGGCGGGAGGCTCTGGAGGAGAAGGTGGCGGACCTGGACCCGGTGGGCCTGGATCGGCTGGCCGAGCACCTGGAGCACGTGGCGTCGGTGGCCGGGACGGAGGCGGTGGCCCTGGGAAGCGACTTCGACGGGGCCCCCACCCTGCCCGAGGGGATGGAGGACGTCCGGGACCTGCCCCGGCTGACCCGCCGCCTGCTGGAGCGGGGCTGGACGCCGCGGTCCGTCCGGGCCGCCCTGGGCGCCGACCTCCGGCGGGTGCTGGAGGAGCTGCTGCCGTGAGGGACGCCCCCTCCGCCGACCGGGCGGGCGCGCCGGCCCCGGCAAGGACGCCGGCGGGCCGATGAGCGAAGTCGCCGTCGCGCCGGGCTTCCTGACGCTCCTGCCGCCGCTGCTGGCCATCGGCCTGGCCATGTGGAGCCGCCGGGTCTACCTGTCGCTGGCGGCCGGCATCTGGCTCGGCTGGGTCCTCCTGGCCGGCGGCCATCCGGGCCGGGGGCTGGCCGACGCCGTGGAGGGGCTGGTGGCGGTCCTGGGCAACGCCGACAGCTCGCGGGTCCTGCTCTTCACCTTCGCCATCGGGGCCCTCATCGCCGTGGTGGAGGGCAACGGCGGCGTGCAGGGCTTCGTCTCGTGGCTGGAGCGGCGGCGCTGGGTCACCTCGGGCCGCCGGGCCCAGCTCATGGCCTGCATGATCGGGGTCGTCGTCTTCATCGAGTCCAACATCACGATCCTGGTGGCCGGGGCGGTCTCCCGCCCCCTGTTCGACCGCTTCCGGGTCTCGAGGGAGAAGCTGGCCTACCTGATCGACTCCACCTCCGCGCCCATCTGCATCCTGATCCCCTTCAACGCCTGGGGCGCCTTCGTGATCGGGATCCTGGGCGGGCTCGGGGTCGAGGCCGCCCTCTCGACCTTCCTCCTCTCCATCCCCCTGAACCTGTACGCCCTGTCCGCCGTCACGCTGGCCGTCTTCGCCGCGGCCACCGGCCTGGACTGGGGTCCCATGAAGGACGCCGAGCGGCGGGCCGCCGAGGGGCAGGTGCTGCCGGAGGAGGGGACGACGCTGGGCGAGATGGACGCCATCGCCCCGGAGCCGCCCGAGGACGCCCCGCGCCGGGCGGTGAACATGGTGGCCCCCATCGCCGCGATGGTCGCCATGATGCCGCTGGGCATGTGGATCACCGGGGACGGCTCCCTGGCCGACGGCTCGGGCACGACGGCGGTCCTGTGGGCCGTGCTGGCGGGCCTGGCCGTGGCGTGGATCCTCTCGATGGGCCAGGGCATCCTGGACGCCGAGGCCCTGAGCGAGGCCAGCCTGAAGGGCGCCGGCGGGCTGACCGGGATGGCCCTCGTGCTGCTGCTGGCCCTGGCGCTGGGGAACGTGACGTCCGAGCTGGGGACGGGGGAGTACGTGGCGGGGATCGTGGGGGGGACGGTCCCCGTGCCGCTCCTGCTGCCCCTCCTCTTCCTGACGGCGGGCTTCATCGCCTTCGCCACCGGCAGCAGCTGGGGCACCTTCGCCATCGTGCTGCCCCTGGCCGTGCCCGTCGGGGAAGGCCTGGGGCTCCCGCTGGCGCCCTTCGTGGCCGCCGTCCTGTCGGGCGGCATCTTCGGCGACCACTGCAGCCCCATCAGCGACACCACCATCATCTCGTCCCTGGCGGCGGCCACCGACCACATCGACCACGTCAATACCCAGCTACCCTACGCGCTGACCGCCGGCGCGGTGGCGGCCGTGGGCTTCGCCGTGGTCGGGGCGTGGCTGGTGGTCTAGCCGGCCGCCTCCGGTCCGTCCCTCCCCAGCGCCCGCACCGCGAAGGCCACCACCAGGGCGAGCCCGAAGGCGCACACCACCAGGGGGCCCGTGGGCAGGTCCGTCCGGTAGGAGGCGTACAGGCCCACCACGGTCGCCACCGTCCCCGTGGACCAGGCGATGGCCAGCAGCCGCCCCGGGGTCCGGACGAAGAGGAAGGCGATGACGGCCGGGATGACCAGGAAGGTGAAGACCAGCAGCACGCCGGCGATCTCCACCGACGAGGTCACGACGATCCCGAACAGCGCGTAGAAGAGGAAGTCCCACCAGCCGATGGACCAGCCCTTCTCCCGGGCCTCCTCCGGCCGGAGGGAGAGGGTCAGGAAGCGGTCCCGCAGGAACCAGTGGGCCGCCCCCACCAGGGCGTAGACGACCGTGGTCTGGACGATCTTGGGCCAGGTGACCCAGAGCAGGCTGCCGGTGAGGAGCTGCTCCACGTGCTCGGAGCCGCGCGGGGCCTGGGCGGCCAGCAGGATCGTGACGGCCGACGCCACCACGTAGACGATGCCGATGAGGGCCTCCTGGGGCACCCGGAGCCGGTGGAGGCGCGTCACGGCGAAGACGGCGGCCGCCACCAGGGTGGCGCCCAGCCCCAGGAGGTAGGAGGCGGCCCCGGTGGAGACTCCGGGCAGCGCCGCGAGCGGATCGGCCAGCCCGAGCCCCGCCGCCGCCCATCCCATGGCGGCCACCTGGGCCAGCGCCAGGTCCACGAAGATGACCTCCCGGGCGATGATGTGGATGCCCAGGTAGCCGTGGATGCCCACCAGGATCAGCGCGGCCACCAGGGCCGGCAGCATCAGCTCCATCACGTCAGCCTCCCCCGCTGTCGGCGCGGAAGGCCTCGGCCAGCCGGGAGACCCACAGGTCGACGAGCTGGAAGTAGTCGTCGACCCCCTCGGCGCCGGCCACGTGCTCGGGCACGATGACCGCCGTCGCTCCCGCCCGCGAGGCCACCCGCTCCACCTGGCTGCGGCTGAAGTAGTTGGCGGCGAAGAGGACCGGGATGTCCTCGCCCCGCACGAAGTCGATGACCTCGCGGACGTGGCCGGGCGAGGGTGGGATGCCCGGCTTCGGCTCCACGTACATCGCGCAGTCGACCCGGAAGCGGGCGCTGAAGTACGCCCAGTTCTTGTGGTAGCAGATCATCCGCCCGTCCCGGAAGGGCGCGGCCTCGGCCAGCCAGCCGCCGAGCTGTTCGACGAGGGCCTCCCCCTGGAACTCGGTGTCCCGGGCGAAGGACCAGAAGCGGCCGTTGGCGGCCAGGTCGAAGAGGGTTTCCCGGCCCACCAGCTCCACGAGCCGGGCCCCGAAGGTGCGCTCCAGGATCCGGCGCTCGAAGTCGTCCAGGTTGGCCCGGTAGGCGTCGGCGTTCCCGGGATCCACCCGCTCCAGCCCCTCCAGGATATTGCGGGCGATGATGATCCCGTTGACGGGATCGGTGTGGACGTGGGGGTTCCCGAAGACGTGGACGTCGCCCCCGGCCCGGGACGGGCTGTCCGGGACGTCCCGGAGCTGGACGCCGTCGTACGCCACCACGTGGCCGTCGGCGCCCTCCACGACGCGCGAGTTGTTGGCCCGGTCCAGCAGGCCCGGCACCCACAGCTCCAGGTCCAGGCCGGTGGTCACGAACAGGTCGGCCCGCCCGATCCGGGCCGCGAAGCTGGGCCGGGGCGTGACGAAGTGGGGGTCCTCGTCGCCCCGGGCGATGGCCTCCACCTCCGCCAGGTCACCGGTGATCTCGCCGGCGATGGCCGCGTAGGTGGGGAGGGTGGTCACCACCCGGATCCGCTCCTGGGCGGCGGCGGGGAGCGGGGCGGCGGCGAGCGTGGCGCCTGCCAGGACGACGACGGCCGCGGCGCGAACGATTCGGCCGGCGCGGGCAGCCGGAACGTGGGACGAGCGGTTCATGGCGGGTATCCTCAGTAGGTCTCGTGTTTGTGGGGCCCCACCGCCCACACCGTCTGCAGCAGCAGGGTGTGGTCGGCGTCCAGGCCCTCGGGCTTCAGGTAGTTGTACTGGATCCGCAGGCGGACCCATTCGCTCTGCCACCAGGTCAGGTGCGGGGCGAACTGGACGCGCTTGGGCCCGTCGCCGAACCCGTCCAGCCAGTCCGCCCGGGCGCCGGCGACCCAGCGCCGGTCCAGGCGGTAGCTGGCCTGCAGGTAGCCGCCGTGGCCCGACAGCTCCAACCCCCCGTAGTCCTTCTCGGCCAGGTACCACTCGGCGGCCAGCCGGAGGTCGCGGTACAGGCTCCGGCCCGCGGGCTGCCAGCGGAACATGGCGTCGAAGGCCAGCAGGCGGGTGTCCAGGGAGAGGCCCTCGTCCAGCCCGTCGGCCCGGCCGTAGACGGCCGTGGAGCCGAGCTGCAGGTAGGAGCTCGGTCCCAGGTCCCAGAAGCTGTTCAGGTGCCCCAGCCAGCTCAGCTCGCCTCCCTCGTCGAAGAGGGTGCCGTTCGTGCCCCGGGCCACCTCGAAGGTGAGGTCGTGGGTGCCGGGCCCGGTGGTGGCCGAGGGCAGGCTGAGGCTGGCCCCCGTCTGGACCAGCCCCTCCTCGCCCAGGAAGTGCTGGGCGGCCAGCGGACGGGACACCTCCTGGAGGGCGTGGGTGTGCCAGCGGTTGTAGTTGCCGATCTCCTGGCGGAACTTGCCCAGCTTCGCCCCCAGGCCACCGGGGAGGCCCACCCAGTACAGGTAGCCCTCCTCGATCTCGAATCCGGCCTCGTGGTGCTCCTCCTCCCCGAGCACCTCCGGGCGGGAGCCCTCGAGGGCCTCCTCCAGGCCGGCGATCTCGAAGTCCTCGTGCCGGGTGACGAAGATCTTGGTGCGGGTGTAGGGATCGAGGGGCGCCTGGAAGGAGAACTCGAACTCCCGGGGGGTGAAGCCGCCGTCGGAGGACCCGTCGGCGGGCCGGGCCCAGTTGCCGACGACGTCCCCCGTGATGCTGATCTCGGGGTTCAGCAGGCTGAGGTCGCGGGTTCGGCTGCCGCCCCGCCCGGCGGTGTCCGCGTCCTCGCCCTGCCCGGCCTCGTCGGCGGCGGCCCGGGCCGCCGCCCGAAGGCGGGACACGTCGTCGTCGCCGGTTATGTCCTCCCCGACCCCCTCCTCCCGGAGCCGGGACAGCAGCGCCGAGACGCTGTCCAGCCGGGCCTCGAGCTCCTGGACGCGCTGCAGGAGGCTGTCGACGGCCGCGGCGTCGACCGTGTCGGGCCCGGCCTCCTGCGCGCTGCCCGCCGCCGGCGCGCCCGCCAGGAGGGCCAGGGCCAGCAGCAGCGTCGGCGTCTGTCGTCGGAATCTTCCTGGATCGGTCATGCCACCTCGGTTCGTCTGGGGTCCCGGATCGTCCGGCTTCCCCGTCGCCGGGGCGCGAAGGCTCCGATCCGCGGGTGGGGGCGCTGGCCCCCGTCCACGGGCCGCGCGGACGGGCCGCGGGGCCGGAACACGGGAAGCCGGGCTGTCGTGGGGGGTCCGCGCGGTTCGCGGGCCGAGGCCCGCGAGCGCGGCTCAGGCGCCGGAGTGAGGCGGGGCCCGGGGGAGGGTGGAGCTCGGGGTGCGTCGATCGGACGGCTCCGCGGCCGGTAACGTCGTCCGGTCGGTGGCGGGCGGCAGGGCGGCGTCCGACCCGGAGCCCGACGCCGGGGAGGCGGCCGAGGCGAAGAGCTGCTGGCAGGCGGCGTGGTCGTGGAGGTAGCCGCACCGTGCCGGATCGTGGCTGGACTCGACCTGGGCCCGGTCCTGGGGGGTGGAGACGTCCACGACCATCCGCGCCGGCACGGCCGCCAGCACGGCGACGGCCAGCGCCGCGGCCAGGCCCTTCCGTGCGGTGGACCGTGCGCGCATCTTCCCCCCTGCCTGAGCGAGCCCGGATCGCGGTCGGCCGCGTCCCGGTCCGATCTCCTGCATTCTACCGGGGGAGCCGGATCAGGATCCAGCCGTCGGCCCGATGTCCTCCGGGATCCGTGCGTCGATCCGTACGTTGCCCGCGGCGCTGGGACCGGGCTATCTTTCCGGGCGCCCGACCGGAGGGCGGCCTCGGCCGCCCTCTTTCTTTGACCGCCGCGAGCGGCGGCCGGGACCGGTCCCCGGCGGCGCGTTCTGCTGGACGAGGGGGAGGAGGGAAGGGTCGATCGGGGCCTCTTCAGATCCATCTGAAGAGGGGCAGGACGCCCCCGCCGCGAGCCGCAGGTCCGAGGCACCCGAACCGGAGGCGATCACCATGCCCAGAGTCCGCGTGACCCGGATGCTGCACTTCTCGGCCGGCCACCGGCTGCACCGGCCGGGGTGGGACGAGGAGAAGAACCGGGAAGTGTTCGGCGCCTGCAGCAACCCGACCGGGCACGGGCACAACTACGACCTGGAGGTCACGGTGGAGGGCGAGGTCGACCCGGAGACCGGGTTCGTCCTGGATCTCAGCCGCCTGAAGGCGCTGGTGAAGGAGCACGTGGTGGACGACGTCGACCACACGAACCTCAACGAGGACGTGAGCTGGATGGAGGGCGTGAACCCGACCACGGAGAACCTGGTCGTGAAGATCTGGCAGCGGCTGGAAGGCCGGCTGGACGGCGCCGAGCTGGTGTCGGTGAAGCTGTGGGAGACGGAGCGGAACATGGCGGAGTACCGCGGTGGGTGACAGGGGCGGCGGAGACGGTCCGGACCTGAGCCAGGTCCCCTACGAGGCCCTGGTCGAGGAGCAGATCCGGCGGCTGGGCGAGGACCCGGAGCGGGAGGGGCTGACCCGGACCCCCGAGCGGGTGCGGAGCTCCATGGAGTTCCTCACGCGGGGCTACCGGATGTCGGTGTCCGAGGCCATCGGGGAGGGGGTGTTCGACGAGCCCCACGACAGCATGGTGCTGGTGAAGGACGTCGAGATCTACTCCCTGTGCGAGCACCATCTCCTCCCCTTCTTCGGCAAGGCCCACGTGGCCTACATCCCCGACGGGAGAGTCGTGGGGCTGAGCAAGGTGCCCCGGGTCGTCGACGTGTTCGCCAGGAGGCTCCAGATCCAGGAGCGTCTCACCGAGCAGGTGGCCAGCGCCATCGAGGAGGCGCTGAACCCGCGGGGCGTGGGCGTCGTGGTGGAGGCGTACCACCTGTGCATGATGATGCGCGGGGTGGAGAAGCAGAACAGCAAGACCATCACCAGCGCCGTCCGCGGCACCTTCCGGAGCGACGAGAAGACGCGGGAGGAGTTCCTCCGGCTCGTCCTGTCGCCCCAGTTCGTCAGCTGACGGGGCCCCCTCCGTGCCTGCCCTGGACGGTCGCACGGGCCTGCTGACCGGGGCCACGGGGGGCGTCGGAGCCGCCCTGGCCCGGGAGCTGGCCGGCCGCGGGGCGAGGCTCGTCCTCTCCTCCCGCGGCGGGCCGGCCCTGGCGTCCCTGGCCGACGAGCTGGGAGCCGCGGCGGTGGAGGCCGACCTGGAGCGTCCCGGCGACGTGGACGACCTGGCCGGGGAGGCCCGGCGCGAGCTGGGCGGGGCGCCGGACCTCCTCGTCAGCAACGCCGGGGTCTTCCACCTGGCCCCGGCCGGAGAGACCGACCCCGACCTCTTCGACCGCCACCTGGCGGTCAACCTCTCCGCCCCCTTCCGGCTGGTGCGGGCCTTCCTCCCCGACATGCTGGAGCGGGGCGACGGATGGCTCGTCCACTCGGGCTCGCAGGCGGGACGCCGGGCCCTGCCGGGCAACGCGGCCTACTCGGCCTCCAAGTACGGGCTCCGGGGCCTGCACGAGGTGCTGGAGGTGGAGCTGGTGGGGAGCGGCGTCCGGACGCTGCTGGTCGAGCCCGGGCCGGTGGACACGCCGGCGTGGGACGACCTGGAGGCGCGGCTGGGCGACGACCTGCCGGCCCGGGAGGAGATGCTGCCGCCCCGGGAGGTGGCGCGGCGGGTGGCCGGAGCCCTGGAGGAGGGGCGGGACGGCGTCCTGCCGATCCCCGCCGGCTGAACCGCCGTGTTCCTCGAGCTCTCCGAGATCTTCGTCTGTCCCTCCTGCCGCCCGGCCCAGGGGCTCGTCGTCCTGGTGGAAGCCATCGAGGAGCGGCGCGTCCGGGAGGGCCACCTGGGCTGCCCGGAGTGCGAGCTGCGGGTGCCGATCCGCGACGGCGTGCTCCGCTTCGACCGGGCCCGCCCCTCCGGGGGGGCGCGTGATCCCGACGGCGGCCACGGGGGCGACGCCGCCGGATCCGCCGCCGCCCTGCTCTCGGGGGTGGACGCCGAGGAGGGGGCCACCCGCCTGGCGGCGCTGCTGGGCGCCGACGGGGCGGAGGGCTGCCTGCTGCTGGGACCGGGCCTGGGCTGGCTGGCCGCCCCCCTGGCCCGGCTCGCCGGCGACGCGGAGGTGCTGGCCCTCGCGACCCGGGGCCGGACGCCCGGAGCGGCGGGGAAGGCGGTGGACGACGGCCGCGGGGGGACGGACGACGGCCGGAGGGGGGCGGACGTCGATCCGCCCGAATCCCGGGTCAGCCGGGCCGGGGGCGTCGATCCCGGCGACCTGCCGATCGTGACGGGCCGGCTGGCCGGGGTGGCGCTGCTCCGGCCGACGGCGGAGGCGGTCCGGGAGGCCGTGCGCGTCCTGGAGGAGGGGGGGCGGCTCGTCCTCGTGGAGCCCTCCCCCGGGACCCGCGAAGCGCTGGACGGGGCGCCGGTGGGGGTGGTCGCGGCCGAGGAGGCGGCGGTCGTGGCGGTCCGCGAGCCCGGCTCCGCGGCGGCCCGCTCCCAGGCGTGATCGCCGGCGGGAGGTCCTCCGGAGGCCCCGGGGAGGGAGGCTGAGCGCGTTGCCGACGTCTCATCCGCCCCGTAGCTTACCCGGTCGACCGGGTCCGACAATGACGCCAAACGCCGCGCCGACAGAGGGATGCGTCTGAACCCCCGAGCCTTCGCCCAGGCCGGCGGTGCGGTCTCCGCGGCCGCCGTCTTCGGGCTCACGATCCTCTTCCTGGTGGGATCGGGCGACCCACGGGCCCTGACCCCGCTCTCCGGGGTGCTGTTCGGCTACTCGGTGAGCGTGGCGGGGGCCTTCGTGGGCGCCCTGTGGGCCTTCGCCTACGGGTTCCTGGGAGGCGGGGCCCTGGCCTTCGTCTACAACCTGGCGCTGGTGCCGCCGCCTCCCCTGCCGGGGGAGGACGACGGAAACCGCCGCGGACACGACGGGGAGACCTCATGAGCTGGTGGAAGTTCTGGCAGGAGGAGGAGGTCGCCGGGGAGGACCCCGACTATTACTCGGAAGGCGTAGCCCTGGTGCGTCAGGAGCGCTACCACGAGGCCCTGACCTCCTTCCGCCTCGCGCTCCGCGAGCGTCCCGAGGACGCGTCGCCGCTGGAGCAGATGGGCGTCGTCTACACCCGCATCGGCATGACGGACGAGGCCGTCAAGGCCTACCGGAAGGCGCTGGAGCGGAAGTCCGACAGCCCGGGTGCGCACTACGGGCTGGGATTCCTCCTGCTCAACCGGGGCCGCCACGACGAGGCCTCGCACCACCTGGAGCGGTTCCTGGAGTGCGCCCCGGCCCAGGACGAGGCTTCGCGGCACGTGGAGCACGCCCGGGAGACCCTGGAGCAGATCCGTTCCGGCCAGGGCACCGGGGCCGGGACGGAGGCCGGAGGCGCGGACGAGCCCGGCGGCACGCCGGCGGAGGACGACGCGTGATCGAGGTCCGGAGGGACGGGCGCGAGGCGGCCCACCCGGCCGACCTGGAGCCCGGGACGCTGGTGGAGCTGTTCCTGGACGGGCTGGAGGCCCACGCCGACACGGAGGCGATGCGCCGCCGGCGGGAGGACGGGAGCTGGGCGTCGCTGACCCACCGGGAGGTGGGCGAGAAGGTGCGGGAGCTGGCCCTCGGCCTGCGCGCCCTGGGGCTGGAACGGGGCGACCGGGTGGCGATCATGGCGGACACGCGCCAGGAGTGGGCGCTGGCCGACTTCGCCCTGGTGATGTCGGGGATCGTCAGCGTCCCCGTCTATCCCTCCCTCCCCCCGGAGCAGGTCCGCTACATCCTGGAGGACGCCGGCGTGCGGGCGGCGTTCGTGGAGGACGCGGAGCAGTACGGCAAGCTGGAGCAGGTGCGCGACGACCTGCCGGGGCTCGAGCGTGCCTTCGCCTTCGAGCCGGTGGAGGCCGGCCGGATCCCCGTCCAGTCGCTGGAGGAGCTGGCGGCGGAAGGGCGGGACGCCGGGACCGGGGAGGGCTACGAGGCGGAGGCCCGACGGGCCGAGTCCGACGACCTGGCCACCCTCATCTACACCTCCGGGACCACCGGCGCCCCGAAGGGCGTGATGCTCAGCCACGACAACTTCGCCAGGAACGTGGAGGCGTGCTGCCGGGTGCTCCCGATCGGGCCGGACGACGTCGCCCTCTCCTGGCTCCCCCTCTCCCACGTGTTCGAGCGCATGTCCGGCCACTACCTGATGTGGAGCCGGGGCGTGACGGTGGCCTACTACGGCGGATCCACCGACACGCTGATGCGGGACATGGGGGAGGTGCGGCCCACCTTCATGAACGCCGTGCCGCGGCTGTACGAGAAGTTCGTGGAGGGGGCCGAGGCGAAGGCGCGGGACGCGGGAGGGCTGTCGGAAGCGATCTTCCGGTGGGCCCGGTCGGTGGGCGAGGAGCGGGCCGACCGGGTGCTGGCGGGCGAGCCGGTGGGCCCCTGGCTGGCGCTGAAGCACCGGCTGGCCGACCGGCTGGTGCTGCACAAGCTCCGCGACCGTACGGGCGGCCGGCTGCGCTACTTCGTGAGCGGCGGGGCGCCCCTGCCGCCGGAGGTGGGCCGCTTCCTGTGGGCGGCGGGGCTCCCGGTCCTCGAGGGCTACGGGCTCACCGAGACGTCGCCCGTGCTGTGCGTGAATCCGCCCGACCGCGTGAAGCTCGGCACCGTGGGGCCGCCCGTGGCGGGGACCGAGCTCCGGATTGCCGACGATGGGGAGATCCTGGCCCGCGGCCCGCAGGTCATGCAGGGCTACTACGGGAACCCCGGGGCCACGGACGAGGTGATGGAGGCGGACGGCTACTTCCGCACGGGCGACGTGGGGGAGCTGGACGAGGACGGCTATCTCAGCATCACCGACCGCAAGAAGGAGCTGATCGTCCTGGCCACCGGAAAGAACGTCGCGCCCTCCCCGGTGGAGAACGCCATCAAGCGGTCGCGTTTCGTCGAGCACGCCGTCCTGGTCGGCGACCGCCGGAAGTTCCCCCTGGTCGTCCTCCAGCCCGCCTTCGAGGAGCTCCGCAAGTGGGGGCGGGAGGAGGGGCTGGGAGACGCCGCGCCGGAGGAGCTGGTGGGCGCGGAGGCCGTGCGATCGCTCCTGCGGGAGGAGGTCGCCGGCGCCACCCGGGGCTTCGCGGACCACGAGACGCCCGGCGAGATCCTGCTGGTGGCCGACAGCTTCTCCGTGGAGACGGGGGAGCTGACGCCCACGATGAAGGTCAAGCGACGGGTGATCCAGGAGCGCTTCGGGGAGGACATCGATCGGATGTACCGCCGGGCCGAGGAGGAAGGCGAGGGGACGGAGGACGCCGTTTCGGTGGCGGAGGGGCGAGCGTGACCGCCGGCGCGACCGACCCCGGGTCGATCCACCTGGTGCTGGTGACCGGTCCGGACCGGGAGGCGCTCCTGGAGCTGGGCCGAGCCGTGGTGGACGAGCGTCTCGCCGCCTGCGTCAACGTGCTGGGCGGCGTGGGATCGGTGTACCGCTGGGAGGGCGAGGTGCAGGAGGCGGAGGAGGGCCTGGCGCTGCTGAAGACCACGGAGGGCCGGCTGGACGCCCTCCGCCGCCGGGTGCTGGCCCTCCATCCGTACGACGAGCCGGAGTTCGTGGCCCTCGAGGTGGACCGGGGCTCCGCCTCGTACCTGAGCTGGGTGGCCGACGCCGTCGGCGGACCGTGAGCGACGTGGACGA
>CAZSKS010000022.1:11119-12360 GCA_964607465.1 uncultured Gemmatimonadota bacterium | reverse complement strand
TCGTACCTGAGCTGGGTGGCCGACGCCGTCGGCGGACCGTGAGCGACGTGGACGAGGACCGGGTCCGCGAGGGCGAGGAGGCCTCCGGGGACGCCGACGTACCCGACGACGAGACCGAGGAGGAGCGCCTCTACCGCCGCGGCCGGGAGCTGGCCGAGCAGGGCGACCTCCGGGAGGCGGCCGACGTCTACTCGGAGCTGCTCCTGGAGAACCCCCGTCACCTGAAGGCCCGGAACAACCTCGGCTACGTCTACGATCGCCTCGGGGACTCCGAGCAGGCCCTCCAGCAGTACCGCAAGGCGCTGGAGCTGGATCCGGAGAACGTCCATCTGCTCTCCAACGTCGGGGCCCTCCTCGGGGCGCTCGGCCGCTACGAGGAAGCCGAGCGGGAGCTCCGCAAGGCCCTCCAGATCGATCCGGAGAGCCCCGACGCGCACATGAACCTGGGGCTGGTCTTCTACCGGAAGGGCCTCTATCCGAAGGCGGCCTCGGAGCTCCGACGGGCCATCGAGCTGGATCCGGAGCGGGGGTCGGCGTTCTTCTACCTGGGCGAGGCCTTCAACCGGCTGGGGCGGACCGACGACGCGCTGGAGGCGCTGGAGAAGGCCGTCGAGCTCCAGCCCGGCAACGCCCGGGCCTACTACACGATGGGCATCCTCTTCGACCGGCGCCAGGAGCGGGACCGGGCGGCCAGCATGTACCGGAAGTCCCGGGAGGTGGAGGGCGAGGAGGGCGACGTCCCGGGGTGGCGATGATCCGTGCCTGGGACGCCGACCTGGCCCGGGCCGACGTCGAGGCGATCCTCCGGCCCGTGCGGACGGACTGGGCCGCCCTCACCTCCGACGTCCGGCGGCTGGAGCAAGCCGCCGGGGAGGACTGGCGGGAGCGGTGCGCCGCCCAGGGCGAGCTCCCCCTGGGCTCGGCGGCCATCACCGACGCCGGGGAGCTGGCGGCGCAGTTCGTGATCCACGTCGCCGTGGCCACCGAGACGGCGGCGGCGACCCCCCGGGCGGTGGCCGCGGGCCTGGAGAACGGCCTCCGGCGGGCCGACGAGTGGGAGATCCGCGAGATGGCGATGCCGCTGCTGGGGACCGGGCCCGGGGCCCTGGACCCCGAGACGGCCTGCCGGGTGATGGCGCCGCTGCTGGAGGCGTTCGACGCGAAGGACCCGGACCGTCGGGTCCTGATCTGCTCGGAGGACCCGGCGGCCGTCCAGGAGGCCGAGCTGCGGTGGGGAGCCG
>CAZSKS010000022.1:0-11019 GCA_964607465.1 uncultured Gemmatimonadota bacterium | reverse complement strand
ATCTGCTCGGAGGACCCGGCGGCCGTCCAGGAGGCCGAGCTGCGGTGGGGAGCCGCCAGCTAGACGGTCAGGGAGTTCACCAGCACCAGGAGCCCGCCGATGGCGGCCCCGAGCAGGTAGCCCAGGCGGACGATCAGGTCCAGCTCCCGCTGGGTCACCGAGCGCACCAGCGCCTCGACCTCGTCCATCGGGAAGTCCCGGATCTTCTGCTCCACCTTCCGCGCCACGGGGACCTGCTCGGCGATGGAGGGGATCTCCCGGACGATCCAGTCCCACAGGGCCGGCGCCAGAAGGTCGGCCAGGCGGTCGGCCGCCCCCTCGCCCAGGGCCCGTCCCGGCGCGCCCACGGGTCGGTGGAGCAGGGCCCGGACCCCCCGGGAGGCGGCCTCCTCGGCGGCGGCGCGTCCGGCGTCGGAGCGGAGGAAGGCGGCCAGCCAGGGCCCCACCCGGTCGGCCGGGAGGCGGCGGAGCAGGTCGGCCCAGGTGGCGTCCTCGGCCCCGAGCGCGGCCTTCTCGATCCGGTCCAGGAGGAAGGCGCGGGCGGCCTCGGAGCGGGCCGCCCCGGTGAGCCAGTCGGCGGCGGCGTCCAGGGCCCGCTCGACCCGGGGATCGCCGGGCGCGCCCAGCACCTCGGTGGCCGGCCGCCGCAGGAGGTCGGCCACCGCGTCGTTCACGCTCCGGGCCATGGCGGCCTGGACCTCCTTCTCCCGCAGCAGCTCCCCGAGACGCTCGGTGCCCTCCTCCTCCAGGGTGTCCACCACCTGCTCCACCGTCTCCTGGGTGATGACCAGCCGCGCCACCACCCGCTGGTGGAACCGGAGGTCCCGCATGAAGCGCTCGAGGAGCTCGTCCACGGCCGCCTGGAAGCGCTCCCGGGCGTCGGGGTCCTCCAGCAGGCGTCCCAGCCGACCCATGGCCAGGGGCAGGTAGCCGCGGACGGCGCCCTCCAGCGCCGAAACGACGCCGCCGGGGAGGATCTCCTCCAGGCTCCGGCCGGGCCGCAGAAGCTCCCGGGTGGCCCGGTCCAGCTCCCGCCTGACGGTCGTCCGGAAGGCGTCGGAGCGGGCCAGCCCCTCCAGCCACCCGTCCACCCGCCGCCGTGCGTCGGACACGGCCTCGGGATCCACCGGAGCCGGTGCCTCCCGATCGAGGATCCGTGCCAGCTCCTCCAGCGCCGCCCCGGCGCCGTCGGCGAACTCGGGAGAGGCCAGCCAGCGGGCCGCCCGGGGTCGGAGGCCGGTCAGGAGGCTCTCCAGGAGGTCCCCCAGTTCCTCCAGTGCGTCGGCGGGCAGCAGCTCCGCCGGGGCCGGGTGCTCCTCGCGGAAGGCGCGGCGCAGCGCCCGGCGCAGCCGGTGCCGGAAGGCGCTCTCCAGGTCGTCGGAGGCGAGCGCCCCGGCCAGGTCCCGGGAGGTCAGGAGGCGGCCGCCCACGGTCTGGCCGATGGTGCGGGCCATGCGCTCCCGGTTCTTCGGGACGGCGCCCTGGAGCCAGTCGAGCCGGAGGCCGGCCACGGTGGGGGGATGCCGGGGATGGAAGAGCATCCAGATGGCGACGCGGTTGGTGACGCCGCCGGCGGCGGCCCCCCCGAGCACGGTGAGGACGGCCCGCAGCCACTCCACGGGTCAGGGCGTCCCGGTCTCCACGAGCACGCCGGCGGTCGTCACGCTCCGGCCGGCCAGCCGGAGCGTCCCCCCGACCCACTGCAGGACCGGCCCGGCCGTGTCCCGCCGCAGGGCGGGGGCGGCGCCCGAGGGGGACCCCCTCGCCCGGAGCTCCCCCTGGAGCTGCACGCGGGGCAGGGTGAGGCGCCACCCCCGGGCGCGGCCCTCCTCCCCGGCGTCAGTCACGGCCAGCCGGACCCGGTGCCAGGCGCCCACGGTGCCGTCCAGCCGGCCGTAGGCGGCCGTCGCGGAATCCGGCGAGGTGGCCTCGGGGTCGGAGGTGGCCTGCAGGAGGACCAGCAGCCCGTCGTCCTCCGGCGTCGTCAGCAGCAGGAAGCCCGAGGGGCGGCCCGGGAGGGGCGCCTCCCGCGGCGACGCCCGACGGCGTTCCACGACGAGGCCCCGGACGGTGGCGTCGGGCCCCGCCCGCCGGCCCAGCAGGAGGCGCTCCCGCTGTCCCGTCGGCCCCGTCCAGCCGACCAGCGTCGAGTCCGGCTCCACCCGCAGGCGGGCCGCTCCCTCCCGCACCGTGAGGGCCCGGAGCCGTCCGCCCTCGCCGGCAACGATCCGCAGGGAGCCGGTGGGTACCACGCGCCAGCCGGCCCGGGGGACCGGCAGCGTGTCGGCGTCGGCCAGCAGCGCCCGCCAGCCGGCCGTGTCCCCGCTCCAGCCACGGTAGTCCAGCGCCAGCCGCTCGGCGGTCACGTCCTGGGCCAGGCGGAGATAGGCGGCCGGGCCCGCCTGCCCGCCGAAGGGCACGAAGGCGAACTCGGTCAGGTAGCGGGCCGAGGTGACCGGAGAGGGGCTGGCGTCCCCCGGCTCCGGGAGCCGCCGGCTCTCGTCGCCGGGATCCGTCTCCCCGCCGCAGGCGAGGACCGCGGCGGCCAGCACGACGGCGACCGCCGGAACGGGCGCCAGGGGAGGACGTGGATCGCGGCTGCTCATGCTGCTCCCGTCGTCGGGATGGAGGCACGCGGCGGCCACCGCCGCCACGGACGGACGGCCGAAAGATATCCGCGGGCGCCGTCTACCGTCCAAGCGGGGCCTCCCCTATGTTCGTGCCCGGTCTCGTCGGAGCCGATCGCCGCGGCCTCCGACCCCGGCCGGGGGATCGGGCGGGCCCGCGAGGCGACGGGGCCGCGGCGGCGCGTGAATCTCGACCCGGGTGTCGCATGAAACTCCATACGAAGATCACCATCGCGCTGATTCTCGGCGTCGTGGCCGGGGTCGTGGCGAACGCGCTGGGCCTGACCTGGCTCCGGGACGCCCTGATCTTCCTGGAGCCCTTCGGCAACGCCTGGATCGACCTCATCACCATGGTCGTGATCCCGCTGGTCTTCGCCAGCCTGGTGGTGGGCGTGACCAGCATGGGCGACATGGCCCGCCTGGGGCGGATCGGCGGCAAGACGGTGGGCTTCTACCTGGGCACGACGGCCATCGCCGTCTCCATCGGCCTCCTGGTCTCCAACGTGGTCGCCCCCGGCAGCCGCATGGACCCGACCGCCCTGGAGGAGATCCGGGGGCAGTACGCGGCCCAGGCCGGCGAGCAGGTGCAGATGGCCACCGACGGCCCGCCCGGCCTGGTGGACGTGGTCCTCCGCATGATCCCGCCCAACCCCGTGGAGGCCCTGGCCAACATGGAGATGCTCCCCATCATCTTCTTCGCCATCTTCTTCGGCGCGGCGGTGGCGGCGCTGCCGGAGGAGCGCAAGGGGTCGGTGGTGAGCTTCTTCGACGGCGTGAACGAGGCCTCCATGAAGATGGTCCACTGGATCATGGAGCTGGCCCCCTACGCCGTCTTCATCCTCATCGCGGCCGTCATCGCCCAGTTCGGGTTGGAGGTGCTCCAGAGCCTGGCCGTCTACTGCCTGGCGGTGGTGGGCGCCCTGGCCCTCCACGCCTTCCTCACCTACCCCGCCGCCCTCCGCTTCCTGGCCGGCGTGAGCCCGGTGGACTTCCTGCGCCGGATCCGGGAGGTGCCGCTCATCGCCTTCTCCACCTCCAGCTCCAACGCCACCCTGCCGGTGACCATGGAGACGGCGGAGGACGAGCTGGGGGTGAGCACCGAGGCCTCCAGCTTCGTGCTCCCGCTGGGGGCCACGATCAACATGGACGGCACGGCGCTCTACCAGGCGGTGGCCACCATGTTCATCGCCCAGGTGCTGGTGGGGGACATCTCCCTGGCGGCCCAGTTCGGCATCGTCCTCACCGCCACCCTGGCCTCCATCGGCGCGGCCGGGGTGCCCTCGGCGGGGATCATCATCCTGGTGGTGGTGCTCCAGCAGGCGCTGCCGGCCGGCGTGGACCCGGCGGCGGGCATCGCGCTGATCATCGGCGTGGACCGTATCCTGGACATGTGCCGGACGGCGGTGAACGTGACGGGCGACCTGACGGCGGTGACGGTGGTGGCCCGCTCGGAGGGCGAGGAGCTGACGGTGGAGCGGGCGGGCAGGGGCGCGGCGCCGCGGCCCGCGGGCTAGGCGCGCACCCGCAGCTTCTCGAAGCGGGCGTCCAGGTGGTCCAGCAGCCGCTCCACCCGCCGCCGGTTGACCCCCAGGTCGCCCACGCCGGTGCGGGCCCGGGAGCGGGCCTCCACGCGGGTGAGCCCCTCCCGGTCCAGGGACACCCACACCGTGAGGTCGTCCACGAAGCGGAAGACCCGGGAGCGGCAGGTGACCACCAGGATCCCCTCGGTCTCGTCGGCGTGCTCCACCCGCCACCGGGGGCGGGCGTCGGCGTAGTCCAGCAGGGTCTTCCACACCCGTGCGAACGAGGCGGCGTACCGCCGGCCCCGGGGGGGACCCGCCGCCCGGGTGTCCGCCCGGTTCTCGGTCAGCCAGCGCAGCAGCGTCGGTTTCTCCATCCGCCGTCCCTCGGACCGCTCCTCGGCGCGTGACCTGACTCCCGCTTGCCGGTCTCCGGTGGCGCAGGTACGTTCGAGCCAGCCGGAGCCACCCGCAACCCAACCCTTCCCACCGACATGCAGGCCATAATACCCCTGGCCGGAAAGGGAACGCGACTCCGGCCCCTCACCCACACCCGTCCCAAGCCCCTCCTCCGGGTCGCCAACCGTCCCGTCCTGGACCACGTCCTGGACCGGCTGATCGGCGTCGGAGTGGACGAGGTCGTCTGCATCACCGGCTACCTGCAGGAGCAGATTCGGGACCACCTGGCGTCGGAGTACCCGGAGCTGGACAAGCAGTACGTGGTGCAGGAGGAGCAGCTGGGCACGGCCCACGCCATCCGGCTGGCCGAGCCCCACGTGGACGGCCCGGTCCTGGTGGTCTTCGTGGACACCATCTTCGAGGCCGACCTGTCGATCCTGGACCGGCGGGCCGGCGACGACGGGATCATCTGGGTGAAGGAGGTGGAGGACTACCAGCGGTTCGGGGTGGTGGTCACCGACGAGGACGGGTACATGACCCGCATCGTCGAGAAGCCCGACGAGCCCGTCTCCCGCCTGGCCAACATCGGCGTCTACTACATCCGGGACCACGAGCTGATGTTCGAGGGGATCGAGGAGGTGCTGGCCGGCGATCCGATGCTGGGCGAGTACTTCCTCACCGACGCCTTCCAGTACATGATCGACCACGGGGCCCGGATCTCCACCGCCGAGGTGGACGGATGGTGGGACTGCGGCAAGCCCGGGACCCTGCTCTCCACCAACCGGAAGCTCCTGGAGCGGGGGATGGCCCGGGAGCCGGCGGGGGACGGGGTCCGCACCCACGGGCCGGTGCTGGTGGACCCGTCGGCGACGCTGCAGGACGTGGAGCTGGGGCCGAACGTGTCGGTGGCGGCCGGGGCGGAGCTCCGACGGTGCCGCCTGGCCGACTGCATCGTCGGGGCCCACGCCCGGCTCGAGGACTGCCGCCTGGAGCGCTCGCTGGTCGGCGAGCACGCCGTCCTCCGCGGGGTCCGGGGCCAGGTCCGGGCGGGCGACCACACGGAGGTCATCGGGGAGGGCGCCGGATGACGGGGGACGGAGAGGCCAGCCGGAGGCCCCCGGGCCCGGTCCGGCGGGCCGACGCGCCGGGGAGGGGGCCGGTGGGATGATGGCCGACGGAGATGCCCGGGACCTGATCCACGACTGGAACCGCCACCCGGGAAGCTACGACTACTCGGGCGTGGAGGTGGAGCTGGACGACGAGACCCTCCGCGACGGCCTCCAGAACCCCTCGGTCACCGATCCCGACGTGGAGGACAAGAAGGAGCTCCTCCACCTGATGTGCGACCTGGGCATCCACGCCGTGGACATCGGGCTGCCGGGGGCGGGCCCGCGGGCACGGGAGGCGGCGGCGGCGCTGGCGCAGGAGATCGCCGACGAGGGGCTGCCCATCGAGGCGAACTGCGCCGCCCGCACGGTGATCGACGACGTCCGCCCCATCGCCGAGATCGTCCAGGCCACCGGCGTCCCGGTGGAGGCGGCGACCTTCATCGGCAGCTCCCCCATCCGGCAGTACGCCGAGGGATGGGACGTCGACATGCTGCTCCGCTCCACCGAGGAGGCGGTGACCTGGGCGGTGGGGGAGGGGCTGGAGGTGATGTACGTCACGGAGGACACGACCCGCTCCCGCCCCGAGACCCTGCGGAAGCTGTACCGGGCCGCCATCGAGTGCGGGGCGCGGCGGATCTGTCTGGCGGACACCGTGGGCCACGCCACCCCCCACGGCGTCCGGCACCTGGTGCGCTTCGCCCGCGAGCTGGTGGAGGAGAGCGGGGAGGACGTGAAGGTGGACTGGCACGGCCACCGGGACCGGGGGCTGGGGATCCCCAACGCGCTGGCGGCCATCGAGGAGGGGGCGGATCGGGTCCACGCCACGGCCCTGGGGATCGGCGAGCGGGTGGGCAACGTGGAGATGGACCTGCTGCTGGTGAACCTGAAGCTGCTGGGGATGCACGACCGCGACCTGTCGCTGCTGCCGGAGTACTGCCGGCGGACGGCCGAGATGTGCGGCGTCGAGATCCCCCACGACTATCCGGTCTTCGGGGAGGACGCCTTCCGGACGGGCACCGGCGTCCACGCGGCGGCGATCATCAAGGCCATGCGCAAGGGGGACGACTGGCTGGTGAACCGCGTGTACAGCGGCGTCCCCGCCGACGAGTTCGGCCTGGAGCAGACCATCGAGATCTCCCCGGTCTCGGGCCTCAGCAACGTCCGACACTGGCTGGAGGAGCACGGCTACGACCCCGACGACGAGGAGCTGTGCCGGGCCGTGTTCGACCTGGCCAAGCAGAGCGATCACACCCTCACCCGGGAGGAGATCGAGCGGGAGATCCGCCGGGTCCGCGCCGGCACCGGCGCGTGAGCCCCGGCCGTCTCGGCCTCCTCACGTCCCTCCTGGCCGGCGTGACCCTCGCCTTCTCGGCCCTGAACCACGTCGCCGCCGGCCGTGCGGGCGCCGCCCTCCTGGCCGCCGCGGGAGGGCTCGTCCTGGCCGGGGCCGCCGCCGCGGTGCTGGCCCGGACGGACGGGTCGCGCTGAGGGGCCGCGACGTTTGGCCGACTGGGGTGTAGACGCCATCGTGACCGAGGACGCTCGGACCCCGCGGGGGCACCGGCCCGACGGCGGGACACCCGGGAGATCGCATCGAGTGGACGAGGACCGGAGGGACGGGAGCCTGGCCTTGAGACGACGGACGGGACCGGCCGGCGGGAAGCGCCGGCTTCATCGAATCGCGGCGGTCGGCGTGGCCGCCGCCCTGGCGCTCCTGGCGGCCCCGCCGGCCGCGGCGCAGGAGCAGCGGCCCATGGTGGGACACGGCGTGCCCCTCCTGGTGCTCCCCGTCCAGGAGGTGAGCCCGACCCCCGGCGGCGTGCTGCCCGGGGGCGCCGGATCGCCGGCCGAGGCCCGGTCCCGGGCGTCGGCGGAGATCGACTTCGCCGTGTCCGAGTCCGAGGGGACCTCGAGCTGGGTGGGTCCGGGGAAGATCACCGAGCGGGCCGAGAAGAACCCGCTCCTCAAGGCCGATCCCGTGCGCCTGCCCGTGACGGGGCTGGAGCGGGTGGAGGTGGGGAAGGGCCGGGTGCCGGATCCGCTGCACGGCCAGATCCGCGGTCTGTCGGCGGTCACCGAGGCCCGGCTGGTGCTGATCCCCACCCGGCTCTCCTACCGGGCGGCCCCCGACTCGACCTCCGGGAGCCCGGGGGAGGACGGGGACGGAGAGGGGAAGCGGATCCCGCCGCCCGGATGGGCCGTGTTCGAGGTGACGCTGCTGGACAGCCGGGCCGGCCGGGTGCTGTGGCGCGGCGAGGTGCACGGGAGCGCCGCCCCGGCGGAATCGTCGGCCGCCGTGGCGACGGCCGCCGCCGGCCTGGTGAGCTACTTCGCGCCATGAGGTTCCGCGTCGGTCGCTCCCTGCTGGTCGGTCTCGCCGCGGCGCTGCTGGCGGCGGGGTGCGAGTCGGAGCCGCGGGCCCCGGACCTGCCGGGTCCCGCGGCGCTGGACGACCTGTACGGGAGCCGGGCCTCGGCCTCGCTGAACGGCAACGTCGTGGACATCCGGGTCCGCCAGGATCCGGACCACCTGCAGCGGGGCGGACCCCTGTGGGCCAAGGTCGGACCCTACATCTACCTGTTCTCCCCCCAGACCCAGGAGATCTTCACCGAGTACGACGGCGTGGCCGCCGTGCGGGTCCGCACGGTCACCGGCGAGGAGAGCTGGGTCGCCGAGGCCACCCTCCACCGGGACGCCCTCAACGCCATCACCTGGAAGGACGCCGTCCGGACGGTGGCCCGGGCGCGCCAGCAGGGCACCGACAAGCCCGGTTACCTGGAGGACCTGGTCGATCTGGGCGAGGACCGGACCGAGCACCGCTACAACGACGCCTACACGAGCCGGAGCTGAGCGAGAGCGAGAGGATCGATGACCCACACGGTGACACTCATCCCCGGGGACGGCATCGGACCGGGCATCGCCGAGGCCACCCTCCGGGTGCTGGACGCGGCGGACGCCCCCCTGGAGTGGGAGCGGCACACCGCCGGGATGACGGCCAGGGAGGAGGTGGGCAATCCCCTCCCTCAGGCGACGGTGGACTCCATCCGCGAGACCCGCGTGGCCCTGAAGGGGCCGCTGACGACGCCCGTCGGCTCGGGCTACCGATCCATCAACGTGGCCCTCCGCAAGGAGTTCGAGACCTACGCGAACCTGCGGCCGGCCAAGACGATGCTGAAGGGCGGCCGGTACGACGACATCGACCTCGTCGTGGTGCGGGAGAACAGCGAGGGGCTGTACGCGGGGATCGAGCACTTCATCGGGATGGACGACGACCCGCAGGCCGCGGCGGAGTCCATCATGCTGGTGACCCGTTTCGCGGCGGAGAGGATCGTGCGCTTCGCCTTCGACTACGCCGTGGAGAACGACCGTGAGAAGGTCACCCTGGTCCACAAGGCCAACATCCTGCGCGCCACCCAGGGGCTGTTCCTGGACGTCGGCCGAGAGGTGGCGGCGGAGTACGACGGCCGGGTGGCGTTCGAGGAGCGGATCATCGACAATACGGCCATGCAGCTGGTGATGGATCCCCACCAGTTCGACGTCCTGGTCATGGAGAACATGTTCGGCGACATCATCTCCGACGAGGTGGCCGGCCTGGTGGGGGGGCTGGGCTTCGCCCCGGCGGCCAACCTGGGGGACGGCGCGGCCATCTTCGAGCCGGTCCACGGATCGGCGCCGGACATCGCCGGCGACGAGATCGCCAACCCCTGCGCGCTCATCCTCTCGGCCTGCCTGATGCTGGACCACCTGGAGGAGGGCGAGACGGCCGACCGGATCCGGGCCGCGCTGCAGGCCACGCTGGACGCCGGCCAGGTCCGCACGCCGGACATGGGCGGCGACGCCACCACCTCCCGCTTCGCCGACGCCGTGGTGGACCGGCTGGGGGCCGATGTCCCCGCCTGAGGAGCGCACCGCCTTCCGCCCCCGCGGCGGCGAGGGGGAGGGGAAGAGCCGATGCGCCTCGTGCCGCGAGCTCCACCCCCACAGCGAGCTGGACGACAGGCTCTGGTGCCCGGCGTGCCGGGGTCGCCTGAAGCGGCTGACGCGCCTGGGCAGCCACGGGGTGGCGCTCCTGGTGACGATCCCTTTCGGGGTGTGGATCCTGCTGGAGGGGAGCACCGAGGTGCTGTCGATCTGGGCGTGGATCCTGCCCCTGGCGGCGGCCTACTACCTGGGCTTCCGGATCGGGCGGGAGGTCGTGAAGGGCTGGGTGCGGCTCTCGGGGCGGAGGTGAGGAGGGCCCGGGTGCCGGGAGCCGGCCCGGCGCCGGGCGGCGCCGGGTGCGCGACGGAGCCGGGCACGGACGCGAGGGCGAGCATGGACGCGAGAGGACGATGAGCTTCGAGGGCGTGGACTACTACGACGTGGACGGCCTGCTCGAGGGCGAGGAGCGGCAGGTCCGGGACATGGTGCGGACGTGGGTCGACGACGAGGTGCTCCCGATCATCCAGGAGCACTACGTCGCCCGCACCTTCCCCGACGAGCTGATCCCGCAGATGGGGGAGCTGGGCTTCTTCGGGGCCAACCTGCCCGTCGAGTACGGCTGCGCCGGGCTCAACAACGTGGCCTACGGCCTGATCATGCAGGAGCTGGAGCGGGGGGACTCGGGGATCCGGTCCTTCGCCTCCGTGCAGGGCGCCCTGGTGATGTACCCGATCTACGAGTTCGGCACCGAGACCCAGCGGGAGCGCTGGCTGCCCGCGCTGGCCACCGGCGAGGCCATCGGCTGCTTCGGCCTCACCGAGCCGGACTTCGGCTCCAACCCCGCCGGGATGCGGACCCGGGCGGAGCGGGACGGCGACGGGTGGGTGCTGAACGGCAACAAGATGTGGATCACCAACGGCTCGATGGCCGACGTGGCGGTGGTGTGGGCGAAGACGGGAGAGCTGGACGATCCCGAGTCGATCCGGGGCTTCCTGGTGGAGACCGACCGGGAGGGCTTCTCGGCGAAGGACCAGGAGGGCAAGCTCTCGCTGCTGGCCTCCGACACCAGCGAGCTGGTGCTGCAGGACGTCCGGGTGCCCGGGGAGAACCTGCTGCCCGGGAGCGGGGGGCTGAAGAGCCCGCTGATGTGCCTCACCCAGGCCCGCTACGGGATCGTGTGGGGCGCCATCGGCGCCGCCATGGCCTGTTACCGCGAGGCGCTGGCGTACGGCAAGCAGCGGACCCAGTTCGAGGACCGGCCCATCGCCGGGACCCAGATCCAGCAGGTGCGGCTGGTGGAGATGCTCACCGGGATCACGAAGGCCCAGCTGCTGGCCCTGCGGCTGGGGCGGCTCAAGGACCGGGGCGAGATGCGCCCCCAGCAGGTCTCCATGGCCAAGCGCAACAACGTGGACATGGCCTGCGAGGTCGCCCGGGAGGCCC
>CAZSKS010000021.1:0-34766 GCA_964607465.1 uncultured Gemmatimonadota bacterium | reverse complement strand
GTCCACATCCAGCGGTCCCGCTTCTGCGGCATCCTCCAGGACGTCATGGGAGGGACGGAAGGGAGAGAGTGCGCCGCTGCGAGCCTGCGGCGTGCCATCGAGCTGAGCCCTCGCCAGATCCGCTTCCGGCACTGGCTGGCCAACCACCACCTGACGGCGGGCGAGCCGGACCGGGCCCTCGAGGTGCTGGACGACGCCCTCGAGGTCTATGACTCCTTCGGCGAAACGTACCACTACATCGCCCGTGTCCACCGGCGGACCGGCGACATGGAGGAAGCCGTCCGCCAGGCGAAAATCGCGATCAGCCTGGGCTACGCCGGGCAGCCGGCGCCCTTCGTGCTCGAGCTGTCGGACTGGCTGGCGGACGAGAACCGGTTCGATGACGCTGCCGACCTTCTTGAGTCCCACCTGGCCCTCCGCTTTCGGAAGCTGGCCCACCCGGAGCTGGAGACCCCGGCGGGCCGGGGATTCCAGCCCTGGGACCTCCCGCTTGCGTCGCGACTGCCGCTACTCCACTGGCGGGCGGACCGTCCCGACGAGGCGATCCGGACGGCCCGGTTCCTGGCCCACCGGCTCGGTCCTGCGGAGGGCGAGACGGCGGAGCGGCGTGACGCCCGGATCCGCCGATTCGTCAGAGACGTGGAGGCGGGCCGCCGGGACCGGTGGGGGGGCATCCGGGCGGTGCTCGAGGAACCCTCGGAGCAGGACTTGACGCCGGACGGGTCGAACGTGCCCACGGACGATGCGGCCCCGGCGGCACCGACTGAAGGGGGCGGCGGATCCGACGAAGGTCTCGGCCCCGATGATAGCGGGATGACTCCGTCCCCGGACCGTGTCCCCGATGAATCAGTCCAGGGCAGGGACACGGCTACCGGCGGTACTGGGGCGACCGACGACGTCCGACTTCTCCTCCGGGGGGTTCACGCTCCCGGAGCTGATGGTGGCGATCGCGGTCCTGGGTCTCGTCGTGGCGATCGCATTGCCGGGCCTGCGCCAGCTCCGCGAGACGATCGCCCTGGGGAGGGCCGAGTCGGCCTGCCGGAGCAGGCTGGCCCAGGCCCGGATGCTGGCCATCGCCCGGCGCGGGGTCGTGCGCATCCGGACCACGGCGGAGGGCGAGCTGACGCTGGAGGACCCGGCGGGGAACGTCGTGAGCCGGACGCGGCTGCTGGACGGGCCGTTCCGGGTGGACTCGGTCCGGCTCCGGCCCGCCACGCTGCGCTACAACAGCCGGGGCCAGGCGGGGCCGGGAAGCCTGTACCTGTACCGCGGAAACAGGGGGGTGCGGATCGTCAGCAACTTCCTGGGGCGGCTACGGATCGAGCGCTTCCGGCTGCCGTGAGCCGGTCAGAGGCTGCACTAATTTCAACCGGTATGCACCCATTGCGGCAAATGTGACAACCCGTAAAAGGTTAAAGTGTTATGTTAACTGTAGATAGAAAAAGGACACCATCTTGCCCCTCAATAGGACGGACGCGGGCGACGCGCGTCGGACCCCGACGGGATCCGGCGGCTCCCGCGCCACGACCGACGAGAGACGACACGGAGGCGACGGTGCGGAACGTGTGGACGGACGAAAGAGGCATGACCCTGATCGAGCTGCTCATGGTGATGGTGATGCTCGCCATCCTCCTGGGCATCGGGTTCCAGGGTCTGCAGGCCTTCAACCGATCGGCCATTCCCGACCGCGCCGCCACCGCCATCGCCGGAGACGTCACGCTGACCCGGAGCTACGCGATCCAGCGCGGCGAGGACGTCACCTTCGTGGCGGACGAGGCGAACCGGACCTACGAGATCCGGACGACGGGCGGCGACGTGCTGCACAGCCGGAGCTTCAGCGCCAGCACGGACCTGCCGCTCACGATGCTGGACGTCACGACCGGCGGCGACGAGTTCACCTTCAACTCCCGGGGGATGCTGGGCGGCGGCGTGTCGTCGGTGACCATCGACATCGCCCGGTTCGACACCGGACGACGCATCCAGGTCAACGCCCTGGGACGCACCCGGATCACAACCCCGTGAGGCAATTGATGCAAATGATGCGAATAGATGAGCTGGACGACGAGCGAGGGCGACCGGAGCGCCGGTCCCCCCCGCCCCTGGACTCCGAGACGGGCTTCGGCCTGGTCGAGGCCCTGATCGCGCTGATCATCCTGTCGGTGGGCCTGCTGGCCATCGCCGGCATCGCGCTCTCGGTGAGCGCCCAGACCAGGGCCGGGGTGGACACGACGGCCCAGGTGATGGCCGGCCAGCAGGTGCTGGAGGCCATGGTGCAGCAGGGCTACGGCAACGTCTCGACCGGCGACACGACCGTGGCGGTGGGAAGCCGCACCTTCACGGTCAGCCGGTCGATCACCGCGTCGGGGGCGCGCTGGCAGGAAGTCGAGGCGCGGGTCGAGGCGACGGGCGATCAATCCGCGCAGAGGCTGACCACCCGCCTGCACGCCCGGCGGGCACCGCCGACGTCGGCACCATGATTCGGCGGGGCGCGAGAATCGGGACTCACAGATCCATGTTCGAGACGAGCGACGACGGGAACCCATCCATGACGACGCGAGACATGACGGAAGCCGCCCCCCGGCCCGGAACGACGGAGCCGGAGGCATACGAGGGATCCCGGGCGGGCTTCACGCTGGTGGAGATGCTGGTGGCCCTGGTGGTGACCGGCATCCTGGCGGGGGGCATCATCAGCCTGCTGCTGCGCCAGAACGACTTCTACGGCCAGACCGACGACGTCGTGTTCGCCGAGCAGAGCCTCCGGGCGACGGCGGACCTGGTGGCCTCGGAGCTCCGGGGGGCGTCGCCGTACGACATCGTGGAGGCCGAGGCCGACCGCATCACCTTCGAGTACGACCTGGTTCGGGCCGTGGTGTGCGAGGTGGACGGAGGCGACGTCTACTTCTACGTGGTCGACGAGGCGGACAACGCCAACGTGGGCTCCCAGGTGGGCGTGGCCTTCCGGAACCCCTACAGCGCCACCGGCTACCGGTACGATCGCAACTATACGAAGAGTCGGGCCATCGCCCTGGACAAGAACGACGCCATCGCCGAGACGTGCTACAACGACGGGGGACCGGAGCCGACGGAGGGCAACTACCAACTCTTCCGCAGGCTTCCCTCCTGGGACGCCGCGGTGGGACCGCCGGCGGACGGGGCCTACCTCCGGTTCTTCGGGCGGCTGACCTACGAGTTCGGGCCGTCCGGCTTCGCCAGCGGGACCGCCCTGTTCCGTGGGAGCCAGGAGCTGGCATCCCCCTTCGAGCCGGGCGCCGGCTTCCGCTACGTGATGGCCGACGGCTCGGTGGTGAACAGCACGACGAACTTCGCCGACATCCGCCAGGTCCGGATCTCCGCGACCGCGGTGGGCGACGGAGCGAACCGCTACGACGTCTCGCGGGACCTGAGCTACGACATCCCGCTGCGAAACCGAAACAACTGACGTTGGACTTCTTCCCGCGAGAGCGGGGCACCCGAGGAGCGAGAGATGAACGCCATAGACGTTGACGCACGACATACCGGACAGGGAGGGTTCGCCCTCCTGGTCTCCCTCATCGCCATCGTGGGCCTGACGGCCCTGGCCACCGGGGGGTTCCTCCTGGCCAACTCCGAGCGGCGAGTGTCCTCCAACCACCAGGCGGTGGTGGAGGCGTTCTACCTGGCCAACGCCGGGCTGAACGACTACCTGGGGAACCAGTCGGGCGAGCCGCCGGCCGGCCCGACCACCTACGGGCCCTACAGCTACTCCGGCGGCAGCGCCTCCGTGACCGTCACCCGGGTCAGCACCACCGGGCTCAACGACGATCCCGGCGTCTACCAGATCACCTCCGAGGGCCGCTACGATCCCAACGGCACGGGAAATCCCGTCACGCGGACCGTGAGCACGGTGACCCTGGCGGATTACTCCGTCCTGCCGAAGCCGCCGGGGGCCATCACCTCGGGCGGCGGCGTCCAGAAGCAGGGCAGCTCGGGCGAGATCAACGGCAACGACGAGTGCGGCGCCGAGTCCGCCGTGTCGGGCGTGCGGGTGCCGGTGGACGGGTACCAGCAGAGCGGTGAGGGCGAGGTGGTCTACGGCGATCCGCCGGTGGAGGAGAGCTCCGAGCCGCTGGACTTCGATGGTGACGGCACGACCGACGACGAGGCCGAGTGGTGGCAGGGGGTCCTGGACGGCTCCAACATCCAGCACGACAACGTCGTCGGGGACGGCGACGGATTCCCCGACACCAGCGGGGACGACATGCCCGTCACGTACGTGGACCAGGACAGCTACAACCTCGGCAGCAACGAGTCCGGCCAGGGGCTGCTCATCGTCCGGGGTTCCGTCAACTTCGGGGGCGGCTTCAACTGGGACGGTATCATCCTGGTGGGCGGCACGGTCACCGACAACGGGATCGGCGAGATCAACGGTGGGGTGATGACCGGGCTGAACAGCCTGATCGATCCCAACTGGAGCGGAACGGACGACCTGGACAACGATACTACCGACGACGACACGCTGAACGGCACGAAGAAGTTCCTCTTCCACTCGTGCTACGTGAACGACGTGATGCGGTCCACCGCCGTCCTGGCGGAGCTGCCGGGCACCTGGCACGAGCGCCTGTGACGTCCCCATGTGCCACGCCAGCCGACGTTTCCAGGCAACAGGGCCGTCGCGTCGGGGTTTGACAGCCCCGACGGGTCGCGCTACTATGGGCCACGTCCCGCCTCAAGCCGTCCGCGCTGAACCTTAGGCACGTCCGGGCTTCCTATGTCTCCCTTCGGTTTGGGCCGTCCCAAGCGGTCCGTCGGTCTGGACATCGGCAGCGGCCTCCTGAAGGTCGTGGTCGTCGACCACGGCAAGGACTCGCCGCAGCTCGAGCGCGTGGCCCTCGACGAGCTCCCCGGCTCGGCCATCGTCGACGGGGAGGTCGTGGACCCGGGCCTCGTGTCCAGCTCCATCCGTGACCTGTTCAGCTCCGCCGGCATCGAGCCCGAGAACCTGGTCGTGAGCGTGGGCGGCCGGGACGTCATCATCAAGCTGATCCGCATGGACCGGATGGAGGAGTCCGACGCCCAGGAGGTCATCCGCTGGGAGGCCGAGCAGCACGTGCCCTTCGATATGGACAACGTGGAGCTCGACTTCCAGATTACCGACCCGGAGGGAGAGGGCCTCCAGATGAAGGTCCTCCTCGTGGCCGCCAAGCGCGAGCTGGTGGAGAACAAGCTGGCGCTGGTCCAGGAGGCGGGTCTCCGGCCGGACGTGGTGGACGTGGACGCCTTCGCCCTGCACAACGCGCTGGAGGTCAACTACCCCAGCTCGATGCATGGACTGTCGGGGCTGGTGAACATCGGCCACGACACCACGACGGTGAACATCCTGGAGAACGGCGTGCCCGTGCTCACCCGGGACCTCACCTTCGGGACGCGGCGGCTGACCCAGGACCTGCAGCGCGAGCGGGGCCTGACGGCGGAGGAGGCCGAGCAGGCCCTGCGGGGCGGTGGCGACGGGGACGAGTCGCTGGGCGCCTTCCTGGCCGAGCGGGCCCAGGAGGTCGCCCGGGGCGTCGAGCGGGCCACCACCTTCCTCGAGACGCAGGAAGTGGAGGAGGGCATGAGCAACCTCTACCTCTGCGGCGGAGGGGTCGGGGTCCCCGGGCTGGCCGAGGCCCTGGCGGATCGGCTCGACGTGGAGACGCATGTCGCGAGCGCCGTGCAGGCCGTGCCGGTGAAGCCGGACGCGATGGCGGGCTACGACCTGGACGCCGTCTCGCCGATGCTGATGCTGGCGGCGGGTCTCGCGCTCCGGCCTCCGGCGTGACGATGCGGACCACACGACTCCGGCGAGGAAAGGGGGCGACGGAACGATGATCGAGGTCAACCTTCATCCCTCCGGCGGCAAAAAGCGTCGGAAGAAGGGTGGCGGCTTCTCGGGCTTCAGCTTCGATATGCCCGACCTCGGGAACGTGCGTCTGCTGGAGTCGGTCCGGTCGGATCCCTGGAACGCCGCCCTGATCGCCTCGTTCATCGCCGTGCCCCTGGCCGTTCTCTTTCTGTGGCTGGGCCAGCGCTCCGAGGCGCAGGACCTCGACGCCCGGCTGGAGGAGGCGCTGGCGGATTCCGTCGAGCTCGCCGAGCAGATGGCGCTGAACGACAGCCTCTCCCAGCGGCGGTCCCAGATCCGCAGCCGTGTGCAGGTGGTCCGGCAGCTGGACCAGAACCGCTACGTGTGGCCCCACCTGCTCGACGAGATCTCGGCGGCGCTGCCCCGGGACGCGTGGCTCGACGCCATCCAGCAGCAGAGCCCGCTTCCCAACCTGCAGGTCCAGGTCATGGGCATCGCCGGCACGCCGCTGGTCGTCACTGACTACGTCCGGAACCTGGAGCGGTCTCCCTACATCGGGGAAGTCCAGATCGTGGGGACCAGCAAACAGGTCGAAGACGGCGTGTCCACGCAGTCGTTCACCCTCCACGTCAGCTATACTCGACCGCCGCAGGATCAGCAGCGACGCACGGCGCTCGCCACCGGGGGAGGGAACTGACGATGGCGCTCCTTCCGCAGGACCAGCGAGACCAGAAGCGTTTCCTGGGGGTCGTGCTGGCCGTGGCCGTGCTCGGCCTGTTCGTCTACTACGTCTACATGCCCCGCTCCCAGGAGCTGGACGAGCAGGAGGACCGGATCGCCCAGCTCCAGCAGCAGAACCGGCAGGCCCGGGCCCAGATCGGGAACCTGGACGAGCTGCGGGCGGAGCTCCGACGTCAGGAGCAGATGTTCGCGGTGCTCCAGGACCTCGTGCCTCCCCAGGCGGAGATTCCGGCCGTGTACGAGTCCATCGCCGAGGAGGTGGAGACGCTGGGCCTGGAGCTCAACCGGGTCACGCCCTCGAACCCGCAGCCGGTGGAGGGCGGGTATTACCAGCAGCAGACGTGGCAGATGGAGGTCGAGGGATCCTACCACACGGTGGGTGAGTTCCTGACCCGGGTCGCCTCCCACTCCCGCATCATCCGACCGGTCGTCCAGGAGATCCGGCCCGCCAGCCGCACCAACACGGGGGAGCTTCCCGTGGTGGCCGGCTTCGGCCTCGAGATGTACGTCCTGCCGACCGATACGGCGAGCGCCGGCTCCGGAGGGTCCGATGCATCGAGCTGACGACCGACGTTCCCGGACCACGGCCGCGCTGGCCACGGCGGCCCTCGGAACGGCGCTCCTACTCCTGGTCGCGCCCGTGGCGCCCGTCCAGGCGCAGCAGGATGACGCCGCCCAGGACGGCGCCCAGGCCCGGCAGGCCGCCGATTCGGTGGGGCAGGCAGACGACTTCGAATACCAGCGCGAGACGTTCAGCTATCCCCAGCGGGCCCGGAATCCGTTCGAGCCCGTGAACGCCGGCGTCCAGGAGGGGCCGCGGTTCCAGAACCTGGTCCTCGCCGGGATCCTCTACAGCCCGTCGGTCGGCAGCGTGGCCGTCCTGGTGGACCGCAGCACCGGTCAGCGCTTCCGGGTCCGGGAGGGCGAGCGCATCGGGCAGGCGACGGTCCTGAACATCCGACGGTCGGACGTGCTGTTCAGCGTGGCGGGAGCGACTCAGAGTCGACAGGAAACCTTGCAGGTGGAGAAGCGGAACGAGGAGGTCCAGAGATGATTGCGCGATTCCTGATTCCCCTCATGATGGGGCTCTGGACCACCGGCTCCCCTGCGGGGGAGGTAGCGGAGGTCCGGATCGAGCCCACGGGCTCGCAGACCGAGATCAGCATCATGACCGAGGGCGAGGTGGAGGTCCGTGACTTTCTCCTCGACGAACCGGCCCGGCTCATCGTCGACCTGGAGGGCGCCCGACACGCCCTGCCGGGCCACGCCTTCGAGGGCATCGCCCGCGGGGGCGTGGTGCGGCTCCGCACGAGCCAGTTCCGGGACGACGTCGTCCGGCTGGTCTTCGAGCTGAGCCGTCCGCTGGACTACAGCGTCGAGCGCTCGGACGGGGCGGTCCGGGTCCTCTTCGCCAACCCCGGGGACTCGTTCCAGGCCTGGAGCACGACGCCGACGCCGACGCGGCAGATGGACCCGGCCGTGGCCGAGCAGCTCCAGGCCAGCGCGGGCGGTGGTGCCAGGGCCGACGCGGCGGGGGTCCGCCAGCAGGAGCAGCAGTCGGCCCAGCCGGAGATCTCGGTGAGCTACGACAGCGCCGGGATGCTGGAGGTCATCGCGGGCTTCGCGGAGTACGCCGGCGTCTCCATCGTCCCGGGCGAGGGCGTCGCCGGGAAGACGGTGCGGGGCGTGGACATCCAGGATCAGCCCTGGGACGTGGCCCTGGACGCGATCCTGTCCTCCCAGGGGCTCGGATGGCGCCGCACCGAGAGCGGCATCATCCTGGTCGACGAGTTGTCCAACCTCCGCAGCCGGGACACGCTCCAGACCGAGACGCGGGTGTTCCGGATCAACTACGCCGGGGCGGACAGCGTGGCGAACACGCTCCGAGAGCTGGCCTCCGACAAGGGCCAGGTCGTCTCCTACCAGGGCACCAACTCGGTCATCGTGACCGACGTGCCCTCGGTGGTCACCCGGATGGACAGCCTCCTCGGCGTGCTGGACCGCCGCACCCCGCAGGTGGCCATCGAGGCCAAGCTGGTGTTCGTCGATCGCACGCGGGTGAATCAGCTGGGCATCGGCTACAGCCTGCGGGAGCAGGAGCCCGAGGGATCCACCACGGCCATCGGCAACGCCCTCTCCGAGGCCGACCGGCAGCAGCAGGGCGGTCAGCAGCAGGTCGCCACCATCATGCCCGGCGGCGAGGCCATCTCCGCGCTGGCGAACGCCGACGGGCGGCTGGCCGCCCCGGCGCTGTCGATCCTCGCCCAGACCGCCTTCGCGGGCTTCGACCTCTTCGGCTTCCTGGACGCGCTGAGCGAGCAGCAGCTCACCGACGTGCAGGCGGCCCCCACCATCCAGGTGGTGGACAACCAGTCGGCCCGGATCCAGGTGGGCGAGGACGTGCCGATCCGGACGCTGGAGCAGGGGGCGCAGACGCAGCAGGCCCAGGTGACCGTCCAGTTCGAGGAGACCGGCGTCATCCTGGAGGTCACGCCCCACGTGACGAACAACAACCAGGTCCTGCTGGAGGTCCGGGCGGAGCGCTCCGGCGTGAACCTGGGCCAGTCGGACGTGGGCTTCACCATCGACCGGCAGATCGGCGAGACCCAGGTACTGGTGGACAACGGCGAGACGGCCGTCATCGGCGGCCTGACCCGCAGCGAGCTGACCCGGTCGGTGAGCGGCATCCCCGGCCTGATGGACATCCCGGTGCTGGGGGCGCTGTTCCGGACCAGCCTGGACCAGGAGATCAAGGAGGACCTGATCATCCTGGTGACGCCGCACGTCAGCTCGCCGACCGCCGACGTCACGACCCTCGGGGCCGAGGAGGGCTGAGCCCGGCCCGATCGGGCGGCCGGGGGACGGCGATCCTCGCCGTCCCCCCGCGGCCCGCCCCTCGCTTTTCCCCCGATCCCCACTCGGCTACCATGTCCGGGCGCCCGGAGCCCGCCGCGCGGCGGCTCCACGACCTCGCCATCCGCGACCGGACCACGATGCTGGAACACTTCCGCTTCACCACGGCCGGAGAGTCCCACGGCAGGGGCATGCTGGTGATCGTCGAGGGCGCCCCGGCGGGGCTCGCCGTGGAGCCCCTGGACATCGCGCGCCAGCTCGCCCGGCGGCAGGGGGGCTACGGCCGGGGCGGCCGGATGCAGATCGAGGAGGACGTGGGCGAGGTCCTGAGCGGCATCCGCCTGGGCGAGACGCTGGGCTCGCCGATCTCCTTCTGGATCGAGAACGAGGACTTCGACAACTGGCGCACGGCCATGTCGGCCGCCCCCCGCCCCGAGGCCGACGACGAGGAGCTCCGCCGGGTCCACCTGCCCCGGCCGGGCCACGCCGACCTGGTGGGGATGCTCAAGTACGACCGCGACGACGCCCGGGACGTGCTCGAGCGCTCCAGCGCCCGGGAGACGGCCGCCCGGGTGGCCGCCGGGGCCGTGGCGCGCCGGCTGCTGGCCGAGTTCGGCGTCACCCTGGGCAGCCACGTGACGGTGCTGGGCGGCGTGGAGGCGGAGCGGCCCGATCCGCTGCCCGACGACATCAACGAGGCGGCCGCGGAGTCGCCGGTCCGCTGCCTCGATCCCGAGGCGTCCCGCGAGATGGTGCGGGCCATCGACGAGGCGGGGTCGGTGGGCGACACCGTGGGCGGGGTGTTCGAGGTCGTGGCCCGGGGCCTGCCGGTGGGGCTGGGAAGCCACGTCTCCTGGGACCGGCGGCTGGACGGACGTCTGGCGGGCGCCCTGATGTCGATCCAGGCACAGAAGGGCGTGGAGATCGGCATGGGCTTCGAGGTCGCCCGGCGGCGTGGCTCGGAGGTGCACGACGAGATCGAGCGCGATCCGGACCGGCGGACGACCGGGGGCTACCGGCGCCGCAGGAACAACGCGGGCGGCACGGAGGGGGGCGCCACCACCGGCGAGCCGCTGGTGGCCCGGGTGGCCATGAAGCCGCTCAGCTCCCTCATGCGCCCGCTGGACAGCATCGACACGAAGACCGGCCAGGAGGCGAAGGCCATCCGGGAGCGCAGCGACGTGTGCGCCGTGCCCGCGGCCGGCGTCATAGGCGAGGCCATGGTGGCCCTGGTGCTGGCCGACGCCATGCGGGAGAAGTTCGGCGGCGACTCCCTGGGCGAGATGCGCGACAACTACGAGGCGTACCTGGACCGGGTGAACGCCCGGACGTTCGAGGAGGAGTGAGGCCGGACGACCGGCGGACGAGCTCGGCCCGGGAGGGGGAGGACGGCCCGGCGGGCGACGACCCGCCGGCGGGTGCCGACCTGCCGCGTCGGATCGTGCTGGTGGGCTTCATGGCGGCCGGCAAGACCACCGTGGGCCGGCTCCTGGCCCGGCGGCTGGGCTACCGGTTCGTGGACCTGGACGGCGCGGTGGAGCGTCGGGCCGGCCGATCGATCCCCGACATCTTCGGGGAGGAGGGCGAGGCCCGCTTCCGCGAGCTGGAGGCGGAGGCCACCCGGGCCCTGGATCCGCCGTCCGCTCCCGGCGATGAGGCCGAGGGCCTCGTCGTCGCGGCCGGCGGCGGATGGATGGCACGGCCCGAGCTCCGGGACCGGTGGGAGGACGCGGTGCGGGTGTGGCTCCGGGCCGAGCCCCGGACCGTGATCCGGCGCGTCGGCGACGACGTGGCGGCGCGCCCCATGCTCGACCCGGAGGACCCGCTGGGCTCGGCCCGGCGCCTGCTGGCCGAGCGCGTGGAAGCGTACGGCCGGGCCGAGGTCACCGTGGCGACGGACGGCCTGTCGCCCGACGAGGTCGCCCGGCGGGTCCTGGACGAGCTCCGGGCCGGAACACCGTGAGGCCGAACGCTTACCACGTGGAAGCCGGCACGGAGCACCGACGAGGCGCCTGGGAGCCGGCCGAGGCGCCGACACCGACGAACGAAGCGACGGATGGCTGATTCGACCAACGGCTCGAAGGAGCGCGACCACCTGGTCGTGGTGGAGTCCCCCGCCAAGGCCCGGACCCTGGGGGGCTACCTGGGGCCCGGCTATCGGGTGGAGGCCACGGTGGGGCACGTCCGTGACCTGCCCAAGAGCGGCCTGGGGGTGGACGTCGAGGCGGGCTTCGAGCCGGAGTACGAGACGATCCGGGGCAAGGGGAAGGTGCTGAAGCAGCTCCGGAAGGCGGCCCGGGACGCGGAGGACGTGCTCCTGGCCACCGACCCGGACCGCGAGGGGGAGGCCATCGCCTACCACGTGGCGCGGGAGATGGGCTACGAGGAGCAGGACGGCGACCGCTTCAAGCGGATCACCTTTCACGAGATTACGCCCGAGGCCGTGCGGAAGGCGCTGGAGGAGCCGGGCCCGATCGACATGCGCCGGGTGGCCGCCCAGCAGGCGCGCCGCATCCTGGACCGCCTGGTGGGCTACAAGCTCTCCCCGCTGCTCTGGAAGAAGATCTCCCCGGGTCTGTCGGCGGGGCGCGTCCAGTCCGTGGCGGTCCGGCTCCTGGTGGAGCGGGAGCGCGAGCGCCGCGCCTTCCACCGCTCGGTCTACTGGGACCTGAAGGCCCACCTGTCCACCGAGGGCCGCGGCTTCGAGGCCGAGCTCACCCACCTGGACGGGACGCGGCTGGCCTCGGGCAAGGACTTCGACGAGAGCACGGGCGAGCTGAAGGACGACGCCGACGTCGTCCTCCTGGACCGCGAGCGGGCGGACGAGCTGCGCGAGCGTCTCTCCGGGGAGCCCTTCCGGGTGGACTCGGTGGAGGAGCGGCACTCGACGCGCAGCCCCTACCCGCCCTTCACCACCTCCAGCCTGCAACAGGAGGCCAACCGGAAGCTCAACCTCTCGGCCAGCCAGACCATGAGCGTGGCCCAGAGCCTGTACGAGGCCGGCCACATCACCTACATGCGGACCGACTCGGTCAACCTCTCCGGCCAGGCCGTCGGCGCCGCGCGGCAGCGGGTGCGCGACAAGTACGGGGACGAGTACCTGAGCGAGCGGCCTCGCCGCTACCGGACCAAGTCGAAGGCGGCGCAGGAGGCCCACGAGGCGATCCGTCCCGCCGGCACCATGATGAAGACGGCCCGGGAGCTCGGGCTCTCCGGCCTGCAGTACAAGCTGTACGACCTCATCTGGAAGCGCACGGTGGCCTGCCAGATGGCCGAGGCGCGCCAGCGCCACCTCACCGTCCGCATCCTGGCCGACGAGGCCGAGTTCCGTGCCACCGGCAAGGTGCTCGAGTTCGCCGGCTTCTTCCGTGCCTACGTGGAGGGCAGCGACGATCCCGAGGCCGCCCTGGAGGACCGCGAGGTGCTGCTGCCTGACCTGGACGAGGGCGACGTGGTGGACCTGGAGGAGCTGGCGTCGGTGGAGCACGAGACCCGCCCCCCGTCGCGCTACACCGAGGCCACGCTGGTCAAGGAGCTGGAGTCGGAGGGCATCGGCCGGCCGAGCACCTACGCGGCCATCATCTCCAAGATCCAGGACCGGGGCTACGTGGAGAAGTCCGGCCGCCAGCTGGTCCCCACCTGGACGGCCTTCGCCGTCACGCAGCTCCTGGAGGACCACTTCCCGGACCTCGTGGACGTGGGCTTCACGGCGGAGATGGAGGACGCGCTGGACGAGATCGCCGTGGGGGAGGTGGACTGGCGCGAGTACCTCGAGCGCTTCTATTCGGGAGACGACGGGTTCGAGGCCCGCCTCCAGGAACGGGAGGACGGGATCGACCCCCGGGAGGCCTCGACGGTGCGGCTCCAGGACCTCCAGCCCCGGCTCCGCATCGGAAAGTACGGGCCCTTCCTGGAGATCGAGCACGACGGCGAGCGTGTCACCGCCTCCGTCCCCGAGGGGGTGGCCCCGGCCGACCTGTCGGACGACGAGGCCATGACCCTGCTGGAGCGCAAGGCCGGCGGGCCCGACGTGGTGGCGGAGGACCCGGAGACCGGCGAGCCCATCTACCTGATGACGGGCCGCTACGGCCCCTACGTGCAGGTGGGCGAGGGGAGCGAGGACGAGAAGCCGAAGCGGACGAGCCTGCCCGAGGGGCTGGCGTTCGAGGACGTGACGCCGGAGATCGCCCGGAAGCTGGCGGCCATGCCCTACGAGATCGGCCGGCATCCCGACGACGACAAGCCGGTGAAGGTGGGTCTCGGCCGCTACGGACCCTACGTCCTGCACGACGGCGAGTACCGGTCCCTGAAGAAGGACGACGACGTCCTGGAGATCGGCCTGGACCGGGCGCTGGAGCTGCTGGCGGAGCCCAAGAAGGGACGCCGCCGGTCCCGTCAGCTGCGGGACCTGGGAGAGCACCCCGAGGACGGCGGCACGGTGGCCGTGTACGATGGCCGCTACGGCCCGTACGTGAAGCACGACGGGACCAACGCCTCCCTCCCGAAGGGGGCCGATCCCGAGGAGGTCACCCTGGAGGAGGCCGTACAGCTGCTGGCAGAGAAGCGGGCCCGGCAGGCGTGAGCCCCGGATCGTCGGGGTCGGCGCCGGCCGGACCGGCGGAGGAGGTCGCGGTGGCCGAGAGCGCCGAGCGGGTGCTGGAGGACTTCCTGCGCCACGCCGAGAAGGAGCGGATGCTCTCCCCCCACACGGTCCGCGCATACGAGCGCGACGTGCGGGGGTTCGGCCGCTTCCTCGACGGATGGCTGGGCGGATCGGAGGGCGACTGGACCCGGGCGGACCGGCTGGCGGTCCGCTCCTTCCTGGGGGAGCTGGAATCCCGCGGCCTGGCCCGCTCGACGATGGCCCGAAAGCTGTCGGCGGTGCGGGTCTTCTACCGCTTCCTCCACCGCACGGGGCGGATCGAGGCCAACCCGGCCCGGCACGTGCGGGCCCCGAGGGGCGAGGACACGCTGCCGGCCTACCTGACCCCGGAGCAGACCGGGGAGCTGTTCGAGCTGCTCCGGCGGCGGGCCGAGGACGAGGGGGGGTTCCTGGCGACCCGGAACCGGGCCCTGGTGGAGGTGCTGTACTCCTGCGGCCTGCGGCTGGCCGAGCTCCGGGGCCTGGACCTGCCCGACGTGGACCTGTCGGCCGGCCAGGTCCGGGTCACCGGCAAGGGCCGCAAGGAGCGCATCGTGCCGCTGGGCCGCATGGCGGCCGGGGCGGTGAGGAGCCACCTGCCGGAGCGGGCCGATCGGCTGGCGGCCGCGCGGGACGACGCGGGTCGGGCGTCGGACCGGGTTCCCCGGGAGCGTGGAGCGGGCTCCGGCCCGGCCGGAGACGACGCCGGGCCGTCCGCCGCCGACGCCGCCGGCCGACGGGAGGAGCATCCCCTCTTCCTGTCGATGCGTGGCGGGCGGCTGTCGCGGCGCCAGATCCAGCGGGCGGTGACCGGCACGCTGGACGCCGTGGCGGAGGGCGAGGGCCTGTCGACCCACGCGCTGCGGCACACCTTCGCCACCCACATGCTGGACCGGGGAGCGGACCTGATGGCGGTGAAGGAGCTGCTGGGCCACGCCAGCCTCTCGACCACGCGCATCTACACCCACACCTCCCGGGAGCGGCTCAAGGCGGTCTACCGCCAGGCCCATCCCCGGGCCGAATGACGGTCGGACGGACGGTCGGGCGAGTGCGAGTGACGGTCGGGCGGACGGTCGCGCGCGCCCGCCGGCGTCCGGCCACCGGGACCGAGACGGGGTCGACATGACGGAAGCTTTGACCACATGACGGAAGCCGGGAGTCAGGGCTCGTTCCACGCCACCACGATCCTCTGCGTCCGCCGCGACGGACGGGTGGCCATCGGGGGCGACGGCCAGGTGACGATGGACGAGACGGTGGTGAAGGCCCGTGCCCGGAAGATCCGCAGCCTGAAGGAGGGCGAGATCCTGGCGGGCTTCGCCGGCGGCGTGGCCGACGCCTTCACGCTGTTCGAGAAGTTCGAGTCGAAGCTGGATCGCTACCCCGGCAACCTGACCCGCGCCACGGTCGAGCTGGCCAAGGAGTGGAGGAGCGACAAGTTCCTGCGCCGGCTGGAGGCCCTTCTGGCCGTGGCCGACCGGGAGCACAGCTTCCTGGTGTCGGGCAACGGCGAGGTCATCGAGCCCGACGACGGGATCCTGGCCCTGGGCTCGGGTGGCCCCTACGCGCTGGCCGCCGCCCGGGCGCTGCGCGGCCACTCGTCGCTGACCGCGCCGGAGCTGGTGCGGAAGGCGCTGGAGATCGCCGGCGAGATCTGCGTGTACAGCAACGACGAGATCACGGTGATGGAGCTGGGCGAGGAGCCCCCGGACGGGACGGGTCCCGAGGGAGTCGAGACCGGCGGGACGGAGGGGGACCGCGACGGGAGCCGGGAGGCCGAGGAGTCATGAGCACGACGGACGCGATCGAGACCGGAGCGGAGGGACGGGAAGCGCCCGAGTCGTCGGGCGAGCTGCACAACCTGACGCCCCGGCAGATCGTCGAGGAGCTGGACCAGTACATCATCGGCCAGGACCGGGCCAAGCGCGCGGTGGCCATCGCCCTCCGCAACCGGTGGCGACGGCGGAACGTCACGTCCGAGCTGCAGGACGAGATCCTCCCCAACAACATCATCATGATCGGTCCCACCGGCGTCGGGAAGACCGAGATCGCCCGGCGGTTGGCGAAGCTGGCCGGCGCCCCCTTCCTGAAGGTGGAGGCCTCGAAGTTCACCGAGGTCGGCTACGTGGGCCGCGACGTGGAGTCCATGGTCCGCGACCTGGTGGACATCGCCGTGAACATGATCCGGAGCGAGCGCCAGGAGGAGGTCCGGGAGACGGCGGAGGAGCGGGTGGAGGAGCGGCTCCTCGACCTCCTCCTTCCGCCCGTCGCTCCCGGGGAGACCTCCCCGGACGGCGACGACGATCGACCGCGACAGTTCGTGGTGTCCTCGGGCGGCCAGGCGCAGCGGGAGGCCGGCGAGGAGGAAGAGGGGGCCTCGGCCGACCGCCGGGCCAGGACGCGCGAGAAGCTCCGGGGCCTGCTGCGGGACGGGGAGCTGGAGGACCGCACCGTGGAGGTCGAGGTCACCGAGAGCACCGCCCCGATGCTCAACTTCGACGCCCCGGGCATGGAGGGCGTGGACTGGAGCGTCGGGGAGATGCTGCAGCAGATGATGCCGAAGAAGACCACCCGCCGCGAGGTGACCGTCGCCGAGGCCCGGCGCATCCTCATGTCGGAGGAGCTGGACCAGATGGTGGACGAGGACGAGGTGTTGGACGAGGCGCTGGACCGCGTGGAGAACATGGGCATCGTCTTCCTGGACGAGATCGACAAGGTGGCGGCGGAGCGGGGCGATCGGGGCAGCGCCGACGTCTCCCGGGAGGGGGTCCAGCGGGATCTGCTCCCCATCGTGGAGGGTTCCTCGGTGCCGACGAAGTACGGGATGGTCAACACGGACCACATCCTCTTCATCGCCGCCGGCGCCTTCCACGTCTCCAAGCCCTCGGACCTCATCCCCGAGATGCAGGGCCGCTTCCCGATCCGGGTCGAGCTGGACAGCCTGGACGAGGACGACTTCGTCCGCATCCTCCAGGAGCCGAAGAACGCCCTGCTCACCCAGTACCGGGCGCTGGTGGAGACCGAGGACGCGGACCTCCGCTTCACCGAGGACGCGATCTCGGAGCTGGCCCGCATCGCCAGCGAGGTCAACGCCACCACCGAGAACATCGGCGCCCGGCGTCTGCACACGGTGCTCACCACCCTGCTGGAGGACGTGATGTTCGACCTGCCCGAGGAGGGGGCGGGCGAGCCGATCGAGATCGACGGGGCGTTCGTCCGCCGCCAGCTGGCCGATGTGGCGGAGGACGAGGACCTGCGCCGCTACATCCTCTAGCGCCCCCCTGATGAACGATCGGTGGAGTTAGTCGACCTCGGGCACCTGGCCCTCGGCGTCACCGCGGGCTTTCTCGGCAGCATCCTGGGTCTCGGCGGCGGCGTCGTCATCGTGCCGGGGCTCACCCTCCTGTTCGGGCTTCCCCTCCGGGCGGCGGTGGCGGCGAGCCTGGTGGGCATCGCCGCCACCTCGGTGGGCTCGGCCGCCGTCTACCTGGACCGGGGCCGGGTCGACCTGCCCCTGGCGCTGCGGCTCGAGATCGCGGCGGTGATCGGCGCCGTGGGGGCCGGCCTCGCCGCCGACCTGGTGCCGGAGTCGGTCCTGTACGTGGCGTTCGCCCTGGTCGTCCTCTACGCCGCCGGCGCCATGCTGGGGCTGGGGCCGGGGACGACGGAGGCGGCGGCCACCCCCGGCGAGGTCCGGCGCATGGGGACCGGCGTGGCGGCCTCCGGGGGCGCGGGCGTCGCGTCGGCCCTGCTGGGCATCGGCGGCGGGTTCGCGAAGGTGCCGATCCTGCATCTCGTCATGGGGGTCCCGCTCCAGGTGGCCACGGGGACGAGCGCCTTCATGGTGGGGATGACGGCGGCGGCCAGCGGGTGGATCTACTGGATCCGGGGCGACCTGCCGGTGGAGGTGGCGGCGCCGGTGGCCCTCGGCGTCCTGGCGGGCAGCCAGGCGGGATCCCGGGTGAGCGGGTCGGTGCCCGACCGGGCCCTGCGCGTGGCGCTGGCCCTGGTCCTGCTCTACATCGCGGGACGCATGGGATGGATCGGCCTCGGGAGGATCGCGGCGTGAGGGGAACGGCGTGGCACCGGGCGGCCCCGGAGGACCGGGCGCCGGCGGGCGTGCTCCGCTGGTCGGTCCGGGTCGTGGCCCTCGTGCTGGTGGCGGCGCTGCTTCCCTGGGCGGGATCGACGACGGCGGCGGACGGCGCGGTGGCCGGCCTGCTGTCCGCCCCGTTCCTGGCGATCCTGGCGGCGGGCCTGTACTACGGCCGCCGGAGGGACTGGACCCACGTCGGCCTGGTCGCCGTCCTGCTGGTCGTGCTGCTGGCCGGCGCCTGGCTGGGCTTCCGCTGACGGCCGGGCCCGAGAGGGAAGGGACGCGACCGAGGATGTCGTGCCGGCCGGGGGGCCGGGACGGATCGGCGACGGGACGAGACGAAAGGATGGACGATGGAGGAGGACGACGTGACGGACTTCGACGGCGAGCGACATTTCCTGTCCCTGGCCGACTGGCGCCCGGCGGCCCTCCGGGAGCTCCTGGCCACGGCCCGGCGGATCAAGGGTCGGGGGCGCGACCTGGCCTACCGCCCCCTGGCGGGCCGGTCCCTGGGGATGATCTTCGCCAAGAGCTCGACCCGGACCCGCGTCTCCTTCGAGGTGGGCACCTTCCATCTCGGCGGCCACGCCCTCTTCCTCTCCTCCCGGGACATCCAGCTTGGCCGGGGGGAGCCCATCGCCGACACCGCCCGCGTCCTCTCCCGCTACGTGGACGGCGTCATGATCCGGACCTACGACCAGGCCGACGTGGAGGAGCTGGCCCGGCACGCGTCGGTGCCCGTCATCAACGGGCTGACCGACCGCCTCCATCCCTGCCAGGTGCTGGCGGACCTGTTCACCGTCCAGGAGGCGTTCGAGGAGGAGCTGGCCGGAACCGGGGTTGCGTGGATCGGGGACGGCAACAACATGGCGAACTCCTGGATCCACGCCGCCCGCCGGTTCGACCTGCGGCTCCGGCTCGCCTGCCCCGAGGGCTACGAGCCCGATCCGGAGATCCTGGAGGCGGCGAAGCGGGAGGCGGACGTGAAGGTGGTGCGCGACCCGGAGGAGGCGGCCGAGGGGGCCCGGGTGGTCACGACGGACGTCTGGGCGTCCATGGGCCAGGAGGAGGAGGCCGAGCGGCGCCGGGAGGACCTGGCCGACTACCGGGTCGACGAGCGGCTCATGGCCCGGGCGGCCGAGGACGCCATCTTCCTCCACTGCCTGCCCGCCCACCGGGGCGAGGAGGTGACGGCGGAGGTGATCGACGGGCCGCGCTCGCGGGTGTGGGACGAGGCGGAGAACCGGCTTCACGCCCAGAAGGCGCTGCTGGTCCGCCTCATGGCGGAGACGACGGCGTGAGCCGGATGCGGCCGGTGTCGGGCGTGAGCCGGGGACGGCGGGCGTCGAGGAAGAAGAAAACGATCCGAGGAGGAGAACGAACGGTGACGGAGCCGGGAGGCGACCGATGAGCCAGGACGCGGAAGACGGGGAGCTGAAGCGCACGCCCCTCCACGAGGAGCACGCCCGGCTCGACGCGCGGATGGTCCCCTTCGGGGGCTTCGCCATGCCCGTCCAGTACCCGGCGGGGATCCAGGCGGAGCACCGTGCCGTCCGCACGGCGGCGGGCCTGTTCGACATCTCGCACATGGGCGAGTTCCGGGTTCGGGGGCCCGACGCCGTGGCCTTCGTCTCCCGGGCCACGACGAACGACCCGGCGCGGCTGGAGGTGGGCCAGGCCCAGTACAGCGCCATGTGCCGGGACGACGGCGGCATCCTCGACGACCTGGTCGTCTACCGGCTGGGCGAGGAGGACCTCCGGCTGGTGGTCAACGCGGCCAACATCGAGAAGGACTGGCGCCACCTGCAGGGCCGGGACGACGGCCTGGACGTGGAGCTGGTCGACGAGAGCCGGGAGGTGGCCCTGCTGGCCCTGCAGGGGCCCCGGGCCCAGGAGATCCTGGAGCCCCTGACGCCGGTGGAGCTGGATCCGGTGGGCTTCTACCGGTTCACCGAGGGGGAGGTGGCCGGCGTCGGCGGGGTCGTGAGCCGGACCGGCTACACGGGCGAGGACGGCTTCGAGCTCTACCTCCCGGCGGCCGACGCCCCCGCCGTGTGGCGCTCGCTGCTCGAGGCCGGGCAGGAGCGGGGCCTGCGGCCCGCCGGCCTCGGGGCGCGCGACACACTCCGGCTGGAGATGGGGTACGCCCTGTACGGGCACGACGTCGACGAGGAGACCACCCCCCTGGAGGCGGGGCTGGGATGGCTCGTCAAGCTCGACAAGGGCGACTTCACGGGCCGGGAGGCGCTGCGCCGCCAGAAGGAGGAGGGCGTGGACCGCCGCCTCCGGGGCTTCGAGCTGGTGGAGCGGGGCTTTCCCCGCGAGGGCTACCCGGTCCTCTACGACGGCGAGGAGGTGGGCCCGGTCCGGAGCGGCACGGTGAGCCCCTCGCTGGAGGTGGGGATCGGCACCGTATACCTGCCGACCGGGGCGGAGGCGGGCGACCCCCTCCAGGTGGTGATCCGGGAGCGGGAGGTGGAGGGCCGGGTGGCCGAGACGCCCTTCTACCGCGACGGATCGCTCCGACGGTGACCGTGGACCGCAGGAGCGCATCGACGGTGACGGTCGACGGCGGGATCGCTCCGACGGTGACCCGGTGGCGGGAGGAGCAATGAACGAGACGCCGCCGGACGAGGCCCCCGTCCGCGTCGGGATCCTCACGGTGTCCGACGGCGTGTCGGCCGGCGAGCGCGAGGACCGCTCCGGCGACCTGCTAGCCGGGTGGGTCGAGGACGAGGGATTCCAGGAGGCGGCCCGGGAGGCGGTGCCCGACCGGGAGACCGACGTCGTCCGGAGCCTGGCCCGGATGGCGGACGAGGTCGGCTGCGACCTGGTGCTGACCACCGGGGGCACCGGGCTGACGGAGCGGGACGTGACGCCCGAGGCCACCCGGGCCGTCGTCGGCCGGCTGGCCCCGGGCATCGCCGAGCGGATCCGGGCGCTGGGGGCCCGCGAGACGCCCTACGCGGCGCTCGGGCGGGGGGTGGCGGGCGTCCGCGGCCGGACGCTGATCGTCAACCTCCCGGGCAGCCCGTCGGGGGTCCGGGACGGGCTGGAGATGCTCTCGGAGGTGGCCGGACATGCCGTCGACCTCCTGAGGGGTCGGAACACCTCCCACGACTGAACGGGGACACACGGCACGTGGCGCGCGTATTCATCGACACCACCGAGCTCGAGACAGCCGTCGAGGTCCGCGAGGCGGTGCGCGCCGACGGGCACGAGATCGAGATGGTGGAGGACGCGGGGGAGATCCGGAACCGCCTCCGTGAGGACGAGGACGACATCGCCCTCGTCGTCACCGGGAACCTGGAGGGCGAGCGGGCCGGCAAGATGCTGGACCTGTTCGACGCCCGGATTCCCCGCCCCCCGGTGCTGGCGTTCACCGAGGACGCCGAGGAGGTGGAGCCGCCCGCCTCCGGCCAGAAGCTGGTGGTGGACGAGCGGCTCGCACTGCCGCCGGACCCGGAGGAGGTCCGGGTGGTCCTGGCCCAGCAGCTGGAGCGGTTTGCGGTGCAGCGCGAGACGGGGATCATCGGACGCACCCGTGCGATCCGCGACGTCCTGGAGCGGCTCCACCTGGTGGCTCCGGTCAAGTCCACCGTGCTCCTCACCGGCGAGAGCGGCACCGGGAAGGAGCTGGTCGCCCGGGCGGTCCACCGGTACTCGCCCCGCCGCGGCCGGGCCTTCATCGCCGTGAACTGCGCCGCCCTCCCGGAGTCCCTCCTGGAGTCGGAGCTGTTCGGCCACGAGAAGGGTGCCTTCACCGGCGCCACCTCCATGCGCAAGGGGATGTTCGAGCTGGCCGACGGCGGCACGATCTTCCTGGACGAGATCGCGGAGATGCCCTCCCCGCTCCAGACGCGGCTCCTGCGGGTGCTGGAGCAGCGGCGCTTCATGCGGGTCGGGGGCGACACGGAGATCGAGGTGAACGTCCGGGTCGTCGCCGCCACCAACCAGGATCTGCGATGGGCCGTCCGGCAGGGCGACTTTCGGCGGGACCTCTTCTACCGGCTGAACGTCCTCCACCTGGAGCTCCCGCCGCTGCGCGAGCGACAGGCCGACATACCCGTTCTGGTCCGCCGCTTCATCCACCAGTTCACCGACGAGCACGACCGGGAGTTCAAGGGGCTCACCGCGGAGGCGATGGACATGCTCCTGGACTACGGATGGCCGGGCAACGTCCGGGAGCTGCGGAACCTGGTGGAGTCGATGGTGGTGCTGGCTCCGGGCTCGATGATCCGGGCCGAGGACATCCCCGACGAGATCCGGAGCGGGTCCGGCCAGGCGCTGGTCCCCATGTCGCGGTCCCGCGAGGGGGAGGGGGAGGGGGACGGGGGGCGATCCCTGCCGGCCCGCACGGAGGGGGAGAGCGTGCCGGAGATGGAGTTCATCTTCCGCACCCTGGTCGACCTCAAGATGGACATCGAGGACCTGCGGCGGGAGTTCGAGCGCTACAGGGAGCGCCATCCCGAGCTGCTGGAGGAGGGGGACGACCGCGGCCGCGACGGGGCCATCGAGGTCTCGGCCCTGGAGGAGCTGCGGGAGGAGATGGCGGCCGCCGACGGGGAGGAGGAGCCGGGAGAGCCCGACGAGCCGACGGCCATCGAGTTCCGGCCCGGCATGAGCATGTCCGAGCTGGAGCGGGAGGCCATCGTGGCCACGCTCCGGGAGGTGGACGGCAACCGCCGGAAGGCCGCCGAGCAGCTGGGGATCGGGGAGCGGACGTTGTACCGCAAGCTCCGAGAATACGACATCGACATGTGATCGGCTTCGCGAGACGCCGGATCTCTGCGTCGCGCTATCCGCCGGGGGTGACGGGGCCCTTGCTCTTCCGGCGGCCGCCTCCCCCGCCGTCGCCGCCCGCCTCCTCCACCAGGGCCGTCAGGCTGGCCCACAGGTCGTCGGTCCCTTCGCCGGAGAGGGCCGAGGTGGCCAGGAGCTGGTCCCGGGGCACGCCCAGGGCGTCGCGCGCCTCCCGGAGCGCCTCCTCCTGCTCCGACCGGTTCAGCTTGTCGACCTTGGTGAGGACGAAAAGGGCCGGGATCTCCAGCCGGGCCAGGTAGTCGACCATCTGGGCGTCGTCGTCCGACGGTCCGTGCCGGCAGTCCACCAGCACCACGACGCCCAGGAGACGCCGTGAGGTGGCCAGGTAGGACTCGATGAGGGGCCCCCACTTCTGCCGCACCTCGGAGGGGGCCTTCGCGAAGCCGTAGCCCGGAAGGTCGACCAGGAAGAAGCGTCCGTCGACGTCGTAGAAGTTGATCTCCTGGGTCTTCCCGGGCCGCTTGGAGACGCGGGCCAGCCGGTTCCGACCCAGGAGGGCGTTGATCAGGCTCGACTTGCCGACGTTGGATCGGCCGGCGATGGCGACCTGGGGCAGGTCGCCGGGAGGGGATTGCCCGGGCTCGCCGATGGCGCCGGCGAACTCCACGTGGTCGATGCCGCTACGCTTCCTTCCGCCGGGCCTCCGGCTCCAGGATCATCAGCGGTTCGGCGTCGTCCTCGACGGCCTCCCGGGTGATGACGACCTCCCGGACGTCGTCGCGGGAGGGCAGGTCGTACATGACGTCCAGCATGACGTCCTCCAGCACGGCCCGCAGCCCCCGCGCGCCGGTCCCCCGGTCGATGGTCTTCTGGGCGATCACGTTCAGGGCCTCCGGATCGAAGGTGAGGCCCACGCCCTCCAGCTCGAACATCTTCTCGAACTGCTTGACGAGGGCGTTCTTCGGCTTCTGGAGGATGTCGATCAGCGCGTCCTCGTCCAGATCGTGCAGCGAGCAGAGGACCGGCAGGCGTCCCACCAGCTCGGGGATCAGCCCGTAGCGCAGCAGGTCCTCGGGCTCCACCCAGGAGAGCGGGTTGGTGTCGTCGTCGTAGGCCGAGCGTCCCTCTTCCCCGTTGCCGAAGCCGATCTGCCGCTTTCCGAGCCGGCTCTCGATGATGTCCTCCAGGCCGTCGAAGGCGCCTCCGCAGATGAAGAGGATGTTCCGGGTGTCGATCTGGATGTACTCCTGCTGGGGGTGCTTCCGACCGCCCTGGGGCGGGACGGAGGCCACGGTACCCTCCAGGATCTTCAGCAGCGCCTGCTGGACCCCCTCGCCGGAGACGTCCCGGGTGATCGAGGGGTTCTCGCTCTTGCGGGCCACCTTGTCGATCTCGTCGATGTAGATGATCCCCCGCTCGCACTCGGCGACGTTGTAGTCGCCGGCCTGGAGCAGGCGCACCAGGATGTTCTCCACGTCCTCGCCCACGTAGCCGGCCTCGGTGAGGGTGGTGGCGTCGGCGATGGTGAAGGGGACCTGGAGCATGCGGGCCAGCGTCTGGGCCAGCAGCGTCTTGCCCACCCCGGTGGGCCCGACCAGCATGATGTTCGACTTCTCGATCTCGACGTCGTCGATCTGGCCCTGGTTGTTGATCCGCTTGTAGTGGTTGTAGACGGCCACCGACAGGGTACGCTTGGCCGACTCCTGGCCGATGACGTACTCGTCCAGGGCTTCCTTGATCTCGATGGGCGTGGGGACCTCGGTGAACGCCTCGGTGGCCTGGCGGTCCTCCTCCTCGGCCAGGATCTCGTTGCAGAGCGCGATGCACTCGTTGCAGATGTAGACGTTGGGGCCCGAGATGAACTTCTGGACGCTCTCCTTCGACTTGCCGCAGAAGGAGCAGCGCAGATGCTTGTCGTTGCCCGGCATGATCTACCTCCGTCGGTGAGGCTCGACTCGTGCTACGCGGGCGCTGCCCGGGCTCCGGTCAGGAGCCTGCGGCCGCCGCCTGGGCGACCACTTCCTCTTCCTGCTCGATGACCCGGTCGATGAGACCGTACTCCATCGCCTCCTGCGGCGACATGAAGCGGTCGCGATCCACGTCCTCCGAGATCTTCTCCATCGGCTGGCCGGTGTGCTTCGAGAGCAGCTTGTTGAGGCGCTCCCGGGCGTAGAGGATCTCCTTGGCCTGGATCTCGATATCGGCGGCGCTGCCCTGGGAGCCCCCGGAGGGCTGGTGGATCATGATCCGCGAGTTGGGCAGGGCCGACCGCTTGTCCTCGTCGCCGGCGGCGAGCAGGAACGCGCCCATGGAGGCGGCCATCCCCATGCAGATCGTGTTCACGGGGGCGCTGATGAACTGCATCGTGTCGTAGATGGCGAGCCCGGAATACACGCTGCCGCCGGGACAGTTGATGTAGACGTGGATGTCCTTCTCCGGATTCTCCGCCTGGAGGAAGAGCAGCTGGGCGATGACCACGTTCGCCACCTGGTCGTTGATGGGCGTGCCCAGGAAGACGATGCGGTCCATGAGCAGCCGGGAGAAGATGTCGTAGCTGCGCTCCCCGCGGCTCGACCGTTCGATGACGTATGGTGCGTATTGACTCATAACCTCTTCTCGTCGCCCCACTTGCGTCGTTCCTTTCTCGTGTCGGTCGTCCCCGGCGGGACGACCTCGTGTCTCCTGTCCTACCCTCGGGCGGCCGCGGGTTTCCGTGCTCCGGCGACCGTGCGCCGGGCCCCGGTGACCGCGCGAGCTCCGGGCCTCCATCCGACGGCTCCTCGCCGGCCCCAGCCGGCCTCAGCCCCAGCCAGCCTCAGCTCACCTCGGAGCGGGACTTGAGGTCTTCGAAGAGCTTCTCCACCGCCAGGTGGTGCCGGACGCCCTCGAGCCGGCCGCTCCGGGCCAGCTGCCGCCGGACGTCGGCGGGCTCCTCGTCCTGGCGCTCGGCGATCTCCCGTATCCGCGCCTCCACCTCCTCCTCGGTGGCCTCGAACCCCTCGCGCTCCATCAGGTGGTCGATGACCATCTGCCGGCGCACCTCCTGCTCGGCCCGGGGATAGAGCGAGCGGCGGGCCTCCTGGACCTCCTCGGGGTCGGCCTGCTCGGGAGCGTCGATCACCCGGTCCAGGTAGCGGTCCACCATGGCCTCGGGTACGTCGAAGGGGTTCGCCTCGATGATGGAATCCAGGAGGGTGCGGCGGACCTCCTCCTCGGACTCCTCCTCCCGGTGGCTCCGGAGGTCCTCGAGGACGGCGCTCCGGAGCTCCTCCAGGGAGTCGAAGTCTCCCACCTGCGCGGCAAACCGGTCGTCCAGGGCCGGGAGGTCCCGGGCCTTGACCTCGAGCAGCTCGACCCGGATCCCCTTCCGTGATCCGGCCAGCTCCTCGTCGGAGAAGTCCTCCGGGAAGCCGACGCGGAAGTCGTCGGCCTCGCCGGGCTGGAGGCTCCGGATGGCCTCCTCCACGTCCGGGATGGCGTTGCCCTCGCCGAGGACGAAGCGGTAGGGATCTTTGTCCCCCTCCGACGTCTCCTCGGGCTGCCCCTGGGCGTCCAGGGGGGTGATCTGGACCGCCACCTGGTCGCCCTCCCGGGGCGGCCTCTCCACCGGCTGATAGACGGCGTGGTCGTCCCGGAGGCGGTCGAGCACCTCCTCCACGTCGTCCTCGTCGACCTCGGCCGCCGGCCGGTCGATGCGGAATCCCCCGATCCGTTCCAGCTCCAGGGTCGGCGCCACCTCGACCTCGGCGCGGAAGCTGAGGGGCCCGCCCCGCTCGTATCGGACGTTCCCGATCTCCGGCCGGGCCACGGGCTCGAGGCCGGCCCGGTCCACGGCCTCCCGCCAGGCGTCGTCCACGGCGGACCGGGCGGCCCGCTCGTCCACGACCTCCCCGTAGCGCTTCTCCACAACCTTCGGGGGCACCTTGCCGGGCCGGAAGCCTTTCAGGTTGAGCGAGCCCCCCAGCTCGGAGCGCTCCCGGGCACGGATCGCCTCCATCCGCTCGGCCGGGACGGTGACGCTGACGGTCCGGGTCCCGTCCGGGCCCTCCTGGACGTCGATCTCGAGGGACGCCTCGGCGTCCGGCTCGACGTCCTTCGTCTCGGTGGCTTCCTCGCCGGGGGTCATCTCGGGATCCGCTCGCTCGCTGGCTGGATTCGCGTCGCTGGATTCGACCTCGGTGCTTCCGGCCCCGTCGGGGCTCCCCGGGGGGCGCCTGCACCGCCGGCCCGCGGCCGGAGGGATGCGAAAGGGGGGATTCGAACCCCCACGGCCCGTCGGGGCCACCAGCTCCTAAAGCTGGCGCGTCTGCCGTTTCCGCCACTTTCGCCCGTGGGCGCGGGCGGCGGCCCGTGCCGGACGCCCGCCGGGGGGGCAGGGTCCGACACAGGCGCGACGCCCCGCCCGGAGGACCCTGAAACTAATCGGAGGTCGGGCCGCCCGGAACCCGGTGGGATCAGCCCTCGGGCCGCCCGGAACCCGGTGGGCTCAGCTCTCGGGAAGCTCCACGGTGGCGAAGACGAACCGTCCCTGGCCCTCCGCCGTGGCCAGGTAGAGCTGCACGCGGGCCACGTCGCCCGGCTCGATGTCGCCGACCGCCTCCCGGTAGCTCTGCATGTCCGTGATCGGCTGGCCGTTGATCCGGGTGACGAAGGTGAACTGGGTCCAGGCCGGCGCCGCCGTCACCAGCGGGCTCCGCGGGCTGGCCTCGGAGACGTACACGCCCTGGAGGTCGTCGGGGAGGCTGAGCTCGCTCCGCATCCTCGAGGTCAACGGCTCCACCTCGATGCCGAAGGGGTTCTCGGCGTCGGCCTCGGCCGCCATGCGCTGCCGCTCCTCGCCGCCGGTGTCCGCGGCGCCCAGCTCCACGTCGATCTCGACGTGACGGGTGCGCCCGTCCTCGCGGCGGGCGACGGAGAGGGTCACCGTCTCGCCCGGGTCGTACATCCGGATCCTGGACTGGAGGTCGGGGATGCCGTCGATGGGCTCCCCGTCCACGGCCAGGATGATGTCGCCGCGCTGGAGCCCCGCCTGGCGGGCCGGGCTCTCGCCGCCGGCCAGGGCCGAGAAGTCGGCCACCTCCACGCCACGGACCTCGTCCAGGCCGAAGTACTTGGCCGTGGCGGGCTGCACCTGGTCGATGCTGATGCCCAGCACCGCCCGGCGAACCTCGCCGTGCTCCATGAGGTCCTCGACGACCTGTCGGATGAGCTCCGACGGGACGGCGAAGCCGTAGCCCTCGTAGTTGCCCGTCTCGCTCAGGATGGCGGTGCTCATCCCCACCACTTCGCCGTCGACGTTCACCAGGGGGCCGCCGGAGTTGCCCCGGTTGATGACGGCGTCGGTCTGGAGGAAGTTCTCGATGGCCAGGTTGGGCTGGTTCCGGAACTGCTGGCCCAGGATCCCGATGCTCCGGCCCTTGGCGCTGACGATGCCCGCGGTGACGGTGGACTCCAGGATCGTCCCGCCGGCGTCGAAGCCGGGGCTGCCGATGGCCAGCACCCAGTCGCCCACGTCCAGGTCCTCGCTGGTGCCCAGGGGCACCGACTGCAGGCCCGAGGCGTCGATCTTCAGCAGGGCCACGTCGGTCTGGGGGTCGGTCCCCACGACCTCCACGTCGTCGATCTCACGGCGGTCCGGAAGCTGGACGGTGATGTCGGTGGCCCCGGAGACGACGTGGTTGTTCGTGACGATGTAGCCGCTCTCCCCCACGATGAAGCCCGAGCCCGATCCGGGACGGGTCGGCGGCTGCTGCCGGTCGGGCTGCTCACGCCGGAACGGGAACGGGAGGATGTCGTCGGGCCGCATCATGCGTCCCTGGACCTCCTTCTCGACCCGGATCGTCACGACCGCCTGGGAGACCTGGTCCACCACGCGAGAGAAGCCGTCGCGGAAGGAGAGGTCCTGGAGCTGGCGGACCTGCTCGTCCGAGGCCCCCAGCTGCAGGTCGGCGCTCTGGACCGCCGCCATGGAGGCCGGGGTGAGGTCGAGCTGGGCGGCCAGGAAGAGGCCCGCGGCGAAGGCCAGCGTGGCCGTCAGCGTCACGTTCAGCTTCGATCTGAGGGCGTCCTTCATCGTGTCGGTGTCCGGTGTAGTGTGGGGCGGGAGCCGTGGTCTCCTCCCGCGAGCGTCCTGCTCCTCCATGGGACGGTCGGGCCGGGCGGACCGTTGCCCGGCCGGCGGCCGACGGGTCCGGGGCGTCCCGGCCCGACCTCGGGCGTCCCGACGCGGCTCCGGGCGACGCGGCAGCCGACTTCACCGGTCGCAAGGACGGTACCGGGGAACGCGAAAAGGGGCGGCGCCGTCAGGCACCGCCCCCCGTGACCGCCACGGGCCGGTCGGACGTCGACGCCGACCGGTCGGGCCGCCGACCGGCCGGCTCTCCGCTACTTCTCCTCGTCGACGATCTCGTAGTCGGCCTCGACGACGTCCTCTTCCTCCTCGTCGGCGGACTCGGCCGTCGCCTCGGCCTCCGCGGCTCCGGCCCCCGGCGCACCCGGTTCCCCGGCCGCTCCGGCGGCGCCCATGCCGCCCGGTCCGCCGGCCGCCGCGCCCTGGCCGGCCTCGGAGTACATCTTCTGGGCCGCGCCCTGGGCGGCCTCCTGGATGCCCTTCGTGGCGGCCTTGATCTCGTCGTGGTCGCCCTCCTTCAAGGCCTGGCGGCCACGCTCCAGGGCGTCCTCGATCTCCTGGCGGTCGCCGTCGTCCAGCGCCTCCTGCCAGTCCTCGAGGTTTTTCTCGGTCTGGTAGACCAGGGAGTCGAGCTTGTTGCGGGCCTCGATCCGCTCACGCCGCTCCTCGTCCTCCTCGGCGTGCTCCTCGGCCTCCTCGACCATCTGCTCGATCTCGTTCTCGGAGAGGCCGGAGGAAGCCTCGATGCGGATCGACTGCTCCTTGCCCGTGGCCTTGTCCTTGGCGCTCACGTTCAGGATGCCGTCGGCGTCGATGTCGAACTCGACCTCGATCTGCGGCACGCCCCGCGGCGCCGGCGGGATGCCGGTGAGCTGGAAGCGGCCGATGGTCTTGTTGTCCTCGGACATCTCCCGCTCCCCCTGCAGGACGTGGATGTCCACGGTGCTCTGGTTGTCCTCGGCCGTGGAGAAGATCTCGCTCTTCGAGGTCGGGATCGTGGTGTTCCGCGGGATCAGCTTCGTCATCACCCCGCCCAGGGTCTCGATGCCCAGGGAGAGGGGCGTGACGTCCAGCAGCAGGACGTCCTCGACCTCGCCCGACAGGACGCCGCCCTGGATGGCGGCCCCGATGGCCACGACCTCGTCGGGGTTCACGCTCTTGTTCGGCTCCTTGCCGAAGAAGTCCTTCACCAGCTCCTGGATCTTCGGGATGCGGGTGGAGCCGCCCACCAGGATGACCTCGTCGATGTCGGACGGCTCGTAGCCGGCGTCGTCCAGGGCCTTCTCCATCGGCCCGACCGTGGACTGGATCAGGTCGTCCACCAGCTGCTCGAACTTGGCCCGGGTGAGCGAGGTGTTGAGGTGCTTCGGCCCGGACTGGTCGGCCGTGATGAAGGGCAGGTTGATGTCGGTCTTCTTGGTGGACGAGAGCTCGCACTTGGCCTTCTCGGCGGCCTCGCGGAGCCGCTGCCGGGCCATCGGGTCCTCCGAGAGGTCGATGCCCTGGTCCTTCCTGAACTCGTCCACCAGCCAGTCGATGACCCGCTGGTCGAAGTCGTCCCCGCCCAGGTGGGTGTCGCCGTGGGTGGACTTCACCTCGAAGACGCCGTCACCGAGCTCCAGGATCGAGACGTCGTAGGTGCCGCCGCCGAGGTCGAAGACGGCCACGGTCTGCTCGGACTCGTCGTCGAGCCCGTAGGCCAGGGACGCGGCCGTGGGCTCGTTGATGATGCGCTTGACCTCGAGGCCCGCGATCTTGCCCGCGTCCTTGGTGGCCTGGCGCTGGGCGTCGTTGAAGTAGGCCGGCACGGTGATGACCGCCCCGGTGACCTCCTGGCCCAGGTAGTCCTCGGCCGTCTGCTTCATCTTCTGGAGCACCATGGCCGAGATCTCGGGGGGCAGGAACGATCCCTTGTCGGCGTTGGGGATCTGCACCTGCAGGCGGTCCTCTTCGTCGCACTCCGTGCCGTAGGAGACGAGCTTGCGCTCCTCCTCGACCTCGGAGCACTTGCGTCCCATGAAGCGCTTGATGGAATGGACCGTGTTCTCGGGGTTGGTGACCTGCTGCCGCTTGGCCACCTGCCCCACGAGGCGCTCCCCGTCGTCCGTCCAGGCCACCACCGAGGGCGTGGTGCGGTTGCCCTCCGCGTTGGGGATGACGACGGGGTCGCCTCCCTCCATCACGGCCACGCAGGAGTTGGTCGTGCCCAGATCGATGCCGATTACCTTGCCCATGATATCTGTCGTCCTCTGCTCGTTGACGGCTCGTGCAACGTTCGCGGTGCTTCCGCCCGGCGTCGAAGGTGCCGCGCGTCCCGTCGGGACGCGCCGTGCCCGACACGCCGGACGGGGCACGGCGGCGTGGATGGAGGGTGCAAGCCATGTGCCTCCCCTCCGCCCCGGAATTCCGGGGAATTCCCCGACATAATGGCACGCGGACGGGGGGTCCGTGTCAGATCGGCAGGCGGGCCGTTGCGCCCACCGGGGCCGCCGGTCTAACCTGCCGGCATGTTCCCCCTCCGCGACGAGAACCCCACCGACATCACGCCGGTCCTCACCTTCGGCCTGATCGGGGCGAACGTCGCCGTGTGGTTCCTCCTGCAGGGGGCCGGGAGCGGAGGGGTCTTCATGCAGTCGCTCTGTGACTGGGCCACGATCCCCGGCGAGGTCACCGGCGCCATCCCCGAGGGAGAGGTGATCCGGCGCAGGGGGTGGACCTGCCGGGCCGGGGGCGCCACCGGCGTCACGCTCCTCACCTCCATGTTCATGCACGGCGGATGGGGCCACCTGATCATGAACATGTGGTTCCTGTGGGTCTTCGGGAACAACATCGAGGACGCCATGGGCCACGGCCGGTACCTCGTCTTCTACCTGATGGCCGGGGTCCTGGCCGCCGTCGCCCACATCGTGACCGCCCCCGACAGCCCGGTGCCCACCGTGGGTGCCTCCGGGGCCATCAGCGGGGTCATGGGCGCCTACGTCGTCCTCTACCCCCGGGTGCGGGTGGACACCCTCGTCTTCGTCGTCTTCTTCATCCGGGTGATCCCGCTCCCGGCGTGGGTGATGCTCGGCTACTGGTTCCTCCTCCAGTTCCTGCAGGGGGTGGCCACGGCCGGCGCGGCAGGGGCGAGCGGCGGCGTGGCCGTGTGGGCCCACGTGGGGGGCTTCGTGGTGGGCGTCGTGCTGGCGAAGCTGTTCGCCCGGGGGAACGGCGGGGACGGCGGGTTCCGTGTTCGCGTCGTGGACGGATGAGGGTGGTTTGCCTTCACCGCTGCCGCCGGCAGATATTCCTCCTCCAGCCATGAGCACGAAGACGAGCGAGGAGACGGAGGAAGGACGGGAGAGGACCCGCCAGCCCCAGGAGTCCGGGGCGCCGGGGGTGGACGCCCCCCGTGCCCGTCCGGACGGCGGGCGCCCGGGCGGTACGGAGACGGGCCGGGCCGGCGTCGAGGGGGCGCTCTCCCGGAACCCCGGCACCGACCTGGACCTGGAGTGGGTGCGGGCGGCCACGGCCAACCGGAGCGCCATCGAGCGACGGGCCGCGACGATCGCCACCCGGCGCTCGGTCAAGCGGGACTGGCAGGCGGCCTGGCTGCTCCGGGCCGTCACCTTCCTGGACCTCACCTCCCTGTCGGGCGACGACACGCCGGGACGGGTCCGGCGCCTGTGCGCGAAGGCCCGCCAGCCGGTCCGTCCCGACCTCCTGGCGGCCCTCGGCGCCGACGGGCTGGATCTCCGCGTCGCCGCCGTCTGCGTGTACGGCTCCCTCGTCGAGGTGGCCGTGGAGGCGCTGGAGGGCTCAGGCATCCCCGTGGCGTCGGTGGCGGCGGGCTTCCCCTCGGGGCTGGGACCGTTCCGGGAGCGCGTGGACGAGATCGGCCGGGCCGTGGAGGCGGGCGCCGAGGAGATCGACGTGGTCGTCACCCGGGGGCAGGTGCTGCGCGGCGAATGGGAGCGGCTGTACCGGGAGGTGCGCGCGTTCCGGGAGGCCTGCGGGGAGGCGCACCTGAAAGTGATCCTGGCCACCGGGGAGCTGGGGACCCTCCGGGACGTGGCCCGCGCCAGCCGGGTGGCCATGATGGCGGGCGCCGACTTCATCAAGACCTCCACCGGCATGGAGTCGGTGAACGCCACCCTGCCGGTGGGGCTGGTGATGACCCGGGCGGTGCGGGCCTATCACGAGCGCACCGGCCATCGGGTGGGCTTCAAGCCCGCCGGCGGGATCCGCACGGCCAAGGAGGCCCTGGCCTGGCTCTACCTCGTGAAGGACGAGCTGGGCGGCGCCTGGCTCGACCGCCGGCTCTTCCGCTTCGGGGCCAGCTCCCTGCTGGCCGACATCGAGCGGCAGCTGGAGCACCACGCCACGGGCCGCTACTCGGCCTTCCATCGCCACCCCATGGCCTGATGCGGCGCGGAGGGACGCATGCCGAAGATCGCTGACCTGTTCGAGACCATGGAGTACGGCCCGGCGCCGGAGTCGTCCGAGCGGGCCGTGGCCTGGCTGGAGGAGCGGGGACGGAGCTTCGATCACTTCGTCGGCGGGGCCTGGCGGCCACCGGAGGAGGGGGAGACCTTCGAGGTGCCGAGCCCGCGGGACGGCCGGCTCCTGGCGACGGTGGCCCAGGGGAGCGAGGCGGACGTGGACGCGGCGGTGTCGGCCGCCCGCGAGGCGCAGCCGGGCTGGCGGGCGACGCCCGGCCACGAGCGCGCCCGATTCCTGTACGCGGTGGCGCGCAAGATCAAGAAGAACGGCCGCCTCTTCTCGGTGCTGGAGACGATGGACAACGGGAAGCCGATCCGGGAGTCCCGGGACATCGACATCCCGCTGGTGGCCCGCCACTTCCTCCATCACGCCGGCTGGGCCCAGCTCATGGAGCAGGAGCTCCCGGGGCACGTCCCCGTGGGCGTGGTGGGCCAGGTCATCCCCTGGAACTTCCCCCTGCTCATGCTGGCCTGGAAGGTGGCGCCCGCCCTGGCCACCGGGAACACCGTGGTCCTCAAGCCCGCCGAGCACACGCCGCTCACGGCGCTCCTCTTCTGCGAGCTGGTGCAGCAGGCCGGCCTGCCCCCGGGGGTGGTGAACGTGGTCACCGGGGACGGCCGAACCGGTGACGCCGTGGTGCGCCACCCGGACGTGGACAAGATCGCCTTCACCGGCTCCACGGCGGTGGGCCGCAAGATCCGCGAGGCCACGGCGGGGAGCGGCAAGAAGCTGTCGCTGGAGCTGGGCGGCAAGTCGCCCTTCGTGGTGTTCGACGACGCGGACCTGGACAGCGTCGTGGAGGGGGTGGTGGACGCCATCTGGTTCAACCAGGGGGAGGTCTGCTGCGCCGGCTCCCGCATCCTGGTCCAGGAGAGCGTGGAGGAGCGGCTGGAGGAGAAGCTCCGCCAGCGGATGGAGACCCTCCGGATGGGCGATCCCCTGGACAAGGGCATCGACGTCGGTGCCATCGTGGCCCCCGTGCAGCTGGACCGGATCCGGGAGCTGGTGGAGCAGGGGAGGCGCGAGGGGGCGGAGATCTGGCAGCCCTCGTGGAGCGAGCCGCGGGAGGGATGGTTCTACCCGCCGACCCTGTGCACCAACGTGGGGCCGGCCGCCACCATCACCCAGGAGGAGATCTTCGGCCCGGTGGTGGTGATGATGAGCTTCCGCACCCCGGACGAGGCGGTGGAGCTGGCCAACAACACCCGCTACGGGCTGGCGGCCAGCGTGTGGTCGGAGA
>CAZSKS010000020.1:0-37506 GCA_964607465.1 uncultured Gemmatimonadota bacterium | reverse complement strand
TCCTCCGCCTCGGCCGCGGCCTTCCGCGCCTCCTCGGCGGCCTCGGCGCGTCGGGACGTCGTCCAGGCGCCCTCGGGCCCCAGGAAGATCTCCTTCTCCGTCAGGTCCTCGGGGGTGACGCCGTCGTGGAACTTCTCCCACAGGCCGGCCCGCTGGAACAGGGAGCGCACCGTGTCGCTGGGCCGGGCCCCGGTCCGGAGCCAGTGCAGCGCCCGCTCGGCGTCCAGCTTGATGACGGACGGCTCGGTCCGCGGGTGATAGATCCCCAGCTGCTCGATCGGGGCCCCGGTCACCGACTCGGACTTCTCCGTCACCACGATGCGGAAGCTCGACTGCTTCTTCCGGCCGACTCTCTTCAGACGAATCTTTGCTGGCATCCTCTGACGTCCTCGCTCTGCGTGATCGGGAGCCCCGCTCAGCCCATCAGGCGTCGCAGGGCCTTCTTCCCTCCGCCGGATCCCATCATGGATCCGAGGGGGCCCATCTTCTTCATCATCTCGTTCATCTGTCCGAACTGCTTGACCAGCCGGTTCACCTCGTGCACCGGCCGGCCCGATCCCCGGGCGATCCGCGCCCGACGCGACCCGTTCAGGATCCGCGGGTTGCGGCGCTCCTCCGGCGTCATGGAGCAGACGATGGCCTCCATGTGCCGGATCCGCTCCGGGTCCATCTGCGCGTTCTCCAGCATCCCGGGCTTCACGCCGGGCACCATCTTCAGCAGGCTGTCCAGCGGACCCATCTTCTGGAGCTGGCGGAGGGCCTGGAGGAAGTCCTGCAGGTCGAAGCCGTCGCCCTCGCGGACCTTCTGCTCCATCCGCCGGGCGGCCTCCCCGTCGATGGCCTGCTCGGCCCGCTCGACGAGGCCCACCACGTCCCCCATCTGCAAGATGCGGCCCGCCATCCGGTCGGGATCGAAGACCGTGAGGTCCTCGGGGCGCTCGCCGGTGCCCACGAACTTCACCGGGACCCCCAGCACCTCGTGGATGGAGAGGGCGGCGCCCCCGCGGGCGTCGCCGTCCATCTTGGTGAGGAGCACGCCGGTCAGCCCCACCTCGTCGTGGAAGCCCTCGGCCACCCGCACGGCGTCCTGGCCGGTCATGGCGTCGGCCACCAGCAGCACCTCCTGGGGCTCGACCGCCTCCCGGACGGCGCGAAGCTCGCCCATGAGCTCCTCGTCGATCTGCAGGCGGCCCGCCATGTCCAGCAGCACCAGCGAGGCCCCGTCCCGGCGCGCCTCGTCCACGGCCTCCTGGGCCAGGCGGACCACGTCGCCCTTCCGGCGCCGGTCGCCCGTGCCGGCGCCCTCCACCTCGCCCCGGTGAACCGGCACGTCGATCCGCTCGCCCAGCGACTCCAGCTGCCGCGCCGCCGCCGGCCGGTAGGGGTCGCAGGCCACCAGCACGGGGCGGCCTCCCGAGCCCTTCGCCCGCCGCGCCAGCTTGGCGGCCGAGGTCGTCTTGCCCGAGCCCTGCAGCCCCACCAGCATGACCACCGTGGGCGGGACCGGGGCCTCGGCCAGCTCGGGCGCCCCCTCCCCCAGCAGGTCGGCCAGCTCGTCGTGCACGATCTTGACGACCTGGTCGCCGGGGCTGACCGAGTCCAGCACGTCCTCCCCGGTCGCCCGCTCCCGGACCCGGTCCAGGAAGCTCCGCGCCACCTCGAAGTGGACGTCCGCCTCCAGCAGCGCCCGACGCACCTCCCGCAGACCGTCGTCCAGCATGTCCTCGGTGAGGACCCCGCGCTCGCGGAAGCCTCCCAGGACGTCGTCGAGCCTCTCGCTGAGACGTTCGAACATGACCTGACCTGCGGTGGGCCGAGGAAGCCGATCGGAAACCGGGGCGCCGACCAGCCTCCGGGCGGAAAGTCGGAGCCCTTCAGTATAGCGGCGGCGCCCGGGACGGTCAACGAGTCGACGAGGGGCGCGCCGCCGGACGAGGCGGGATACACGGCCGACGGGGCATCGGTCCCGGGGGCGGCCGCGGGGGGCAGCCGTGACGGCGGCGGCTCGAAACGTGGCCCGCGGCTCGCGGCGCGAAACCCGGCGGCGGCCCGCGGCGCCTGCGGGGCCAAACTTGGCCGGCGGCGGGTCAGACCGTGATGATCTCCGTCCGGGCCGATCCGACCGACACGTAGCGCGCCGGGGCTCCGGCCAGCGACTGCAGCCGCTCCAGGTAGTCGCGGGCCGGCCGGGGCAGCTCCCCCCAGGCGCGGCACTCGGCGGTGGGCTCGTCCCAGCCCGGGGCCGGCTCGTACACCGGCTCCACCCGCTCCAGCTCGGCGGCCGAGTCGGGGAAGCGGTCCAGGGGCTCGCCGTCCAGGCGGTAGCCGACCGCCAGCTTCAGCTCGTCGAAGGCGTCCAGCACGTCCAGCTTCGTCACGGCCAGGGCCGTGAGGCCGTTGACGCCGGCGGCGAAGCGCACGCCGACGCCGTCGAACCAGCCGGGGCGCCGCGGACGGCCCGTCGTCGCCCCGAACTCGCCGCCGAGCGTCCGGAGCCGCTCCGCCTCCGCCCCCTCGAGCTCGGTGGGGAACGGGCCGCGGCCCACCCGGGTGGTGTAGGCCTTCACCACGCCCAGCACCTCGTCGATGCGGGTGGGGCCGATCCCGACGCCGGAGGCGGCGCCCCCGGCGGTCGTGGTGGAGGAGGTCACGTAGGGATAGGTGCCGTGGTCGACGTCCAGCAGGGACCCCTGCGCCCCCTCCAGGAGGACCCGTCCGCCGCCCTCCAGCTCCTCGCGGATCTCCCGGCCCACGTCGGTGGTCAGCTCCAGGACGGTATCCCGGACCTCGTCCAGGGCCGCCAGCACGTCGTCCGCGTCGGCCCGGGCCTCGGCCTCCAGGCGTTCCAGCACGCCGTTGGCCGCCTCGCATCCGGCCCGCACGACCTCCTCGCACCGGCCCGGGTCCCGCAGGTCCCCCGCCCGGAGACCCGTCCGTGCGACCTTGTCCCGGTAGGCCGGCCCGATGCCCCTGCGGGTGGTGCCGATGGGGTCGTCGCCCCGGCTGGCCTCCAGGGCGCCGTCCAGCAGCTTGTGGTAGGGCAGCACCAGGTGGGCCCGGCTGCTCACGCCCAGGCGTCCGTCCAGCCCGACGCCGCGCCGGCGCAGCTCCTCCATCTCCTCCCGGAGGGTCCAGGGATCCAGGGCCACGCCGTTGCCCAGGAGGCAGCGGACGTCGGGGTAGAGGATGCCCGAGGGGATCAGGTGCTGGACGAACTCCTCGTCCCCCACGCGGACGGTGTGGCCGGCGTTGGCCCCGCCCTGGTAGCGGGCCACGACGGTGGCCCGCTCGGACAGGACGTCGACGATCTTCCCCTTGCCCTCGTCGCCCCACTGCACGCCGACCACGGCCACGCAGCGGACGTCGTCGCCGAACATCAGCCCCGGCCCTCCGGGGGCTCCGGCCGGGCCCGGTCCGCGTGGCGCCCCCTCCTCGCGCGGCGCCCCACCGGTCGGCGGCGCCCCGACCCGCCCCTCACGCCCCGCTCTCCGCGCCCGGCGCCGAGCGCGTCGCCAGGCCGGCGCCCTCCAGGGCCCGCTCCGCCCGCCGCCGTCCCTCTCCGTCCAGATCCCGGAGGGGGCTGCGGACCGGACCGCCCTCCAGCCCCAGCCCGTCCAGCGCGGCCTTCACCCCGGCGACGCCGAGCTTCCCCACCACCGCCCGGTGCAGGTCGCCGACGCGCTCCTGCAGCCCGCCCGCCCGCTCGGTGTCGCCGTCCCTCCACGCTGACAGGATCTCCGCGCAGGCGGCGGTGGCCAGCAGCCCCACGGCCAGGACGCCCCCCGCCGCGCCCACCTCGAGCCCCCCGTACAGGAGGGTCCCCGATCCCACCAGGACCGAGGCCTCGCCCGAGCAGGCGTCGGCCAGCTCGCCCAGGTTGCGGATGTCCCCCGACGAGTCCTTGATCCCGGCCACGTTCTCGTGGCGCACCAGCCCGGCCACCAGGTCGGGCTCCAGGTCCACGGGCACGTAGCGGGGGATGTGGTAGAGGACCACCGGCACGGGCGAGCCGTCGGCGACGGCCCGGTAGTGGGCGTCCAGCGCCCCGGCCGTCATGGCCCCCGCGTAGTAGGAGGGAGGACGCACCAGCACCGCGTCGGCCCCGTTGCGGGCCACCTCGCGGCACAGGCGCACCGTGCCGCGGGTGGACTCCAGCCCCGTGCCGGCCACCACCGGCACGCCGCGGGGCGTCACCTCCCGGGCCCACTCCACCAGCCGCAGGATCTCGATCTCGTCCAGAAGCGGTGCCTCGCCGGTGGATCCGGCCACCACGAAGCCGTCCACCGGATGGTCCATCCACCGCCGGAGGTTGGCCTGGAAGGCGCCCCGGTCCACGTCCCCCGTCGCGGCGTCGAACGGGGTGGTGACCGGGAGGAAGAGCCCCTCGAGGATCAGTAGCCGCCCCGCGTGATGCCGCCGGGTCGCGGTCCGTCCTCCTCGCCCGACGACAGGGTCTGCATGACCAGCTCGAAGTCGCTGGGGCTGGTGGCGGCCGACCGGGCCACCTCGTACTCCACGACGTCGTCCCGCACCAGCTCCATCAGGTGCTGGTCGAACGTCTGCATGCCGTACTGCCCGCCCTCCTCGATGAGCTTCTTGATCTGGCCGCTCCCCTCGCCCCGCAGCACCGCGTCCTGGACCGCGCCGGTGAAGCGGAGGATCTCCACCACCGGCACCCGGCCCTCATCCTCCTTCCTCACGATGAGCTTCTGGGAGATGATGGCCCGGAAGGTCTCGGTGATCCGCTTGCGGACGATCTCCTCATCTTCGGCGGGGAACATGGCCATCATCCGGCTCAGCGTCCCCAGGGCCGTGGAGGCGTGGAAGGTCGAGATCACCAGCTGTCCCGTCTCCGCCGCCTCCAGCGCGATGGCCAGCGTCTCGGGGTCCCGCATCTCGCCGATGAGGATGACGTCCGGGTCCTGGCGGAGCGCCGTGCGCAGGCCGCTCCGGAAGGTGTTGGTGTCCCGGCCCACCTCCCGCTGGGTGACCGTGCCGTCGGCGTTGCGGTGGCGGAACTCGATGGGGTCCTCGAGGGTGATGATGTGCTTCTTCCGGTTGTGGTTGATCCAGCCCACCATGGCCGCCTGGGTCGTGCTCTTGCCCGAGCCGGTGGAGCCGGTGACGAGGATGAGGCCGTTCTCCACATCGGCCAGGTCCCGCAGGACCGGGGGCAGGTTGAGGCCCTCGATGTTGGGGATGTCCCAGGGGATGACCCGCATGACCACCGCCAGCGTGTTCCGCTGACGGAGGATGTTGACCCGGAAGCGCGCCAGGTCCTCCATGTCCCAGGCGAAGTCCCGGTCGGTGAGCTCGTCGATCCTGTTGCGGGCCGTCTCGTCCGGCAGGAGCTGGAGGGCGATCCGCCGGGTGTCCTCCGGCGTGAACGGCTTCTCGGAGAGCCGCACCAGCTCCCCGTCGATCCGCGCCCGGAAGACGTCTCCGGCCTTGATGAGAAGCGACTGGGCCCCGCTCTGGACGGCGGCCCGCAGGAGCTGCTCCATCCCGGTCGATTCGCTCACGGTCAGTAGCCCCGTCCCTTGTCCACCACGTTCACCAGAGGCTCTCCCCGGCGGTAGCGGCGGACGTTCTCGAGGATCAGGTCCGTCTCCCGCTCCCAGAATCGGGGGGAGACGGCCCCCGTGTGCGGCGTGATCACCACCTGGTCCATACCCCAGAACGGATGATCCGGGGGCAGGGGCTCCTCCTCGAACACGTCGAGGCCCGCCCCGCGCAGCCCGCCTTCCCGCAGCACCTGGACCAGGGCGTCCTCGTCCACGACCCCGCCGCGGGAGACGTTGATCAACACCCCATCCTGCCCCATGAGGGAGAGCTCCCGCAAGCCGATGAGCCGCTCCGTCTCCGGTGTCTCGGGGACGGACAGCACCACGAAATCCGACCGTTCCAGGAGCTCGTCCAGCCCGTCGGGACCGAACATCCGGGCCACGTCCCCGCCGCTCCGCTCCGGCCGGCGGCGCATTCCCAGCACCCGCATCCCGACGGCCGAGGCCCTGCGCCCCACCGCCGAGCCGATGCCGCCGTACCCCACGACCCCCACCGTGGCGTCCGCCAGCTCCCGCACGGGGCTGCCCCGACCCGCCAGCTCGGCGTGGGCCCAGCCCCGGCGGCGACGGGCGGCCGCGGCCACGTCCAGCCCGCGGGCGAAATGGAGCATCAGGGCCAGCGCGTGCTCGGCCAGCGGCTCCGCGTGGAGCCCGGCCGAGTTGGTGAGGACCACGTCGCTCTCGCGCATCTCCGGGAAGAGGGAGGAGCCCACGCCCGCCGCCCCGGAATGGACCCACCGAAGCTCCCGGCCCGCCACGAACGCCTCCCGCGGCACCCCGAAGCCGCAGTACACCTCGGCGTCGCGGATCTCCTCCATCAGCGCGTCCGGGATCTGCCGGGCCCCGTCGCCGGCGAAGTAACCCGGCTCCTCCAGGGCCCGAAACGTCCAGTCCTCCCCGAGCGCGTCCCGGATCCGCTCCTCGGAGGCCGGGGGCATGGACCAGATCGGGTACTCCGGCGCGTGCATCCAGACCAGCATCTTCCGGGTCCGCTCGTCGCCGATGCCGCGCCTCCCCGCTCGTTCCGCCCGCTACTCGACCTGCGCGCCCCGGACGGCGTCCCGCTCGGCGAGGCGCCGGAGCAGCCGGTCCCGGGCCTTCCGGGTGCCCCGGACGGCGAAGCTGAAGCTGGCGCCCTCCGCGGTCCGCTCGTGGCCCAGGTGGGTGTAGTCGAACTCCATCTCCTCCAGCAGCGCCTCCACCTCCCGGGGCGGGGCCCCCGGATCCGCCATCACCACCGTCAGGGTCTGCCGCGTGCGCTCGGCCAGCACACGGGTCTCGAAGCGGCCCAGCGCCACCAGGGTGAGGACGACCAGCACCGTCGCCCCCACCGCCTCCACGTACAGGTGCAGCCCCACGGCCATGCCGATGGCGGCCACGACCCACAGCGTGGCCGCCGTGGTGAGCCCCAGCACGTTGCCCCGGGAGACCAGGATCGTGCCCGCCCCGATGAACCCGATGCCCGAGACGATCTGGGCCGCGATGCGGGCCGGATCCGAGCGGATCAGGTCGTGGGGGGCGAAGTTGGTCGCCGCCACCACGGAGAGCTCGGTGAGCAGCGCCGCGCCCACGCAGATGAGGATGTTCGTCCGCAGCCCCGCGGGCTTGCCCGAGAGCTCCCGCTCCAGGCCGACCGCCGCCCCCAGGGCCAGCGCCAGCAGGAGCCGTCCCAGGAGCGGGAACCGCAGCGTCTCGAGCCAGGGGGCCAACTCGGCCATGGCTACCTCAGCCTCCCGGGGCCGGCGTCGGGGCGGCGGACCGGCTGCGGCGCAGGCCCATGCGGTCGTAGGCCTCCTCCAGGGTCTCCCCCGCGATCGCCCGGCACCGTTCGGCTCCGGCCCGCAGGATCTCGTGGACCCGGTCGGGGTCGGCCCGCAGCTCCCGGGCCCGCTCCCGGACGGGGGCCAGGTCGTCGGAGATGTTCTCCGCCAGCCGCCGCTTGCAGGCCACGCAGCCGAGCTCCGCCGTCTGGCAGCGGATCTCGATCTCCTCCCGCTCCCCGCCGTCGGTGAAGTGCTCGTGGAGGGCGAAGACGTTGCACACGTTGGGGTTGCCGGGGTCGTCCCGACGCACCCGCGCCGGGTCGGTCACCGCCGAGCCCACCGTGGACGCGATCTCCTCCGGCTCGGCCAGGAAGGGGATCGTGTTGCCCTCGGACTTGGACATCTTCGACGCCCCGTCCAGCCCCAGGATCCGGGGGCCCGTCCCCACCAGGGGCTGCGGCTCGGGGAAGAGCTCCCCGAAGCGGGCGTTCCAGCGCCGGGCGATCTCCCGCGTCAGCTCCAGGTGCTGGAGCTGGTCCTCGCCCACCGGCACCCGCTCGCCCCGGTACAGCAGGATGTCGGCGGCCTGGAGCACGGGGTAGTTCAGCAGACCGGCGTTCACCGACCCCGCCCGGTCGGACTTCTCCTTGAACTGGGTCATGCGCTGCAGGTCGCCCAGGGGGGTGACGGTGTTCAGGATCCAGGCCAGCTCGGCGTGCTCCGGGACCGACGACTGCACGAAGAGGGTGCAGCGGTCGGGATCCAGGCCCGCGGCCAGCAGCGAGACCGCCAGGTCGAAGATCCGGTCGGGCATCTCGTCGGGCTCGTAGGGGACGGTGATCGCGTGGAGGTCCACGATGCAGTAGATGCAGTCGTAGTCCTCCATCAGCTCCACCCAGTTCCGGATCGCGCCCAGGTAGTTGCCCAGGTGCAGCTCGCCGGTGGGCTGGATGCCGCTGAAGACCCGCTTCTGCCGTTCGGCCATCGCCTCGGTCGGAGTGGGGTCGCCCGACCGGCCGGGCCCGACCGGCGGCCGGGACGTCCGGGACGGCGCGACAAAGAGAGGGCGGCGGAGAAGCCGGTCCGTTCCCGGCCCTGCGCCGCGTGTTGTAGGCGCTCCGGATGCCCGGCTAAGTTAGCCGCGGCGCCGGGGGCGAGCAAGCCAGAGAGGCCGAGGATGCGGGACTTTCCGGGCATATCGGACGAGGACGAGGGTCTGCTGGAGGCAGCCACCGAGGCCGCCCGGGCGGCGGCCGAGGTCCACGCGGAGGCCCGCCCGGACCGCGACGCCTGGACCGAGAAGGGCCGTGCCGACTTCGTCACCGAGGTGGACCGGGAGGCGGAGCGCCGCGTCGTCGGCCTGCTGCGCGGTCGCTTCCCCGACCACGCTGTGCTGGCCGAGGAGGACACCCAGGCGGAGGGCCGGACGGCGGAGGACGGAGCCGCCGGGGGCGCCCGGCCCGCCGACGCCCCGACGGGCGCCCCCGGGGCCGGCTCCGCCCCCGTGCGGTGGATCGTCGACCCCCTGGACGGCACGACGAACTGGCTCCACGGCTACCCCGAATACGCCGTCTCCATCGCCGCGGTGGACGACCGCGGCCTGCGCCTGGGGGTCGTCCTGAACTCGGCCACCGGCGAGCTCTTCCGCGGGGTGCGCGGCGGGGGCGCACGGCGGGACGGCGAGCCGATCCGGGTGTCCGGCGTCGACGACCTGCGGCTGGTCCTGGCGGGCACCGGGTTCCCCTTCAAGAAGCCCGGGCTGATGGAGGCCTACCTGGAGACCCTGGGTCGCGCCCTCCGGGCCACCAGCGGGGTGCGGCGGGCCGGGTCGGCGGCCCTCGACCTGTGCGACCTGGCCTGCGGCCGCCTGGACGCCTTCTTCGAGTACTGGCTCATGCCGTGGGACGTGGCGGCGGGAGCGCTGATCCTCCGGGAAGCCGGCGGCGTCTTCCGTCCCCTGGAGGTGCCGGGCCTGCGGGCCGGCGAGCCGGCCGACCCCGGCGCCCCGGAGCTGCGGCCGGGGGGCTACGTGGCCGCCAACGACCGGATCCTGGAGGCCTGGCTCGGGATCGTGGAGGGCGGCTGAGGGGGCTCAGCCGCCGTCCATCGCCCGCTCCACGGCGTCGGCCAGCGGGCCGGGGCCGAAGCGGACGGGGTCGGTGACCGGCAGGCCCGTCCGCTCCCGGGCCGCCTCCACGTGGCGACGGGCCTCGGCCTCCTCCAGGTCGTAGGTGCAGGCCGACACGGCCACGACCCGCGAGCCCTCCGGCGGCCGCACCCAGGAGGCCGCGTCCTCGTACAGCCGGGCCACCCGGTCCAGAGGCGGGATCTCCACCCAGTCGTAGTCGCCGCTGTAGATCGTCTCCCGGGACGGCATCCAGCAGAGGATCATGGCCTGGGGCATGGTCCCGTGGATCAGGCCCAGGGTGACCCCCGAGTAGCCGGGGTGCATGAGCGAGCCCTGGCCCTCCACCAGCACCGCCTCGGGCCGCGGCTCGTCTTCCGGCCCCTCGCTCCCCTGCGGGGGTCCGCCGCCCCGGAGCGGAGGGATCTCCCCCGCCGCCTCCAGGGTCAGCGCCTCGGCGGCCCCGGCCACGAAGTCGGCCACCACCGCGTCCACCGCGATGCCCCGGCCGGCGATGAGGATCCCGGTCTGGCCGGTGGCGCCGAACGCGGTCCGGCGCCCCCGGCGCCGCAGCTCCCGCTGCAGCTCCAGGGTCGTCGTCATCTTCCCGACGTTGCAGTCGGTGCCCACCGTGAGGACCCGCAGGGCCCCGGTGGAGGCGGCCTTCCCCTTCGCCACGGGAAGATCCGGGGGCGCCCGGCGCAGGTCCACCAGCCCGACGCCGTGCTCCCGGGCCCCCTCCCGCAGCTCCGGATCGTCCGCCAGGAAGACGTGCAGCCCGCTCCACAGGTCGAGGCCCGCCGCCATGGCCCGCCGGAGGAGGGGGCGCCAGGCTTCGTCGAGGGTGCCGCCCTGGGGCGCGATGCCGATGAGCAGCGCTTCGGGGGCCGGCGAGCAGTCCAGGGCCTCCTCCACCGTGGCCACCACCGGGATCCCCTCGCCGATCCCCAGGACGTCGGACGCCTCCCGGCCGGCGTGCTCGGAATCCAGGACCGCCGTCACCCGGTCCGGCAGGTAACGGATGGCCGAGGCGGCCGTCTTCGAGCCCTCCAGGCCGAACCGCCCCTCCGCCAGCACCACGAAGACGGGCTGGCGGTCCGAGGGGGTGGTTACCGGCGCCGTCATCCCTCGCGCTCCTCCAGCCGGTCCGGCACCGACCGCTCCGCCTCGTCCGCGTCGAGCCGGAGCGCCCCCTCGCCCACCGGCACGGGCACGTCCACCGGTCCCACGTCCATGGCGGGCCGGTAGGCGGCCTTCTCCAGGACCCGGTCGATGTAGATCCGGCGGACCAGGACGCGGCCGGTGGCGAAGACCGGCACCGCCACCAGCAGCCCGATGGCGCCCAGCAGCTTCACCACCACGAGCAGCGTGAGGAGCGTCCAGGCCGGCGGCAGCTCGACCCGACGCTCGAAGATCATCGGCGCCACGAGGTTCGCCTCCACCAGGTGGACCGCGGCGCCGACCCCGGCCACGGCCAGAGCGTAGACGGCGCCGCCGGTGGGGAGCACGTAGAGCGCGGGCAGCAGGGTGGAGACCAGGGTCCCGAAGAAGGGCACGATGGCCACCAGCCCCGCGAAGACGCCGAAGGCCAGGGCGAAGGGCACCCCCAGCAGCTCCAGGCCCGTCCAGGTCAGGGCGCCCAGGAACACCATGGCCAGCAGCTGTCCGCCCACCCAGGCGCGCAGCGTGTCGCCCAGCTCCCGCATGACGTCGGCCGCCACCTCCCGCTTCTCCGGGGGTACCAGACGCAGCACCTCGCTCCGGTACAGGCCGGGCTTGGCCGTCAGGTAGATGCTGATGGCGAAGAAGCTGACCAGGTGGACCAGGAACCAGAGGCCGCTGAACAGATAGGGGAAGACGTCGGTGAAGTACTGGCCGATCTCCCGGAAGAGCGTCCCCACGTAGCTCTGCCCCTCCTGGACCGGGCCCACCAGGTCCCGCAGGAGGGGGTACTGCTCCAGGAAGCCCGCCAGCGACCGCTCCCAGCGCATCATCTGCTCCGGGAGCGCCGTGACCAGCTGGGCCGCCTGCTGGGTGAGACGGGGCACGAGCAGCACCCCCACGCCGCCCAGCACCACCATCGTCGTCAGCAGGCTCAGGACGATGCCCGCCGGCCGCGGCAGGGCCAGCCGGCGCTGGAACCAGTCGGTCTGGGCCCCGAGGAAGACCGAGAAGAGTACGGCCAGGAAGAGGAGGAGAAGCAGGTCCCGGACGCTGTACAGGAACAGGAGGAGCAGCAGGAGCGCCGCCCCGCCGACCAGCCACCGGAGGGGGGAGCGCCCGGACGGGTCCTCAGACGCCACGGGGACCTCCCGGGCGAGCCCGCGGCACCACGATCACCTCGGCTGGCGCCCGGCCCTCAGCGCTCCGCGAGGTCGTCGCTCTCCTCCTCGATGATCTCGGCGTCCCGCACCTCGCCGGACTCGGAGCCGGCATTGAGCGCCCTGGGGGAGTCGCCGTCGGTGAGCAGCCCCATCTCCTCCTTCAGCGCCAGGAGCCGCTGCTCGACGTCCCCGCCGACGTCGCCCTCCAGCTCGCTGAACTTCTGCTCCAGGGAATCCCCGGTCAGCTCCTCGTCGACCTGCGAGGCGGCCAGGGCCTCGCGCTCCCGCTGCTCGATCTCCTCGCTCATCTTCTCGAAGGCCTGGAAGGCGCTCCTGTCCTCCAGCCCCTGGATGCTGTCCTGGATCCGGCGCTGGGCCTGGGCCCGCTTCTGCTTGGCGATGAGGAGGTTCTTCTTCCGCTTGGCCTCCTCGATCTTGGAGTTCAGCCGGCGGAGCGACTCCTTCAGCCGCTCCGTCTCGTCCCGGTGCTGCTCCCACTGACCCTCCAGCTCGCGGGCGTGGTCGGCGTGCTCCTGGCCCCGCATGAGCGCCTGCTTGGCCAGGTCGTCCTTGCCCTCCTTGACGGCCAGCCGGGCCCGTCGCTCCCACTCCTGGGACTGCTCGCGCTCCTGCTCGTACTGGGCCCGGAGCTTTCGCTCGTCGGCGATGGCGGTGGCCACCTCCTGTTTCGCCTGGGCCAGCTGCTTCCGCATGTCCTCGATGATCTGCGTCAGCATCTTCTCGGGATTCTCCGCCCGGGCGATGAGGTCGTTGATGTTCGATCGGACCAGGCGGGACAGGCGGTCGAATATACCCATGGTCGGATCAGTCCTTGACCAGCTCTGGGGCGTGGGAGCTCACGGCCATCGTGAGGCTCTCCAGCGACGCTTGGAACTCCTCGAAATCCAGGGTCTCCAGCTCCAGGGTGTCCGTCAGGACGACCTCGCCCTCCTCCAGCCCGTAGGCCCCGTGGACCAGGTCGTTGGCGTTCAGCTCCAGCAGGCGGCGGAACAGCTTCACCTGGGCGTCCCCCTCCTCGGGCGCCTCCCGGATGGCCGCCCGGAGGAAGAGGACCGGCGCCTGGTGGCTCAGCATCAGGGGCGGCTCCTCGTCCCCGCCCCCCTCGCCGCCGGGCGAGGATCGGACCACCCAGATGCCGTCCTCGATCTCCTCGAAATCGAGCTCGGTGCGGATGAGCCAGCTCTCGATGTCTTCCTTGCTGATCATGGGGCCGCGTTCCTTTCTCCCTCTTCCGGCCGGTCTGCCGGGCGTTTCTCGAGTCCCCCTCCGGGACGGCCCGTCCTCCGACCGTCCCCGCGGGGGTACGTACGGCCCCGGTCCGGGAGGGGTTTCAACCCTCGGGCAGAAAAGATTAACGGGGCGGATCCCCGTGAGCAACGAAGGGCCCGAGCCCGCCCTATATTGGGCGGCCCGCCACCGGGCGGCGAGCGGGCGCGACCTCCACGGGAGAGCGAGGGCGACGGATGGAGCGACCGGGGCACACGGGTGATCGGACCCGCGGGCGCGGCCGGGCCCCCACGGCCGGTCGGGTCCGCGGTATCGGTCGGCGCCCCGGACGCGGGGCCGCGCCGCCCGGCGGGCGAGCCCTGCCGACGGCCCTGGCCGTCGCCGTCCTGCTGGCGCTGGCGTGCGTCCCCGGCCGGAGGACGCCCGACCGGGCGGCGGCGAGCTACCACGTCTACGTGGCCAACGAATCCTCGGACGTGGTGAGCCGCGTCCGCTTCGAGCCGGGGGCCGGAGCCACCGTGGAGAAGAGCGTCTCCGTCGGCGTCCTGCCCGGGGACCTGGACGGGGCCCACGGGGTCCGGGTCTCGCCCGACGGCCGCTACTGGTACCTGACGACGGCCCACGGCACGCCCTACGGCCGGCTGTGGAAGTACCGGACGGGGACCGACGAGCCGGTGGCCAGCGACACGCTCGGGCTCTTCCCCGCCACCATCGGCGTGACGCCCGACGGGTCGGAGGCCTACGTGGTCAACTTCAACCTCCACGGGGACCCGGAGCCCTCCTCGGTGTCGGTCGTCCAGGTCTCGCCCGGGGAGACCCTGGCCGAGACGGCCCGCATCCCGGTCTGCGTCCGGCCCCACGGGAGCCGGATCTCCGCCGACGGCCGCTTCCATTACTCCGTCTGCGGGCCCGACGACCGGCTCACCGAGATCTCGACGGCCGAACGGCGGGTGACCCGGACCCTGGAGCTGCCCGCGGCGGGGGAGGAGGGGCGCTGCGGCCCGAGCTGGGCGGAGCCTTCGACCGACGGACGCTTCGTCTACGTGACCTGCAACGCCGGTCGCACGGTCCACGAGGTGGCGACCCACGGCCAGGAGCTCCGGGTGACCCGGAGCTTCACCACCGGCCCGGCCCCTTACAACCTCGAGGCCACCCCCGACGGCCGGCTCCTGCTGGCCACGAACAGGGGCGGCGCCTCGGTGAGCGTCATCGACCTGGAGCGGGGAACGGAGCGCGCGCGGATCGCCACGACCGTGGACGTGACGCACGGGGTCGTGGCCTCCCCCGACGGCCGCTACGCCTTCGTGAGCAGCGAGGGCGTGGGATCGACCCGCGGCACCGTGGACGTGCTGGACCTCGGGGCGCTCGAGCGGGTGGCCAGCGTCCGGGTGCGGCACCAGGCCGGCGGCATCGACTTCTGGAAGATCGAGCGCCCGGGTCCGCGCCCGCCCCCCGGCCCGGCGCCGCCGGGTCCGGGGAGGTAGCGGCGGCGTCCGGTCGCCCCCGGACGGCTCGGCCGGCCCGGAGGCACGCTCCCGCGCTCAGGGCTCGAACGTCCGGACGATCGGCCCCTCCCTCTCCTCCTCCAGCATCTCCAGGGCCGCCCGGGCGACCCTGCGGTGGAGCTCCGCCGCCCCCGGAGGCCCCAGGGGCTGACCCCAGCCGAAGGGCACCAGCAGCGTGCGGGGCGGCTTCACCTTCCGGGTGACCTCCTCCAGCATGGAGAGGCACACGGTGGCGATCCCCCTCCCCTCCAGCTCCCGGGCGACCAGACCCACGGTCTGGTGACAGGTGGGTCAGGCGGGACACAGCAGCGCGGCGTCCACCGCCTCCCCCTGCATGAGCTCCCCGATGCGCGGCGCCGTCTCCCGCGTCAGCGTCCCCGTGATCGGCACGTAGCCCATCATCGAGTAGACGGTGGGCGCCAGCTCCCCGACGACGCCCTCCTCCGCCAGTCGCCGCAGGAGGCGGAGCGGGAGGATGCAGTCGGGGTCCTCCCGGGCCAGCGACGTGTCGTAGTGGGGGTGGTCGAAGGCGAGCCCGTCCGGGTCCGCCGTGGAGGAGAGCGGACGGAAGGAGGCGTCGCCCCGCTTTCCCGTGGCGAAGGCCTCCTGGTCCGGGCCCGTGGCGCCGCCGGTGGAGACGAGCGACAGCCGGGCACGGTCCAGCGGCGCGCGGAGGTGGGCGGGGGCCACCGGGTCGTGGGCGCGGACCCCGATCTTCAGCCAGGCCTTCGCGCCCAGCGTCAGCTCCCTGCCTCGACCGCTCACGTCGTCCGCTCCCTGTCCCGGCCGCTCACGTCGTCGGCTTCCGAGCACACGTCGTCCGCTCCCCCGGCCTCCACGGTGGCCGACGGACGGCTACAGCATCTCCCCCAGGTAGCGGCCGGTGAAGCTGCCCTCGGCCCGGGCCACCTCCTCGGGCGTCCCCTCGGCCACGACGTAGCCTCCGTCCCCGCCCCCCTCGGGCCCCAGGTCCACGATCCAGTCGGCGGTCTTGATCACGTCGAGCTGGTGCTCGATGACGACCACCGTGTTCCCCTTCTCCACCAGCCGATGGAGGACCCGCAGGAGGATCCGGATGTCCTCGAAGTGGAGGCCGGTCGTGGGCTCGTCGAGGATGTAGAGGGTGTCCCCGGTGCTCTTCTTGGCCAGCTCGGAGGAGAGCTTCACCCGCTGGGCCTCGCCGCCGGAGAGGGTCGTGGCCGGCTGTCCCAGCGTGAGGTAGCCGAGCCCCACGTCGGCCAGCGTCTTCAGCTTCCGCCGCACCCTCGGGACCGCCTCGAAGAACTCCAGCGCCTCTTCCACCGTCATCTCCAGCACGTCGGCGATGCTCTTCCCCTTGTAGAGCACCTCCAGCGTCTCCCGGTTGTAGCGCTTGCCCCGGCAGACGTCGCAGGGCACGTAGACGTCCGGCAGGAAATGCATCTCGATCTTCACCATGCCGTCGCCCTCGCACGCCTCGCAGCGCCCCCCCTTCACGTTAAAGCTGAAGCGGCCCTTGTCGTAGCCGCGGATCTTCGACTCCGGGAGGCCGGCGAAGAGCTCGCGGATGGGGGTGAAGACGCTGGTGTAGGTGGCGGGGTTGGACCGGGGGGTGCGGCCGATGGGGCTCTGGTCCACGTCAATGACCTTGTTGATCCGGTCGATTCCCTCGACGGCGTCGTGCTCCCCCGGCGTGGCCTTGGCGTCGTACAGCTCGTGGGCCAGCCGCCGGTAGAGGATCTGCTCCACCAGCGAGGACTTGCCCGAGCCCGAGACGCCGGTGACGCAGATGAAGCAGCCCAGGGGGAAGGCCACGTCCACGTCCTTGAGGTTGTGGTGCCGGGCGCCCCGCACGACGACCTCCTCGCCCGGCTCCGGGGCACGCCGCTCCTCGGGCACGGGGATCCGCCGGTCCCCCCGCAGGTAGGCGCCGGTGAGGGAGGCCTCGCTCTCCAGCAGCTCCTCCAGGGGCCCGGACACCAGCACCCGTCCGCCGGCCCGTCCCGCTCCCGGGCCCAGGTCCACGATGTGGTCGGCCGAGCGGATCGTCTCCTCGTCGTGCTCCACCACCAGGACGGTGTTCCCCAGGTCCCGCAGCTCCTCCAGCGTATCCAGCAGCCGGCGCTGGTCCCGCTGGTGGAGCCCGATGCTGGGCTCGTCCAGGACGTAGAGGACGCCGACCAGCCGGCTCCCGATCTGTGTCGCCAGGCGGATTCGCTGGGCCTCGCCCCCCGACAGCGTCCCGGCGGGCCGGGCCAGCGTCAGGTAGCCCAGCCCCACCCGCTCCATGAAGCCCAGCCGGTCGACGACCTCCTTCAGGATGGGGGCGGCCACCTCGGCCGTCTGGTCCGTCCGCCCCTCGACGCTCTCCCGGAGCGTCCGGAAGCGCTCGTGGACCGCCTCCACCGGCAGCTCCACCACCTCGGGCAGGCGCTGGCCCGCCACCGTCACGGCGCGGCTCTCGGCGCGCAGCCTGGCGCCGTCGCACGAGGGGCAGGTCCGCTCGGTCATGTAGTCCTCGAGGCGCTTCCGGATCTTGTCGCTGTCCGTCTCCGCGTAGCGCCGCTTCACCCAGGCCACGGCGCCCTCCCACCCCACCTCCTCGTCCCCGTGCAGGATGGCGTCGCGCTGCTCGTCGGTCAGGGTGCCCCAGTTGTCGTTCAGGTGGAAGCCGTGCTTCTCGGCCACCGGGGGCAGCTCCTCCTGGCGCAGGCTGGAGGAGGGCGCGCCCCACGGCAGGATCACGCCCTCCAGGACCGAGATCCGGTCGCCCCCCACCATGCGCTCGGGGTCGGGCTCCTGGGTGACGCCCAGCCCGTCGCAGGCGTCGCAGGCGCCGAAAGGCGAGTTGAAGCTGAACTGCCGGGGCTCCAGCTCGGGGATGTTCACATCGCAGTCCGGGCAGGCGTACTGCTCGCTGAACAGGTGGACCTCGGGAGCCCCCCCGTCCTCGTGCAGGTCCACCCGGGCCGTGCCGCCGGCCATGCGGAGCGCCGTCTGCACCGAGTCGGCCAGCCGGTCCCGGTCCTCCTCCCGCACCTGCAGGCGGTCGACCACCACCGAGACGTCGTGGTTCTTCCGCCGGTCCAGGGACGGGGGATCGTCGAGCTCGACCAGGTCGCCGTCCACCCGGGCCCGGACGAAGCCCTCCTGGAGCGCCTCGTCGAACAGGTCCCGGAACTCGCCCTTCCGGCCCCGGACCAGGGGGGCGAGGACCTCGATCCTGCCGCCCTCGCGCCACCCCAGGACCGAATCGACGATCTGGCCCACCGACTGCTTCTGCACCGGCTGGCCGCACTCCGGGCAGTGTGGGGTTCCGACCCGGGCCCACAGGAGCCGCAGGAAGTCGTAGACCTCGGTGACCGTCCCCACCGTGGACCGGGGGTTCCGGGAGGTGGTGCGCTGTTCGATGGCGATGGAGGGCGAGAGCCCCTCGATCTGGTCGACGTCCGGCTTGTCCATCACGCCCAGGAACTGTCGGGCGTAGGCCGAGAGCGACTCCACGTACCGTCGCTGTCCCTCGGCGTAGATGGTGTCGAAGGCCAGCGAGGACTTGCCGGAGCCGGAGATCCCGGTGACCACCGTCAGCGACTCCCGGGGGATGGAGACGTCGATCTCCTTGAGGTTGTGCTCCCGGGCGCCCCGCACGAGGACGTGGTCCGCCCCGCCCCCCGCCGGCGCCCCCTCCACGGGCCGGCGGACCGCTTCCTCGACCTCCGTCCCCGTCCCGGCGTCGGCGCCCATCCTCAGGGCACCAGGATCCGGCCGGCGAGCGGGGCCATCTCGACCTCGAGGGGCGTCTGGCCGGCCGGCTCGCCGTCGATCTGGGCGGCCACCGCCGGGTCCGCGTCCACCTGCACCCGGCTGGCCTGGAGGAAGAGCATCCGGTCGTCCCCGGCGTACTGCTGTCGCGCCACCTTCCAGAGGACCTGGGCCATCTCCGGCAGGTTGCTGGAGGCGTACACGCACACGTCCACGAGTCCGTCCTGGAAGGAGACCTTCGGCCCCACCTGCACCTCCACCGGCAGGGAGCCGGCCGCCAGGTGCCCGACGTTGGCCAGGAGCACCATGGTGGCCCGGACCTCGACCTCCTCGCCGTCGGCCACGATCCGGAAGTCCGCCGGCTTCGGGGTGATCACGTGCTTGAGCCCGCTGAGGAGGTAGGCCGCGAACCCGAGCCTCTCCTTCATCTCGGAGGTGGCGTCGGCCATGACGTCCGCGTCCAGGCCGGCGCCGGCGATGAGGGCGAAGTACTCGCCGTTGACGCGTCCGAGGTCGATGGGCTCCACGTCCCCGTCCACGGCCGTCCGCACGCTGCCCTCCAGCGAGGTCGGGATGCCGAAGTTCGAGGCCAGCTGGTTGCCCGTCCCGAAGGGGAGGATGCCCACCGGGACGCCGGTCTCCGCCGTCCCCCGGAGGGCCTGCGCCACCGTGCCGTCGCCTCCCACGGCCACCACGGCCCGGCACCCCGCGCGGGCCGCCTGCCGCGCCATCTCCTCGGCCTCCGCCGGCCCCGCGGCCTCCACCAGGTCGAAGGGGACCCCGTGGTCGGCGAAGGCCGCCGCCACGCGCCGCCGCAGGGCGCCCGACTCGCTCCCCGCCGCCCGGGGGTTGAGCACCACGAAGAACCGGTCGGCGTCCGGAATGGGATAGCCGTCGGGGGCGTCCGGCCGGTCGGAGGTCTCCCCCGACCGGGTGGAGGGACGATCCGCCGGAGCCCCGGACTCGCCGGTGCCCTGCGTCAAGCGCCCCGCCGCTCCAGCTCCTCCAGCCGACGGACCCGCTCGTCGGTGGGCGGGTGCGTGCTGAAGAGGGAGGAGAGGCTCATCCCCCCGTCCCCCCGCAGGGGATTGACGATGCACAGGTGGGCCGCCGCCTCGTTGACCTCCTTCTGGCCCCCGACCCCCCGCCGGATCTTCATCGTGCCCTGCCGGCTGGCCGCCTCCTCGATGGTCTGGAGCGCCCGGGCCAGCGCGCGCGGCTCGCCGCTGATCTCCGCGCCTCCCCGGTCGGCCCGGAACTCGCCGGCCCGGCTGACGGCCGACTTGATGAGGAAGGCCGCCAGCGGCGCCAGCAGCAACATGAGCAGGCCGGCCACCGCACCGCCCCGGTCGCGACCGCCGCCGAAGAAGAATCCGAAGCGGGCCAGCATCACGACGGCGGCCGCCATGGTGGCGGCCACCGTGCCGATGAGCATGTCGCGGTTCTTGATGTGGGCCAGCTCGTGGGCCGTCACGCCGGCCAGTTCGTCCCGGTCCAGGGTGTCCAGGATCCCCTCGGTGAAGCAGACGACCGCGTTCTCCGGGTTCCGGCCCGTGGCGAAGGCGTTGGGCTGCGAGGTGGGCGCGATGGCCACGGTCGGCATCGGCAGGTCGGCCCGCCGGCGCAGGCGATCCACCATGTCGTAGATCTCCGGGTCGTCCGTCCGCTCGATCTTCCGGGCCCCGTACATCTTCAGCACCATCCGGTCGCTGAACCAGTAGCTGCCGAAGTTGAAGATGCCGGCGAAGACGAAGGCGCCGACCATCCACTGGGTGCCGCCGAAGTAGCCCGCCACCCCCACGAAGAGGGCCGTCAGCAGGGCCATCAGACCGAAGACCTTGAGGTAGTTCATCGCGTCGTCGTTCTCGGGTGGTTCGAGTTGATGCGTCGGTCTCGAGCCGACCGGCCCGAGACCTTCAAGCTATCCGATCGTCGAGGTTCATACACCCCCGCCGCCCGTCGTGCTCCACCTGACCGGGGGGCCGGACGTCGCAGGCGGCGAGGCGAAGCGCGACGCCGAGATGCGGCGTCCTCGTCGTCGCGCCCCTGAAGGCTGATCGGAAACCCTGGTGGCGCGCGTTGCGAGCGCCGCCGGGGCAGATGCGAGGAAGCGCGACGACGGCGATGCCCTGAGCGCATCGTGGAGGAGCGCAGACGCGGCAGATGCCCCGGCGCCGCCGCAACCCGAAGGGCACCGGGCGGTTGCCGACGCATGCGGCGTCTCTCGTCGTCGACGATATGCTTCGATATCGCCTTCCTCCTCGTTCCTTGCCTGCGCCTCGCAAGCGCCCGGTGCGCGCACCACCAGGGTTTCCGATCAGCCTTCTAGAAGCTCCAGTCCCGGAACAGGAACAACCCCCACCGCCTCTGCCTCCCCAGGTTGGAGTCGGACCTCCGGCCCAGGGGATCGTCGAAGCGAAGCTCGCTCAGCAGCTCCAGCGACCAGGCGTCGGCGAAGCGCCAGTCGAGCCGGCCCTCCGGGAAGGGATAGCCCACCGGATAGGTGACGGTGAGGAAGACCTCCGGCGACAGGTACCAGCCCGCCTCCACCTCCGTCTCGGCGAAGAGCGACCTCTCCGACGTCTCCGTCCCGCCCGCCTGCTCGGAGGTCCCGCTCTGCGGGCCCGTGCTCCGCACCTCCAGGTAGTCGATTCCCACCTCGGAGGCCAGCGCCGACGAGAGCTCCGAGCTGACCCGTCCCAGGAGCTGGTCGCGGGCCAGCTGGCCGGCCCCGGGCGCGCCGCAGGGGGAGTTCATCAGCAGCACGCAGACCTGGTCGGATTCGGCCATCGGGGGCTCGCTGGCCAGGGACAGGCTGGGCGCGAGCATGGTCCCGGTCACCTGCACCCGGACGGTGAAGTTCCCCCGGCCGGTCCGGCTCCGGTGCGACGCCGTGATGTCCAGGTTCGGGTTCACGCCGGGGGTCCCGACGAACTCGATCCGCCCCTCGGTGATGCGGAGCTGTCTCGAGAACGCCCCTCTCGGCCCCCAGGTCCAGCGATAGGTGCCCCGCACCAGCTCCACGTCGCCGAACACCGTGACGTCCTGCCGGGCCCGGTCCAGCCGCAGCTCCAGGTCGCCCGCCAGCTCCACCTGCAGGTCCGGAGAACGGAGCCACAGGTCGGGGCCGATCTGAAGATCGAGACGGGCCCTCAGGTTCTGCACGAAGGGGTTCTGCACGCGATTCAGCAGCCGCTCCTCGGCCAGCGTCGTCGTATCCACGAGGCCGACCAGCTCGGGATCGGTGAGGTCGACGACGTCGTCCCGTCGGGTGAAGGTCTCGGTCCGGATCGTGCCGTTGGAGAGCCGGAAGCTGCCGTCCAGGTCCGGGCTCTGGAAGTCCCCGCTCAGCGTCCCCTGTCCGTCGATGGCCAGGGCGACGCGTCGACGCTGGACGGCCTGGAGCTCCCGGGCCCGCACGCGGAGATCGAACGTCGGCACGCTGAGGGAGGCCAGCCCGACGGTGCCCCGGACCGTCGCCCGCCCACCCGCCGCCGAGACCGCGGTCAGGCTGTCCACCGTGGCCTCCGAGCCCTGGAATCCCACGCTGCCCCGGATGTCCCGGTAGACGACGTCGAGGGGGACCACGAACGCCCGGCCGCCCAGGAGGGAGATCCGGCCGTCCAGCTGCGGATCGCCGGGAGATCCCGTGATGCGGACGGAGCCGGAGCCGTGGCCGTCCACGTCCCGCACGGCCGTCAGCGGCAGGGTGATCAGCTCCAGGGGAAGGCTGTCCGCGCTCAGCGTGAGATCCAGGGGCTCCTCCAGGAGCCTGCGCTCCACCTCCCGGAACGCCAGGTCGGCCCGGACGGCTCCCTCGAGGCGGACCAGCTCTCCCGTTCCGCCGGCCAGGCCCACGTGGCCGGAGAGCCGGCGATCATCGTACGCCAGGCTCGCCTGCAGCCGCCGGTACACCCTGTCCTCGAACCCGGCCGAGTCCACCGTGAAGGACGCGTCGAAACGGGGCGACGCCGCCGTCCCCCGGACCGCCAGCGATCCCCCCACGTGACCGCGGGCGCCCTGCCCGACCGCCAGCAGCTCGGTCAGCCCCGCCAGGTCGATCCGCTCGAGCTCGAGGTCGAAGCGCGCGTCCCCCCGGGCCGGAATGTCACCGGACGCGCGGATCCTCGTGCCCCTCTCCCCCGTCATGGAGAGGCCGCTGATCGAAAGTCCCGAGTCCCCATGGGCCACCGTCGCCGCCTCCTCCAGGCGCAGACGCTGTCCCCCCAGGCGGAGTTCGAGGTCGTCCAGCTCGACCGCCCGCCGCTCGTCCGTCCAGGTGACCCTGCCCCCGGCCTGGATGCCGGCCCGGTCCCCGCGTGCGGCACGCACCCGGACGGCGCTCAGATGCGGGCCCCGTCGCTCCAGCCGGAAGCTGGCGGAGTCCGCCCGCTGGACGCCGTGGACCAGGCCGCGCGCGTCCCCGGAGACCACCAGCGAGTCCAGTCCCCGGGCGGCGGACGCGTCCAGCGTCAGGTGCAGCGAGTCGGCGCGGGTCTCCCCGTAGCTCGCGGGAGCGGCGGACAGGCTTCCCCCGAAGCCCACGCTCGTCGGATTGCCGTACAGCACGCCCCGGGCGTGGAGGGAGCCGGCCAGGGAGTCGGGGGGAGCCACGTCCACCTCCTCCCCCTCCTCCGTCGCCGCGGGGTCGCGCGGGAAGAGGGCGAAGAGGTCCCGCGCCGTGGTGTCCGGCCGGGCCGGGTTACGGCCGGGGACGACCCAGCGGTTCCAGGTCGAGAGATCCGGCGCGTCGACCGTGAGATAGAGCGTCGCGCTCCGGGACTCCGCCAGCCCGAAGCCCCCTCTCCCGCGAAGCGTCCCCACCTCGGTGCGGATGGCGAAGGTGTCCACCCGGGCCAGCCCCCCCTGCACCGTGAACCGCAGGAGGCTCGAATCCACCGCGGCCCCTTCGACGGAGGAGGGCAGCACCTCCAGGTCGAAGCTCGCCTCGAGGTCCTCGGGGTCGGTCCCCGCCCCGATGACCTGTCCCCGCACCGCCAGCCGGGTGAACGGCCCCTCCTCGAACCACTGTCGGAGCTGGAGGTCCCGGGCCACGACGCTGGCGTCGTACCGCTTCCGCTCGGCCGCGAGGTCGAACCGGCCGTCGAACCGCAGGTGGCCCCGGGGCGTCTCGAGATCCGCCTGCGCCTGCAGATCGGCCAGCGTCCCGTCGGCCGACAGCGGGCCGCGGATGGTCCCCACCAGGTCGAGGTCGGGAAAGTAGGGATCGAGGACCGAGAGGGAGAGGGGACGGGTCTCGAGCTCCACGTCGACCCGGGCCGTATCGCCGGGCACGAAGCTGCCGCTCCCCCGAACGCTGGACGTCGAGTCGCCGGGAGCCCGTCGGCGCAGGTCGGCGGAGAAGGCGATCCTCCCCTCCGGCGTCCGGTCCAGGCTGGCCGTGCCCGTGATCCGCCCCCGCTGGCCCGTGTCGACGCCGATGAGGCGCGTCCAGTAGGGCTCGAAGGCGTCGAGCTCCAGGCGGAGGTCGTCCATCTCCCGGGGCTCCTCCGTCAGGCCCAGGCCGCCCCGGGCCGTGAGGGTGGACGGCTCCATGGCCGCCCCCGCGGGACCGCGAAGGGCGGCCACGGTGTCCGCGAGCAGCCGCCGGAGGCGGACGTTCGCGTCGATGCGGAACAGGTCCAGCGGCCCCGCGCCGCCGACCCGTCCCTCCACCCATCCGTCGGGCGCCTCAGGCTGCTCCAGGAGGCGGTTGACCAGCCCCAGGCGCAGCGGGTCCAGGTTCAGATCCACGTCCTCGAGCCGGGGCGTCTCCTCCAGGAAGAGCGTGAAGCCTCCGTCGACCCGGCTGTCCCCGGAGCGGAACCGGCCCTCCCGGGCTTCCACGACGGTCACCTCTCCCTGCCCCACCGTCCGGAGGGTCAGGCGGGCGGGTCCACCCCCCTCCCGCGGCACCGGAACGGGCAGCCATCCCAGGTCCGTGAAGTCCAGCCGGTCCGCCTCCAGGTCGAAGCGGAAGCGGGGCGGATCGCCGGGCACCACCCAGCCCGGCCCCTGGAGGCGGCTCCGACCCGCCTCCACCTGCCGGAGGGCGATCCGCACGGTGTCGCCGAGGATCGCCGTGGCGTCCAGCCGGCCCAGCGCCAGCGGCCGGGCCACGGCCGACAGGCGGCCGTCCACGCGCTCCAGCTCCATGCGCATGTCCCGCTCCGGATCGGCCAGCCGGAGGAAGGGCATCCTGCCGCTGAGCCCCTCCAGGGAGATCACCTGCTCGATCCCGTCACCGGTCTGCTCGTAGCGCCACACCTCCTCGCCCCGGAGGGCCGCCTGCCGCAGGCTGTCCCCGGCGGCCCCGGTGGCGTCCGGCGTCCAGGGCATCCGCACCTCCAGCCCGCCGTCATCCACCCGGAGGTCCGTGACCAGCAGCCGCAGCCCTCCCGCGTCGTCGGCCGTCCCGTCCGCGTCGGCCGCGAAGATCCGCTCGAAGTTCCAGCTTCCCCCGCCGTCCTGGAGCAGGCGGAGGTCCAGCTCCCCCACGCTCATGCGCCGGAGGTGGATCCGGCCCGTCAGGAGACCGAAGGGGCTGTAGGAGACCCGCACGTCCCGCAGGTCGAGGAAGGTCCGCCCCTCCTCGTCGGCGATCCGGAACCGGTCCAGGGTGGACCGGGTGATCAGATTCCCCCCGGTGATGATGCCCACCTCGACCCGCCCCTGGACGGCATCCTGGAGGGTCTCCTCCAGCAGCGAGGCCACGGCGTCCCGGCCGGTCGCCGTCTGGCTCAGCAGCAGCACGCCGCTGACGGCCGTCAGGAGCGCGAGCCCCACCAGCACGGCGGCCGTCTGACCCACCGACCGGACGATCCGGACGGGGAGCCCCTCCGGCTCCTCCTCCCGGCCCGAGCCCGGTCGTCGACGGCTCATGTCAGAACGCCTCCCCGATGGAGATGTGGAGCTTCAGCCGCCGAACGAACTCCCTGAAACTCCCGGGATCGTCGTAGGTGTAGGTGTCGAACCGGACGCTCTCTTCCAGCTCCAGGAGCTCGCCCAGGCGGTCGCCCGGCTGGGTGAACTCCGCCACCACGGGTACCCTTTCCGGCGCCGTGGGGTCGTAGGCCAGGTCGAGCCGGAGGGGACCCACCGGGCTGGAGTAGCGAAGGCCCAGGCCCGGGGTCGTGACCGGCGCCCGGATCCGACCGAGGCTCTCCCACACCTGGCCGAAATCCGCGAAGCCGACGACGCTCCAGGTGCTGTTCAGGCGCGTCCTCAGCTCCACGTTGGCCTCGAAGGCGGCGTTGCCGCCCGCCGGACGCTCGTCGAAGAAATCGTCCGGGTTCCTCGTCCGGGAAGCCAGCTGTCGGGCGCACGCCGCCAGCTCGGGCTGACTCGTCCCGAAGCCCAGGCCGGTGCAGCGGGCGACGTCCATCACCAGCACCGACGGTCCGAGGAGGTTCTGCCCGAAGCCCCGGACGCTCTGGGCGCCGCCCACGAAGAAACGCTTCCGGGGATGGATCACCTCCTCCCCGCCGCCGGCGGGATCCTCGAAGGCCTGGTCGCCCAGGGCCTCCACGAAGCCCGCCCGCATGCGGACCGCCAGCACCAGGCCGGGGAGCAGCTCCTCGAAGTCGGCCACGTCCAGGTTGAAGCGGACGTACTGGTAGTCGGATCCCGTCAGGTCGTCGGCCCACTCCAGGGAGAGGTTGCTGTAGTAGCCCGCCGTCGGCGAGAAGGTCGCGTTCGTCCGGTCGTAGCTCCAGCTCAGGCCCAGGGGCACCAGCCATCGTGCCCGGGTCAGCGCGTCGATGTCCTCCGGCTGGCAGAAGCCGAAGTTGACGCAGAAGAAGACGTCAGCCGACTCCTCGTCGAAGCTGGTCAGCTCCGGCCGGTAGCTCAGGGTCAGCGGCATGCGGCTCCGCAGCCGCCGCGTGACGCCCAGCTGACCGCCGCGGGAGCTCCGGACGAACAGGTCCGGGACCGTCTCCCTCTCCAGGAAGAGGCTCGCCTGGAGGCTGTTCCGACCCGAGAAGAAATAGGGCTGCTCGAAATCCGCCCGCACGGTGAACCCCGCGTCCTGGAACACCGGATCCTCGCCCACGTCGCTGCAGGGGAAGGAACCCGCCAGGTCGCGGGCCAGCAGGTTGGAGAGCCGGCCGGTGAGCTCCAGGGTCCGGGCCCCGCCCAGGAAGTTCCTGTGGGTCAAGGAGGTCTCTCCCTGGAAGCAGTCGGTCGTGGTGGCCCCCACGCCCGCCCGGACCGACCGCGGCGCGGCCGGCGTCACGTCCACCGTCACGTTCACCAGGCTGTCGACCGCCGTGTCCGTCTCGGTGCGGATGTTGGCGAAACGGATCGCCGGCAGCCGATACAGGCTGCGCTGGCTCTCGAGGATCCGCTCCTGCCGGTAGAGCTGGCCGCTGCGGACGTCGAGGAACTGCCGCACGACCGGCTCGCCCAGCTCCTCGGCTCCCTGGACGGTCACCGAGCCGATGCGCGTGAGGGGACCCGGCCGGGCCTCGACGGTGAGCTGGACCCGCTGGCTCCCGGCCGGGATGAAGTACTCGTCCAGCACCTCCGCCCCCGCGTATCCCACGTTCCGGAGCCGGTCCGCGATCGCCTCCTTGGCCCGGTTGAGGGCGATGAGGTCGAAGGGGTCGCCCGGCTGCAGCGGAAAGGCCTCCCGGACCCGGGCGGTGTCCAGGATCCCGCCCATCCCCCGGAACCCGAGCGAATCGAGCACCGTGGGCGGGCCCTCCTCGATCCGGAAGTCCACCCGGGCCCTGCCGTTCAGCCGCGTCACCGCCGTGTCGACCTGGACGGCGCGGTAGCCGCGACGGCGGTAGAAGAGGCGGAGGCGGAGGAGGTCCGCCGGAAGGGTCGACTCGTCCAGGTACTCCCGGTCCTTGGCGAAGCCCCAGTCGGTGATCCAGCAGAAGGGCGCCAGGACCACGGTCTTGCAGCTCGTCTCGGCCGTGATGATCGCCTCGGCCAGCCGATCGTCCGGGAAGGCCCGGTTCCCCTCGAACTCCAGCCGGGTGATCTCCCGATCCAGCGACTGGGCCTGGAGGCCGGCCGGGGCCACGGCCACGGCGAGCGCCGCCAGGACCGCCGCGAGCGGATCGAGCGTGCTCCTCACCGCGGGCGGCCCGCCCCTCCCTCCGTCCGGGGCGTCGGGGCCGGGTCCCGCCGCTCCGCTCCCTCCCGGCGGTCGCCCCGCTCCCGCTCGCTCCGGTCGGTGGGGGACCGGCGGAGCCAGATGCGGGCGAGATAGGCGACGCCCGCTCCCACGAGCGCGCCGGCCGCGAGGGCCGCCGCCTCCTCCCATGCGTCCAGCGTCCTGCGTCGATAATACGTCATGCGGCGTCTCCTCCTTCGAACGGACGCGGATCGTCGCCGAGCCAGATGTCCGGGCGCAGCCCGAAGCGGTGCCGGCTGTGGGGCCAGAAGCCCTGCTCCCGGTCCCGCCACAGGTAGTGCGTCACCCTCAGGACGCCGTCCTCGGTCTTCAGGTAGTTGAGGCTGTTGTTGAAGCGCTCGCGTCCGCGTCCCCGGGCCGACGTCGTGGTGCCGCACTGGACCACGATGATGCCCTCCTCCCGCTCCTCGCCGGGGAAGAAGTCCAGGGAGTCACCGATGTACGCCCTGTGCATGTGGCCCGCGAGGATCAGGTCCACCCTCTGCTCGCGGAACGACCGGAGCGCCCGACGGGCCTTCGGCATCACCCGGGCCCCGCCGAAATCGGGCGGGGGGGCCAGGTGGTGATGGGTCACCACGACCCGGAGATCAGTGGCGGGCGACTCGGCGAAGGCCTCCGCCGCGAAGGCCAGCTGCTCCCTCTCGAGGCGCCCGTTGCTGAAGGTGAAGCTGCGGCTGGAGTTCAGCGACACGATCGTCACGCCGGACGTGCGGGTGACGGTGTTCAGCTCCTGGCGAACACAGTCCCGGTAATGCCGATAGGGGGCCAGGAACCGCTCCCACACCCGGTAGAGGGGCACGTCGTGGTTGCCCGGCGTCACCACCACCGGGCAGCGGAAGCGCTCCAGGAACGACGCCGCCTCCTCGAACTGCTCCCGCTTCGCCCGCTGGGTGAGGTCGCCGCTGACGACCAGGACGTCCGGCGGCGCCCTCCGAGCCAGCTCCACCACGGCTTCCGCCCGGTCCAGCAGGAAGGGCGATCCGAAATGGAGGTCGGAGATATGCAGGATCTCAGCCATCCGCCGCCTGCCGCCTCCGCCCGCCGCCGGACGCTCCGTCCCCGTCGCCCCCGGCCGGGGCCGGCCGCCGCAGCCGCCACCAGAGCCACGCTCCCACGGCCACCAGCGCGAGGCTGATCACCTGGGCCACGGTCAGCGCCCCCACCAGGCGGTCGTCCTTGGCCCGGAAGACCTCGATGAAGAGCCGCTCCAGGCCGGCGGCCACGAGCCAGACCGAGAAGAGCCACCCCGTCCGGTGGACGTGGTCCCGGAGCCGCCACAGGATCCAGAAGATCAGCAGGGCGGCCGCCACCTCGAAGATCTGCGTCGGATAGACGGCCAGGACCTGCCCGTCGGGGATCGAGGCCGGGATGTCCACGCCGAAGTGCCGGCGGAGGCTCCCGGCCGTCGTGGGCGGCGACCCCTCGGGAAACGCGATCCCGATCCAGCTGTCGGTGGGCCGGCCGTAGTCGTCGCCCACCAGGAAGCATCCCACCCGCCCCAGCCCGTAGCCCAGGGCCAGCGCCGGGGCCACCAGGTCGGCGGCGAAGGGGACGGTGGTGTCGTCCCGCCACCAGGCCAGCGCCACCACGGCCAGGGTCCCGCCCAGGAACCCGCCGTACCAGACCAGGCCGCCCCGCGAGAAGAGGGTCCGGAGGGGATCCACCGAGGCGATCTGCCAGTACAGGATCACGTAGTAGAGCTTCGCCCCCAGCAGGCCGCCCACCAGCGCCGCGATCATGACGTCGTCCGCCAGGCGCGGATCGTCGTCCAGCTCCCCGAGGCGGCGGCGCATCACGTAGTTGGCGCCCAGGAAGGCCACGACCATCATCACGCCGAACGACGTGATGGTGATCTCCCCCAGCAGGGGGAGGTCCAGGGTCACGAGCTCGGGATACATCAGCCCGTCACCGGCCGCGGACCCGGCGAGGGGGCGGGCCGCGTCGGGCGTCCGGCGGGGGGGGTCCCACGCCTCACGCCGTGACTCCGGCCGGCCGCGGGGCCTCCATCCCCGGGAAGGGGAGCGAGGCGTCGGCGCTCAGCTCCGGGCCGCTCCGCTCCCCGGCGGCCAGCCGGTGCTCGGCCACCCGGGCCACCATGGCCCCGTTGTCGGTGGCCAGGCGGGGCGACGGGACGATCAGCTCCCCGTCCGGCCCCAGCTCCTCCCGGAGCCGGTCCCGGAGGGCGCCGTTCCGGGCGACGCCGCCGCCCAGCACGACGCGTCGGCAGCCGGTGGCCTCGACCGCCCGCCGCGTCTTGACGGCCAGCACGTCGACCACGGCGGCCTGGAACTCGGCCGCCAGGTCCGGCACCGCCGCCTCGAGGGCCTCCTCGCCGTCCGCCTCCACCTCCCGGGCCGCCAGCACGAGAGCGGTCTTCAGGCCGCTGAAGGAGAAGTCCAGGTAGGCCTCGTCCTCCGGCGCCGTCCGTGGCGACAGCATGGGCCGGGGGAGGTCGAACCGCCCTGCCCGGCCCCGTCGGGCGACCCGCTCGATCTCGGGTCCGCCCGGGTAGCCCAACCCCAGCCGCCGGGCGGCCTTGTCGAAGGCCTCCCCCGCCGCGTCGTCCCGGGTCTCCCCCAGCAGCCGGTAGGCGCCCCACGAGCGGGCGTGGACCAGCAGCGTGTGGCCGCCCGACACCAGCAGGGCCACGAAGGGCGGCTCGGCCTCCGGATCCTCCAGGGAGGCGGCGAACAGGTGCGCTTCCATATGATGCACGCCCAGGACCGGAACCTCCAGGGCGAAGGCGAAGGCCTTGGCCCAGTTGACGCCCACCAGCAGCGAGCCCACCAGCCCGGGGCCCGCGGTGACGCCCACCCCGCCGAGCTCACCGGCCGGGAGCGCCGCCTCCCGGAGGGCCGCCTCGACGACCGCGTCCAGCTGCCGCAGGTGGGCCCGGGCGGCGATCTCCGGCACCACCCCTCCGAAGGCGGCGTGGTCGTCCTGTGTGGCGATCACGTGCCCCCGGATCCGCCCCTCTTCGACGACCCCGGCGGAGGTCTCGTCGCACGAGGTCTCGATCCCGAGGACCGGGCCAGGGCGCCCCTTCACGGGGCCGCCTCCCGCGGACGCACCGTGGCCCGGGAGGGGTCGGCCACGGCCGTCACCTGCTGGACCCGCTCGACGTCCACCTGGACGGGGACCGTACGCTCGCTCCCCGGCAGGGAGTCCACCTCCACGTAGGCCGAGACGGCCGCCGGCTCCACGGCCCGGACCACGGAGCTGGGGCCCCGGAGCCGCACGGTCACCGAATCGGGCGTCGCCGTGACCCCGCCGGCCCCGGAGCCCCGCATGCCCAGGGGGCGCCGAACGGAACGCTCGACCAGGCTGTCCACCTCGGCCGTGGCCATGATGGTGGCCGGCTCCCACGACAGGTTCTCCAGTCCGGTCGGAGCCTGGAGCTGGAGCTCCCGCGTCACCGTCCGGCGGAGATCCTCCAGGCTCACCTGCTCCGTCGGAAACGAGGCCAGCGAGCCCACCTCCGACTCGGCCCCCCGGACCGTGACGCTGTCGGGCTGCAGGAGGACGGGCCGGAGCACCGAGTAACCCGAGCCGGCGGACAGCTGCACCCGGGCCTCCACCGGCAGCCGCCGGGTCACCCGGGGCTCCAGGCGCACCTCGACGGTCTGGGGTCGGATCGACACGGGGGTGAGGTTCATCTCCGATTCGAAGCCGCGGACCATCCGGGGGGAGAGCTCGACCTCCATGCGTGGACCGGTCACGCTGTCGATCACGTGGCGGATCACCGGGTCGTCGGGCAGGAAGAGCCCCCGCTGCCCGCGAAAGGTGGTCGTCACCCGCTCGGGGGCCATCTCCACGGCCACCCACGTGGTGTCCTGCACCTCCACCTGCACGGCCGTGGGGAGCGCGAACTCGTCGCTCTGCTCGACCGAGACGTTGAGCCACAGCAGGACCGTGAGGGCCAGGGCCGCGATCTTGTACGGCCAGTTCTCGACCACGGCGGACCGCCAGTCCACGCTTCAGCCCCCCTCCGTATGGGAGGGTGGCACCGTCACCGACGGCGTCCCGTCGGACGATGCCGGGGAGAGGGCGCCGACGGCACGCTCCGGTCCCCGGGCCGTCACCACGCCCCGGGCCCCGGCGGTGTCCGGCGCCGCTTCCTCCCCGGGCCCTGCTTCCTCCCCGTCCCCCGCCTCCTCCGTCTCCTCGGGTTCGGGGGCGGCGCCGGCGACCCGCACCGAGACGCGGGCGCCGCCCCGGAGGGCGAAGTCGGGCGCCGGAGCCTGGCCCACGACCCGGCCGGGGGCCGCCCGGGCCTCCGGATCGTACTGCACCTCGCCCAACACCAGGCCCGCGGCCTCGAGGCGGGCCTCCACGTCGTCCACGTGCAGCCCGACCAGGTCCGGGACCTCCACCACGTCCGGCCCCCGGCTGACGACGACGGTGACCTCGGCCGGGAGGGTGAGCTCCGTACCGCTCTCGGGGTGCGTGCCGACGACGCGTCCGCGCTCCACCGCCGAGTTGGCGCTGTCCCGCGACGTGCCGAAGCCCAACCGCTCCAGGACGATGACACCCTGCCGGTCGGAGAGCCCCCTGAGGTCCGGCACGACCCGCCGATCGGGGCCCAGGCTGACGGTGACCGAGACCGGAGCTCCCGGCCGGGCGAACTGGCCGGGCAGCGGGCTCTGGGCCAGCACCGCGCCCTCCGGAGCCCGGCGGTGGGGAACCTCCGAGCCCAGGCGGTACTCGAGATCGGCGGTGCCCAGGACCTCCCGGGCTTCCTCGTCCGTCAGGCCCACCAGCTCGGGCACCTCCACGAGCTGGCTGGACTCCGCGGCGCTCGAGGCAGGGAACAGCCACTCGGCCGCGGCCAGGTACCCCACGCCGAAGAGCATCGCCAGGGAGAGCAGCACGATGCCGACGCGTCGGCCGTCGGGCCCGGATCCCCCGGTCGACGGCGAGCCGGCGCCCCCGTCGCCCCGGCGCCCTCCCTCCGACGCGCCGGGCCCGTCGTCGGACCGTGCCGCCCCCGCCTCGCCTCCCTCCTCCCCGGAGTCTCCGGAAGCGGAGTCGTCCTCCCCCCGCCCCAGGAGACGGTCGAGCCAGGAGCGTCGAGAGCCACCCAGGCCCCGTCGGCGACGGTAGCTCACGCCGTCCGCCGGCGCAGGCGGGCGGCGTACGACCCGTCCGTTCCGTGGCGCCAGGGCAGGACCCGCAGGTCCCCCTCCCGGTCGACGGCGTCGTCGGGGAGGGCTGCGTCGGGCCCGGCGGCCTCTCGCTCGAAGTCCGGGTGTCGGCCCAGGAACGCGTCCACTTGTACCTCGTTCTCCTCCGGTTCCAGCGAGCAGGTGGCGTAGACCAGGAGGCCACCGGGCTCGACGATCTCCGCGCACCCGTCCAGCAGCTCACGCTGCAGGCGCACCACGTCCTCCAGCCGCCCCGGCCCGACGCGCCAGCGGGCGTCCGGCCGACGCCGTAGCGTTCCGGTGCCGGTGCACGGAACGTCCAGCAGCACGGTCGCTGCGCCCTCCATGGCCGGCGTCCGGCCGTCCATGGCGACCGGCGCCACCTCGACCCCGGCCCGGCCGGCCGCGCCAACCACCCGTCGCAGCCGCTCCCGGCTCACGTCGGCCGCCACGAAAGGCCGGGCCCGGGGCGACAGCCGCGCCAGGGCCAGCGTCTTCCCGCCCGGCGCCGCACACGCGTCCAGGGCGGGCCCGCCTCCGGCGGGGCCAACGTAGTCTACCACGGCGGAAGCCGCAGGATCCTGCACCACCGCGGCCGGAACGCGTCGGAGGAAGTCCGCGGGCTCCCCCTCGGCCAGCACGGCCGACCGTGGCCACGACTCCAGGGGCTCGAGCCGGACGTCCCCCGCGAGCCCGGCCGCCACCTCGTCCGGCTCGCCCTCCAGGAGTCGGATCACCACCGGAGGCGGACGGTTGTCCAGCTCCACCAGGCGGCTCACCGTCTCCACCGGCCACCGCTCCAGCCACCGCCGGACGAGCCAGTCGGGATGCGAGCCCCAGGTGGTCAGGTGGGCGACGGGATCGTCCGCGAGGGCCGGGAAGAGGGCCGAGCGGTCCCTGTGCCGGGCCGCCGACCGCAGGACGCCGTTGGCGAACCCCGTGGCCCGACGCCCCACCGTGGCCCCGACCCCCTTCACGGCCTCGTCCACGGCCGCGTGGTCGGGAACGCGGAGCTCCCGGAGCTGATAGAGCCCCAGCCTCAGCCAGTCCAGGACCTCCGGCTCCACGCGGGCCAGCCGGCGGTCGACGAAGTGGCCGAGCTCGTGATCCAGCCGGGCCCGCAGGCGGACGCATCCGAACGCCAGCTCCAGGGCCAGGGAACGGTCCCGGGTGGGGAGGTCGGCGAACCGGCGCTCCGCGGACCGGTCGGCGTGCTCGCCGCCCGCCACGTCCCGGAGGACCCGCCAGGCCGCCCGCCGAGGATCGGGCGGCGGCCCCGTCAATCCAGCCTGCCCTCCCGGGGGGTGGACGGCACGGCCCATTCCCGCCGGGGCATGCGGCCGGCCAGGTAGGCCAGCCGTCCCGCCTCCACGGCCCGGCGCATCGCCCTCGCCATGCGGACCGGATCCTCGGCCTCGGCCAGCGCCGTGTTCATCAGGATGCCGTCCACCCCCTGCTCCATCGTCTCGCAGGCGTCGGAGGCGGTGCCCACGCCGGCGTCCACGATCACCGGGACCTCCAGGCGCCGCTTCAGGAGGCGTATGTTGACCGGATTGAGGAGTCCCAGCCCGCTTCCGATGGGGGAGGCCAGGGGCATGACGGCGGCGGCGCCCGCCTCCTGCAGCTTGAGGGCCGTCACCAGGTCGTCGTTGGTGTAGGCCAGGACGGTGAACCCCTCGTCCACCAGGGTCCGGGTCGCCTTCAGGGTCTCCTCCACGTCGGGCAGGAGGGTCTCCTCGTCGCCCACCACCTCCAGCTTCACCCAGTCGCCGACCCCCGCCTCCCGGGCCAGCCGGGCGTATCGGAGCGCCTCCTCGGCCGTGTGGCACCCCGCGGTGTTGGGCAGGAGGAGGAACTCCTCGGGATCCAGGGCGGAGAGGATCCCCTCCCGGTCCCCTCCGTCGAGCTCCACCCGGCGGACCCCCACGGTGACCATGGCGGGGCGGGCGGCCCGCAGCGCGGCCACCATCGTGTCGCGATTCCCGTACTTGCCCGTGCCGAGGATCAGGCGGGACGCGAACGTGCGCCCGCCGATCTCCAGCGGGGCGTCGTCGGGCGCCGTCTCGGACTCCGTCCCTCTCCCGGCGTCGCTCCGGGCCGCCGTGCCGTCCGGGCTGCTCATCCGCCCCCCACGAACCGGACGATCTCCACCCGGTCCCCGGCCTCCACCACCACGTCCTCGACGTTCTCGCGCCGGACGATCTCCCGGTTGATCTCGACCACCACGGCCCGGGGATCCAGCTCCAGGTCCTCGAGCAGCTCGGCCACCGATCGGTCCCGGGGGATCCGGCGCTCCTCGCCGTTGATGCGCACCCGCACCCGCTCCGGGTCGTCGGGCTGCCGCTGGCGCTTCGTGTCCGAGGACATGGGGTCAGGCTCTCCCGTTGCACGCTGGAGGAAACACAGGCTGCCCGGACCGCCCCCGGGCCGGAGACTCACGTCGTCCCGCCGGCGATCCGCGCGTCCGCCGGATGCCCCCGCCAGACACCTCCGCCGGGCGCCTCACCCGGCGGGCAGGACGTCCAGGTACCGGGACGCCGCCTCCGCGGGTCGGTCCGCCGACCAGACGCCGCTCAGGACGGCCACCCCGTGCGCCCCCGCGCCGACGACGGCCGGAACCCTGCCGGGCGTGACGCCGCCGATGGCCACCACGGGGGCTCCCGCGTCGCGGCAGGCCGCCACCCGCGCCGGGCCGGCGCCCCGCCGCTCCGGGTGCGACGCGCTCGGAAAGATCGTACCCACCAGCAGGAAGTTCGCTCCGCCCGCAGCGGCCCGCCGGGCCTCGCCCGGGCCGTGGACCGAGGCCCCGAGGGCCGTCGCCTTCCCCACCAGGCGCCGCGCCTCCGGCACCGGCAGGGCGCCGGCGCCCAGCTGGACGGCCTGCGCCCCGGCCGTCAGCGCCACGTCGGGACGACCGTTCACGACGCACCAGCCGCCCGACGCCCGGGCGTCCGCCGACAGCGTGGCCGCCAGGTCGTGGAAGCGGCGGTCCGACGCCCCCCGCAGCCGGAGGTGCAGGGCCAGCCGCCCGGCGCCCCGCTCCCGCATCTCCGCCGCCGTCTCCCGGAAGCCCCGGGCCGCCGCCACGCCGTCGGGCACCAGGACGTGGAGCCGGGGGACCACCGGGTCAGACGAAGCGCTGGCCGGCGGCGATCCCCCGGCCCCGGATCCAGGCCGCCGCCTCCATGCGTCGCTTCCCCGCCGGCTTCACCTCGCCGATCCCCAGGACGCCCCGACCGGTTCGGACCCGGAGGCCCCGCTTCGGATCGGCCAGCACGACCCGGCCCGGGTCCCCGCCGTCGGAGGCCTCCCCCGCGCCGCCGGAGCCGTCCTCCCGGCCTCCGTCCCCGCCCGCGGGCTCGCCTCCGCGGCGATCGTCCCCTTCGGCGGGCGCCGGGTCCGGGTCCGGGGAGAACAGCTGGACCGCCAGCCGACCGTCGTCGGTCTCCAGCTCGCTCCAGGCCGCGGGCCACGGGTCGCAGCCCCGGATCCACCGGTCCAGCTCCTCCGCCGACAGGGTCCAGTCCAGGCGGGCGGTCGCCCGGTCCAGCTTCGGGGCGTAGGTCGCCCGGTCGTCGTCCTGCTCCCGGCGCTCCAGCCGCTCCTCCTCCAGCGCCGCCAGCGCCGCCAGCAGCTCCTCCGCCCCCAGCTCGGCCAGCTCCCCGAACAGCTCTCCCGCGGTGATCCGCGGCGGGAGCACGACCTCGGCCTGCCGGAGGATCGGACCGGCGTCCAGCTCCCGGACCATCTCCATGATCGTGACCCCGCTCCGCTCGTGGCCCCGGATGACGGCCCAGTTGATCGGCGCCGCCCCCCGGAGCTCCGGCAGCAGCGAGGCGTGGACGTTGATCGATCCGCGGGAGGGGAGGTCCAGCACCTCTTCGGTGAGGATCTCCCCGTAGGCCGCCACCACGGAGACGTCGGGGGCCAGGGCCCGGAGCTCGGAGAGGAACGTCTCCCCCCGCGGCTTCTCGGGCTGGAGGACGCGGACGTCCAGCTCCCCGGCCCTCCGCCGGACCGGGGTCTGTCGGACGGATCGGCCGCGTCCGGCCGGTCGGTCCGGCTGGGTCACGACGCCGACCAGCTCGTGGGGCGAGTCGGCCAGCGCCTGGAGGGTGGGGAGGGCGAAGTCGGAGGTGCCCCAGAACAGAGCGCGCATGCGATCGGGCGCGCGTCGCGCCTCAGAGACCGCCGGCGCCGGCCGTCGGCTTCCGCTCCTCGGGCTCCATCTTGGACCACTTGCTCAGGAGGAGCTTTCGCTTCAGCGGGCCCACCCGGTCCAGGAAGAGCACGCCGTCCAGGTGATCCCGCTCGTGGAGGAGGCACCGGGCCAGCAGCCCCTCGGCCTCCAGGCGGACCTCGCTGCCGTCCGGGTCGAGGCCCGTGACCACGACCCGCTCCGCCCGCTCGACGACCGCGACCAGCCCCGGGATGCTGAGGCAGCCCTCCTCCCCCTTCTCCGAACCCTCCTCCTCGACGACCTCGGGGTTGATCAGCACGCCGGAGGGGAGGTCCGGATCGCCGACGTCGTAGGCGAACATGCGGAGGGGGACACCGACCTGCGGGGCGGCCAGCCCGACGCCGTCGGCCTCGTACATCGTCTCCATCAGGTCGTCCGCCAGCCGGCGCACCTCCTCGTCGATCTCCTGCACCGGTTCGCACGCCTCCCGGAGCACCGGGTCGCCGAGCAGGCGGATCTCGCGCACGGCCATGGCTCGGCTCAGCCCTCGTCCTCTTCGTCCCCGAGGCGGCGGCCCACCTTGCTCCGCTCCAGGTCCAGGCGGGTCCCGTCGGCGGTCTTCAGCACCAGGCGGTCGTCCTGGAGGTGGATGATCTCCCCGATGATGCCCCCCAGCGTCACCACCTCGTCGCCCTTCTTCAGGCTCTCGACCATCTCCTCGTGCTCCTGCTGCTGCTTCCGCTGCGGGCGGATCAGCAGGAAGT
>CAZSKS010000019.1:32527-40553 GCA_964607465.1 uncultured Gemmatimonadota bacterium | reverse complement strand
GGCGCGCGGTCTCGCCTGGGAACCACTGAACCGGGAGCCTGGACGTCACGATGCCCACCGACCGACTGACCGCCGCCGTCCGCAGCTGGCTGGTGACCCCCTTCCAGGCCTTCGTGCGCACGGAGGCCACCGGGGGCATCCTCCTGCTGGTGGCCACCGCCGTGGCCCTGGCCTGGGCCAACGGCCCGCTGGCGGAGCACTACGTGGCCCTGTGGGAGACCCATCTGACCGTCGGGGTCGGCGAGGCGGCCCTCTCCAAGCCGCTCCACCTGTGGATCAACGACGGCCTCATGGCCCTCTTCTTCCTGCTGGTGGGGCTGGAGATCAAGCGGGAGATGCTGGCGGGGGAGCTGGCGTCGCTGCGCCAGGCGGCCTTCCCCCTCGCGGCCGCCGTCGGCGGGGTCGTGGTCCCGGCCGGGATCTACGCGGTCCTCAACGCCGGCACGCCCACGGCCGGCGGCTGGGCGATCCCCATGGCCACCGACATCGCCTTCGCCCTGGGCGTGCTGACGCTGCTGGGCCCCCGGGTGCCGCTGGCCCTGAAGGTCTTCCTGACGGCGCTGGCCATCGCCGACGACCTGGGGGCGGTCCTCGTCATCGCCCTGTTCTACACCTCGGAGCTGGCCCTCGGCCCGCTGGCGGCGGCGGGAGGCGTCCTCTTCCTGCTGGCCCTCCTGAACCGGACGGGGGTGCGCCACCTGGGGCTCTACCTGGTCCTGGGCGTCGTCCTGTGGCTGGCCGTGCTGAAGTCCGGGGTGCACGCGACGGTGGCCGGCGTGCTGCTGGCGATGACCGTGCCCGCCCGGCGGAAGATCGACCTGGCCGACTTCGCCCGGCGCGCGGACGACGTCCTCTCGTTCCTGCTGGAGGAAGGTCGGGAGGAGGCCGCGGAAGAGGAGGCGGCGGAGGCCGCGGAGGGGGAGGGCCCCGACGCGGCACGGGGCCGGCACCCGGCGATCGAGGGCGGACACCCGGCGTCGGCGAGCCGCCGTCGGCCCTCCGAGGAGGCGATGGACGCGATCCACGGCCTGGAGGTGGCCTGCTCGGAGGTGGACACGCCGCTGGCCCGGCTGGAGCACGCCCTCCACCCGTGGTCGGCCTACGCCATCATGCCGATCTTCGCCCTGGCCAACGCGGGCGTGGTCGTCGGGGCCGAGTCGGTGGCGGGGCTGGCCAGCCCGATGGGGCTCGGCATCCTGGCGGGCCTCTTCCTGGGCAAGCAGGCGGGGGTGACCGGCTTCGCCTGGCTGGCCGAGCGGCTGGGCTGGGCCGCCCGCCCCGAGGGGGTGAGCTGGGTCCAGGTCCACGGTGTGGCCTGCCTGTGCGGCATCGGCTTCACCATGTCGCTCTTCATCACCGGCCTGGCCTTCCCACCCTCGCCGGCGGTGGACGGCGCCAAGCTGGCGATCCTCCTGGCGTCGCTCCTGTCGGGTGGGCTGGGATGGATGCTTCTCAGCCGTGGGGAGGCGAGGGGGTGAAGAGCCGCCGCCGGGGGACCGCGGAGTCCGGGGGGGCGTGGACTCGGCGGGGGAGAGAGGGGGGCTGAGGAACCGCGCGGTCCGAGCGACCGCGGACGCGGCGGAGGCGGCTCACCGTCCGGCGCGGCGACCGTTCCCCGGTGCCGGGGAGTCGCGCCGGATCACGGGAAGATGCCCCGCTCGTCGTAGACGGTAGCGATCTTCTCGATGGCCACCACGAAGGCCGCCGTCCGGAGGTCGGTGTCCCGCTCCCGGGCCGTGTCCCGGATCTCCCGGTAGGCTTCCACCATGGTCTCCTCCAGGCCCGAGTCCACCAGGTCCCGCTCGCCGGCCCCGGAGGTGGCCCGCGCCCGGTCGCCCGGGGCCAGCCGGCGGTCGGCGAGGCTCTCGACGGCCTCCAGGATCCGACGGTGGCTGGCCTCCTGGAAGCGCTTCTCCATGCGGCCGAAGCGGAGACGGGTCAGGTTCTTGACCCACTCGAAGTAGGAGACGGTGACGCCGCCGGCGTTGAGGTAGACGTCGGGGAGGACCAGGACGTCCCGCTCCCGCAGGTCGGCGTCGGCCGCGGCGGTCGTCGGCCCGTTCGCCGCCTCGGCGATGATCGACGCCCGGATCCCGTCGACGTTGTCGGCCTTGATCTGGTTCTCCAGGGCGGCGGGCACCAGGATGTCGCATTCCAGCTCCAGCGCCCGCGGGCTCTCCTCCATCTCCTCCGCCCCCGGGTAGCCGCGGACCGAGCCCGTCTCCCGCATGTGCTCGCGCACGGCCTCGACGTCCAGGCCCTCCCCGTCGGGGGCGACGAGGGCGGCGTCCCGCTCGGCCACGGCCACGATCCGCGCCCCGGCCTCGGCCAGGTAGCGGGCCGCGTGGTAGCCCACGTTCCCCAGCCCCTGGACCACCACCGTCTTGCCCTCCAGCCCCGTCTCCAGGCCGAGCCGGTCCATGTCCTCGGCGATCGAGCAGGCCTCCCGCAGGCCGAAGTAGACGCCCCGGCCGGTGGCCTCCAGGCGTCCCCGGATCCCGCCCTGGGCCAGCGGCTTCCCCGTGACGCAGCCGGCCCCGTTGTGCTGGTCCGAGGCCAGCGACAGGTAGGTGTCGACGATCCAGGCCATCTCCCGGGGCCCGGTGCCGTAGTCCGGGGCGGGCACGTCCACGGCCGGGCCCAGGAAGTCCTTCTTCGCCAGCTCGAAGGCCAGCCGTCGGGTGATCCGCTCGCGCTCCCGCTCGGAGTAGTCGCGGGCCTCGATGCACACGCCGCCCTTGGCACCCCCGAAGGGGACGTCCACGATGGCGCACTTGTAGGTCATCAGCGACGCCAGGGCCACGACCTCGTCCTCCGTCACGGTGGGAGCGTACCGGATGCCCCCCTTGACGGGCAGCTTGTGCGCGCTGTGCTGGGCCCGCCATCCCTGCACGACCTCCACCGTGCCGTCGTCCCGCTCCAGGGGGAAGGCGACGTGGAGCACGCTGTTGCAGCAGCGGATCTGGTCCAGGATGCCGGAGGGGTGGGAGGTGAGCCCGGCCGCGCGGTCGAAGCGCCGCTCGACGTCCTCCAGGAAGGGGTCGCTCGTGGACATGTCTGCTCCCGTGTTCGCTCGCCCGGCGGCTTTCCCGAGCGTGCGCGCCGGTCGTCCGACCGGGACCGTCCTCCGCCGGTCGTCCCGGCTCGCCCGCCGCGTCGATGGAGGTTAACCTTCCCCCGATGGTGGGCGCCAACCCCCGCCCGCCACCCCACGGTACGGTCGACCCGAGGCCCCGGACGGGAGGCGCCGATGGACGAGGGACGGAGGGAGCCGAATCCGACGGAGGAGCAGCAGGCCGGGCCCGGCCCGATGGAGAGGCTGAGCCGGAAGCTGCGGACGGCGAAGCCGATCCTGGCGGTGGCGCTGGCCGCGGTCGTCCTCCTGCTGGTCTTCCAGAACCAGGAGCCGGTGCGGACGCGGTTCCTCCTCTGGCAGGTGGAGATGCCGCGGTTCTTCCTGCTCGCCGTCGTCTACCTGCTGGGGGTCGTCACCGGATGGGTCGCCTTCTGGCGGAGCCGCCGACCCGCGGAATAGCCAGGGGGAGGACAGGGGGGTGAGCCGGGAGCGCGCCGCCCCCGGGCGCCTTCCCAGCTTCCTCCGCTTCCTGGCCGATCCGGCCCTGGGCTCGGCCTGGGAGCGGCTCGTGGGCCTCTGGCGGCCCATGATGGGCTGGGCCCTCCTGGTCTGGGTCGTCCTGGCCGTGGTCCTGGGTCCCCTCTCCTCGGCCCTGCTCGGCTGGTCGTGGCTGACGGGCCGGGAGGAGGTGGTGGCCAACGAGGCGCTCCTGGCCTGGGGGCTCACGCCCCGGGGGCTGATCTGGATCGTCGTGGCCGGCAGCCTGGCCCTGGTGGGGGCCGTGCTGCATTTCGCCGGCGTCTTCGAGATCGTCACCGGGGAGATGGAGGGGGTGGAGCCGTCGGTGTCGGAGACGGCGCTGCGGCTGGCGACCCGTCTCCCCGCGCTGGTCCGGCTGTGCGGAGCGGCGGTGCTGGCAGGCCTGGTGCTGGCCCTCCCGGCGGCCGCCGGCCTGGCGGGCATCCGCGCGCTGTTCCTCGGGGCGCAGGACATCAACTATTACCTGGCCGAGCGCCCGCCCGCGTGGTGGAACGCGCTGGCCGCGGCGGGGGTGTGGATCGCGGCCTGGACGGCCCTGGCCGCCTGGCTGACGGGACGGAGCGTCATGGCCCTCCCCGCCTACCTCGACGGCCACCGTCCCCTGGCGACGGCGGTGCATCGCTCGTGGCGCACCACCCGGGGCGAGGGCGGACGGATCCTGCGGGTCGTGGCGGTGGCCGTGGCCGGGTGGCTCCTGGTCCGGTTCCTGGTGAACGCCGCCGCCGTGGCCGGAGGCACGACCCTGGTCGGCTGGATCGGCTCCCTGTCGGATTCCCTCCGGCCCATGGTGGCGGCCACGGGCGGTTGGGCGCTCCTCACCCTGGCCGTGGACGCGGCCGTCGGCTTCCTGGGCATCGCCTACGTCTCGACGGTGCTGACGAAGCTCTACCACGAGGAGACCGATCTCCACGTCCGGGCCTCGGCCGGCCGGACCGTCGGCATCGCCGAGCTGCCGGGTCGGGTGCGGGGCACGGTCGTGCGCTGGCTGCAGCCGGCCCGCTTCCTCCCCGCCCTGGGGCTGGCGCTCGTCGTCTCGTGGGCGGCGGGAGGGCTGCTGCTGGAGCGGATGCCCGACCCCAGGCCGGTGGCGATCACGGCCCATCGGGCCGGCCCCCCGCCGGCTCCGGAGAACACGCTGGCGGCCCTGGAGCGGAGCGTCGCCGCGGGGGCCGACCGGGCCGAGATCGATGTCCAGCTCACCCGGGACGGCGTGCCGGTGGTGGTCCACGACGCCGACCTGATGCGCATGGCGGGGGACCGGCGACGGATCTCGCGGACCGACTACGCGGACCTGTCGGAGGTGGTCCAGGGCCCCGACGACGGCAGCCCCCGCGAGGAGCGGCGGGTCGCCACGCTGGCCGAGTTCCTCGAGCGGGCCGGAGGGCGGATCGGGCTCGTCGTCGAGCTCAAGTACTACGGTTGGGATCCGGACCTGGCCCGGGAGGTGGTCCGCGTGGTGCATGAAGAGGACGCGACCGACCGGGTGCTGGTCATGTCGCTGGACCTGCGGGCGGTCCGTCAGCTCCGGGCGTCCGCCCCGGAGGTCCCGGTGGGCTACGCGGCGGCGGCGGCCGTCGGCGATCCCAGCCGCCTCCCGGTGGACTTCCTGGCCCTCTCCCGCCCGGCGGCCACGCCCGCCCTGATGCGGAGCGCCCGCCGTCGGAGCATCGGGATCCACGTCTGGACGGTGAACCGCGCCGTGGCCATGGCCGAGGTGATCCAGGAGGGGGCGGACGGGCTCATCACCGATCGGCCCCGGCTGGCCGTCCGGGTGCGGGAGGAGCTGGCCGACCTGCCGGCGGCGTCGCGCCTGCTGCTACGCTTCGGTCACCTGCTCGGCGAGATCGGGGACGGCGAGGAGGAGCATGAGGAGCTGTGAGGCCGAACGGCGCTGCGCCGGCCGTGGCGGTCCCGGCGTCGGGTCCGCGGTCCGGGCGTCGGGTCGGGGACCCGCCCGCCCGGGCGCCGGGCGCCGCCTTCGCGGCGCCACCGGCGCGGCGCGCTCAGGCCGTGGCCTTCCTCCGCCGCGCGCCGCCGTCCCGTCGGAAGACCGGATAGCCGGCCTGCTGGCTGCCTCCCTGGGCATCCAACACCTCGCCGGCCTCCACGCCGGAGGGGAGCCGGTCCACGGGCACCAGGAACAGGAACGCCGCCCGTCGGAGCTCCGCCCAGCCGTCCTCGACGCTCGCCACGTGCCAGTTGAGATCTTTCATGGATTCCTCCGCCCCGAGCTGAGTGCCTGGTAACGTTACGTACGCATGGCCACGTTCCACCATCGGCAGCCGCGACTTCACCCTGCAGACGGTCGGGGAGGGCGAATCGTCACGCCGGCGGACGGCGTGACCGGGGTCGCGGACGGAGGGCCCCGGGGGGATCGCGGGCGGCCCGCGGGGTTGCAGGCGGCCGCCCCGTGGGACAAGGTGAGCCGGTGAAGCGCCACCATCCCACGCCGGCGCCCGGGAGCCCATGAGGATCGACAGGCCCAGCACCAGGATCCGGCCGGTGCATCCGGGCTGGCGCAGGACCCCGCCCCGGGCGCTGGTCATCAGCGTCATGGCGCTGGTGGTGGCGGGGCTGATCAGCCTCCTGTGGCCGGACTCGGTGGAGGAGTACGCCGGGTTCGTCTGGATCCTGGCCCTCGTCCCCGTCTTCCTCCTCTCCTATTACCGGGGCTGGGAGGGCGCGGCGGCGGCGGCCGTGGGTGCGATGGCGGCGCTGGCGCTCTTCGAGGTGATCGTCCATCGCTGGCTGGAGTACGCCGCCAACTGGCTGGTGGTCGGGAGCGCCACCGTCGTCCTCATCCCCGTCACCCTGGGCGCCGGCTGGCTGAGCGAGCGGCTGCTGGGCCACCGGGAGGAGGAGCGGCGCCTGCACGAGCTGGCGCCCGTGCCCATCGTGGTGCACGTGGACGGCGTCATCGAGTATGCGAACCGGGCCGCGCTGAGGCTGCTGGGGATCAGCGATCCCCAGGAGCTGCTGGGCCAGCGCGTCCTCGAGCTCCTCCACCCCGAGGACCGTCCCGAGGCCGAGGATCGCCTGGAGGAGATCCAGGAGACGGGGGGGCTCCGGGAGCTGGGCCCCAGGCGCTACCGCGTGGTCCGGCCGGACGGGAAGGAGCGGACGGTGGAGGTGGACAGCATCCCGGTCCTGTTCGGCAACGATCGGGGCGTCCAGACCATCGTCCACGACATCACCGAGCGGGTCCGGATGGAGCGCCAGCTGGAGCGGCGCGCCCTGTACGACCAGCTCACCAGCCTCCCGAACCGGCAGCTCTTCGAGGACCGGCTGGGACAGGCCCTGTCCCGGGCCCAGCGGCACGGTCGCCGGCTGGGCGTCCTCTTCCTGGACCTGGACCATTTCAAGAAGGTGAACGACAGCCTGGGCCACGCCGTCGGCGACCGGGTGCTGGCCCGGGTGGCCCGCAGGCTGGAGTCGAACGTCCGGGACGAGGACACGGTGGCCCGCTTCGGCGGGGACGAGTTCGCCGTCCTGCTGGAGGAGCTGGAGGACCGGGAGCAGGCGACGGTCACGGCGGAGCGGCTGATCCGGGCCTTCAACGAGCCCATGCGCGTGGAGGGGGCCGAGTTCCGGCTCCAGACCAGCGTGGGCGTGGCCCTGTGGCTGCCCGACGGAAAGGAGGCGGAGAAGCCCGCGCCCCAGGGAATCATCCGGCAGGCGGACATGGCCATGTTCCGGGCGAAGGAGCGGGGCGGTGGAAGCTACGAGGTCTACGATCCCCTCAGCGACTCGGCGCGGAGCCGCCGCTTCGAGAAAGAGCAGGACCTGCACGACGCCATGGAGGCGGGGGAGTTCCGCCTGCACTACCAGCCCATCGTGCGGCTGGAGGACGGCGGCCTGGCCGGGCTCGAGCCCCTGGTCCGGTGGCAGCGGGGGGAGTCGGCCCTCCTGCCCCCGGCCGAGTTCCTGCCCCTGGCCGAGGAGACGGGGCTGATCGTCCGCCTGGGCGAGGTCCTGCTGCGGGAGGCCGCCCGCGAGCTCCGGCGGTGGGACGAGGCGCTGGGTCACCGGGAGCTGCGGCTGCACCCGAACCTCTCGGCCCGGCAGGTCGAGGAGCCGGGGCTCGTGGAGTCGATGGGGGGCATCATCGAGGAGATGGGCATCGATCCGGGACGGGTGAGCTTCGAGCTCACCGAGTCGACCATGATGCAGGCCCCGGACGTGGTGGCCGGCCTGGCGGATCTCGGGGCCCGGGTGCTGATGGACGACTTCGGGACCGGCTATTCCTCCCTGCGGTACCTGCAGGAGCTGCCGCTGGACGGCGTGAAGCTGGACCTGGCCCTGGTCGACCGCATCGGTCGGGCGGACGGGAGCGGCGGGCGCGACGGGACCGATGGGGCGGACGGGGCCGGCGGAGCCGACGGGACCGGGGGGCGCGCCGGGGTCGACGGG
>CAZSKS010000019.1:25167-32427 GCA_964607465.1 uncultured Gemmatimonadota bacterium | reverse complement strand
CGACGGGACCGGGGGGCGCGCCGGGGTCGACGGGGCCGGAGGGGGCGCCGGGGGCGGTGGGGCCGACGACGTGGTGAAGTCGATCGTCGACCTGCTCCATCGCCTGGGGCTGTCGGTGACGGCGGAGGGCGTGGAGCGGCAGGAGCAGGCGGATCTCCTGAGGGCCTGGGGCTGCGCCTACGCCCAGGGACACCATTTCGCGTCCGCGCGCTCGGCCGACGAGCTGGTGGAGTGGCTGGAGCGGCGCGGCGAGCGGGCCCGCGGGTGAGGCACGGGATCCCGGGCGCGGCCCCGAGGCGCCCGACCCGGGCGGCCTGCCGACACGGGAGGAAGCGATGAGCGGTGAGGACGCGGCGCCACGCGCGATCGGGTTCCTGGCGGGCCTCGCCCTGCTGGCGGGGACGGGCGCTCCCGCGGCGGCCCAGCAAGGGTCGGTGGAGGCCGAGGCGGGCGTCTCCCACGCCCAGCCCCCCTCGGGCTTCGACCTCCCCTCGGCCACCTACGGGCTGCTGGGGCTCCGCCTCACCTACGGGCAGGCGGGCCGGGGCTGGCTGTGGGCCTCCGCCCACGGCGGCCTCAGCTCCTCGGACGACGCGGGCGACTGGGGGTCCCTGGCCGTGGGAGGCGAGATCTGGGCCGGCGACGGGTCGGGCCTCCAGCCGGGCCTCGGGGCGCGCGGCTCGGCCTTCACGGTGGGGGCCCCGGACCGGTTCCAGGCGGCCACCGGCGCGCTGTTCCCGCAGGTCCGGTACTCCGAGGGACCGCTCACCTTCCAGCTTCGCGGGCTGGCGGGGGCCGGAACGTCCGAGGTGGAGATCACGCGGCCCGGGTTCGAGACCGGCTCGGTGACGACGGACCTGTGGTACGTGGGCGCCGAGCCCGGGGTCACTCTCCGCACCGCCGACGGCGAGCTGACGGGAACCATGGCGTACCTGGACGCGCGAGCCGGCGTCTACCGGAGGGCCGGGCTCACCTACTCGGGGGGGAGCCGGGACGTCGGCTGGAGCGCCGGGCTCGAGGTCTGGGACACACCCACGGGCTCCGAGGCCTCGGTCACGGCGTCGCTGAACCTGAGGCTGGACGGAGGCTGGAGCGTCAACCTGGGCGGGGGCCGCTCGGACCCGGATCCTCTCCTCGAGTCGCCGCCGTCCTGGCAGGGGAGCGGCACCGTCGCCTACCGGCTGGCGGAGCTGGCGCCGGCGGCCCCGGCTCCCCTGACCGAGATCTCGGGGACCGGGCCGAGGAGGTCGGTCCGGTTCCGGCTCGAGGCTCCCGAGGCGGAGCGGGTGGTGCTGCTGGGCGACTTCACCGGCTGGGAGCCGGTGCCCCTGGAGCGGACCGACGGCCACTGGAGCGCCACCGTGCGGGTGGAGCCCGGCGTCTACCACTTCGGGTTCCGGGTCGACGGGGAGTGGCACGTCCCCGAGAACGCGTCCGGCGAGGTGTCGGACGACTGGGGCCGCACCAACGCCACGCTGGTCGTGACCGGAAGCTGACGGTCGTGCCGGGACCGCCGCGGGCCGGCGGGTCGTGGCCCGTCGGATGACGGATCGGGAGCCGACGGCCGGGCGGCCGCGCCCGGGAGCTGGCGACCCGAACGTGACGGCTGGAGCCCCGGGGTCGTCTGTGGGGTGAGAAGACGAGGAACAGGGGTCGGAGCGGCCGGCAGAGGCGCCGGTCACGAACCCCGCAAGAGGTCGTGATGAAACAGGTTAAAGATATGAGTACGCGAAGCGACAGAGCTCGAATTGGCCGTCGGACCACCGGTCTGGCCTGCGTCCTCGCGGGCGCGGCCCTGCTGATGTCGCCGCTTCCCGCGGCGGCGCAGCAGGCGGAGGGCCTGGACCGGCTGGAGCGGGACTACCCGGCGGACGTGATCCGGGGCGTGGAGGACGTGCTGGAGCGCGCCGGCGAGCTGGGGCTTCCCCGGCAGGCGCTGGCCGACAAGGCCCTGGAGGGGGCCGCCAAGCGAGTGCCGGGCGATCGGCTCCTGCACGCGATGGAGCGCCGGCTGGACGGTCTGCGGACCGCGGCCGACGCGCTGCCCTCCGATGCGGGTCCGGCCAGCGTGCGGGCCGGCGCCGACGCGCTGGGCCAGGGGCTGGCCTCCGGGGACCTCCGCCGGATCGGCGAGGTGGCCTCCGAGGCGGACCGGCCGGCGGCCCTGGTCGTGCTGGGCGAGCTGAGCCGGCTCGGCGTCCCCGTGGATCAGGCCGAGACCTCGGTCGCCCGGGCCCTCGAGCGGGGCGACGGCTCGAGGTCGGTGATGGCCCTCGGGCTGCAGGTCCGCGACGCCGTGCGGGCGGGCGAGAGCCCCCTGGCGGCCCTGCAGCGGGCCGGCGTGGGCCGGTTCGGGTCCGGCTTCCCGGGCGTCGGGCCGCCGGGCGGCTTTCCCGGCGGCGGACCCCCGGGCCTGGCCGGCCCCCCGGTGCCCCCGGGCGCCGGACCTCCGGGCGACGTTCCGGGCCAGGGCCCGCCCGGGGACGGGCCGCCGGGTGACGGACCTCCGGGCGGACCGCCCGGGGGCTGATGCCCGGCACGGCCGAGGCGGGCCCCGGCGGGCGGGCCGTGCGGCCCGCCGGGACGACGTAGACAGGCACGAGATCACATAACAGACGACGGCCGCGGGGAGATCCCCCGCGGCCGTTCGTCGTTCGGGCCCCCTCCGCCGTTTGCCCCTCCGGCTGGCTCGTCCCACCTTCCGGTCGACGGGACGCGCGACCCTCGTCGGCGTCCGTGCGACCTTGCGAGTCCCCATGCAGGAGGTACCCTCATGAGCACCCACGTCCGCACCCTCCTCTCCCGGACGGCGGCCGCGCTGGCGGCGACGGCCCTCGCCGCCTGGCTGCCGGCCGAGGCCACCGCCCAGCCCGGTCCCGTCTCCTCGCCGATCCAGGTGGAGATCAACCTCAGCGGAGGCGCGCTGGTTCCCGCCTCCACCCTGATCGAGGCCGACGGCGTCGGCGACCTGGACCTCTCGTCCTCGGCGGCCTTCGGGGGCGGCGTGGGCATCGGCCTGCCGGGCGGCCTGATCGTGGAGGGCCAGGCGCTGTTCGCGCCCGGCACGAGCCTGGAGGACGTCGACGGGAACGAGGTCACCGAGGGGGACATCCTGACCCTCACCGGCCACGCCCTCTACCGGTTCCCCCTCCCGCTGGTGAAGCCCTTCTTCGGGGGCGGGGTCGGCTACCGCGGGCTGTCGCTGGACGACGTCGAGGCGATCGGCACGGACAGCGAGGGCGACTTCACCGGGGTCATCCTGGCCGGCGCCTACGTGACCGCCGTGCCGGGCCTGAACATCCGGGCCGAGGTCCGGGACTACCTCTCCAGCTTCGAGAACCCCCTGACGGCGGACGGGTCCACCGTGCAGAACGACCTCGCCCTCCTGGCGGGGCTCTCCTTCAGCTTCCCCTAGGGGCGACGTGACGCACCTCGTCCTCGGCGGCACCGGAACGGTCGGCAGCCGGGTGGTGGAGGAGCTCCTGGAACGGGGCGAAGACGTGCGCGTTCTCACCCGGTCGCCGGAGAAGGCCGGTGGCCTGCCCGGGGAGGTGGAGGTCGTCGGGGGTGACCTGGGCGACCCCTCCACCCTGGAGGGCGTGTTCGACGGGACCGACCGCCTCTTCCTCCTCAACGCCGTCGTGCCCACCGAGCTGCAGGAGGGGCTCGTCGCCCTGAGCGAGGCCCGGCGGGCCGGGCTCCGCCGGATCGTCTACCTGTCGGTGCAGGACGCCGGGCGCGGTCCCCACATCCCCCACTTCGCCGCCAAGGTGGCCCTGGAGGAGGCGGTGCGGCGGTCCGGGATCCCCTGGACGGTGCTGCGCCCCAACAACTTCTTCCAGAACGACGTCATGTTCCGGGCGGCGCTGGTGGAGCACGGCGTCTACCCCCAGCCCATCGGGGGCGTGGGGCTCTCGCGCGTCGACGTGCGCGACATCGCCCGGGCGGCGGCCCGGGCCCTGACGGGGTCGGGATACGAGGGGGCGGTCTACACGCTGGCCGGACCGGAGCCGCTGACGGGGGAGGACTGCGCCCGGATCTGGGGCGAGGCCCTGGGCCGGGAGGTCCGGTACGCGGGCGACGACCTGGACGCCTGGGAGGAGCAGGCGCTGGAGATGCTTCCGGCCTGGATGGTCTACGACTTCCGGCTCATGTACGGGATGTTCCAGGAGGAGGGGCTGGCGGCCACGCCGGGGCAGCTGGAGGAGACCCGGGAGATCCTGGGCCGGGAGCCGACGCCCTTCCGGGCCTGGGCGGAGGAGACGGCGGCGGACTGGACGTAGGGAGCGTCCCGGGGGGCCGGCGGCGGGCGCCGGGCCGTGACGCGCGGCGCGGCCGAGGGCCCGCTGTCTAGTAGGTCTCCGCCCAGGTGCCGGGGTCCCGCACGAAGGTGGCGGTCTGCTGCATCGCGGCGTGGTTGTTACAGGAGTGGAAGACGATCTCCTTGTTCCCGTTGCCGATGGCGGACTGGTCCACCGACTCCCCGAGGAGGAGGTTGAAGCCGGAGCTGATGCCGCCCTCCACGATCTGCTTCCCGTCGGTGGTGACCGCGCCGCCGACCATGATGGGGCCCTTCCAGTTCGTCTGGCCGCTGATCGTGAGATCCCCGCGCACGATGAGCGTGCCCTGTCCGCTCATGCCGGGGGTCAGGTCGAACTCGCCGCCGGCGTTGTCGACGTAGATCACGGGCCAATCGTCGGCCGGCAGGGAGGAGAAGTTGGGCCAGCTGTTCGGCGGGATCACGTAGTCGAACTGGAGCAGCTCGCCGGCCACGAGGGCGGCCCAGTCCACGCCGGTGGCCTCCAGCAGCTCGGTCTGTGAGGCGTACTGCGCCGTATCCTTCGGAGAGCCGTCGGGCACGATGCTCCCCCCCCCGCCGCTCTGCTCGTAATCGTAGGGGGGCGGGGGCGTGGCCACGCCGTTCGTGTCGTCGTCGCCTCCCTCCGGGCAGTCCCCGGAGGTGGCCTGGTCGAAGCCCGTGATCGTGCCGGCGTTGCCGTTCTTGTGGAGGCCGGAGGCCGAGGTGAAGGCCGAGGGGAACTTGAAGGTGCTGGCGTTGAGGACGGCGATCGTCTGGACCGTGCGCCGGGCCGTGCCGCCCTTCGGCAGCGGGTGGCGCCCCTCGGAGGTGATCCTCCACACGCTCTGCAGGGGGTTGATCCGGTTGAGGGTGTCCAGCGTCACCTCCGCCGTGCCGCTGGCGTAGCTGTAGGTCACCGGCGAGGTGGGGGCGGGCCCCTGGTGGGTCGCCAGGAACTGCTCCAGGCCCCGGTCGGCCAGGTACAGGGCCTCGAGGCTGGTGCGGGAGTTCTGGCTCGCCGTGTAGCCGGACGTCGTCATGAGGAAGCCGCCCACGCCCAGGGCCGTCAGGCCCACCAGGGCGATGAGGACGACCGCCAGGGCGAAGCCGCCCTCGGACGACCGGCCGGGCTCCCGGCATCGGCCCGCGCTTCGGGCGGTCGTGCCCCGTCCGGGGCGAGGGGCCGTCTCGTATCTGTCTCTATCCATGCTCATGGCTCTCTCCCGCGTGCGGGATGTGAGGTTCGTCAGTTCCGGAAGGGGACGTCGAACACGAGGTCGTGCTCCACGTCGTACCGGTTCGTCCCCCGCCCGACGGCCGTCGCCTCCAGCCGCACGTACGAGATGTTGTCGTGGTTGGCGTTGGGGACGGAGATCTCCTTGGTGCCGTTGTCCATGATGTAGGCGAACCCGGCCCCGGCCTCGAAGGGGGCGACCAGCTCCTGGCCGTTGCGCCACAGGGCCTGCCCGTCGCCGGTCGTGGCGGGCTGGAAGCTGTAGCTCAGGTCGCCGTACACCCGGACCACCGAGCCCTGCTTGGGCAGGCCCACGGGGTGGCCGGACCAGCCCTCGCTGCGGTAGCGCTCCGGATCGGCGACGTCGGGCGCGCCGTTGTCCAGGCAGGTGGATTTCGGCGGCGTCAGGGTCGTGCCCCCCTGGGCCAGGAACGTGCCCGTCCACCCGTCGGCGTACTCGAAGTCCGCCGCGTAGGGGCTGGAGAAGGCGGTCCCCGTCTCGCCCGACGGCAGGCTGATGCCAGGATCGTCGTACACGAAGAGCGTCACCGTCTCCGTGACGGCATCCACGTCGCACACCACCATCCTCCGGAGGTCGAAGCGGGCCCGGATCTCGTCGCTGTCGGCGTCGTAGAGGTCGTCCGTCGAGAGCATCCGGAGCTCGCTGGCCACAATCTCCCCGGCGCCGCGACGGCTCTCGTCGGCGAACAGGTTCTGCTCGTTGGTCTCGTAGAAGCGGCTCTGCCCCAGGAGGAGGCTCACCACGCCGGCGCCGAGGATGGCCGTCAGGACGATGGCCACCAGCACCTCGACGATCGTGAAGCCGTCGGGGGTCCCCGCGGCACTGCCGCTGCCGGTCGCGCCGCCGGTCCGTCCGGGGTCGGAAAGGTCCGGTCCGGGCCGCGAGGCCCGGGCGTCCGTGGTGGATCGGTCGCTCGTCATGGCACGTACTCCTCCGGGATGTCCCGGGGTTTGTGGACCAGGCCGGAGAGGGTGGTGGGGCCGGTGTTCTCGTGACCCGAGACCGTGAGCTCCACCCTGCGGGCCCGCGGCCCCTGGTCGGTCACCACGATCCGCACGTCGTAGGGGCGCCCGTCGATCGAGACCGTGGTGTCGTTCGTGCCGACGGTCAGCCCGGCGTAGCCCTCGTCCAGCTCGTGCTCCAGGATCTCCTGGGCCACCATCGTCTGGTCGGTCCGGTAGGTCGAGGCCCGGGATTGGCCGGCCACCGAGAGCGTCATGCCGGCCACCGCCAGCAGGCCCACCGCGAAGACGAGGATGGCCACGAGGGCCTCCACCAGGCCGAAGCCGGCGTCCGGCGCCTGGTGTCCGGCACCCGGCGTCCGGCACCCGGCGTGGGGCGCGCGATGCCTGCTGACGTCCGACGGGTCCGGTGGGATCATGGCTCCTCGCTCCACGGTCTGGGGTGTTCCCCCCGGCGTCCCGTATTCCCCGCGGACCCGGGCCTTCTCCGGGACCGGGGCGTCCTCGTCGGACGCACCCGTGCCCTTCGACGCTCCATGAATGGGGGCACCCCGCGTGCCATGGGACATCCGAAGGATGGATCTTCATTCAACGTGAAGCCGGACAACGAGTTCGAGGGTTTCCTCCGCGCGCCGCCGCCGCCGACCACGGGGCCTCGAGTATGCATTTTTTGCACGACGTGTGGCGTGCTGCGGGACCGACCGGGTGAGGAAGCGAGCGAAGGAGCCGAGCGAGGAAGTCG
>CAZSKS010000019.1:23636-25067 GCA_964607465.1 uncultured Gemmatimonadota bacterium | reverse complement strand
CCGCCGGCCAGAAGCCGGGGCACCCCTCACTCCTTTCCTGCCCGGACGGGAGCGCGGAAGCGTCCCGCCCAGCGTCCCGCCCGTGCGGCCGAAAGCCGCGTCGGACGCCTGCTAGGAGGCAGCCTGGCAGCTCACGTCGACCAGTTCGTAGTTCACCGTCTCCACGGCGTTCTCGGCCAGATCCACCGGGTCCTGCACCGACGGCGTGGCGTCGAAGAGCAGCTGGTCGCCGTTGTCGAAGTCGACGGTGTCCTCGTAGGTCATCTCGTAGGTGCCCGCCGAGGTGAGGATCGCGTAGCTGCTGTCCGCATTCACGGTGCCGCTGGCGGTGTCCTCGGTCGTGACGGTGTTGGCCGCGAGAGGCTTGAAGTCCTCGACGCTGGTCTCCCGCTCACCGCAGGTGGGGAACGAGACCGTCGGATCCTCGGCGTCCAGGATGCTGCCCTCGATGCGGCCCGTGAGCTCGAGGTCCAGGACCCGCATCACCGGGTGCATCACCCAGGAGCCGGACGCGCCGGCCTGGATGCCGAAGCTCTGGCTCACGTCGAAGTCGATGGCCAGGACCTTCTGGGTCCCCTCGAGGCGAACCGCCTCGTCCGCCAGGATTGCCTTGATCCCGGTCTGCGGGATGCTCGGGACGACCAGCTCCTCGGTCTGGCCGTCGGAGTCCAGGCCGGTGATCTCGGACGGAACCTCGCCGAAGGTGAAGATGTCGCCGTCGGCGCCCGACTGTACGGCCGCTCCGCCGATGAAGACCCGGACCTGGCCGTAGCTGCCCGACGGCACCTCGACGCCCTCGACCAGGGGCTCGAACTCGTCCTCGACGGCCTGGAGGTCGGAGACCCTGATGAAGTCGCTGGGCTCGTCCATCACGACGATCCCGCCGCCGCTGCCCTGGAACTCCACCGAGTCCACCTGGAGCCAGGCGGCCTCGACGTCGCCGGAGGGGTGGTCGGTGAGCTGCAGGCTCAGCGACGTGGTCTCGCCGCTGGTGGGCCCGTCGCCGCAGGCCGCCAGGCCGACGGCGAACAGGGCGGCCACGATGAGCGAGGCGGCTCGCCTCGATGCTCGGATCCAGTTGGTGTACGTCATGCGCTCCTCCTGTGGAATGGTCGCGGAACTTCTCGTGCGGGAGGGCCCGCCGCGCGGTCCCTCTCCGGTGGCGTTCGCGGGAGCCGACCGGCGGGGGCTCCCGACGGAATCTCCCTCGCCTTCTCACCCGGACAGACGAGGCGACCCGGCCCGCCGTCACTGGGCACCCCCGCCCGTCGGCGTAGCGCCGGCACCCGGCTTCTCCCCCCGCCGGCCGGGCCATACTTTCCCGGTGGTCGATGCCTTCCGGGATCGAGGCCCGGGACCGGGGGCTCCGGAACCGGGCCGGGATCATGGCCGTTCCGGGGATCCCGGGGACGGCCGCGCCTGATTCCGGGG
>CAZSKS010000019.1:14031-23536 GCA_964607465.1 uncultured Gemmatimonadota bacterium | reverse complement strand
CCGGGGACGGCCGCGCCTGATTCCGGGGTCGGCCACGTCGCTCGCGCTGCAGGAACGGGAGGAAGGTCCGTGTCGCCCGCGTCACGCCACAGACAGCGCCGCGCCGCCCCCGCGGCCCGGCTGCCGGTGGGCCGGGTGAGGTCCCGGCTGCCGACGGGCCTGCTGGCCGCCGTCCTCCTCGCGGGCCTCGGGGCGGCCACCGCCTGCGGCGCCCCGGCCAGCCAGGCGGTCGAGGGCCCGGTGGCCGACGAGGTGCGCGCCGCCCTGGACTCCGGCCGGGCGTCCTTCGAGCACGCCCGGTGGGACAGCCTGCTGGCCGCGGGCGTGCGCGGCGGGCTCGTGGATTATCCCTACGTGCAGCGTCACCGGGCGACCCTGGACGCCTACCTGGAGCGGGTGGCCGGCGCCGACCTGGCCTCGCTGGCCCCCGATCACCTGAAGGCGCTGCTGATCAACGCCTACAACGCCTACACGGTGAAGGCGATCCTGGAGAACCCGCGGGTCGCCTCCATCCGGGACATCGACGGCGTGTGGACCGAGACGACCCACACGGTGGGCGGCCACGAGCTCACCCTGGACCAGATCGAGCACAACGTCCTGCGGCCCTTCTTCCGGGACCCGCGGATCCACTTCGTCGTCAACTGCGCCTCCCTCTCCTGCGCGCCGCTCCCGCCGTGGGCCTTCGGCGGCGACTCGCTGGAGGCGGAGCTGGAGGAGCGCACCCGTGCCTTCCTGCGCGACACCGCCAACGTGCGGGTGGAGGACGGCACGCTGATGCTGTCGCGCTACTTCGACTGGTACGGGGAGGACTTCACCGGGGAGCAATGGAGCCCCCGGGCCGAGACGATCCCGCTCTTCGTGGCGCGCTACGCCCGGACCGAGGTGGCCGAGCTGGTGGCGGCACGGGACGGCGAGCCCCCGGTGGACTTCCTCCCCTACGACTGGTCGCTGAACGACGCCGTGCCGCCCGACACGTCGCTGGCGGACGCGGCGGTCGCCCCCGACACGACCCGGGCCCGGCCCTCGGGGGCGGACGCCGGGGCCGGACGCTCGACGGACGAGGCCCCCGCGGCCGGAATGCGGGCGAGGGACGAGGCCCCCGCGGCCGGGGAGGCCGGGCCGCCGTCGGGCGAGGGCTGGGTGGCGACCCTGCGCCGGGAGGTGCGGGCCTTCGGGCCCGCCGCCCCGCTGGCCTATGGGGCCGCCTACGTGGTGGCCACCGTCCTCTTCGTGCCGGGGGCCCCGCTCACCATCGGGGCCGGCGTCGCCTTCGGTCTCCTGTGGGGGACGGTGCTGGTCTCGGTGGCCTCGACGGTGGGCGCGGCGCTGGCCTTCCTGGTGGGCCGCTACCTGCTGCGGGAGAAGGTGGAGGGCTGGGTGGCCGACCGGCCGAGGTTCCGCCTGGTGGACCGGGCGGTGGGCGAGCAGGGCTGGAAGATCGTCGCACTCACCCGCCTGTCGCCCCTCTTCCCCTTCAACCTGCTGAACTACGCCTACGGCCTGACGCGGGTGAGCTTCGGCGGCTACGTGGCGGCGTCCTGGGTGGCCATGCTCCCGGGGACGCTGCTGTACGTCTACCTGGGGGTGGCCGGGGCCGAGGTGGCCGAGGCCGCCACCGGGGCGGCCGACTGGGGCCGGACCGCGCTCCAGGCCCTGGGCGTCCTGGCCACCCTGGGCGTGGTGGTCCTGGTCGGGCGCATCGCGACGCGGGCCCTGCGGGAGGCCGCCGACGCGGGCGCCTCGGGCCCGGGACCCTCCGGAACGGGCAGCGACCCGGCCGACGCCTCGGACCCGGGCGGGAGCTGAGAGTGGCCGGCGGCGGCACCCTGCTGGCCGTGATGGCCCATCCCGACGACGAGATCGGATGCGCCGGGACCCTCCTGGCGCAGCGGGCGCGGGGCGACGACGTGCACGTGGCGTGGCTCACCGACGGCGGCATGACCGAGTCGCTGGGCCGGCTGCCGCGGGAGGAGGTGGCCCGCCGCCGCCGGGAGCAGGCCCGCCGGGCGGCGGAGATCCTGGACGTCGAGCCCCACTTCCTGGGCGGCCGCGACGCGGGCCTTCGGGCCACCCCCGAGGCGGCGGCGGAACTGGCGCGGCTGATGGCCCGGATCCGTCCCGACGGCGTGATCACCTTCGGCCAGGCGTGGATCCGGGGGCTCCGCCATCCCGACCACCAGGCGGCCGGCAAGATCGCCCGGGACGCCATCACCCTGGCCCGGCTGGCCAAGGTGGTCGACCCCGCCGAGCCCCACCGGGCCTACTGCCCCGTCTTCTGCTACCGGGGCCACCATTCGAGGCTGCCCCGGGTGGCGGTGGACGTGGAGGCCCACCTGGAGACCATGTACGAGGTGGGCCGCTTCTACCAGGAGCGGGTGGGCTTCGGCGACCCGGCGTGGATCGAGGAGCGGTGCCGGAAGCTGGGGCGGCGGTGGGGGGTCGACTACGCCGAGGAGTACGAGGCGTGGGAGTCCCGGGGGGACCGGGTGGTGGACGCGCTGCTCCCGGCCGAGCCCGCCGGCCCCCAGGCGCCGGACGTCAAGCAGCCAAAGTAGCCTACGCCGCGCGCCCGGCCTCCAGCCGCGCCACGGCCCCGCCGGCGTCCAGCTCGTCCAGGTCCAGCGCCGTCCCCTCCTCCGCCCCCTCGGCCAGCCACCGGGTGACGATGAGGGCCGGAGCCATCTCCTCGGGCGGGAAGGCCGGCTCGACCCGGAGCTCGGCTACGCGAATTGCGTAACAGGCGTCCCGCACCGCCCGGCGCCATCCCGGCTCCGTCCAGGCCGTTTGCCGGCGCTCCAGCACCCGTCCCCGGGCCACCGGCACCAGCACCCGGCGGCCCGACCGGGCGGCGGGGAGGACCAGCAGCCAGGAGCGGTCCAGCGCCGGCCGCTCCAGGAAGCGGCGGCGGTCCTCCAGCTCGTCCAACCACTCGATGCGCCGCTGCCGGTCGGCCGCCTCCTCGAAGCGCCATTCGTCGGCCAGCCGGTCCCGGTCGGCCGCCAGCTTCGCCCGGATCTCCCGGACGTAGTCCCGGTCCTCCAGCGCGCGCACCGCCTTCCGGACCTGGGAGCGGTAGGCGTTCAGACCCGCGTCCCCCACGCACGGGGCGGTGCAGAGGCCGATGCCGCGCTGCAGGCAGGCGGATCCCTCGCCGTCGGGCCGGAGGCGACCCTTGCAGCTCCGCAGCATGAAGACCTTCCGGGCCAGCTCGGCGATCTCGGAGGGGAGCTTCCGCCCCCGGAAGGGACCGAAGTAGCGGGCCCGGGGCTTCCGGGCCGTCCGCGTGACCCGGAGGCGGGGGTAGGGCACCCCGAGGTCCACCTCCAGGTACCAGCCGTGGGACCGGTTCTTCAGGGCCCGGTTGAACTTCGGGCGGTCCTCGACGATGCGACGGGCCTCCTCGAGCTTCGCCTCCAGGTCGGTCCCCGTGCGGGTCACCCGCACCCGGCGGGCCAGCGACAGCATCTCGGCCAGCCGCTCGTCGTCGGGCCCGCCCCCGTAGAACCAGCCCCGCACCCGCCGCTTCAGGTTCACGCTCTTGCCCACGTAGAGGAGGGTGCCGTGGGGGTCCTCGAAGCGGTAGACACCGGGGGCGGCGGGCAGGTCGTCGGGGACCCAGTCGGGAACGGGGGAGGCGCGCCTCCCGCCTGCGCCGCCGCCGTCGGCCACGGTTTGGCCCGCGCCGTCGGCTGCCTCGGCCGAAGTCGTCGCGCTCACGCCGGCTCGAACTCCTCCTGCGGCTCGTCCTCCGGACGGATCTCGGTGAGGACGGTGGCCGGGTCCCATCGCTCGATGAGGGAGACGAAGGGCCGGATGTACTGGGGGTCCAGCGTCTTGTCCTCGTTCCGCCGGATGATCTTCAGCACCTCGGCCGCCATCATCGGCTTCCGGTAGCGCCGACGGGTGCGGAGGGCGTCGTAGACGTCGCACACCTGCACCAGGCGGCTCTGGGGCAGGGTCGAGCGCTCATAGTGCAGCTCGGGGTACCCGCCGCCGCCCCACTTCACGTGGTGCTCGTAGGCCACCACGGCGGGCAGGGCCAGCTCGCTGCCGCTCTCCATCAGGATGCGGCAGCCGTGCTCGGGGTGGCGCTGCATCTCGGCCCAGTCGCGCTCGGTCAGGCTCCCCGTCTTCATCAGGACCTCGTCGGGCACCTCCACCTTGCCCACGTCGTGCAGGAGCCCGGCGGTGCCCACCGCCCGCACCTCGATCTTCCCCAGGTCCAGGGACTCGGCCAGGGCCATCGAGAGGACCGAGACGTTGAGGCAGTGGGCCGCCGTGTACTGGTCCGTCTCCTTCAGGCGCACGAACGGGACGATGATCTCCCGGGCGCCCTTCATGGCCACCGACAGGGAGCGCACCACCGCCAGCGTCTCCTGCACCGGGATCCGGCCGTCCTCCTCGGCCATCTCGTGGATGTAGCCGACGGCCTGGGCCTCCTCGTCCAGGTGCACGACGCCGTCCTCGCCGCCGCCCGTGGCCGTCGTGTCCACCCCCAGGTCGCCGAACCGGACGTGGCGCCAGGCGCGTCCCTTCTCGCCCTCCGCCTCCTCGGGCGGCTCCTCGCGGGACATCCGTCCGGCCAGCTCCTCGAGGAAGCCGTCGACCTCGGAGCGGGTCAGGCCGGTGGTGAGCTCGATGCGCTGGGCGCCGACCTCCACCAGCCGCTCGGCCCACGGCCAGTCCTCCAGCTCCCGCAGGGGCCGGTCCCGGAAGACGACCCGGCCGGGGAGGAAGGAGAAGGTGACCTCGTGCTGCCGCTGGAGGAGCGCCGCGGCGGCGTCGGCCACCTCGTCGGCGGCCTCCTCCCGCACCCGGTGGTCGGGGCCGTACAGTCGGGCCGAGGAGAGGTAGTGGGCCAGGGCCCGGAGGAAGGCGACGGCCTCGTTCATGGCGCCGTCGCCGGTCCGGCCGCCGGATCGTCGGCGCGCCCTGCCGTCGAGGGTGCCGGGGCTGCCCGTGTCATGTCGCCTCCTCGGCGGCCCGGCGGATCTCGTCGTCGGGGGCGCTCCGGGCGCGCTCCAGCACCTCGCGGGCGTCGGGGTCGTCGGCCCACCCCCGGGCCAGGGCGCCCAGCGCCTCCAGCATGAGCGGTCCCTTCTCCGCCAGGCTGGTGCGCCAGAACGTCCAGAGCTTCCGGGTGCGGCAGAGGGAGAGCAGCGTCCGGAGCCCGCGCCGGTCGTCGACCCGGCCCAGGGCCCGCACCCCCGGCCGCCGGATCTCCACCGACAGGTCCTCGTCCCCCACCCGGTCGGCCAGGGTGGCGGTCACCGCCTCCAGCGCCTCGTCCGGCAGGCGCTCCAGGGCGCCGAACGCCAGGCTCAGCACCTTGGGATCGTCGTCCTCCATCCCCCGGCGGGCCGCCTCCTCCTGCTCCTCCGGGTGGCGGAGGGCCAGGCGGTAGGCCTCCCGGCGGACGGCGGACCGCTCGTGCCGCGTGTAGGGGAGGGCCGAGAAGCCCTCCGGCAGGTCGCCCCGCTCGGCCAGCAGGGCCAGCATGTTGCGCTTCACGAACCAGCGGTCGTCCTCCAGCCGGTGCAGGATCTCGGCCTCGACGTCCCCCTCCAGCTCGGCCAGCCGCGAGAACAGCTGCCGGCGCACCGACCGGGAGCCCGCGTCCGAGAGGGTGTCCAGCATGAGGCCGGCGGCGCGGTCGCCCAGGTGGTCCAGCATCTCGTCCAGGGCCTGGAAGTCCGGCGGGTCCTGCTGCAGCACGTGCCGGAGCGCGTCGCCGGTGCCCAGCCGCTCCCAGATGGCGGGCCGGGCCACCTCCCCCTCGGGCGCCTCCCGCAGCAACTCCAGGAGGTGGATCACCTGCTCGGCCTCGAGCATCTCGTCCACGGCCCGCTCGCCGGTGGGGCCCAGCCGGTCCACCTCCAGGGCGGTCTCCACCAGCCGCTCGGGCTCCACCAGCGCCCGGCTGGCCTCCAGCTCCCGGCCGCCGCCTCCCAGCGCGCCGGGCAGGGACGCTCCCTCGTCGCCGGGTCCCCGGATGTTCTTCTCCCAGTCGCCCACCAGGCTCTGGACCTGTTCCCGGAAGGCCGTCTCGGCCTCCGGGTCCCGACCGCCGTCGCCGGCCTGGACGAAGTCGGCCAGCTTGGAGAGGAGCCGCAGCATGTGGTAGGAGACGCTCAGCGACTCGCCGCCCGACACCTGCTCCACCATCTCCAGCACGGTGTCCACCGGCATCCAGTTGGCCGTGGCCTGCAGGAAGGCCTGGCCCAGGGAGGGCGGGGCGGCCCCGAAGATCCGCCCGAGGGCGTCGGGCTCGATCTCCTCCAGCAGCTCCATCATCCGGTCCCGCACCTCGGGGGCCGCGTCGGGGCCCTCCTGCTGGAGCTTGCGGGCCACGTCCAGCATGCGCGCCGCCATGGTCCGGGCCCGGGCCTCGTCGGTGGAATAGCGCTCCAGGGCGACGACGACGCGGGGGACCTCCGGCAGCTCCCCCTCGACGTCGTCCAGCGAGGCGTCGGCCAGGGCGGCGCGGGCCAGCCCGACCCACAGCTCGTCCGCCTCGCCCTCCACCACCTCCACCGGGGCCTCCTCGGCCTCGGCCTCCTCGGTCAGGGCCAGGTGGTCGTAGGTCGCCGGCTCCACGTCGATGTGCGACCACGCGTCGCCCACGCCGCGGCGGGCGCCCAGGGGGCCCTCGTCGGCATCGGCGCGCCCCGAGACCGTGGTGAGAAACCCCGCCACCTGCTCGCGGTCGGGGACCTGATGGAAGGTGACGTGGGCCAGCTCGTGCTCGTGCAGCCGCTCGGCCAGCCCCTGGAGGGCGGGGTGGGCGGGATCGCTCTCGCCCTCCTCGGTCACCAGCGCGTCGGGGGAGACGGCCAGCGACAGGCTCTCGCGGTCCCGGAGGACGTCCTCCAGGCCCCGGTGGACCTGGTCGACGAGGGGATCGATGGAGGGGTGGTCCGGGGGGTAGAAGCCGACCTTCTGGAGGGCCTTCGAGAGCTCGACCAGGAACTCCCGGAGATCGGACGGAAGCGGCTCGCGCTCCGGGTCGGTCATCCGCTCCCCCCCGTCGTCGGCGTCCCGCTACCCTCGACGGCGCCCGCCGCGCCGTCCGCCCCGGGGGGCGCCGGGCGGCCGGGCGAGGGAGCCCGGCGTCACCGGGTGGCCTCGGGCTCCCGCTCCTTCACGGCCAGGAGGGCGTCCACGACCTCCGGGTCGAACTGCCGCCCCCGTTCGTTCCGGATCTCCTCCAGCGCCCGCTCGGCCGACTCGGCCTCCCGGAAGGGACGGTCGTGGGTGATGGCCTCGAAGGTATCGGCGGCGGCGACGATGCGGCCGGGCAGCGGGATGTCGTCTCCCTCGAGCCCCCGGGGATAGCCCTCGCCGTCCCACCGCTCGTGGTGGGTGTGGGCGATGGTGCTGGCCAGCTGCATCACGGGCAACTCGCTCTCGGCCAGGATCCGCGCCCCGTTGGCGGCGTGCGTCATCATGATCCGCCGCTCCTTGTCGGTGAGCTCGCCCTCCTTGAGCAGGATGTGGTCGGGCACGACCACCATCCCCACGTCGTGGAGCGGCGCGGCGTCCCGGATCATCTCCACCTCGTTGTCCTCGAGGTCGAGCTCGGCGGCGACCCGGGCCGACAGCTCGCCCACCCGCTCCGAGTGGCGCTCCGTCTTGAAGTCGCGGTACTCCACCAGGCGGGCCAGGATGTGAAGGACCCCGATCTGGGCGCGGGCCACCTCCCGGTCGGCGTCCTTCAGGGCCTGGCTCTCGCCGGTGGGGGGGCGGGAGAGGGCCCGGATCATCAGGTGGCTCCGGACCTCCAGCGCCAGGTCCAGGGCGTCCGCGGGCTTCCGCACCAGCCCGTCGGCGCCCACGTCCAGCGCCTCCCGCCGTCGCTGCTCCTGGGTCTCGCCCGAGGCCAGGACCACGATGGGCGGCAGCTTCCCCCCCTCGTCCTGCTCCCGCAGCTCCCGGAGGATCGTCACCGGGTCGGCGCCCTCCATGTCCAGGTCCAGGAGGATGAGCTCGGGCTCCCACTGGGTCCGCTGGTAGAGGGTCTCCCGCGGATCGGCGATGCCCCGGACCTGCTCGTAGCCCTCGGCGTCCAGGAGGTCCACCAGCTCCTGGCTGTCGTCCCGGTCGCCCGTCACGACGAGGATCCTTCTGCTGGCCAGCGATTCGGTCTCCACGATATCCCGGTTCCCTTCGGTGTGGTCGCTTTGTCCCTTCGCGCCCGCCCGGCTGCCTGACGGCCCGTGCCTGTCGTGCTCGCTCGCCCACCCGCCTCACGCCCGATCGGCCGCGTCACGGCTGCTCCCGCGCCTTCCCGTTCGTCCCGCCGGAGAACCGGGGGCGACGGGCGTCGATCACCCGCGCAGAGGGCGGGTACAAGGTGGAGCGTCGCCACCCCTCCTGCAACGCGAGGGGGAGGATCGGGCCGGTCGAGCGCTTTGCCGGCGGCGCGCGGCCGGCGTACCTTTTTCGTCTCATTCCATCGTGAGGAGACCCGAGGCGTCGAGTCCGCAGGCCGGGGGAGCCATGTCGGACGTGGAGGAGCTCAAGAGTCGGGCCCGACGCGCCGAGGCGGCCGGTGACTACCGGCTGGCCCTGGAGAGCTACCAGGAGGCTCTCGAGCGCGAGCGGGAGACCACCGATCCGGACATGATGGACCCGGCCCTCCGGCTGCGGACGGCCGACCTGCACTTCCGTCTCGGCGATCCCGACCGGGCCCTGGACGCCTACCTGGAGGCCTCGGATCTGTACGCCCGACAGGGGCTCATCCCCAACGCCATCGCCGTGTGCAACAAGGTCCTGGGCGTCTACCCTGACCACGTCGAGAGCCACCGGATCCTGGCCGAGCTGCAGCTGGAGATCGGGCTCACCGCCGACGCCCGCAACAACCTCCTCCACTACCTGGAGGAGGTCGCCGAGCGCGGCCGGACCGACGCCGCCCTGGAGGCGGGACAGGCCTTCCTGGATCAGGAGCCCGACCAGGAGGTGGCCGTGGCGGTGGCGGAGATGCTGGCCGAGGAGGGCCGGACCGACCGTGCCATGCAGGTCCTGCGCGGCGTGTGGGAGGAGCGGACGGGCCTGCGCCAGCCCGCCGGCCGCATCGAGGCCTGCGCCCGCCAGCTGGATCCCGATGAGGACCTGAGCGCCTGGCGGCCCGTGTGGCCGCCCCCCCGGAAGGAGCGGAAGCCGACGGAGAAGGCGGGGACCGCCGGGGCCGCCGGGGCGGACGGACCGCCCGCCGGGGCTGACGGATCCCCCGCCGGGGCCGACGGATCCTCCGCCGGGGCCGACGGATCCTCCGCCGGGCCCGACGAACTCCCTGCCGGAGCTGACGGACCGCCCGCCGGGGCCGCCGCCCCGCGCCCCGCCGAGACAGCGCCGGCGACCGCTGCCGCGCTGGAGGAGCTCCCCGCCGGGTCGGGTTCCGGCGATGCGAAGCCCCGCGATGTGGGGGCCGGGGACGTGGGGCCAGGCGATCCGTCGTCGAAGGCGCCGGCGCCGCCGCCCAAGCACAACGGAGCCGGGATGGGGC
>CAZSKS010000019.1:11752-13931 GCA_964607465.1 uncultured Gemmatimonadota bacterium | reverse complement strand
GCGGCGCGAGAGCCCCGAAGTGCGTCCCCCCAGCCCCCGGCGTCGGCCGCCAACGGGGCTCCCGACCGCGAGGAGGAGCTGCGGGAGGGGCTGGAGCTGGTCGACGAGATGCTGGAGGTGGCCCCCGACCACCTCGAGCTGCACCGGCGCCGGGTACTGTACGCCCGCCGGATTGGCGACCTTGGCCTGCTGGAGCGAGCCCTGGTGGAGCTGGGCGAGGTCCTGCTTAAGCGGGGCTCCCACCGGGGCGCCCGCTTCGTGTTCCAGGAGGTGCGCGAGCAGCTGAACCCCGGGAGCGCGGCGGCCTTCGAGGGGCTGCGCCGCCTGGACCGGCTGGAGGAGGCGCCGGGCGAGCGGACGAGACGGGAGGGAAGCGAGGAGGGCGAGGAAAGCGCGGAAAGCGCGGAAGGCGGGGGGGAGGCCGCCCCGCGGCAGGACGCTCCCAGGGCGGCCGGCGTCGACCGGCAGTTCCGGCGGCGCCTGCAGGAGGCGCTGTCCTCCTCTTCCCGGGAGCTGGCCTGGCTGCACGCGGCGGCCGAGAGCTGCGGCGCCGGGAGGGGCGGCTCCGGTGGGAGCGATCCCGTGGCGGGGTCGTCGCACGAGCTGCTGGGCCGCTACCTCCTGATGCGGGATCGCCCGGAGGAGGCGGCCGAGCACCTGCGGGTGGCCCTGGAGCGGAGCCCGGGTGGGGGCGAGCGCTCGGCCGAGCTGCTGTACCACCTGGGCCGGGCGTGGCGTCGGGCCGGAGATCCGGCCCGGGCCCGGGAGTGCTTCGAGCGGCTGGCCGGGGTGGACTCCGACTTCCGCGCGGCCTGGGACGTGGTCAGTCCCGACGGGGGGTAGACCGGCGGGTCGAAAGCCGGCCCTGGCGGGGCCGGGGGGTCCAGGGCAGGGACAGGTCGGGTGCTGCGGATAAGCCGGGGGCCGGGGGTCCTCTCCGGCTCCCTCTTTCCATCGATGGAAATGATCGAGGGCAAGAGGGAGCTACAGAGCTTACCTAAGGCCTGGGACACCCTCGCCGGCACCCTCTTCAGATAGATCTGAAGGCCGGGCCCACTTCAGATCTATCTGAAGAGGGCTTAACACAGCTCGCCGTCGCCCGGCACCGGCCGCCCCGAGCCGGGCTACGTCCCGGGCCGTTGCGGGTTCCTCCTCCTGCCGTTGCGGGCTTCCCATCTTGCAGAATGCCATTCGTTGTCGTGATTCGACGGTCGCAGGGATCTTCGACGGCCCGATCCGGGTTGTGGAAAACATCGATAACTAACGACTGTATAATACCTTGACGTTGCACACCTTCCCGGGCGCGGATCTTGCCCGAACGTACCCTGCCCGGATCGAGCCGCCCGGGGCCGAACGCAATCAGCGGTGAGCATTCAGCGGCCAAAGGGGCCAGGACGGAAGAGATGGCCGACGCCAACCAGCTCAAGATCGAGGCGCGTCGCAAGGAGGCCAGCGGCGATTACGCCGCCGCCAGCCAGCTGTACCAGCGCGCCCTCGCCGCCATGGAGGAGGGGAACAGCCTCCCCGATCCCAGCCTGCTGGTTCGTGTGGCCGACCTCGAGTACCGGCAGGACGAGCAGGACTCCGCCCTGAGCTATTACCACCGGGCGGTGGAGGACTACGCCGAGCAAGGGCTCATCACCAACGCCATCGCCGTCTGCAACAAGATCCTCCGCGTCTTCCCCGAGGAGATCTCCTGTTATCGCCGCCTGGCCGATCTCCACATGGACGTCGGCCTGGTGGCCGAGGCGCGCCAGAACATGCTCCGCTACGTGGACCAGGCCTGGGATCGGGGCGACACCGATCCGGCCCTGGCGGCCATGGAGGAGCTGCTGGCCCGCTCGCCGGACCAGGAGATCGCCCTGAAGATGGCCACCTGTCTGGCCCGGCTGGACCGGAAGGAGGACGCCCTGGAGGTCCTCGCCCGGGTGTGGCGGGAGCGGACCAAGGCCGACGCCGACGTGGAGGCCCTGGAGCGGAAGGCCCGGGACCTGGACCCCGACGTCGACATGGACGAATGGCTGCCCTCGACCGAGGACGAGGACGAGGAGCCCGGGCTGGCCGGCGCGGACAGCTTCGTGACGGAGGACCCGCTGGTGTCGGACGATCCGACGGAAGCATCGGCGCCCGGGACCTCGGAGGCGTCCGAGGCATCCGACGCGTCCGAAGCGCCCGAGGC
>CAZSKS010000019.1:0-11652 GCA_964607465.1 uncultured Gemmatimonadota bacterium | reverse complement strand
CCTCCGCTTCCGACCTCGGGAGTGAGGCCGGAGGCAGCCCCGAGGACGACTTTGGAGGCGCCCTCGGCCGCGAGCCCGGGAACGATCCCGCGGGCGCCCTCGACGACATCCCCGGCGGCGAGAGCCGCGGCGGGAACGACCTCGGCGAGGAGGAGGAGCTGCGCCGGGGTCTGGAGCTGCTGGACGAGCTGCTGGAGGTCGACCCCGACAACGTCGACCTGATGGAGCGCAAGGTCCGCTACGCCCGGCGCCTGGGGGACCGGGACGAGCTGGTCGGGGCCTACATGGAGCTGGCCGACGCCATGGCCGAGCGGGGATCCCGTCGCGGCGCCCGTCTCCTGTACAACCAGGTGCTGGAGCTGGACGAGGGCAATCAGCAGGCCGAAGCCGGCCTGGGCCGGCTGGACCGGGGCGAGCTGGAGCAGAAGCGGCAGACCGGCAAGCGCGCCGGGGCCGCCCACGCCACGCCCCGCGACCCGTCGCCCGAGGAGAAGGAGGCGCGACGCCACCTGGGCATGCGGCTGTGGACGGAGTTCGAGAAGGCCGTCCAGGAGATGCCGTGGCTCCACGCCGCCACCCAGACCTACCAGTCCACGAGCCCGGAGGCGGCGCCCCCGGTGGAGGCCTTCGAGATGTTGGCCCACTACCTGATCTCGCGGGATCGCTGCCGCGAGGCCGCCGACATCCTGGAGCAGGCGGTGAAGGTGGCCGACCGGAGCGACGAGGAGATCGCCGACGCCCTCTACTACCTGGGCGTGGCGCACGAGCGGCTCGGCGAGAGCGAGAAGGCCGCCGAGTACTTCCGGCGCCTGGACGAGGTGGACCACGAGTTCGCCAGCGTGCGCCAGTGGCTGCCCGGCAACGACGAGGGGAGCGAGTGACGGGCTCCGGCACCGCCGGAGCCGACTCGCCCGCCCACGGGACGACGACCGCCATGGCTGATCGCGAGAAGGAGAACGGACAGGCGTGGGACGACCGTCCCCCCGAGGGCGAGATCCGCTGCAAGCTGGAGCGGGCCGACGGCTCGGAGTGGACGGTCACCGGCCTGACGCTGACGCCGGAGGGGCTGTTCATCACCGCCTACCGGTACGTCCGTGAGCGCGGGCTCGACGCCGATTCCCGGCGCGAGGTGCTGGAGCACGAGCCCTTCGCCGCCACCGACCGCGTCAACTGCCTCGACCGACGGGGCCGGGTGCGCTGGTCCCTGGCCAGCCCCGCGCCCGACGGCGCGATCCGCTGACGGCGGCCGGGGAGCGGGGACCAGGCGTGGCTGAGGAGCGGGGGCGAGGGATGGCCGGGGAGCGGCGAGGCACGGCGAAGCGGGTGCTGGTCACGGGCGGGGCGGGCTTCATCGGCTCCCACGTGTGCCAGGCGTACCGGGACGAGGGCTGGGAGGTCACCGCCCTGGACGACCTGAGCACGGGCCGGCGCGGGAACGTGCCGGACGGGGTGGAGCTGGTGGAGATGGACCTCCGGTCGGACGACCTGGAGCGGCTCTTCGCCGAGCGGGGCGGCTTCCACCTGGTCAACCATCACGCGGCCCAGATCGACGTTCGGGTCTCGGTGGACCGGCCCCGCCACGACGCCGCGATCAACGTGGACGGGCTGCTCAACCTGCTGGAGCGGGCCCGCCGGCACGGCACCGAGCGCTTCGTCTTCGTCTCCTCCGGCGGCGTCATCTACGGCGAGACCGACCGCCTGCCGATCCCGGAGGACCATCCCAAGCAACCCCTCTCCCCCTACGGGGTGAGCAAGCTCACCGGCGAGCACTACCTCTTCTGCTACCGGAAGGTGCACGGCCTGCCGTACGTCGCCCTGCGCTACTCCAACGTGTACGGCCCCCGGCAGGACCCCCACGGCGAGGCGGGTGTGGTGGCCATCTTCGGCGGCCGGCTGCTGGACGGGCGGCCGCTGACGATCTTCGGGGACGGCGAGCAGACCCGGGACTACGTCTACGTGAAGGACGTGGCCCGGGCCAACCTGCTGGTGTCGACGATGGACCTGGTGGAGCCCGGCCGGCTGGACGAGGTGGCCTACAACGTGGGCACCGGCCGGGAGGTCTCGGTGAACGAGCTGGCCGACACCATGATGCGGGCCACCGAGCGGGAGGTTCCCGTCCGTCACGACGATCCCCGGCCCGGCGAGCTGCGGCGCAACGCCCTGCGGGTGGACCGCCTCCGGGAGAAGGGTTGGCAGGCCGCCACCGATCTGGAGGAGGGGCTCCGCCGTACGGTGGAGCACATCGCCGAGGCCCGCGAGCTGGCTGCTGGCTGAGGCGGTCGTCGTGACGGACACGTCGACGGTCGCGAGGGTCCCCAGCGGCATCGAGGAGCTGGACCGGCGCGGGGGCGGCGGGCTCCCCGCGGGGGGGCTCTACGTCGTCTCGTCCACGCCGGGACACGCCCGGACGGCGACGGTGCTGCAGTTCGTCGCCGCGGGCCTCGGGGAGGGGGAACGGGTCGGGCTGATCACGCGCTCGCGGCCGGACCGGCTGTTCCGGGAGGCCGACGACTACGGGCTGTCCCTGGAGGAGGCGTGGCGGGACGGCGGGCTGACGGTCGTGGGCTTCCGGGGGGAGTACGAGATGCGGCTCCGGCGGGCCGGGTCGCCGGAGGAGGTCTTCCGGGAGCTGGCCTCGCTGATGGAGCCCATGCCGTCCCGCCTCGCCCTGGACCCGGGAAGCCCCCTGTGGGAAGGCCGGGGCGACGGGGCCACGGCCCACGCCTTCGTGGACTTCCTGGAGCGGACGGGGGCCACCTGCCTGGCTACCACCACCACCGCGCTGGAGCGGGGCCTGTCGTCCGCCACCGAGCTGGTGACCCAGGCGGCGACCGGCCTCTTCGAGCTGGAGGAGACGCCCGGCGGTCTCGTGCGGCTGCGGATCCTCAAGCTCGAGCCCGGCGGACGCTCCCGGGAAGATCTGACCCTGTCGCTGGCCGGCGGCCGCGGCCTGACGGCGGCGGCCGGGGCTCCGTCCCGCCGCCGCTCGGACGTCCCGGAGGGGGCGGCGCGCCGGGCCCTGCTTCTCCCCCTCGAGGCGCCCCTGCCCGAGGAGCTGGAGATCTGGCTCAGCGACCGCTACGACGTGGACCGGGTGGGCGCGCCCCTGGACCTCATCGCCCGACTCCAGGAGGACCGGGCCTACGGGTTCCTGATCGTCCACCTGGAGCGGGAGAGGCTCGAGACGGGGCTCCGGGCCTGCCGCGTGTGCCGACGGCTCCGGCCCGAGCTGTCCGTCGTCGTCCTCTCGAGCGACGCCCTGCGGGCCGGGGACCGGGCCCGGCTGCTGCGGGCCGGCGCCGACGAGTGCCTGACCGGCCGGGTCAACGTCCGGGAGCTCGCGAGCCGGCTGGAGCTGGTGGGCTCCCGGGCCGGGCCGCATCCCGGGCCGGAGGTGATGGCGGGTGAGGAGACGGAAGAGGAAGAGGAGGAGGCGCTGGCGGAGGCGTCGGCCGACGGTGACGGGTCGGAGCGTCGGGCCCCGCTGGACGCCGAGGCCTTCACCACCGAGGTGAGCAGCCTGCTGGAGGCCCACGGGTCGCGGATCTTCACCGTGGTCCGCTTCCACGGTGACCGGGAAGAGGAGCTCCTGGCGGAGCTGACCCGGATCGTGCGGGCGGAGGAGGGCGACCTGGTGGGGCCGTTCGACGGCGAGTGCGCGGTGCTCCTGCCCGATACCCGCCCCGTGGAGGCCGAGGGGTTCATGGAGCGGGCCCTGGAGGAGCTGGCACGCGCGACGGGAGCGAGCCCGGAGGTGGAGATCCTGGGAGGCGTCAGGGACGGCACGACGCTCCGGGCGATGCTGGCCTGAGGCCCGGCATGGCGTCGCGCGGCCTGGAGGTCCCGTACTGGGCCTGGTTCGGCCTGTCCAGCGTCCTGGTGCTGGGCCTGCTGCTCCTCATCGTGTTCCAGATCTTCCCTTCCCGCTTCGTCCTGGCCCCCGGCCTCCGGGAGCAGGACCTGAACTTCACCGCGGGGGCGCCGGCCTATGAGGCGCCCGTCCCGCCGGAGTTGCTCCGGCCGCCGGCCCCGGCCACGTCGTCGGCGGCCCCTCCGGCGGGGCCCTCCGAGCGGCTGTGGAGCGAGGTGGGCCCCCTGCTGGAGGCCGGCCGCCACGACCGGGCGCTCCCCCTGCTGGCGGGCTACCTGGAGCGCCGTCCCGACGATCACGACGTGCGGCTGGAGTACGCGCGGACCCTGGAGGCGGCGGGGCGTCCGACCGAGGCGGAGGAGGCCTTCGCCCGGGTCGCCGCCGCCACGGGCGACCGCGCCGCGCGCCTGGAGCTGGCCCGGCTGCGCTGGCGGCTGGGGGACGCGGACGGGGCGCTGCGGATCTACCGCGAGCTGGCGGTGGCGCCGGAGGCCGGGGTCGAGCTCCGGCTGGAGCGCGCCCGGCTGCTGGCGGCCGCCGGCCGCTACGGGGAGGCAGAGGCGGCCTACCGGGCGCTGGCGGAGGTCTCCGGGGACCCGGCCCACCGTCTGGAGCTGGCCCGCGTGCTGAGCTGGGCGGGCCGGCCGATGGCGGCGTGGCGCGCCGCCCGGTCGGTGCCCGCCGGGTCGCCGGAGGGGGCCGCGGCCGAGGAGCTGGTGGCGGAGCTGCGGCGGGCCCTCGCGCTGCCGGCGTCCGACACCGTGCCCTCCTCGCTGCTGGCCCGGGCCCGGGCCGCCGCCGCGGACGGCGACCTCGAGCGGGCGGAGCGGCTCTACCGCGCGGCGGTCCTCATGCATCCGGGACGCGAGGTGCCCCGCCTGGCCCTGGCCGAGCTGCTTGCCACCCGGCTCGACGACCCCGACGGGGCTCGCCGCGTGCTGGAATCCTACCGGGTCCGCCCCGGGACCCGGCCCTCGGCGGAGCTTCGCCGGCGCCTGGCCCGCTATCAGCTGTGGGCGGGGGACGACGCGGCCGCCCGCCGGACGCTGGCCGGGCTGGCCCGGGACGGCGAGACGACGGCCGCGGACCTCGCCCTCCTGGGCGACCTGGAGCGCTGGCGGGACCGTCGGCCGGCGGCCGGCGCGTGGTACGACCGGGCCCTGGAGGCCGAGCCGGGGCTGGCGGCAGCGCTGGCGGGGCTGGATTCGCTGCGGCGCGCCGACCGGGCCCGGGTCCGGACCCGGGACCCCCGGGGCGCGGGGATGGAGGTCGGCTTCTACGGCGACTCGGACGACTTCCGTCGGTGGGACCTGGCGGGCCGGACGGTGCTGGGGGAGGGGACCCACCGGGTGGAGGCCCGGGCGGGCGTCCGGTCGCTGCGCGGGCTCGGCCGGGACGGCCGGGTGGCGACCGCCACCGGGCCCGTGGGGTCGGTGGCCCTGACGAGCTGGTGGCGGCGCGCCACCCTCCGCACGCGGGTCGCCGCCGGGGTGGAGCGGTACGACGCCACCGGGGCCGCGCCCTTCGTGTCGGCCGCGCTGGAGCTTCCCGACGCCGGCGTGGAGGTGGCCTACGACCACGAGGCCGCCCACGGGCTGACCCGCACCTTCGCGTCCTTCCGGCAGGAGGCGGTGGCCGATCGGGTGCGGGTGAGCCTCTACCGGGGGCTGGGCGAAGGGCCGTGGGCCCTGTGGGCGTCGGGCGAGGCCGGCAGCCTGCGCGGGGCCGGCGTGGAGAACGGCCGCTTCGTGGCCCAGGCCTCGCTGGACCGGCCGGTGGGCGGTTCGGGCCCGGCCGGTGGCCTCCGGGTCGGCTACGCCACCCGGCTGCTGGCCACCTCCTCCCCGCCCCCCCTCACCGAGACGGGATTCGATTCCTACTGGTCGCCGGCCCTCTCCTGGAGCCACGCGGCGCTCCTCGAGCTGGACCGCTCCCCCGAGCGGGGCTGGGGCTACCACCTGCGGGCACAGCCCGGCGGGGCCCTGGTGGACCTGCACGGCGAGGGCCCCACCGAGGTGGTCTTCCGCTTCTCCGGCGAGGCCGGCGCCAGCTACACCCGCGACGGCACCGGCCTCCGGGCCCGGATGGGTTACCTGCGGAGCCGGCTCCGGGGCTACGAGGCCGTCACCGGCGCCCTCGAGCTGTTCGTGGGGTTCTGACCGTGATCGGCCGCGGGAACCCGCTCCGGTCCGCCCTCCGCCTGGTCGCCCTGCTCGTGGTGGCCGGCTCCCTCTTCCTGTGGCTCGTCTTCGGGACGGGCCAGCGGGAGGTGCTGCTCCGGGCCGTGATGGTGGTGCTGCTCCTCTTCCTGGCCATCCTGCTGGTGCGCTACTTCGCGCTGCTGTGGCTGGCCCTGCTGCACCACTTCGAGAAGGACTTCGGGCCCCGGCCCGACGAGGGGGGATGGCCGGACGACAGCTGGCCGGGGGTGACCATCGTCGTGCCGGCCTACAACGAGGGACGGGTCCTGGACCGGGCGCTGGAGAGCCTGCTCCGGCTGGACTATCCGGAGTACGAGGTGGTGGTGGTGGACGACGGGTCCACCGACGACACCCTGCGGGTGGCCAGCCGATGGGAGGGCCGGCACGGCGCCGCGGAGGTGCGGGTCCTCACCCAGGGGAACGGGGGCAAGGCCTCCGCCCTGAACCTCGGCATCGAGGCGAGCCGCCACCCCTTCGTGCTGTGCATGGACGCCGACTCCCGGCTGGAGCCGGAGGCGCTGAAGCGGGCCATGCTCCACTTCCGGGACCCGGCGGTGGGCGGGGTGGCCGGCAACGTGAAGGTGGAGAACCGCACCAGCCTCCTCACCTGGCTGCAGGCCCTGGAGTACGTGGAGGGGCTGAACATGCCCCGCCGGGCCCAGGGCTTCGTGGCCACGGTGAACATCGTGCCCGGGCCGGTCGGGATCTTCCGGCAGGAGGCCCTGGCGGAGGTGGAAGGCTACGACACCGACACCTACGCCGAGGACGCCGACCTGACGCTGAAGCTGGTGAGCGCCGGCTGGAAGGTGTACTACGAGGACGAGTGCGTCGCGTGGACCCTGGCGCCGGACTCGGTCCTGGACCTGATCCAGCAGCGCTACCGGTGGACCCGGGGGCTGCTCCAGGCGGTGCGGAAGCGGAAGTGGATCCTGCTGCGCCCCTTCCCGGACTTCCCCCTGTGGCTGTCCACGGTGGAGCTGGCGTTCGAGGGCTTCATCTGGCCGGTGATGAACGTGTTCGGCCACGCCTTCTTCGCCCTGGTGGCCGTGGTGTTCGGGTTCAGCGAGCCCCTCCTCTACTGGTGGCTCCTGCTGACGACGCTGGACTTCGTGGTGGCGCTCGTGACGGTGGCCATGGAGGAGGAGGACCTGCGGCTGGTGCCGCTCTCGCTGGTGTACCGCTTCCTCTACCTGCTGTGGCTGGACGTGACCAAGATGTTCGCCGCCGTGGAGGAGGCGGGAGGCTTCGAGATGTCGTGGGGCAAGCTGGAGCGGGAGGAGACGCTCCCGCCGGTCGAGGCGTGGCAGCGATGACGCTCGTGGACGGGACCGTGGATCGACGGAGGAGGACCTCGTGAGCCTCGTGGACCTGGTGGTGGGGATCGTCGTCGTGACCATCCTCGTGACGGTGCTGGTGGGCGTGGCCACCTACGTGGCCTACAAGCTGAGGGCGGCCCGGCAGCCGGCCTCGCCCTGGGACGAGGAGGAGACGCGCTACTTCGTTCGCTACGATCCCGACGACGGGGAGGTCGCCGGGGAGGCGGGTGCCGTCGGCCAGGCGGAGGAGGAGCATCCGGCCGTCGGGAGCCCCGCGTCCGGCGAGGACGCGGCCGTCGGGGCCGGGCGGCCCGCCGGAGAAGGGCCCGGCGCGTGATCCCCGGCCGTGACCCCGCCCCGAGGGCCCGCGAAGCCCTGCGCTGGCTCACGGGGCTGGCCTTCCTGGGCCTGCTGGCGGCCGGCATCGCCGGCGCCGCCGTGATGTTCTGGGAGTACGTGGACGTGGAGTCCATGCTGCGGGCCGAGGAGGCGCCGTCCGTGGAGCGGGTGCGGGAGGCCGGCCTGCCGCCGGCCCCGGCCGCCACGCCGCGGGCCCCCTTCCGGGTCGCCCTGGTGGAGGCGGAGGCCAGCGCGGCCTTCTTCCCCGACCCCGCCTTCCACGGCCGCCAGGTCGCGCGGTGGCGGGGCCTGCTGGACTCGCTGGGAGCCGAGCCCGTCCCCGTTTCCACGGTGGAGGAGCTGGAGGCGCTCGACCCGGCGACGGCCGTCGTCGTGCCGGTGGCCCCCTGCCTCTCCTTCGACCTGGCGATGGCGCTCTACCGGCGGGCCCGCTCCGGGGGGTCGATGGTGGTGGAAGGCCCGGCGGGGGTGCGCGACGAGGCCTGCGCCTGGCGGGGCTGGAGCGTCGTCCGCTCCTTCACCGGCGCCCACGAGGTGCGGCAGGTGGAGCCCCGGGAGAGCCTCTACCTGACGGTCCCGGCGGGGCTCCCCTTCTCCCACGGTCTCGTACCCGGCGACCGGGTGGAGTTCGGCCACGATCTGCAGGTCGCCGTCCGGGTGCCCGGCATGGGAGCCTACTGGTCGGACTGGGCCCTGAGCCCCGTCCCCGCGGAGGACGCCGACGGGGTGGTGACCGGCGCCCTGGCCCGTTCTACAGAGGGCGGCGGCCGGCTGGCCTGGTTCGGCTTCCTGGCGTCGGAGGCGGCCACCGAGGAGGACCGGCGGCGGGTGCGCCGGATGCACGCGGCCGCCGTGGCCTGGGCCGCCGGCCGGCCCCTGGCCAGCCTGGCCGGCTGGCCCGACGGCGAGCGGGCGGGGCTGCTCCTGACCGAGGACGTGGAAGGGAACGCGGAGAACGCCCGGGTGCTGGCGGACCTGCTGGAGCGGAAGGGGCTGCCGGGGACGTTCTACGTCGTCTCCGACTTCCTGGAGGGCCGGGACGACCTGGCGCCGATCCTCCCGGAGCGGGGCGAGGTGGGGACCCACACCGTGGACCACCGCACCCTGGCCGGCCACGCCGAGGGCGACCAGCTGGCGCGGCTACGCCGGAGCCGACGGCTCGCCGCCTCCTGGTGCGGCTGCGCGGTGGACGGGCTCCGGCCGCCGCAGGAGCTGTTCGACCGGGCCACGCTCGCGGCCTGGCGGCGGGCCGGCGGGAGCTACCTGGCCGCCGAGAACCAGGGGCGCTCGGCGAGCCCCGAGCTCCACGCCGTCCCGGGCGGTGACCGGCCGGTGGTCCTCCTCCCCCGGGTGATGAAGGACGACTACAACCTGCTGGTGAACGACGGCCTGGACTGGGAGGAGGCCGTCGGCCCGCTGGTGGAGAGCGCCCGGAAGGTGCACCGCCTGGGCGGGCTGGCCATGCTCAACTTCCATACCCAGCTCCTGGACCTGGGCGGGGCGGGGCCGGCGGAGGCGGCGGTGGACAGCCTCCTGGCGTGGGACGGCTGGTGGACGGGCACCGCCGGCCAGGCGGCCGCCTGGTGGCGGGCGCGCCACGCGGCCGGGCTGCGGGTGGACGGGCGGGAGGACGGAGGACTGGAATTGCGGCTCGCCGCGCCGCCCGGGACCGCGCTCCACGGGGCGACGCTGGCCGTGACGCCGCCCGGGGACCCGGCGGCGTGGGCCCCGGCGGCCGGGGCCGACGGCGTGCGCTTCCACCGCGGCCCGTACGGGCTGCGGATCGTCGTGGACTCGGTGGCCGCCGGCGACACGGCCCGGATCGTCCTCCGGCGGGAGGGCGGCGGTCGTTGAGATGAGGGGAGGCGCGAGCGTGAGCCGCCGGCTCCGGTGGCTGGCGGCGTTCCTGGTGGTGGGCCTGCTGATGACGGGGCTGGTGGTCCTGTCCACCCCCCCGACGCCGGCGTCCGACCGGACGGTCGGGGATCGAGCGGCGTCGGCGGCGCTGGCCGAGGCCGCCGCCCGCTCGGACACGTTGCTCGTGGGCGTCCTCGTCCGGGTGGACACCGCCACCGTCTTCGTCGACGGGCCCAGCCGGCTGGTGGAGCCGGGCACGGGCCGGACCCTGGCCCGGGCCGACGCCTACCGGCCCTGGCGCTTCCTGGTGGCCGGCGGCGGCGCCACCGCCTGGGGGCCGTGGGGCGAGCTGGAGCGCTCGGCCGACCGCCTCCGGGTCGTGCCCGAGGACGGGGACGCCCGGGTCTTCCTGGACGGCCGGCCGTACCCGGGCCAGGCCGAAGTCGTCCACCTGGCGGCCGCCGGCACGGGCGGAAGCCTGGTCGTGGCCAGCCGGGTGGTGCGGGAGGCGTACCTGCGGTCCGTGGTCTCCGGCGAGCTGGGGGACGAGGCCGAGACGGCGCCGGCGGCGGCCCGGGCCCAGGCGGTGGCGGCCCGCACCTACGCCGTGGCCTTCACCGGGCTGCGGGCCCGCGACTCCCTGGGCGTCGACCTGCTGGCCGACCCGGAGGCCGACCAGAGCTATCCCGGCCTGCTGGCCGACCGGGAGGCGGCGGCGCGGGCCGTCCGGGAGACCCGGGGCCGGATCCTCACCTGGAGAGGGGCGCCGGCGCTGGCCTTCTACCACTCCACCTGCGGGGGACGAACGGCGCGCCCCGCCGCGGCGTGGCCCGGGCTCGCCCGGGCCGGCGGCGAGCCCGACCTGGGGCCCGAGGCGGCCCCCTACCTGGCGCCGGTGGCCGACGCCCCCGGGCCGGGGGAGGACGACTTCTGCGCCGCCTCGCCCCACCACCGGTGGCGGCGGGCCTGGACGCAGGCCGAGGTCCGGCGGGCGTTGCTGCCGGCCCTGGCCGGGGCGGCGGGCCGGGACCCGGGGGCCCTGGCGCGGCTGGTGGGCGCGGAGGTCACCGGCCGGTCGGAGCACGGGCGGGTGACGGAGCTGTCGGTCGTGGTCGCGCCGGAGGGCGGCCGCCGGCTCGACACCCTGCGGCTACCCCCGCCGCGCCTCCCCCGGGCGCTGCCCTCGGCCGACGGCGAGCCGCTGCTCTCCACCTGGTTCGAGGTCGTCCCGCCCGCCGAGGGGGAGGCGCTGGCCCTGGAAGGCCGGGGCTCGGGGCACGGCGTGGGGATGTGCCAGTGGGGCGCCCTGGAGCGGGCGCACCGGGGAGCGGGCTGGCGGGAGATCCTGGCCGTCTACTACCCGGGGACGGAGGTGGCCCGGCTGCCGCGGTGAGGGGCGGGGTGGGCTGCGCGCCGCCGACCCGGCCCGCCGGGATCGTGAGCTCCGGCCGCGCGGTCCCCGGCGTCCGACAGCTTGTCCGCCCGGGGGCCGGACGGTACCGTGGGGCTCCCATGGCGAAGACCGCGCTGATCACCGGCATCACGGGGCAGGACGGCAGCTACCTGGCCGACCTGCTCCTGGAGAAGGGCTACGAGGTGCACGGCGTGGTGCGCCACTCCTCCACCTCGCGCTTCGAGCGCATCGAGTTCATCCGGGACCGGATCACCCTCCACGAGGCCGACCTGCTGGACCAGCTCTCCCTGGTGGCCGCCATCGAGGCCTCCGAGCCCGACGAGCTCTACAACCTGGCCTCCCAGTCCTTCGTCCCCACCTCCTGGAAGCAGCCCCTGCTCACCGGCGAGTTCACCGCCCTGGGGGTGACCCGGGTGCTGGAGGCGCTGCGCCACGTGGATCCCTCGATCCGCTTCTACCAGGCCTCGAGCTCGGAGATGTTCGGCAAGGTGCAGGAGACGCCCCAGGACGAGGAGACGCCCTTCTACCCGCGCAGCCCCTACGGCGTGGCCAAGGTGTACGGCCACTTCATCACGGTGAACTACCGGGAGAGCTACGACCTGTTCGCCGTGAGCGGGATCCTGTTCAACCACG
>CAZSKS010000018.1:0-43447 GCA_964607465.1 uncultured Gemmatimonadota bacterium | reverse complement strand
GCGAACTTCTCCATCACGCCGTAGAAGCCGAAGAACTCGCCGCTCTTGTGGCCGGGGACCATGGAGGCGAACAGCGACTTCGAGAGCGCCTGGGTGCCGCCCTGGACCATGGCCACCAGCACGGCCAGGGCGTAGAAGTGGACGATGGTGGTCATCCGCCAGCCCAGCAGCGAGATTCCCACGTACACGGCCAGCCCGATCATCACGCCGCGCTTGGGCCCGATCCGCCCCGCCAGCCGACCGAACAGGAAGGCGAAGGGGACGCCCACGAACTGGACCAGCAGGATGGCGCCGATCAGGTGGTTCCGCTCCAGACCGATCTCGCTGCCGTAGATCGTGGCGAAGCGGATGATGGTCTGGATCCCGTCGTTGTAGATCAGGAAGGCCACCAGCATCAGGAACGCCATCCGGTAGGTCCTGAGCTCACGGAAGGTGCCGACCAGGCGGTCCCAGGCGATGCGGGCGGCCGCGGCGGCGGGATCCTCGTCCGGGTCCAGCTTCTTCGGCGGCTCCGGGATCGTGCGGAAGAGCGGGATGGAGAAGAGCGCCCACCACAGGGCCACCGAGACGAAGGCCAGCCGCGAGGGGAGAGTCGGATCGGCGTCGCCCATCCCGAACCAGGCCGGCTGGACGATCCAGGCCAGGTTCAGCGTCAGCAGGAGCCCCCCGCCCAGGTAGCCCAGGGCGAAGGCGGAGGTGGCCGTGCGGTCCAGCTCTCCCTCGGCCACCACGTGGGGGAGGAGGGCGTCGTAGAAGACGAAGCTCCCCCAGGCCCCCACGTTTCCGGCCACGAAGAGGAGCGCCCCCAGCTGCCAGTCGCCCTCGCGCACGAGGAAGAGCGCCGCGGTGGCGGCCACGCCGATCCCCAGGAACAGACCCAGGAAGCGCTTCTTCCTGGCCGTGACGTCGGCCAGGGCGCCCAGGAAGGGGGCCAGGACGGCGACGATGGCCAGCGCCACGGTCGTGGCCGTCCCGTAGCGCGCGGTGGCCTGGGCGGCGGGCATCCCGGCGGCGGCCACCTCCGAGAAGTAGATGGGGAAGACGGCGGCCGTGACGGTGGTGACGAAGGCCGAGTTGGCCCAGTCGTACAGCGCCCAGGCGCGGGCCTCGGGCCGTCCCAGCCCCAGGCGGCGGAGCGCGCCGTCGAGGCGCCCGGCGAGGCCGCTCATGGCCGGGGGGGCGCCGGGTCCGCGGCCGACGCCGCGGGACTCGGCGTAGCCGGGGTGGCAAAGAGCAGCGCTTCCCTCCAGCCCATCGGGTCCCCCGGCGTGTGATCCTCGCTGGCGGCTCGACCGCGCGGCCGGCCGCAAGGGATGCATTTTGCATCCGGTTCCCCTACCGATGCCAGCGAAGCCCGGCCGGGCCGGCGGTGCCTCGCGCCGGCGTCTCACCCCCGACGGAGGATGCGACCGTGACGATGACCGAGATCACCGACCTCATCACCCTGTACGGCGTGCGGGTGGCCGGGGCCGTGGCCGTCCTGGTGGCCGGCTGGCTGGGCGCAAAGTGGATCCGAAGGATCACCCGGCGCGCCCTCGACCGTTCCGGCCTCGACCGGGCGCTCGTCCCCTTCCTGAGCTCCCTGGTCTACTACGGCCTGCTGGTGTTCGTCGGCCTGGCGGTGCTGAACCTCTTCGGCATCCAGACCGCCTCCTTCATCGCCGTCCTCGGCGCGGCGGGCTTCGCCGTGGGGCTGTCCCTGCAGGGCACCCTCAGCAACTTCGCCTCGGGGGTGATGCTCCTCGTCTTCCGGCCCTTCTCGGTGGGCGACGTCGTCGACACGGGGGGCGCGAAGGGGACCGTGAAGGAGATCGGCATCCTCACCACCAAGCTCGACACGCCGGACAACGTCCGGATCCTCGTGCCCAACACGAAGGTGTTCGGCGACCTCATCGAGAACTACACGGCCCACGACACCCGGCGCCTCGACCTGGAGGTGGGCATCTCCTACGACGACGACGTCGGCACGGCGATCGGGGCCTGCGAGCGGATGCTGGCCGACGAGGAGCGGGTGCTGGAGGACCCGGCGCCCGTGGTGGCGGTCGCCGGCCTGGGCGATTCGTCGGTGAACCTCATGGTGCGGCCCTGGTGCCGCACCGACGACTACTGGCCCCTCAAGCGGGACCTGACCCGGCGGCTCAAGGAGGAGCTGGAGGCCGCCGGGTGCGAGCTGCCCTACCCGCAGCGGGACGTGCACCTGCACGGCGAGGCCGGGGCCGGCGAGGGCCCCGAGGCGACGTGATGCGGGGGCGTCAGGACCGACGTCGCCGGGTGACGGGGGCGGGGATCGCCGTCCTCCTGGCCGGCGCGCTCGTGCCCGCCCCGGGCGCGGCCCAGGAGGATCCCCTGGACCGGGCGCCCGGCTTCGAGCCCGGCGAGGGCGAGACCGGCTGGGCGGGGAACGCCGACTTCGGCTTCACCCTGACCGAGGGGAACAGCGAGACGACGAACCTGTCGCTGGCCGGTCGGGTCGTGTGGAGATGGGAGCGGTCACGCTGGACCGGAGGCCTCAACTTCCTGCGGGCCACCGACGAGGGCGAGGAGACCGCCAGCCGCGGCGAGGCCTCCCTCCAGTACGACTACTTCCCCTCCCGGCGGGTGTTCTTCTTCGGCGGGACGTCGGCCTCCTTCAACGACCCGGCGGGGCTGGACCTGCGGCTCTCGCCGTCGATCGGCGTGGGCTACCAGGCCCTGGAGGAGGAGAGCCTGGCGCTCACCGTCCAGGCGGGCGGCAGCTGGATCCGCGACGAATTCGCCGACGGCACCTCGGAGGAGGCCGTGCACGCCGTCCTCTCGGAGGCCTTCAGCCTCTCCCTCAGCGAGACGGCCGACCTCCAGCAGTCGCTGACCTACGAGCCGAAGGTGGAGGACCTGGAGGACTTCCTGCTGAGGGCCGAGGTGTCGGTGTCGGCGATGATCACCGACGCGGTGGGGCTCAAGGTGAGCTTCCGGGACGAGTTCGACTCCCGTCCCTTCGATCCCGCCGCCGGCGAGACCCGGGAGAAGAACGACATCACCTTCGTGACGGGGGTCACCTACCGGTTCTAGGAGAGCTCCTTGACCTGCTGGACCAGCTCCTGGAGGGTGTCGGCGGCGTCGCCGAAGTACATGAAGGTGTCCTCCTCGTAGAACAGGGGGTTCTCCACCCCCGCGAAGCCGGGCGACAGGCTCCGCTTCAGCACGATGCAGTGCTGCGCCCGGTCCACCTCCACGATGGGCATCCCGGCGAGGGGGCTGGAGGCGTCGTCCCGGGCCGACGGGTTCGTGACGTCGTTGGCCCCCACCACCAGCGCCACGTCGGTGTTGGGCATCTCCGGATTCACGTCCTCAGGCTCGTACAGCATGTCGTAGGGCACGTCGGCCTCGGCCAGGAGGACGTTCATGTGGCCCGGCATGCGGCCGGCCACCGGGTGGATGGCGAACTTGACGGTGACCCCCCGCTCGGTGAGCTGGTCGGCCAGCTCCTTCAGCTTGTGCTGGGCCTGGGCCACCGCCAGCCCGTAGCCGGGAACGATCACCACCTGCCGGCCGTAGCCCATGAGCATGGCCGCGTTCTCGCCGTCGATCTCCCGGGCGGTCTTCTCGCCCTCCTCGCCGGCCGCCGCCGCCGGCCCGCCGCCGGCCCCGAAGGCGCCGAAGAGGACGTTTGCCAGCGAGCGGTTCATGGCGCGGCACATGATGGCGGTGAGGATCAGGCCCGACGCCCCCACCAGGGCGCCGGCGATGATGAGGACCATGTTGGCCAGCACGAAGCCGGCGGCGGAGGCGGCCAGGCCCGAGTAGGAGTTGAGCAGCGCCACCACCACGGGCATGTCCGCCCCGCCGATGGGGAGGACGACGAGCACCCCGAGGAGGAGGGAGAGGGCGGCGAGTCCCGCGTACCAGAGGTCCGGTCCGGCTGGCGGTGCCGCGACCAGCAGGGCGGCCGCCGCGACGGAGGCCAGGAGGATCAGCAGGTTGAGCGTGCGCTGCAGCGGGTAGGTGACCGCCTGCTCGAAGTGACCCTGCAGCTTCAGGAAGGCGACCCAGCTGCCGCTGAAGGTGACGCCGCCGATGAGGGTCCCGGCCATGACCGAGATCCCGGTGTCGACGGACATCAGCGCGCCGCCCCCCCCGAGGCCCAGCGCCGCGGCGGCCTCGGCCACGGCCCCCGCGGCGTCGCCCGCCGACGGGCCGCCGGCCACGTCCAGGAACTCCGCCGCGGCCACCAGCGCCGAGGCCCCGCCGCCGAAGCCGTTGAAGACCGCCACCATCTGGGGCATGGCCGTCATCTCGACGGTGCGGGCCAGCCAGACGCCGATCGCGGCGCCGGCGACGCCGCCGACGATGATCCAGGTGAAGTCCAGGATCTCCTGGCCCAGCAGGGTCGCCACCACGGCCAGCAGCATCGCCAGCGAAGCCGTGACGTTGCCCCGGCGCGCGGTCTCGGGGTGGCTGAGCCCCTTCAGGCCGACGATGAAGAGGGCGGCCGACGCCAGGTAGGCCAGCTGGACCAGGGCTCCGCCCGTCATGAATCGCGGCGCCGGTGGAACATCTGGAGCATCCGGTCGGTGACCAGGAAGCCGCCCACCACGTTGATGGTGGCGAAGACCACCGCCGCCACGCCCAGCCCGGTGAGCAGGGCGGAGCCCTCGGCGCCCGACCCCGCGATCACCACCGCCCCCACCAGCGAGATGCCCGAGATGGCGTTGGCGCCCGACATGAGGGGGGTGTGCAGCGTCGGAGGCACCTTGGTGATGACCTCGAAGCCGACGAACATCGCCAGCACGAAGATCACCAGCAGCAGGATGCCGGTCATGAGCTCGCCTCCCAGCGCACCTGGCCGTCCAGCGTCACGCAGATGGCGTCCACGATCTCGTCCTCCGGGTCCAGCCGGGGCCGACCCTCGTCGTCGGCCACGTGCCCCAGCACCGAGGTGAAGTTGCGGGCCAGCATCCGGCTGGCGTGGTAGGGGAGGGAAGCGGGGAGGTTGAGGGGGGCGTGGACCGTGACGCCCCCGTGGTCCACGGTCTCGCCGCCGCGGCTCACCTCGCAGTTGCCGCCCGAGGCGCCGGCCAGGTCCACGATGACCGAGCCCGGGCGCATGTCCTCCACCATCTCCCGGGTGATCAGGGTGGGCGCCCTGCCGCCGGGCACCTGGGCGGTGGTGATGACCGCGTCCGCCCCGGCGGCGTGGCGCCCGATCATCTCCCGCTCCCGGGCCTCCGTCTCCTCGGAGACCTCCGTGGCATAGCCGTCCTCGGTGGCCACCTCCTCGCCCGGCTCGTCCTCCCACTCCAGGAAGTCCGCCCCCAGGCTCTCGACCTGCTCCTTGACCTCGGGGCGGATGTCGAAGGCCTCCACGCGCGCCCCCAGCCGGCGGCAGGTGGCGATGGCCTGCAGGCCCGCCACGCCGGCGCCCAGCACCAGGACCCGGGCCGGCCGGATCGTGCCGGCCGCGGTGGTGAGCATGGGGAAGAACTTCACCGTGGAGTGGGCGGCCAGGAGGGCCGCCTTGTAGCCGGCCACCGTGGCCATGGCCGACAGGGCGTCCATGGGCTGGGCCCGCGTGATGCGCGGCATGAGCTCCAGGGAGAGGGCGTCCACGCCGCGGTCGGCCAGGGCGTCGAACAGGTCGCCTGAGCCGTGGGGGTCCAGCAGGCCGACCAGGAGGGTGCCGGGCGCCAGCGCCTCCAGCTCCTCCGCCGACGGCGGCCGGACCCTGAGGACCGCGTCGGCGCCGTCCAGCGCGCCCGCGGCGTCGTCGGCCACCTCGGCGCCGGCCTCCCGGTATTCCTCGTCGGAGAAGGAGGCGCGTCGTCCGGCGTCCGTCTCGATCCGCACGGTGTGCCCGTCGCCCGCCAGCCGCTCGACGGCGTCGGGGGTGAGGGCGACCCGGGTCTCCCCGGCCGCGGTCTCGGCGGCGACCCCTACGATCATGCCGTGAGGGGGAAGTCAGCCGACGTCGGGCACAGCCAGGGCGCGGAGGTCGAGGAAGGCGAGGTGGGCGAGCGAGGCGTACTGCGAACGTACGCCGCAGCGAAGCCCGCCGAAGCCTGACGCGGAGATCCGCGTTCTGGCGAAGCCCGACGGTCAGTCATCGAGGTGGAACCATACCTCTACCTTCACCTGCCACTCCGACACCTCACCGTCCTCCAGGTGGCCCCGGTGCTCCAGGACCTCGAACCAGCGGAGGTCGTGCATCGTGCGGCCCGCGCGCTCGACGGCGGACTCGATGGCGTCCTCGAAGCTCTCGTCGGAGGTCCCGACCAGCTGGATGGACTTGTAGGTGGCGTTGGACATGGGGGGCTGCCTCCCTTACCGGGTGATCGTCGGTCCGGCCGCGCGCTTCCGGGACCGCGGTCTCCGGCGAGCCGTCCGCCGGGGGCGGCCCGACACACGTCGGACGCGCGGTCCTTGCATGACCGTGGCTCCGAGAATGCGGGCGCACGGCGGAACGTGCAAGACGCACGGTCCCGAAGTCGAAACAGGAACGGACGGTAGACGTGGGACAGCTGATCAGACACCAGATGGGCGCCACCCTGCTGGAGGAGCTGCGCCAGGAGGGCCTGGGCATCCGGGATCTCTTCGAGGGCCGCCAGGAGCCGCTCTCGTGGCACTTCCGCGGCCTGGCCTACGACCAGTCGGACCTGGACATCCTGGAGTCCGGGGCCGTGGAGACGCTCCACGCCCCCTCGGCGCTGGTGGAGCTGGTGGTGGACGAGATGGCGCTCGCCTGCGCCAACCTGGGCCGGGAGGGCGTCGCCTCCTACCTGCACGTGGACGGGGAGGACCGCCCGCCCGGCCCGCCCGAGCCCGGGTCCTTCCGCTTCCACCCGGAGGCCATCCTGGGCTACCTGAACGTCGACGCGGCGCCGCCGGCCCGGTGGCTGGAGGACCGGGAGCCCGACCCCGGGGCCAACGAACGGTTGGCCAGCCGCCTGTCGGAGGCGGCCCAGGAGCTGGCCACCGAGGCGGACAACGTCGAGGTGCACATCGAGGGGGCGGTGGACGAGGGCGGAGGCTGGAGCGAGATGGACGCCCCCGGCCGGATCCGCCCGGCGGGGGTCTCCCTCTACTTCAGCTTCGACATCCCGCTCGAGAGCGCCAGCGAGCGGGAGATGGCGCGGATCTTCGGCCACGGCGCCCGGGCCGCGGCGGGATCGCTGGAGCGGATGCGGGGGGTCTTCCGGGAGGCGTAGGTGGGCCGGACATGGCGCGAGGGGCTCGGCTCGCTCGCGAGCCCACCGCGCCATGTCCTACGGTGATTCGGCGTCGGCTCCTTCGTCCTCGCCGTCAGCCCCCTCGCCGCCCTCCGCGCCGGAGGCGGTTCCCGAGCCCTCCAGGCCCTGCTCCGCCAGCAGGCTGTCGATGGTCGACCGGAAGGCCTCCAGCGGCTGGGCCCCCTGGATCGGGACGGAGTTGTTGATGATGAAGAAGGGCGTGGCCGAGATCCGGGCGTTGGCCACCTGCTCCAGGTCCCGCACCATCACCTGCGAGGCCAGGTCCTCGTTGAGGCACCGACGGAAGGAGTCCTCCTCGATGCCGATCTGTCCGGCCCAGTCCACGAACATCTCCGTGGGCTCCTCCGCCTGACCCCATTCCTCCTGGTTGGCGAAGAGCGTGTCGTGCATCGGCCAGAACTGGCCGACGGCCCCGGCGCAGAAGGCGGCCTCGGCGGCGGGCCAGGCCCGGGCGTGGCCCGAGCTGGGGTAGGAGATGAAGATGAACTGCGCCTTGCCGGTCTCGACGTAGAGGCTGTCCAGCGCCGGCAGCGTCTCCCGGTAGAACTGCGCGCAGTAGGGACACTGGAAGTCGGAGATCTCCAGGATCGTGATCGGCCGGGCGGTGTCGCCCAGGGACCGGCTCCGGTCGGCGCGCTCCTGGATGGTGCTCCGGTCGGTGGGCACGACGGCGGCGTCCTGCTGGGCCGAGGTGGCGTCGCCACCGCAGCCCACGAGGGCCAGGGCGAGCAGGAGGCTCCCGACCCGGCCGGGCGGGGAGAGGGGCGACCGGTTCGTCGGCGAGGGGCCGGTCGTCGGCCGCTCTTCGGCGGACGTCGTGGCGGGTCGGTGCGACATCTGGCGTTCCTGGGTCTGCGGGCGGTGGATTCGATGACGTCGGCTCCCCGAGCGGGTGCCGGCGCGTGGACCCGAAGTGTAACACGGCCCGGAGGGGGGCGTCCACCGGGCGGGGCCCGGCGGCATTGGTGGCCGCGGTCGCGTCAGCGCCCGGTGCCCACGAGCACGTAGGGTGCCCAGCGGGCCGGATGGGCGTCGTCCCCCCCGGACTCCACGAAGGCCCGGCGCGCCGCCCGCAACGCCTCCGCGGGGGTCCGGCGCTCCCGGAGGTGGCGGTAGAAGACCTCCATGAAGCGGGCGGCGGATCGGTCCCGGACGCGCCAGAGAGTCGCGAGCACGCCGCGGGCGCCCGCCGAGAGGAAGGCGTGGGCAAGGCCCAATACCCCCTCGCCGGGCACCCGCGGCCCGAGGCCGGTCTCGCAGCCCGAGAGGGTGACGAGGTCGGCCTCGAGGTCCAGCTCCCGGATCGTCGGCAGGTCCAGGGGGCCGTCCGCCAGCACCAGGTGGCTGCGCCCCGGCCACCGCTCGTCCACGCGGGCGTGGGTGGCGAAGTGCAGGTAGCGGTGGCTTCCCGGATCCGCGGCCAGCCAGCGCTCCAGGGTTGCGTCCTCGCCCGACAGGAGCGTCGAACCGGGGAACGTGGAGGCCACTCGCCGCGCCTCCTCCCGGGCGTGAGGCAAAACCCGTAGCCCGTCGTCGCCGGGCGGCGGTTCGGCCCCGGCCAGGACCAGGGCCCGGGCGGTCCCTCGCTCCGGCCCGGCCTCCGCCGCGTCGGCCCCGGGCAGGGCCAGCAGGACAGACGCGGACGGACCGTAGGTCATGCGCCGCAGGAGGCCCAGCGGCCGGCCCTCGCCCGGGCCGGACAGGAGAACCTCGAAGGGGAGGGCCGCCAGCGGCCCGTCCGGGACCACCAGCAGTTCTCCGACGCCCGGTCGCAGGGGAGCCACGAGCCGGTCATACAGGCGCCGGGCCGCCGGGCGCCAGTCGATCCCAGCGGCGGGATCCCGCAGGGCGCTACGGAGGAAGCCCACCGTGGCGGCCACGGAGTCGGCGGACCCCAGCTCCCGCACCCGGATCCCGTCCGGGCTCACTCGCCAGCCGTAGACGCTCCGCTCACCCCAGAAGTAGGCCAGCAGCGTGGTGCCCGGCCGGAGGAGCCTCTCCCGCACGGGACCGGGGCCCACGGGTCGCGCTCGGCGGACGGAGCGGCCCCTACGGGACGATCCCTCTCCCGCCCCGGCCTCCGCGGCCTCCAGGGCGGCGGCCAGCCGGGAGAGGCCCGCCTCGAGGGCCGGACGCTTGGCCACGTCGGCCCCCCGGAACTGGCGGTAGCGGTTCCGGAGGGCGGAACGGAGGGAGTCGACGCGCGTGGCGGGGGGCTCCGTCGCACGTCGATCCGCCATGAAGTCCAGGAGGAGCCGGGCGCGGGCGGATTCCGCGGTCCGGAACGCCTCGCCCGCCCTGCCGTCCGCCAGGAGGATCCGGATGGCGCCCTCGTGGGCCTCCAGACGGGGCGCCGTCACGCCCGGTCGGAGGTCGCCCAGGGCCAGGCGCCCGCGCCACGATTCCAGCAGCCCGACGGCACGGCGGTAGGCGTCCAGCGCCCTATCGCCGCCGGCCGCTTCCCGCGCCGCTCCCAGGGCGACCAGGGCTTCGTAGCGGGCCTCGGGGTCCCGGAGCGAATCCGCCGCCGCCAGGGCCGCCTCCGCGTACCGGTCGGCCCGGTCCGGACGGTCGGCCTCGCGCTCGACCCGGGAGAGGAGCGTCAGGGCGTCGGCCCGCTGCCGTCCCAGGCCGGCGGAGTCGGCCCGTGCCAGGCCCCGCAGGAGTGCCCTGCGGGCGGTGTCGGGTCGGCCCTCCTCCAGCTCGAGGCGCCCCAGGTGCGTGAGGCCCACGGTGCCTCCGTAGGCCAGGCCGGCGTTGCGATGGAGGGCCCGGGCGCGCTCGAGATGGCGGCGGGCGTCGGCGAGGTTACCGGCCTCCAGGTGGAGCCTCCCCAGGTTGTTGTGGAGGAGGCCTCGCCCGTAGGTGTGGTCGATGGCCTCGGCGTGCTTCAGCGAGCGGGAGAGGAGGGCGAGGGCCTCCTCCCGCCGTCCCATGTCCAGCTCGACGTTGGCCAGGTTGTAGAGCACCATGGCCATGCCCTCGCGGTTCCGGGCGTCCCGGTAGATGACCAGCGCCTCCCGGTACGCCTCCGCGGCGTCGTCGAAACGTCCGAAGTGGCGGTAGTCGATGCCGAGCTCGTTGAGGGCCAGGGCCTCCGAGCGGGGATCGCCCCGTCGCCTCTGCAGCCGCAGGTACGCCTCGTGGACCTCCAGGGCCTCCCGGTAGCGGCCGGCCATGGAGTGGGTCCGCCCCAGGGCGTTGAGGGCGGCAGCCTCCAGCTCCGGCGAGGCGGCTTCCTCCGCCAGCTCCCGGACCCGTCGGGCCTGCGCCAGGGCGCTGTCGAGTTCGCCCCGGCGGTCGTGCCAGAGGCTCCGGACCCAGGCGGTCCGGGCCCGCCGCGCCGGGTCCGGCCCGGCCAGAACCGATGCAGCCGTCAGGGCCGCCCGGGCACTGTCGGGCTCGCCGGCGTGAACGTAGCCGTGGGCCGACCAGACTTCGGCGCGCCAGAGGCGGGCGCTGTCGGCTGCCGTCGACGGGGATCCTCCAGATGTCGCCCGGAGGGAGTCCCGGAGCCGCAGGTATTCGGCGAGGGCCGCGGTGTGGTTGCCCTCGCCCCGCAGGCTGTCGGCCCGGGCGAAGGGGGAGGGCTCGGGACCTGCGGGGGGGCTCCCGGACGTCGTCGCGGGTCCGGGCTCCCCGCCGCAGCCGAGGACCGCGGACAGGAAGAGCGGGAGGAGCCGGCCGCGGAAGCTCAGGGCTCGGTCGACGGGACGGGCACGGGGGAGGAGCGGGCCACGACGCGTCCGGCCGCGTTCCGGGCCTCCACCCTCACGAACAGGGACCCGCCGCCGGGGAGGTCTCCGGCGGCCACCTCCAGGCCGGGCTCCTCGACGCTCTCCTCCTCCGCCACCGCGCCCTCGACCGTGTAGAAGCGGACGAGGTAGTGGTGGGTCTCCTCGACCGGGGCCCAGGAGAAGGCGAGGCCTTCGGCCGATCGGGTGACGTCGACCGTCATCTCCCCGGCGGGGCCCCGGTAGGCGCTCCCGGTGGCGGAACTGCCGCCCCGGGGCGGCGGCTCCACGGCCGGCCCGCCCCAGACGTTGAAGGCCACCGCGGCGACCCCGGCCGCGACGGCCGCCGCCGCCCACCGCTGCAGCCGGCGATCCGAACCGACACCCGTGGGCCTCGGACCCGGCGTGGACACGTATCCGTCGCCCGGGTCCGATCCGTGGGCCGCGTCCCCGGCGGAGAGCTCGCCCTCCTCCTCTCCGGAGCGCAGCGGCGGGACCCCGGCGTCTGCCCGGAGCGCGACGGCGGCCCGGAGACGGTCCCAGCAAGCGTCGCAGGCGAAGAAGTGGGCTTCGAAGGCCTCGGCTTCCTGGTCCGGCAGCTCGTCTGCCAGGTACCTGTGCACCAGGTCGCGATCCCGCACTGCGGGACAGGTGAGCGGCTCGACGCCGGGCATCGGATCGCTCCCTCTCACGGGGAGCCTCCCGCTACGGCGTCACAGCCCTCCGCGTCGCCCCGCCCTTCCGTGGCCCGCCTCCTCCCCTCCTCCTCGCCGGTCATCGCGTCCCAGAGCCGCTTCAGCGCCCGGTGCTTCCGCACCCGCGTCGCGCCTCGACTGATCTTCAGGCGACGCGCGACGCCCCGCGTGTCGAGGCCTTCGTAGAAGAAGAGACGGAGCAGGCGCCGGTCAGGCTCCCGCAACTTCCCCAGGGCCCGGTGCACCGCGCGCCGGCGCTCCTCGTCGACGAGATGGGCGAGAGGGTCGCCGCCGGGTGCCCCCGCTTCCCTCTTGAGCCGCCCCAGGGCCCGTCGCTCCCGCTTCGCCGAGCGATGACGGTGTTGGCAGACGTGACGAGCGGTCTGGAAGACGTAAGCGGGCAGCGCCTCGAGGTCCTCGATCCGCTCCTCGCGGAGCGCCTCCACCACCCGCCGGAGGGTCTCCTGGGCCACGTCCTCGGCGGCGGCCGGGTCGTCCAGCCGGCGGGCGGCGAACAGCCGCAGGCGGTCGCGAAAGCGGCGGGAGAGCTCGGCCTCTGTGAGGGCAGAGGGACGCTTCTCCTCCTTCCCGGCCGGACGGCGGACGTCGGAGGGGCCCGGCGCGGGTGTGGGCTCGCGACCGGACGAAAGGGCGTCCAGGGCTTCTCCGTCGGGGGGCATCGGCCACCCCCTCGGGTCGAGTGCTGTCAACACGGCCGCGTGGACGGCCGTCCCGGGCGACCGCCCGGGCCCCGAACCATAGCCGGCCCTGGCCCTCCCGACAACGTCCGGACGGTGCGCTCCCTCCGGCCGCTCGCTGCTCCCCGCGGGTGTCACAGCATCTGTCGCAGCCAGGCCCTCCCCAGGGTCAGCGGATGGCCGACCAGCGTCGCCAGGCGGCCGCGAGGCGTGGCCGGATCGTGGAGGACGCCGAGCTGACGGAGGACGGTGGCGCGGTCGTAGTAGATGCGCTCCCCCGCGAGCCGGTCGCGGTCGTCGAAGTCGTACACGGCGCAGAGGGGGAAATCCATCTCACGCCCGGTGGGAGGCAGGCCTCGGAAGGGGCCCAGGTGAGTGCCCGTGATCCGCACCTCGAGGATCACGACCTCGGCCGTGACGTGACGACTCAGGACGTCGATCCGCAGGTCGGGCGCCGCCGTCAGCAGGGCGTCGTAGTATGCCCGCACCTCCTCCCGTCCCCGGCGGTGGTCGTCCCAGGGCTCGTCGTCGTAGCGGGCCTCGGGCCCGAAGGTCGCCAGGATCCCGTCCAGGTCGTGCCGGTTCTCCGCGCGCACGTGCTCTTCCACTAGGGCCAGACGGCGACCGGCGTCGGGGCCCCGGTTCGTGGAGGGATGGGTCCCGGCGTCTCCTCGCTCGGCTCTCATACGGTTCACCTTCCGTGGTATTCAGTCGTACGCGACCGGACCCGTCTCCTTCGGCCCGGGCAGGCTGCCGAAAGTCAGTGGTCTCCCGGGCCGAGGGACCGTTCACCTCCTACGGCCGCCGGTTGCGATCCTCCGCGGTCGGCTCCTCACCGCCCCGGCCCCCAATAAGGGTCGCCGTCCGACGCCGAGGTGTCCGTCAGGTTCACCTCACCGGTTCCGTCCGGGTTGATCGTGAAGATCTGCCAGGGCCCCCCCCGGTCGGAGTAGAACGCGATCCGGTCGCCGTCGGGCGACCAGGCGGGGCTGAAGTCGCCGCCCGGGTCGTCCGTCACGCGCTGCGGGTCGGTCCCGTCCGGGTCGATCGTCCAGATGTCGGTGTTGCCCTCCCGGTTGGACTCGAACGCGATCCGGTCGCCGTCGGGCGACCAGGCGGGGGCTCTGTCGCTGGCCGGGTCACTGGTCACCTGCTGGAGGCCGGTTCCGTCCGCCTGGATCGTCCAGATGTCGATGTCGCCACCGTCACCGCGGTCGGACTGGAAGGCGATCGTCGTGCCGTCGGGCGAGATGGCGGGTCGGAAGTCCATGCTCGGGTCGTTCGTGAGGCGAGTGAGCGAGGACCCGTCGGTCTCCATGAAGTAAATTTCGAAGAGGCCGGCCTCCCGGTCGGAGTGAAACGCGATCTTCTCCAGGAGCGCCTTGGGGCAAACCACGTCGAAGGTCGTCGTTGTCGTCTCCCCGGCGGTCACGCTGACGGTCCGGGGGTTCGACCCGTCCGGGTCGCAGTTCACCTGGAGCTCGGAGAGCGCCACCTCGCGGCCGCCCTCGGACACGTCCGTGAACGTCACGGTTCCGTCCGGGTCGAGGCTCTGGCCGGCGCCGCCGTCCAGGGTGGCCGTGTAGCCGTCCGCGTCCGGCGTCTCCCCGGTGGTGCTGGCGCTCACCTCCAGGGTGCCCGTGGTCGGCTCCGGAGAGGGCTCGATGGGGCCGTCCGTCCCGTCGCCTCCGCAGCCCACCGCGACCATCGCTGACGCCAGCACCAGTAGGATCAGAGTCCATCCACTGCCTCGACTCGACATCGTCGGCCTCCACGTCGCCGTATCCGCACGCACCGGGCCTCATCCGCCCGGGCCCCGAGGAGAGGGGGCGAAATAAGACATTCATGTGGAAGGTTCCCGCGGGGTCGGAATCGTTACAGGGCGGAGCGACGGGCGACCGGCGTCGGGGCCCCGGTTTGTGGAGGGATGGATCCCGGCGTCTCCTCGCCCGGCTCTCATTGGGATGCGCTCCCTCCTTCCGGACGAGATCGCTCCCTCTCACCCGTCGGACGTGGGGCCCCAGGCCGGGTGGCGGTCGACGGCGGGATGGTTCGACACGTTGGTGAGGCCGCTACCGTCGGAGTCCATCACGTAGATCTCGTCGTTGCCGTCCCGGAGGCTCCGGAACGCGACGTGTCCCGCGTCGGGGGACCAGGTCGGATCCGTGTCGAAGCCCGGATCGTTCGTCAGGTTGGTGAGGTCGGTGCCGTCGGCGTCCACTACGTAGATCTCCGAATTCCCGTCGCGGTCGGTGGTGAAGGCGATCCGATCGCCCTGCGGTGACCAGGCGGGCCGACCGTCGAAGCCCGGGTCGTCCGTCAGCCGGGTGAGCGCCCCATCTTCGACGTCCACCACGTAGATGTCGGCGTTTCCGTCGCGATCGGAGACGAAGGCGATCCGGTCGCCGTCGGACGACCAGGTGGGACGGGTGTCGGAGCCGGGGTCGGAGGAGAGGTTCTCAGGCGTACCGCCGCCGGCGTCCACGACGTAGATGTCCCAGTCGCCGTCCCGCCGGGACTGGAAGGCGACGCGGTCGCCGCCGGGGGACCAGGTGGGCCTCGTGTCCACCTCGGGGTCGGCGGTCAGGCGCGTAAGATTGCCGCCGTCGGAGTCGACGACGAAGATCTCCTCGTCGCCGTCCCGACCGCTCACGAAGACGATCCGCGTACCGTCGGGCGACCAGGCGGGCCGGTTGTCGACATCCGGATCCTGGCTCAGGTTGGCGGGCCCGCCCCCGTCGGCGTCCATGGCGTAGATCTCGAAGTCCCCGTCCCGGTCGGTCTCCAGGGCGATGCGGGTGCCGTCGGGAGACACGGTGGGCCGGTAGTCCCCGGCCGGACCCCCCGTGAGGTTCGTGAGCCCCCCGCCGTCCGCGTCGACGACGTAGATCTCGGCGTTCCCGTCCCGGTCGCTCCGGAACGCGAGGCCGTCCAGCACCGCGGCCGGGCACGCCACCTCGAAGGTGATCCGGGCCGTCTCGTCCGCCCTGACGGTGACCGTCCGGGTGCTCTCCCCCTCCGGACTGCAGTTCATCTGGAGTCCCGCCAGCACCACAGTGTGTTCCCCTTCCGTGAGGGCGTCGAACGTCACCGTCCCCTGCGGTTTGAGGTTCCGCTCCCCCTCGCCGACCACCGTCACCGTGTAGCCGTCGCCATCGGGGTCTTGACCCCCCGTCGACGCGGAGACCTCGAGCGATCCGGTCGAGGGACCGGGGTCGGTGGCGAGGTTTCCTCCGTCGCCGCCACAGCCTGAGAGGACTGTCGCCGCGGCCACAGGGAGGGCGAGGACGATCGGTGCGCCGGTCCGCAGCATGGCTTCCCCCTTCGCCATGAACGCCTCTCGGCGGGTGGGCTCGAGCCCTTCGAGTGGGCCAAGAGGTGCCCGCGAGAGGTCGGACCGTTACAGGTGGGCCGGTTTCACCGCCCTTCTGCCACCTGGCCGTAGGCCTCCGTCAGCTGCCGCCACGCCCCGAGGACGTGCTCCTCCCGGGTGAAGGGGCCGCCCACCGAGAGCCGCAGGACGTAGCGTCCGGACAACTCGGTGTGCGACAGGAAGACGTCCCCCTGGCGGTTCACGTCCTCCATGAGGCGCTGGTTGAGGTCGTTGACGGCCAGCGTGTCGTAGGCCTCCTCGCCGGCCAGCGGCCGGGCGTCGCCCGCCTCCTCCTCCGGGCCCGTCGGCTCCTGCGGCAGGGCGCGGAAGCAGACGGTGGAGAAGGAGGGCTCGGCCACGAGCTCGAACCGGTCGTCCTGCCGCACGCGCTCGGCGAAGGCGTGGGCCCACCGGATGTGGCTCCGGAGGAGCTCCCGGAGTCCCGCGGCCCCGTACCAGCGGAGGAGGAACCAGAGCTTCAGCGCCCGGAACCTGCGCCCCAGGGGCAGGCCGTAGTCCATGAGGTTCGTCCTCTCCTCCTCCCCGTCCTCCTCCGACCGGAGGTATTCCGGCGTCAGGGCCAGGGACGCCCGCACCGTCGCGGGATCCCGGAACAGGAGCATGGAGCAGTCGACGGGCGTGGCCATCCACTTGTGGGGGTTCAGCACGACCGAGTCGGCCCGCTCCCAGCCCTCGAAGCGGTCCCGCATCTCGGGAAGCATGGCCGCCGGCCCGGCGTAGGCCGCGTCGACGTGGAGCCACACGCCGTGCTCCTCGCACACGTCGGCGATCTCGTCCACCGGGTCGACGCTGGCCGTGGACGTCGTGCCCACCGTCGCGCACACCATCACCGGCCCCCGGCCCGCCTCCCGGTCCTCCCGGATCCGCTCGTCCAGGGCCTCCGGGTCCATCCGGTAGGAGGCGTCCGCCAGCACTTTCTGGACGCCGTCCTGTCCGAGCCCGGCGGCGATGGCCGCCTTCTCCAGCGAGGAGTGGGCCTGCTCGGAGACGTAGAGGAGGAGGGAGGGGAGGTCGGCGCGGCCGGCCATCCCGCGGCGCCGGATCTCGGCGCCCAGCCGCTCCCGGGCGGCCAGCAGGGCGGTGAAGGAGCTGCTGGAGGCGGTGTCCTGCAGCACGCCGGTGAAGTCGTCGGGCAGCCCCACCAGCCGGCGGATCCAGCTCACCATCCGCTCCTCCATCTCGGTGGCCGCCGGGGAGGTGCGCCACAGCATGGCGTTCTGGTTCAGGGCGGCCGCCACGAACTCCGCCAGGACCGCCGGCCCCGAGGCGTTGCTGGGGAAGTAGGCGAAGAACCCCGGGTGGTTCCAGTGGGTGAGACCGGGGACCACCGTGTCCTCCATGTCCCGGAGGATGGCCTCGAAGGGCTCGCCCTCCTCGGGGGGCTCCTCGTCGATCCGGGCGGCCACGTCCCCGGGGTCGACGCGGGAGAGGACGGGGTGGTCCTCGACCCCCTCGCGGTAGGCGGCCACCCAGTCGGCGGCCAGGTCGGCCGCCTCCCGGAAGTCCTCGGGCGTCATGTCCATCGTGCTCGTCCGCCTACGCGGGACGCACCGCGGTCACGACCTGCCGCTCCTCCTCCACGGTCCGACATCGCACCTCCTCCAGGCCGGCGCCCTCCAGCCATGCCTCGTACTCCCGAAGGCCATACGTGCCGCCCCGCTCGGTGTTCATCAGCATGGTCACCGCGAAGAGGGACGCGAAGGGAACGACGCCCCGGACGAAGTCCAGGATCGCCAGCACGCCCCCGGGCGCCACGACGCCGGCGACTCGCCGGAGGAGCTCGGCGTTCTCCGCCGGCGGATAGATGTGGGTGATGTTGGCCAGGAGGACGACCTCGAACTCACCGTCGGGCAGCGTCTCCTGGAAGTCGCCGCCCACCAGCTCCAGCCCCTCCAGCTTTGTCAGGACGTACCGATCGGCCACGTGCTCGATCACCTCGGGCCGGTCCATCAGGACCCCCTCCCAGCCGCGGCGGAGGAACTCGCGGGTGAAGGCGCCGGGCCCGCCGCCCAGGTCCAGCACCGTGCCCGTGGACGGCGCCCGCTCCAGGCACGTGTCCACCACCGATCCGACCAGGTCGGGGCTCTTGCTGGCCATGGCCGCCTGGAAGCGCTCCATGGCCTCCTCCTCGCCCTGCTCCTCGCCCCGGGGCTCGGCCACCGGCGGCCGGCCCTCGCGGAGGGCCTCGGCGAGGTTCGCCGTCCAGTCCCGGAGGTTCTGGAGCCAGAAGAGGACGGAGTCGCGCTGGTAGTCCGGGGTGTCGGAGTCCACCAGCAGGCCGCGGGCGTCACCGGTGAGCCTCCAGGCGCCGCCCGGCTCGGACCGCACCAGGCCCATCTCCTCCAGCACACCCAGCACGATGCCGGTGGCGCGGGGATTCAGCTCCAGGCGGCGGGCCAGGGCCTCCGTTCCGGCGGGCTCCTCGGCCAGGGCGTCGACGAGCCCCTCCTCCAGGGCCGTCACGGTCACCACGGCCCACTCCGCATGGCGCCGGAAGCCCTTCAGGTCGTGGGGCGTCGGCATCCGCTAGGGACGGCGCCTCGCCGCGTTCCCCTCGTCCTCCTCCGCCACCATCACCCGAAGATGCTGGAGACGACGTCGGGGCGGGCGGCGGTCTGCGCGATCACGTAGAAGACCATGGCGGCGCCGGCCAGGGCGAAGTTCTTGAAGAACTGCGCCTGCTCCGTCTGGGCCTGCTGCGGGTCCTCGATGTTCCAGAAGTCGTGCATCATGATGGCGGCCAGTACCAGGAAGCCGGCCAGCAGCCAGGCCCCGAGCACCACCTGGGTCCAGAACAGGATGCTCAGGCCCCCGGCCAGGATCACGATGCCGCTGAGGGCCACCATCGCCTTCGGGGCCGGCACGCCCTTGCTCTCGGCGTACTGGGACATCTCGTTGAGCTGCATGAAGTGCCCCAGGCCCGAGAAGACGAAGATGGCGGCGAACAGGACGCGGCCGATCAGGAACAGCCATCCGAGGGAATCCATGGGACCTCCTCCTTCTGGTTGGCGTGGGTGCTGGTTGGCGTGGATGCTGGTTCGCGTGCGTGCCGTCCCGGGACGATCGTGTGCCCCGGGGCGGCGCCCGATGAGGGGCGGTTGAGCGGCCGGGCCAGCGTTCGGACGCGGAGTCCGCGAGCCGTGGCCGGTACGGCTCCGCCGGCGGGCCGGCCCGTTGCGCGCGGCCGGCGGCTCACCCGTCGTCGCCCATCTCGTCCAGACGGTCCACCGCCCGGCGGAGGTGGGGCACGACGATGGAGCCGCCGACCACCAGCGCGACGCTGAAGGCCTCGAAGAGCTCCTCGTCGCTCCAGCCCTCCTCCCGGCAACGGACCAGGTGGTAGGTGATGCAATCGTCGCACCGGAGGACCATGGAGGCCATCAGCCCCAACAGCTCCTTGGTGCGCGACGGAAGCGCCCCGTCCCGGTAGGCGCGCTCGTCCAGGGCGAAGAAGCGGCGGATCTCGAGGTTGTCCTCCTCCAGGATCCGGTCGTTCATGCGCTCACGGAAAGCTCGGAACGCCTCCAGGTCGTCGCTCACGGCGGGCTCCCTCCTCGGCGGGCTCGGCAGGTTCGGCGGGCTCGTGCTCGGACGGCGGTCGGGCTAACCTTGGCGCGGCCGCCCGGCGGGCGCCACCGTCACGGGACCGTCCGCCGGCGCGTGGCGTACGTCAGAGGCCGGGCCGGGAGAGGAGGCCCGGCCGGACCGGAGGGCCCCGGCGGCGCCGCTCCCGCGGCCGCACCGCGTCTCCAACCGCCCGAACCATGACCGACCTCGCCATCGACCAGCAGTTCGAAGCCATCCTCGAGGGGTGCCTCGACGCCCTGGGCGAGGAGGTGGACGCGGTGCGGGAGGAGCTGGAGCGCCGGGGGCTGGGCGACCCGATCCGGGGGTCGGAGGGCCGGGTGGACGACTCGGCCGGCGGGAGCTTCTTCTACGAGTGGCGGCTGGACGGCGGGCCCTACGACATCCGGCCGGACGACGCCGTCCGGGTCCGGACCGAGGGCACCGAGGCCACCGGGTTCGTCGTGGGCTACGAGCGGGCCCGCTCCCGGCTCCGGGTGGCGGTGAGCGACTGGATGGGCCGTCGACCGAACCCCGTGGAGCTGGAGTTCGATCCCACCTGGCTCATCGACGCCCTGGCCGAGCGGCTGCAGCAGGTCCGGGAGGAGCCGGGCGACTTCCATCCCGACACGGTCCTCCGTCTCTTCGGGCGCGCCTACCCCGACCTGGGGGAGCAGGACGTCCGCCTCGACGCCTCCCGGCGGCTGAACGAGAGCCAGCAGACGGCGATCCGCCGCCTGCTGGGCAGCGACGTCCACTTCGTGTGGGGCCCGCCGGGGACGGGCAAGACCCTGCTGCTGGGCCACGCCGTGGCGGAGCTGGCCCAGGAGGGGGACGTCCTGGTCGCCGCCACCACCAACGGGGCCCTGGACGAGGCGGCCGCCCGGGTGGCCGAGGTGCTGGGGGCGGGGGCCGTCGAGGCCAACCGCGTCATCCGCGTGGGGGCGGAGTACAGCGCCACGGGCGACGAGCGCCTGTCCCTGGACGCGGCCCTGGAGCGGCGGGTGGCGGCCGGCTCCAGCTCCGTGGACGAGAAGATCGCGGACCTGGAGCGGGAGCTGCTCACGGCGAAGCAGCGGAAGAAGGCCGGCGGGACCCTGCGGACCCGGCACGGGCGGCTGGTGGCGATGGCGCGGGGCGCCGGCCAGGAGGACGCCCTCCGGCGCCTCTCGACGGTCGCCGGCGAGCTGCAGCGGGAGTCGCTCTTCGCCCTCCGGGAGGCGGACGTGGTGCTGAGCACCCTGGCCCGGCTCTCGGTGTGGGACGAGCTGGCCTCCCTCCGCTTCGACTCGCTGGTCCTGGACGAGGCCAGCACGACGCCCCTGCCGTACGTGGCCCTGGCCGCCGCCCAGACCGTCGGGCGGGCGGTGGCCATCGGCGACTTCCAGCAGCTGCCGGCCGTGGTCGTCTCCCGGGGCGAGAAGGCGGACCGCTGGATGAGCCGCGACGCCTTCCGGGAGGCCGGCGTGGTCCGGGAGGCGCCCGAGGGGGAGATCTCGCTGCCGGCGGAGAACGACCGGCTGTGCGCCATGCTCACCACCCAGTACCGGATGGCGCCCCAGATCCGGCGGCTGGTGAGCGACCTCTTCTACGCCGGCCGGCTGGAGGACGCCCCCGAGGTGCTGGATCGGGACGGGCCGGCCCACCCCCTGGTGCTGCTGGACACCGACTCCCTGTCGCCCGGCGTGGACCGGGAGGAGGGCTCCCGGGCCAACGCCGCCCACGTGGAGGCCGTCGTCCGTTTCCTGGAGGTGGCCGCCTCCGAGGGGATCCGGGACGTGGGGGTCGTCGTCCCCTACCGGCTCCAGTCCCGCCGGATCTGGAAGCTGGCCCGCCAGCGCCTGGGCCGCTCGGCCCCCGACGACCTGGAGGTGAGCACCGTCCACCGCTTCCAGGGTCGGGAGAAGAGCCTGGTGATCTTCGATACCGTGGACGCGCCGCCGGACCGGAGCTGGTTCCTGAACGAGGGGAAGAACCGGGACTTCCCCCGCCTGCTCAACGTGGCCCTCTCGCGGACCCGGGACATGCTGGTCGTGGTGGCCGCCGTGGAGGGGCTCCGGGAGACGCTGCCCGAGGGGGCGCTCCTGAACCGCGTCGTGGACCGGATCCGCGAGGACGGGGCGGTGCTGGACGCGAAGCAGATCGCGGACGCCCCGAAGTTGTTTTACGGTGAGTAGGGCGCGGAGGCGGACGAGGGAGGCTTCGTGAGGGTCGTGGTGCAGAGGGTGTCCCGGGCGGCGGTCCGGGTGGACGGCGAGACGGTCGGCGAGATCGGCACGGGCCTGCTCGTGCTGGCAGGCTTCGGGCCCGACGACGGGGAGGAGGAGCTGGGCTGGATGGCCGAGAAGGTGGCGGGGCTCCGGGTCTTCCCGGACGAGGAGGGGCTCATGAACCGGGATCTGGACGCGGTCGACGGGGGGCTGCTCGTCGTCCCGCAGTTCACGCTGTACGGCGACGTCTCGCGGGGCCGGCGCCCCTCCTTCGTGGAGGCGGCCGACCCGGAGGTGGCCCGGCGGCTGTACGATCGGTTCCTGGAGCTGTGCCGCGCGGCCGGCGTGCCGGTGGAGAGCGGGCGGTTCGGCGCCATGATGGACGTGGAGCTGGTGAACGACGGGCCGGTGACGCTCGTGGTGGAGCGCTGACGGTGGCCGGCGGCGGCCCGGCGGTGGAGCGCCCCTACCGGATCGGCGTCATCGGCTCGGGGTCGGCCGAGGGGGAGGTCCGCGCCGCCGCCCTGGGCGTGGGCCGCGCGCTGGCCCGGGCGCGCGCCCTCCTGGTCTGCGGGGGGCTGGGCGGCGTGATGGAGGCCGCCGCCGAGGGGGCGGCCGCCGAGGGCGGTCCGGTCCTGGGCTTCCTGCCGGGCGACGACCCCGTCGCGGCGGCGCCGGGCGTCACCGTGCCGGTGGCCACGGGGATGGGACAGGCCCGGAACGTCCTCATCGTGAAGTCCTCGGAGGCGGTGGTGGCCGTGGGGGGCGCCTGGGGTACCCGCAACGAGGCGGCGCTCTGCCTGAAGCTGGGGGTGCCGCTGGTGGGCGTCATGGACACCCTGGGCGACGTGTTCTCCATCGAGCGCTTCCGCGACCCCGACGCCGGGGTGGCCCGGGCCCTGGAGCTGGCGCAGGAAGGGCGGCGCGGCGGATGATCGCGCTCTACGTGCTGGGGGCGATTCTCGTACTGCTGCTGGTGGGGGTCATGCTGGCCCCGCTGCTGGAGGACGCCCGGCCCGCCATGGAGCTGGACGAGCTGCCGCCGCGGGAGCGGCGCGAGGCCGCCCTGGAGGCGCTGCGGGACGTGGAGTTCGAGCACGAGACCGGCAAGCTGGACGAGGCGGAGTACCGGCGCCTGCGCACGCACTTCGGCCGCGCGGTCCTGGAGGCCGAGGAGGCGATGGCCGTTCCGGCGGAGCCCTCGGCCGCGGGGGAGCCGGGGGCCGACGCCGGGGGCCAGGAGGCGGCGGACGCCCCGGTCCTGGAAGCCGCTTACTGCACGGCCTGCGGGGGGGAGCTCCGGGCCGGCGCCCGCTACTGCCCGGCCTGCGGGGAGCCCCGGCCGGGGGCCGGCGAGGAGGCGGGCCAGCCCGGCGGGCCCGGAGACGCGCCGGCGGGAGAGACCCGCGACGGCGGGCCGGAGGCCGGCGGATGACGGGCAGCGGAGAGACGGAGGAGGGGCCGGACCGATGACGGAGCTGGAGACGGAGCCGATGCCCCGTCCGGTGGACCTCCGCAGCGACACGGTGACCCGTCCCAGCGACGGGATGCGCCGCGCCATGGCCACCGCCGGCGTGGGGGACGACGTCCTGGACGGCGATCCGACGGTGGAGCGCCTCCAGCGGGAGGTGGCCGGGCTGCTGGGCAGGCCCGAGGCCCTCTTCTTCCCCTCGGGCACCATGGCCAACCAGGCGGCGATCCTGCTCCACGGACGTCCCGGGAGCGAGGTGGTGTGCGAGGAGGAGGCGCACGTCTTCCACTACGAGATGGCGGGGGCGGCCTTCCACGCCGGCGCTCAGCTCCGCACCGTCCCCTCCGAGCGCGGCGTCCCCTCCCCGGAGGCCTACGAGGCGGCCGTGCGGGGCGGCGACCGCTACCATCCCCGCACGAGCCTCCTCTGCCTGGAGAACACGCACAACCTGCACGGCGGGACCGTGGTGCCCCTGGAGTCGATGCGGGCGATCCGCGAGGTGGCCGACCGCCACGATCTGCCGGTCCACCTGGACGGCGCCCGGCTGTGGAACGCCCACGTCGCCACCGGCGTGGACCTGGCGGACTACGCCGCCTGCGCCGACACGGTGATGGTGACCCTGTCGAAGGGCCTCGGCTGCCCCGTGGGCTCGCTGCTGGCCGGCTCGCAGGAGGCCATGCGCCGCGCGTGGCGGATCCGGAAGCGGCTGGGCGGGGGGATGCGGCAGGCGGGGATCCTGGCCGGCGCGGGCCTCTACGCGCTGGAGTTCCACCTCGAGGAGCTGGAGGCCGACCACGAACGGGCGCGCCGCCTGGCCCGGGAGGCCGACGCCGTGGACGGCCTGGTCGCCGGGAAGCCGGAGACGAACATCGTGATGATCCGGGTGGAGGCGGAGGCGACGGACGCCGCCACGGTCTCCGAGCGCCTGGAGGAGTGGGACGTCCGGATCCTGGCGGTGGACGACGAGCGCCTGCGGGCGGTGACCCACCGGGACGTGGACGACGGGGGAATCGACCGGGCCGTGGAGGCGCTGCGCATGGTGATGGGCGGCGACGGCGGCGGGACGGACGGCGCGCCCGGCGGCGGCCCCGGCCCGCGGGCCGGGAACGGGGCCGGATAGCCGGACCGGCGGCCGCGGCCCGGGGACGGGCGGCCGACCTGAGGCCCGGGCCGGCCGAGCGCCCGCTCGCCCCGGACGCGACGTGCCGGCGGCGCCGGGTTGAGAGGCCCGTGACGGCCGTCCCGACAGTGGAATCGGGCCCCCGAAGGCGACCCGAAGAAATTGCGAAAGGTCGACGGCCCCCGTATAATGGGTCACCCGTTCTCGAGGCGGGGCGAGGGCGTCTCCCCGCCGCCTTCGACGCCGACGACGCCGGCCTCGGAACCGCCCTCCGGCGGCCCCGACGGCCGGTCCACACGAATCCATGCTCCGGAAGGGTGCGCGATGGCCGTAGACATCAACGAGGACAAGGAGAAGGCGCTCGAGGTCGCCATGAACCAGATCGAGCGTCAGCACGGCAAGGGCGCCATCATGCGCCTCGGGTCGGAGGACGCCCGGGTGACCCCGCCCGCCATCTCGACGGGGGCGCTGAACCTGGACGCCGCCACGGGCATCGGGGGCATCCCCCGCGGCCGGATCACCGAGATCTACGGGCCCGAGGCTTCCGGCAAGACCACGCTCTGCCTCCACATCATCGCCCACGCCCAGCAGGAGGGCGGGGTGGCGGCCTTCATCGACGCCGAGCACGCCCTGGACGTCGAGTACGCCCGGAAGCTGGGGGTGGACACCGAGAACCTGCTGGTCTCCCAGCCCGACACCGGCGAGCAGGCGCTGGAGATCGCCGAGGTGCTGGTGCGCTCCGGCGCCCTGGACGTGGTGGTGGTGGACTCGGTGGCCGCCCTGGTGCCCCGGGCCGAGATCGAGGGCGAGATGGGCGACTCCCACGTGGGCCTGCAGGCCCGGCTGATGTCCCAGGCCATGCGGAAGCTCACCGGCGCCATCGGCCGCTCCGACACCGCCCTCATCTTCACCAACCAGATCCGCGAGAAGATCGGCGTCATGTTCGGCAACCCCGAGACCACCTCGGGGGGACGGGCGCTGAAGTTCTACGCCTCGCTGCGGCTGGACATCCGGCGCATCGCCTCCATCAAGGAGGGCGACGAGCAGGTGGGCAACCGGACCCGGGTGAAGGTGGTGAAGAACAAGTGCGCCCCGCCCTTCAAGCAGGCGGAGTTCGACATCATGTTCAACGAGGGGATCAGCCGGGCGGGCCTCCTCATCGACCTGGGCGAGGAGCACGGCATCGTGGACCGGGCCGGGGCCTGGTACTCCTACGGCGAGGACGTCCGGCTCGGACAGGGCCGCGAGAACTCCAAGCAGTTCCTCCGGGAGAACCCGGAGATCGCCGAGGAGATCGAGCACAAGGTCCGCGACGCCATGGGCATGATCGAGGACGAGGAGGCCGAATCCGCCGGGCAGGCCGAGACGGAGGACGAGGCCGGGGCGGACGAGGGGGGAGAGGAGTAGCGAGCCGCCGCGACCCGGTCCGGGGCTCCGCGTCGTCCCCCGGTCCGGGCGCCGCCCGCGCCGCCGGGAGCTGACATGCCCACCGTCACCCGCCTCGAGGCCGTCGGCTCCCGCGGCGACCGGGTGCGGGTCCACCTCGACGGCGAGCCCCTCTGCCGCGTCGACGCCGACGTCGTCGCCCGCCTCGAGCTGGAAGCCGGGACGGAGCTGACCGAGGACCGGGTCCGGGAGCTCCTCCACGAGGGCCGGGCCCGCGAGGCCCTCGACCGCGCCTTCAGCTACCTCTCCCACCGATCCCGCAGCCGCTTCGAAGTCGAGCGTCACCTCCGCAGCAAGGGCTTCGAGCGACCCGCCGTGGAGGCGGCGCTGGAGCGGTGCGAGGAGCTCGGCTACCTGGACGATCGGGCCTTCGCCGCCGGCTGGGTCCGCGACCGGATCCGCCTCAAGCCCCGGGGACGCTTCCGTCTCCGCATGGAGCTGAAGGAGAAGGGCGTCTCCGAGGCGGACGCCGAGGCGGGGATCGATCGGGCCTTCCGGGAGGCGGAGGTGGACGAGCGTGAGCTGCTGGAGCGCGCCGCCCGGAAGCGGTGGGAGGCCCGGCGCTCCGACGACCCCCGGACGGTGAAGCGGCGCCTGGCGGGTTACCTGAAGCGCCGCGGCTTCCGGTCCGCCGACGTGTGGGACGTCGTGCACGAGCTGCTGGAGGAGATGGACGACGGCTGATCCGGCTTCCCCGCCGGCGACGATCTTGCTACGCTCACACCTCCGCCGGGTCCTCCGTTCCCGGGCGGGAGCCCCCCGCCGTCATCGGGCCGCCGGCGGGCGGCCCCGCTCGGAGGCGGGCGGGGAGGACACCGAGACGGCGGCCCGGTGTAGGGAAGATGGGGCGTCGCGCCCGGGCCGGCAGGCGGATCCGGCCGCACCGCCGGCGTCCGGCCGCGGCGCCATCGCCCGGACTCGTCCAACCCACCGACCGAGAGCGCGCATGAAGGCAGCGGAGATCCGGTCCCGTTTTGTGGACTACTTTCGGGAGCGGGGACACGAGCACCTCCCCTCGGGGCCCCTGGTCCCGGCGGACGACCCCACGCTGCTCTTCGCCAATGCCGGGATGGTGCAGTTCAAGCGCTCCTTCCAGGGCGAGGCCGAGCCTCCGGCCCCGCGGGTGGTGACCTTCCAGAAGTGCCTCCGGGTCAGCGGCAAGCACAACGACCTGGAGGAGGTGGGCCGGACGGCCCGCCATCACACCTTCTTCGAGATGCTCGGCAACTTCTCTTTCGGCGACTATTTCAAGGAGGAGGCGATCGCCTACGCCTGGGAGTTCGTCACCGACGAGCTGGGGCTGGAGCCCGGGCGGCTGTGGGCCACCGTCCATCACAGCGACGACGAGGCGCGCGAGCTCTGGAAGGAGCGCACCGGCGTCCCGGCCGACCGGATCCTGAAGCTGGGCGACGAGGAGAACTTCTGGCAGATGGGCGACACCGGCCCCTGCGGGCCGTGCTCCGAGCTTCACTACGACGTGCGGCCCGCCGACGCCACCGACGACCTGTCGCCGGAGGAGTTCCTCCGCCTGGGCGAGGCCGACCGCTTCATGGAGATCTGGAACCTGGTCTTCATGCAGTACGACCGGGACGAGAGCGGCGAGGACCACCCGCTGCCGGCGCCCTCCATCGACACCGGGGCCGGCCTGGAGCGGCTGGCCGCCATCCTCCAGGGCAAGCGCACCAACTACCACATCGACCTCTTCGAGCCGCTGATCCGCACGGCCGAGGAGGTGGTGGGGAAGCCCTACCCCGATGACCTCGACCGCTGGGAGGAGGGGATGCCCTTCCGGGTCCTGGCCGACCACGCCCGGGCGGTGGCCTTCCTCCTGGCCGACGGCGTCTTCCCCTCCAACGAGGGGCGGGGCTACGTCCTCCGGCGGATCCTGCGGCGGGCCGGACGCTACGCCTGGCTGCTGGGCCGCCGCGAGCCCACCCTGGACCGCCTGGTGGACGTCGTCGTGGACACGATGTCCGACGCATACCCCGAGCTGGCGGCGCGGCGGGAGCACCTGGTCGGCACGACGCGCTCGGAAGAGGAGCGTTTCCTGGAGACCATCGACGAGGGGATGCGCCGCTTCGAGCAGATCGCCCCCGAGGGCGGCTCGGGCACGATCTCGGGCCGGGACGCGTTCCGGCTGTACGACACCTACGGCTTCCCCCTGGACCTCACCGAGCTGATGGCCGAGGAGCGGGGCTACGAGGTGGACCAGGAGGGCTTTCGCGAAGCGCTGGAGGAGCAGAGGGCCCGCTCGCGGGAGGACCGGACGGACTCGGGCGGGAAGGGGGGCGAGGGGACCGGCGCGTGGCAGGTCCTGCAGCCCTCGCCGCTCGAGGTGGAGGCAGATGTCACCGAGCCGGAGGTGGTGCGGGGCCTCGCGGGTCTCGCCGCCGAGGGCGAGCAGCAGTGGGTCGGCTACGACGAGCTCGCCGTGCGAACGCCGGTGCTGGTCTACGCTCGCCAGGACGGCGACCGGGCTTTCATCCTCCGGGAGAATCCCTTCTACGCCGAGTCGGGCGGCCAGGTCAGCGACCGGGGCCGGATCCGGGGCGACGGCTGGGAGCTGGAGGTCGAGACCGTGGTGGAGAACGAGCGCGGCCAGACCGTGGTGGCGGGCCGCCCGGTGGAGGGCGAGCCGCCGGAGCGACCGGAGGAGGTGGAGGCCGAGGTGGACGAGCAGGCCCGGCGGGGCGCCGAGCGCAACCACACGGCCACCCACCTGCTGCACGCGGCGCTCCGTGAGGAGCTGGGCGAGCACGTCCAGCAGGCGGGCTCGCTGGTGGCGCCGGATCGGCTGCGCTTCGACTTCAGCCACCGGGGGCCGCTGACGCGGGAGGAGCGGCGCGGCATCGAGCGGAGGGTGAACGAGGGCGTGTGGGCCAACCGGCCGGTCCGGGCCGAGCACCGGGACTACCGCGAGGCGCTGGAAGACGGCGCCGTGGCGCTGTTCGGCGAGAAGTACGGCGACGTCGTCCGCGTCGTTTCCGTGCCGGGAATCAGCATGGAGCTGTGCGGCGGGACCCACGTCCGGACCACGGGCCAGATCGGCCTCTTCAAGATTGTCGCCGAGACCGGCGTGGCGGCGGGCATCCGTCGCGTGGAGGCCGTCACCGGTCCGGAGGCCTACCGGCGGGTGGTGGAGATGGAGGACCGGCTGGGGCGCCTGTCGGAGCGGCTGGGCGTGCCGGAGTCGGAGGTGGAGCGGCGGGTCGAGTCCCTCCGCGAGGAGCGGGAGGAGCTGCGGGAGCTGGCCGAGCGCGAGCGGCGGGCGGCCGCCTCGGACGTGGCCGGGGACCTGGTGGCCGGCGCCGAGGAGCTGGACGGCCGGGGACGGCTGCTGGTTCGGGGCGACGTGCGCCTGCCGGACGGCGCGGACCTGGCGGAGTTCGGCGATCGGCTGCGGGAGGCCCTCGGCTCGGGCGCGGCCCTGGTCCACGTGTCCATCCCGGAGGAGGAGAAGGAGGCCTTCGTCTCCGTCGTCACCGACGACTGGATCTCCCGGGGCGTCCGGGCGGGCGACCTGGTCCGGGAGGCCAGCCGGGCCACCGGCTCGGGAGGCGGAGGCCGCCCCCACTTCGCCCAGGGCGGCGTCGGCGACCCGGGCCGGGTGGACGAGGCCCTCGAGGCGGCCCGGAGGCGGATCGGCGAGGCGCTGAATGACGGCTGACCGGGGTTCGGGGCCGGAGCCCGCCGGGAACGGGGCGCCGCCTGCCGGGGAGCCGCCGACCGGGCGGGACGCCGGGGGCCACCAGGCGGCCCGGTCGGCCCCGGCGTGGCTCGAGCGGCGGCTCGGGCGGGTCCCCGACGAGCTGGCCGAGCGGGTGCGGGCCCTGGTGGGCCGCGCGGGCCCCGGTCCGGTGCCCGACCGGCTGGCCGGGGCGGCCGTGGAGGAGCTGGAGCGGCTGGCGGACGCGCCGCAGGACCGGGAGGCCGCGGTCCGCCTGCTGGCCGCCGACGCGGCCCTGACGTGGGCGTTCGAGGCGGCGGCGGAGCTGGGCGGCGACGTCCCCGGCCTGACCGACGCCACCGGTCTCCGGGGCCGCATCGGACGCCTCCTGCGGGAGCGGGCCTCGCGGCCGGAGAGAGGCTCCGGATGAGCGGCAGCGTCCCGGGGCCCGACGCCGCCCGTTCCGGGTCCTCCCGGTCCGGCTCCGAGGAGCCCGACGTCCGGTCCGGGCCTGAAGAGCCCGACGCCCGGGCGTCGGAGGGTGCCCCCCCGGAGCTGGCGGACCTCCACGCCCACTACGTTCCCGGGGTGGACGACGGCGCCCCCACGGTGGAGGACGCGCTGCGGTACCTGCGCCGGGGCTTCGAGGGGGGGGTCGTCCGGGTCGCGGCGACGCCCCACCTGCCGTCGTCCTACGCCGAGTCCGCCTACCGCCGCGAGGCCGAGCGATCCTTCCGGCACCTCCGGGAGGCGGTCGAGGAGGAGCTCCCGGGGCTGGAGCTGCGCCTGGCGTGGGAGGTCCGGCTGGGCGGCACGCCGATCGACACCGCCGACGAGGGGCTGTGGCTCGGGCCCGGCGGGCACGTCCTGGTGGAGTTCGACCGGCTCAGCCTCCCGCCGGAGCCGCTGGCGCCCCTCCGTCCGCTGCTGGAGGCCGGCCTGACGCCCGTGCTGGCCCATCCCGAGCGGTACGTGGGGGCGGAGGAGACCGAGGGATGGGCGGAGGCGCTGCGGGAGGCCGGCGTCCGGCTGTGCCTGAACGCGGGCAGCCTGGTGGGGAGCCACGGCCGGACGGCGTCGGAGGTGGCACGCCGACTGCTGGCGCGGGGACAGGCCGACCTGGTGGCCTCGGATCACCACGCCCGTCCGGCCCGCAGCGACGGGCTCCCGGACGTGCGGGCGACGCTGGCGGCGCTGGGCCGCGACGACGCGGCGCACACGCTGCTGTGGCGGAACCCGTCGGCCGCCCTGGACGGCGGGGAGATGGAGCCGCCGCCGGCCGTGGAGTGGCCGGAGCCGACCTCCCGGTCCCGGCGGCTGGATCCCGTGGGAGGAGGAACCGGATGACGGACGAGGAGATGGAGGGCTGGGACCCCACCCGCCCGGCCTTCGGGCCGCTGGCCGGGGAAGAGGGGGAGGCCGGGGACGTCGGGGACACCGGGGGCGCCGGGGACGGCCCCACGGGGGCGGCCGGCAACGCTTTCGAGGGCGAGGCCGGCGACGGCCCCTCGGCCGGGGAGTCCGCGGGCGGGGACGCCCCGGCCGGGAGTCCGGCGACCGGGAGATCGGCGGGCGGCGTCCCCGAGCCGGAAGCGGCTTCGGAGACCCCGCTCCTGGCCCCGCACATGGAGCGGCTGGCCGACCTGTCGGCCCGCAGCGCCGACGACCTGGAGCGGGGCGCCGCGCGCTACGCCCGCTGGGTGGTGGAGACCTTCCGGTCGGGGGGTAAGCTGATCCTGTGCGGGAACGGCGGCAGCGCCGCCACCACCGAGCACGTGGCGGCCGAGTACGCCGTCCGCTTCCGTCGCCGCCGCCGGCCGCTGCCGGCCGTGGCGCTCACCGGCAGCGGGCCGGCGGTGACGGCGGCGGGCAACGACTTCACCTTCGCGGAGACCTTCTCCCGTCAGCTCCGGGCCCTGGCCCGCTCGGGCGACCTGCTGGTGGTGCACTCCACCAGCGGCGAGTCCGAGAACGTGGTCCGGGCGGTGCGGACCGCCACCGAGATGAGCCTCCGCAGCGTCGGGCTCCTGGCGGACGGCGGCGGGCGGGTGGCGTCGCTGGTGAGCCTGGCCCTGGTCGTGCCCACCGACGAGACGGCCCGGGCCCAGGAGATCCACCTGGCCGTGGAGCACGCCGTGGCGGACCGGGTGGACGCCCTCTACGCCGAGGAGCCGGAATGAGCGGCGACGATCCCAGGACGCCCGGCCTGCCCGGCCTGGCGGGGAAGCGTGCGCTGGTGACCGGCGGCTCCCGCGGCATCGGCCGGGCCACGGTTCGGCTCCTGGCACGCTGCGGGGCGTCGGTGGGCCTGGCCTACCGGTCCGCGCACGAGGAGGCCGCGGAGGCGCTGGAGGAGGCCCGGTCGGCCGCGGCGCCGGCGGTGGGCGACACGGCGGCGGACGGCGGCACCCGGGGCTTCTGGAAGGAGGCGGCCGACCTGTCGCGCGAGGAGGAGGTGGAGCGCCTCTTCTCACGGGTGGACCGGGAGTTCGACGGCCTCGACCTGTTCGTGGGCAACGCCGGCATCTGGAACGAGGAGGCGCGGCCGCTGGCGGAGCTGGAGACGCCGGAGTGGCGGCGGATGATGGAGGTGAACCTGGACTCGATCTACCTCACCACCCGGGCCGCCCTGGAGCGCATGCCCGACGGCGGCCGGATCGTGCTTCTCTCCTCCACCGCGGGCCAGCGGGGCGAGCCGGGCCACAGCCACTACGCCGCCACCAAGGGCGGCATCGTCTCCTTCGCCAAGTCGCTGGCCGGCGAGCTCGGCCCCCGGGACATTACCGTCAACGCCGTGGCGCCCGGCTGGGTGGACACGGACATGAGCGCCGCCGTGCTCCGGAGCGACGCCCGGGAGCGGGTCCTGGAGGAGATCCCCCTCCGCCGCGTGGCCACCGCCGGGGACGTGGCGGGCCCCGTCTGCTTCCTCCTCTCGGACCTTGCCCGTCACGTCACGGGCGAGGTGCTCAACGTGAACGGCGGGAGCGTCCTCGTCGGATGAGGCCACGCGGCGAGCGACCGGGCGGCCCCGTCGGCCGACGGCCCCCAGGGCGGGCCGGGGGGCGGAGGTGAGCGAGGGCGAGTTCGAGCTCTCGCCGCCCGAGGGGCTGCTGGAAGTGGCCCGGGGGCTGGAGAGCCGGGGCCACGAGGCGTGGGCCGTCGGCGGCGCGGTGCGCGACGCCCTGGCCGGGGCCGGCGGCGGCGAGCGGAGCTTGGCCGGTGGCGCGGGCGGCGACTGGGACCTGGCCACCGACGCCCGTCCGGAGGAGGTCCAGCGCATCTTCCGGCGCACCGTCCCCATCGGGGTGGAGCACGGCACGGTGGGCGTGCTGGCCTCGGACGACGTCATGTACGAGGTCACCACCTTCCGGCGGGACGTCGAGACCGACGGCCGCCACGCGGTGGTGGAGTACGCCGACGCCATCGAGGAGGACCTGGGGCGGCGGGACTTCACCATCAACGCCCTGGCCTGGCGGCCGTCCACCGGCGAGCTGCGGGACCCGTACGGTGGCCGGGAGGACCTTCACCGGGGGAGGCTCCGTGCCGTGGGTGACCCGGCGCGCCGCTTCGCCGAGGACCACCTGCGGGTGCTCCGCGGGCTCCGGTTCGCGGGCCGCTACCGGATGGAGATCGAGCCCGAGACCCGGGAGGCCCTGGCCTCCGCCGTGGCGCGCACCGACGACCTGTCCGCCGAGCGGGTGCGGGAGGAGCTCATGAAGGTGCTGGCGGACCGGGAGCCCTCCGCCGCCCTCCGCCTCTATCACGAGCACGGGGTCCTGGCGATCTGGTACCCGGAGGTCCGGCGGGCCGCCGAGGAGGATCCTCGCTGGGAGCTCGACCTGGGGGCGGTGGACGCCGTGGCGCCGTCGCGGAAGCTGGTGCGGCTGGCCCGCTGGCTGGTGCCCCTTGCCGAGGAGGGCGAGGAGCGGGAGGAGAGGGGCCGGGAGCTGCTGGAGCGGCTGAAGTTCTCCAACCGGGCCACCGAGCGGGTGGCGGGTCTGCTCCGCCACTTCGACCGGCTGCCCTCGCCCACCGACTCCGACGCCCAGCTCCGGACCTGGCTGTCGGAGGTGGGGGCCGGCCGGGTCCGGGACCTGTTCCGCCTCCACATCGCAGGGGCCCGGACGACGGGCGCCGGCGAGCGCGGCCGGATGCTGGTCCACCTGTGGCGGCGGGTGCACGACGAGCTCCTGTCCGGCACGCCCCTGGACGTCACCGACCTGGCCGTGAGCGGGCGCGACCTGCTGGAGCTGGGGGTGGAGGAGGGCCCCTACGTCGGGCTGCTGCTGGAAGAGCTGCACGCGCAGGTGCTGGAGAACCCGGAGCTCAACCACCGGGACGACCTGCTGGAGCTGGCCGAGGAGCTGATGGAGATCGGGGCGCTGGGCGGGCCGGCGGAGGCGGAAGAGGAGGGCCCGTGGGGGCCCGGAACCGGCCTGGTGGGGGACGACGGCGGCGGGGCGGGCGGTCGCGGCGCCGGGGGCGGCTGAGGCCGATGGCCGGGGAACCGAGCCTGTTCGGGCCGGAGGAGGGCCGCCGGGAGACCGGGGACGACCCGCTGGGCCCGGCCGCCGGCGACGCGCCGCTGGCCGCCCGGCTCCGCCCCCGTTCCCTGGAGGAGTTCGTGGGACAGGAGGAGATCGTCGGCGAGGGAGCGCCGCTCCGGGAGCTCATCGAGCACGACCGGGTCCCCAGCTTGATCTTCTGGGGCCCGCCGGGCTGCGGGAAGACCACGCTGGCCGGCATCATCGCGCGGGAGACCGACTCCGCCTTCGAGCCCTTCAGCGCCGTGACCGAGGGGATCGGTCGGGTGCGGGAGCTCATCGCCCAGGCCGAGGACAGGAAGCGGGCCACCGGCCGGGACACGATCCTCTTCGTGGACGAGATCCACCGCTTCAACAAGGCCCAGCAGGACGCCTTCCTGCCCCACGTGGAGAAGGGGACGGTCACCCTGATCGGCGCCACCACCGAGAACCCCAGCTTCGAGGTCGTGGGGCCGCTGCTCAGCCGGGCCCGGGTCTTCACGCTGGAGCCGCTGGCGCCGGAGGCGCTGGCGGGCCTGTGCCGGCGGGCGCTGGAGGACGGCGAGCGGGGGCTCGGCGGCCGGGGGCTGGAGGCCGACGAGGACGCCCTCCGGAAGCTGGGGGAGGCCGCCGACGGGGACGCACGCCGGGCGCTCAACGCGCTGGAGACGGCGGCCGAGCTGGCGGGCGAGGGGGGACGGATCACCGTGGAGCGGGTGGAGCAGGCGCTGCAGCGGCGCTTCGCCCGCTACGACAAGTCGGGCGAGGAGCACTACAACCTCATCTCCGCCCTCCACAAGGCGATTCGCGGGTCCGACCCCGACGCCGCCCTCTACTGGCTGGCCCGGATGCTGGAGGGGGGCGAGGATCCGCTGTACCTGGCGCGCCGGCTGGTCCGGATGGCCTCGGAGGACGTGGGTCTGGCCGATCCCCGGGCCGTGCGGGTCGCCCTGACGGCCCGGGACGCCTATCACTTCCTGGGCTCGCCCGAGGGCGACCTGGCCCTGGCCGAGGCCGCCGTCTACCTGGCCGTGGCCCCCAAGTCGAACCGGATCTACGAGGCCTTCGGCCGGGCGCGGCGGGCCGCCCGGGAGACGCCGGCCGAGCCCGTCCCCCTGCACGTCCGGAACGCCCCCACCGAGATGATGGAGGAGATGGGCTACGGCGAGGGCTACCGGTACGACCACGACTGGGAGGGCGGGGTGGCGCCCCAGCGCTACCTGCCCGAGTCCCTGGCCGAGGAGCGGTTCTACGAGCCCGGCGAGCGGGGCACCGAGGGGCGCATCCGGGAGCGGATGGCGCGCATCCGGGAGCTCAGGCGCCGCAACGCCGGGCGATCGGGCGAGGGCGAGGGGGAACCCGCGTGACGCCGCCGGCCGAGCGGCGCCCGGACCCGGCGACGCGAGCGGGTGTATCCCATGTCCGGTCGGCGCCCGACGGGCCCCGGCCGGGCGCGGCCCCGGATCGCCCGGGGCCGGCGACGGGTCCACGGCACGGGAGGATCACCGCCGCTACATGTTCGATCTAGAGGTCGAGAAGACGCCCGAGAGGGCCATCCTCGTCGGGGCCCCGCCCCCGGGCCGCCCGCAGTCGGTGGTGGACGAGCACCTGGAAGAGCTGAAGCGCCTGGCGCACACGGCCGGGGCCACCGTCCTGGGCGCCGTGCTCCAGCGCCTCGAATCCCCGCGTCCCGCCACCTACATCGGGAGCGGCAAGGTGGAGGAGGTCCGCCGGGTCGCCGAGCAGCGGGACGCCTCCCTGGTCCTGTTCGACGAGGACCTCACCCCCGCCCAGGGCACCGAGCTGGAGGACCGGCTGGGCGTGCGGGTGATGGACCGGACGGAGCTGATCCTGGACATCTTCGCCCTCCGGGCCCGGACGGCGGAGGCCAAGACGCAGGTCGAGCTGGCGCAGCTCCAGTACCTGCGTCCCCGCCTGAAGCGCATGTGGACCCACCTGGCCCGGCAGGCGGGCGGCATCGGGGCCCGCGGCCCCGGTGAGCAGCAGCTCGAGACCGACCGCCGGATCATCGATCGACGGATCGCCAGGCTGCGGGATCAGCTCGAGGACGTGGCCGAGTCGCGCGACGTCCGGCGCAAGCGGCGCCGGGACCAGTATCGCGTGGCGCTGGTGGGCTACACCAACGCCGGCAAGTCGTCCATCCTGGGCCACCTCTCCGACAGCGACCTCTTCGTGGAGGATCGCCTCTTCGCCACCCTGGACGCCGCCACCCGCCGGGTCGAGGTGGGCGAGGGCTACGACGCCCTCGTGACGGACACGGTGGGCTTCATCCGCAAGCTGCCCCACCACCTGGTGGCGTCCTTCCGGGCCACCCTGGAAGAGGTCCGCGAGGCGGACCTCCTGCTCCACGTCATCGACGCCTCGGCGCCCAACTGGGAGGAGCAGGTCGACACCGTGGACGGGGTGCTGGCCGACATGGACCTGCCGAACCCCGAGCTGGTCCAGGTCTTCCACAAGGTGGACCGCCTCACCTCGGCCCAGGAGGAGACGCTGCGGGAGAGATCGGCCGCCCTCATGGGCCCGCGCGTCCTCACCACCGTGGAGCGGGAGGAGGGACTCCAGCCCCTGCGGGACGCGATCCTGGAGAAGATCCGGTCGCGGCGGCCCACCGTGCGCCTCACGCTGCCGGTGTCCGACGGTAAGACGCTGGCGGAGGCCTACGAGGCCGGGGAGGTGCTGACGCGGGAGCAGAACGGCACCGAGATCGTGATCACTGCCCGGGTCCCGGAAGCGGTGGTGGGCCGCTGGGAGGGCCGGACCGACCTCCGCGTCCACCGGCAGGACGCCGCTTGAGCGAGTCGGCCCGGCTCGTGGTGGTCGGGCCGGGGCGGGTGGGCCGGTCCCTGGCCGCCGGGCTGGCCGCGGCGGGCGAGGAGGTGGAGCTGCGGGGACGGGGCACCAGCCCCCCCGACCTCCCGGCCGGAACGCCGGGCGTGACCGGCGCCGCCGGCCTGCCGGATTTCTCCGGTTCCGACGCCCGGTGGCCGGGGACGATCGTCTTCGCCGTCCCCGACGACGACCTTGTCCCCACCGTCCGCTCGTGGGTCGACGCCCTGGACGCGGTGGGGCCGGCCCCCGTCGCCCTGCACACCAGCGGTGTCCACGGTCCCGACGTCCTGGATCCCCTCCGGGAGGCCGGCCTCGCCGTCGCCTCCTGGCATCCCCTTACCTCCCTGGCCGCCCCTTCGGGCGACGCCTTTCGCGGGATCACCTTCGGCGTGGCCGGGGACGACACGGCGGTGGAGCGCGCCAGCGGGCTGACCGATCGGCTGGGCGGCCGGATCGTCCGGCTCGCGCCGGGCGCCCACGGCCGGTACCATGCGGCCGCCGTCTTCGCCTCCAACTACGTCGCGGCGTGCCTGGCCGTGGCCGCTGACGAGCTGGCCGCGGCCACGGCGGGGCGCGGCGGGCTGGACGAGCTGGCCCCGCTGGCCCGGGCCGCGCTGGAGAACGCGCTGGAGCGGGGCGTCCCGGAGGGCCTGACCGGGCCGGTGGAGCGGGGCGACGTGGGCACGGTCCGGCGCCACCTGGAGGCCCTGCCGCCGGGCCGTCGTCCCCTCTACCGCCAGCTGGCCCGTGAGTTGCTCGCCGTGGTGCAGGACCGGCTGCCCGCCGGCCGGTCCCGGGAGCTCCGGGAGCTGCTGGACCCGGTCGACTCCTGACGCGAGACGACGAACCCCGAGACGACGAGCCCCCTGTACGAACCCTCCTGGAGGCATCTCCATGCGGCTGGGCATCAACGTCGATCACGTGGCCACGGTGCGCGAGGCCCGGCAGACGATCGAGCCCGACCCGGTCCGGGCGGCCGTGCTGGCCGAGCTGGGCGGCGCGGATCTGATCACCGTCCACCTCCGTGAGGACCGCCGCCACGTGCAGGAGCGGGACGTGGAGCTCCTCCTGCGGACCGTGCGGACGGAGCTGAACCTGGAGCTGGCCGCCGACGACGAGGTCCTGGGTCTGGCCGAGGCCTGGCGACCCGCCCAGGCCACGCTGGTGCCGGAGCGACGCGAGGAGGTCACCACCGAGGGCGGGCTGGATCTGTCGGGCGACGCCCGCGGGCGCATCGGCGACGCGGTGGAGCGGCTGCAGGGGACGGGCATCCGGACCGCCCTCTTCATCGATCCCCACGAGGGGGCGGTGGAGGTGTCCGCCGAGCTGGGGGCCGACGCCGTGGAGCTGCACACCGGCGAGTACGCCAACGCCGACGGTCGGGAGGAGCGAGAGGCCCAGCTGGAGCGCCTCCGCCGGGCCGCCCGTCATGTGCGGGACGTCGGGCTGGACGCCCACGCCGGGCACGGCCTGACCTACGAGAACGTCCGCCCGGTGGCTGCGGTCCCCGAGCTGGAGGAGCTGAACATCGGCCACTCGGTGGTGAGCCGCTCCGTGCTGGTGGGCATGGAGCGGGCCGTGCGGGAGATGAAGGACATCCTGCGGCGGGCGCGCCGGCACGCCGGATGAAGCCCCTTCGTCGAAGCGGCCGACGCACCGCCGGGAAGACGCGCCGGTGAGGAAGCACCGGGGCAAGGCCCTCCTGGGCCTGGCCGTCACGGCGGTCCTCCTGTGGTGGACCCTGCGAGACGTCTCCCTCTCCCACGCCTGGGATCAGGCCCTGGCCGCCGACCCGTGGTGGATGGCGGCGTCCGTCGTGGTGGCGACCCTGGTCTTCGTGCCCCGGGCCATGCGATGGAAGGTGCTCCTGCAGCCGACGGGCCGGGCCGGCTCCTTCGACTCCCGCTTCGGCGGGGTCTGCATCGGGGCCATGGCCAACAACCTGCTGCCCGTCCGGTTGGGGGAGTTCGCCCGGGCGTTCGCCTTCTCCCGCGTCGAGCCCGTTGGCGTCAGCGCCGCCTTCGGCTCGATCGTCGCGGAGCGGGTCTTCGACGGCCTGGTGCTGGCGGGATTTCTGGCCGTCTCCCTGGCCGTGCCGGGCTCCCCGCTGGCCGGCGGGAACGGGGCCGACCTGGTCCGCCGCCTGGCCGTGGGCGGGGGGCTGGTGTTCGGGATCGCCGGCCTCGGCCTCTGGGTGGTCGTCCGCTGGCCCCGGAAAGCCCTGGGGATGTTCGAGGCCACCCTGGGCCGCATCCTGTCGCCCGACCTCACCGACCGCGGGCTGGACCTGCTGGCGTCCTTCATCGACGGCCTGGGCGCCCTTCACGAACCGTCCGTCTTCTTCCGCACCCTGATCTGGACCGTCGTCGTGTGGGTTGTGCACGCCGCCAGCGTCTGGCTCGGCTTCCTGGCCTACGAGATCGCGGCACCGGGGTTCTCCGGGGCCCTCTTCCTCCAGGCGCTCATCGGCTTCGCGGTGGCCATCCCCTCCAGCCCGGGCTTCTTCGGCCCCTTCGAGGCGGCCACCCGCTTCGGCCTCGGCGTCTACGGCGTACAGGCCGTCAGCGCGGTGAGCTTCGCCGGCGCCTATCACGTCCTCACGTTCATCCCCGTCACCCTGATCGGGATCTGGTACGCCCACCGGATCGGGCTGCGGTGGGCCGAGCTGCAGCAGAGCGAGGAGATCGTGGGCGCCGCGGTGGACGAGATGGGAAGCGGTCGGGGCAGCGCCGCCCTGTCGGAGGTGGCCCCCGCCGCCTCGACGCCGGAGGCCGGACCGGGCGGCGCCTCCGAAAGGGGAGGGCCGTCGGCGGCGGGCCGGCCGGACGGTGTCGACGGCGATGCCTGACGCGGAACACGTCCGGCTCGCGGCCCGGGCGAAGGCGAACCTTCGGCTGCGGGTGCTCGCCCGGGAGGCGTCCGGCTACCACGGGGTGGAGACGCTCATGATCCGCCTGGAGCTGGCCGACGAGGTCGAGATCGAGGCGGCGGGGGAGGGAATCGAGCTGGTGCTGGAGGCGGACGACGAAGCTGCCACTGTCGGCGCGGCGGGCGAGGTGCCGGACGGCCCCGAGAACCTGGCCTGGCGGGCCGCCGGGGCCTTCTTCGAGGCGATGGGGCGGACGCCGGCCGTTCGGATCACCCTCCGGAAACGGATTCCCGCCGGCGCCGGCCTGGGCGGCGGCAGCGCCGACGCCGCGGCCGTCCTCCGGGGGCTGTCCGAGCTCCACGGGGAGCCCCTGGAGGAGGCGGCGCTGCTGGAGCTGGCCGGCCGGCTGGGCAGCGACGTCCCCTTCGCCCTGGCCGACCTCCCGGCGGCCCTGGCCTGGGGGCGGGGCGGCCGCCTGCTCCCGGTGCCCCCGGCCCCGACGCGCCCCATGGCGCTGGTCGTGCCCGACACCCGGGTGGCGACGGCCGACGCCTACCGGTGGCTGGACGAGGACCGGGCGGAGGAAGCAGGAGAGGGAGGATCGACCGACGAGGACGGAGGCGGGGCCGCGGGGGTGTCGGACGAAGCGAGCGGGGGCGCCGAGCTGCTGCCGGATCCGGACCTCCTCGCCTACTGGGAGGTGCTGGAGGAGCTCGCCCTCAACGACTTCGAGAAGCCGGTCGTCGCCCGGATCCCGGAGCTGGGGTGGTGGAAGGAGGAGCTGGCGGGCGAGGGGGCCACCCTGGCGCTGCTCTGCGGGAGCGGCTGCGCCCTGCTCGGCGTCTTCGAAGGGGAGGAACGTCGAGACGCCGCCGCCGACCGCATCGAGGCGTCGGGGACGGCGTCGGTGCTGCGCACCCGGGGCCCGGTCTAGGCCCGGCCCCGGGAGCTCGGGCCGGACTCAGGCCTTGAACGCGCCCGCGGCCAGCGCCTCGGTGGCCTCACCGAAGGCCGGGTGCGAGAGGATGTCCTCGCTCTTGCGGCTGATCTGGGCCACGACCCGGAACTCGTCGCCGGGTCGAACGTCGTCGGGGAGCATGGCCCGGTCGAAGGTGGCCGTCTGACCGCTCGGCTCACCGTCCACCTGCTCCTCCATGGTCACGACGTCCTCGGCCACGTCGCGGATCACCCAGCACTTCAGCGCTACTGTATCCATATCCATCTCTCGTCGTCTCCCGTGTCGACCCCTGTGTCCCGTATCGCTGTCCCCAAGACGACGGGGGTGGGGGGACCGTCACATAGCGAGTGTCGGGACGGCCAGGATCCGGCCGCGGGTCCAGCTCGTCGGACGGTCCAAGCCCGGGGGTCGGGGGAGGGATCGGACGAGGGGGTGATCGGGAGGGAAGGAAGGTGGATGCGGCAGGCGGCGCCCCGCCGCCGGGGCGGGACGCCGGTCTCCCGCCTGGAACTGGAGCCCGGGATCAGCCCCGGGACTCCTCCTCCACGACCACCTCGGCTTCGATCGCCGAGCCGTCGGGCTGGAGGTACTCCGTCGCCACCGTGTCGGAGGGCTGCAGCTGGAGCACCCCGTCGTCCGCCTCCGGCTCGGCCGTCTCGGCCCGGAGGTCCCGCTGCAGGGGGACCCGGACGCTGTCGCCGTCCTCCTCCAGCTGGATCCGGACGATCCCGTTCCGCTCGGCGTAGCGGACGTCGGGCCAGTCGGCCGCCGTGTCGACGGCCTCGTCGACGTCACCGCTGAAGATCTTCAGGTGGGCTACCTGTCCGCCCTCCGGAGTGCCGTCTTCGAACAGGACGTCGAGCAGGACGGCGTCGATCTCGTCGAACAGGTGGGCGACGTCGTCGGCCGTATGGCCCGCCTCCATGCCCACCAGGAGCTCGTCGCAGACGAACTCCGCGCCGTCTTCGTCCTCGCAGACGCGTCTCACGAGCGCGAGCTCCTCGGAGTCCCCGGAGCTGGTGGTGACGATGACCGGCACCTGTTGCCCGGGCTCCAGCTCGAACTCCGGATCGGCGGGGACGGCCCGGACCGAGATCATCTCCCCCGTGGGCGCGGTCTCCAGCGCCAGGGCCTCCAGCTCGGGTCGGACCGCCTCCGGCGGACCCGTCACGTCTCCGTCGCATCCGAAACCGGCCAGCAGCGCCAGCCCCACCGCGAAATACCGAGCACGAACCATCTCGCGTGCCTCCTTTCCTCGAGTTTCCAGTCGGGAGGAAGTCCTGTCGTCCCAGGCTCTTCCCCCAGCTCTCGGGAAGGACGACGGACGAGTGGCTGGCCTGTGACGCGTCCCGGCTCCGAAGGGGGGTGCATCGTACGCGAGCCCGGAGTGAGCCGCACCGGGTTTGTCGGTGACCCGCTGGCTTGAGTCTCGGGGGCTCGGTGGGAGCCTCCTGAGCGCGGTAGAACCCCTCCTCGTACTCGACCGCGGGGACGTGTCCGATGGGCCCGAGGAGGCGGTGGTAGTTGAACCAACAGACCCATTCGAGGGTGGCGGACTCGACGTCCTCGAGCGAGCGCCCCGGCCCCCGCCGGCGGAGGACATCCGTCCTGCAGGGGCCGGTCACCGATTCGGCCTGGGCGTTGTCGAAGGAATCGCCCCGGCTGCCGACCGAGGGCTCGATGCCGGCCTCGGCGAGCCGTCCGGTGTAGCGGATCGGCAGGTGCTGGCCGGACTCAACCGGTCGCTGTGGTGGACCAGGGCGTCGGTGGCTTCGTCCTGCCGCTCGTAGAGCGCCTGCTCCAGGGCGTGCAGGGCCAGATCGCTCCTGAGCGAGCTGGAGACCCGCCGGCCCACGATCCGTCGGGAGAAGGCGTCGATCACGGAGGCCAGGTAGGCGAAAGCCCGCCAGGTGGCCACATAGGTGAGGTCCGAGACCCAGAGCTCGTTGGGACGCTCCGCACTGAAGTCGCGACCCATCAGGTCCAGGGGACGGGGCGCCGTCTCGTCCGACTCGGTGGTCCGCCGGACCTCACGGTTCTCCCGTTCCAGCCCCTTGAGCCGCTCCCGCACCTCCGGGGAGTACCGCCTCGCCTTGTTCATCACTCCATCCTCTCACGAGTTGGAGTCTCCGACAATTCCGCAGTGGTTCACAGGGATCTGCTGGGTTCCAGTCTGTTCGAGGAGCGAGAGCCGAAAGAAAACGGCATGGCTTCATCCACGCGGCTTCGAGTCTGGGGCATGCGGTCATGCTGTCGCGAGCTGGAGAGTACGGAACGGCGGTTGGGCCATGGTGGGCTCAGCGACGCGTCCGTTCGGACACTACTTGACACGACGATAGTTGATACATAAGATAACTACATGTCAATGGGAAACGTGCCCCATCGGACAGATCCCCCGACCCCGAAGGAAAGGGCGGCCCAGGAGGCCGTGACGCGGCTGATCCGCGTGGCGGACACGATCACCCGCTCCCTCGAAGAAACGTTTGACAGGTTCAATCTGACGGGACCGCAGTACAACGTCTTGCGCATCCTCCGGGGAGCGGGAAAACCGTTGCCGACGATGAAGGTAGCCGGGCGCCTGTTGCAGAAGACCCCCGGAGTGACCGGGATCCTGGACCGACTCCAGAGGAAGGGGTTGGTGCACCGGGAGCGCTCGTCGGAAGACCGGCGCGTATGGCTCTGCTCGATTACCGAAGAAGGTCTTCACCTTCTCGAAGAGATGGAGAATCCGGTGCGTAGGGCGAACTGCGACGCCGTGGATGGAGCCAGCCGGGAAGAGTTGGAGCAGCTGGTGGAGCTGCTGGACCACATCGAGCAGCCGTACGCCGAGAGACAGGGATGATTTCTTTTGCGGAATTCTTTTTTTGCAGAATTCTATTTTATGTATCTATCATTCAATGTCCAAGTAGTAGCATCGAAGCTGCACGTGAACGCGTACTGTAGGAGGGCAACGATGAGAGGCAGTGAACGCAGCACCGGGACCGACTTCGAGGAGCTTCATGCTGGTCGGACGGCGGTCGTGGCG
>CAZSKS010000017.1:18315-43470 GCA_964607465.1 uncultured Gemmatimonadota bacterium | reverse complement strand
AGTCGATGAGGCGGCGGTACATGTCGATCCGGTTGGCGGGGTCCCGAAAGCCGTGACTCTCGCCGGGATAGCTCACGGCCTCGTACTCCTTGCCCAGCTCCTCCAGCCGCTCCACCGCCAGCTGCTGGCTTCGATAGGGAACCCGCCGATCCTCTTCGCCGTGCATCAGCAGCATGGGAGCCTCGAGCCGGTCCAGCCGACCGATCGTGTGGCTCTTCTCGTAGATCTCGGGGCGCTCCTCGGGCAAACCGCCATGCCCGGTGGCCGTGAAGATCTTCCCGAGACGGTCGATCAGAGGAAAGGTGGTGACCTTCGAGTACGCGCCACGCATGGCAACGACAGCGTCGAACGCCTCGGGCGTATGGGTGGCGGCCGAGAGCGCCTGGCTTCCCCCGTAGCTGCCGCCGTAGATGCCGACCCGGTCGGTCGTGTAGGAGAGCGCTCGCAGCCAGTCGGCCGCCGCACCCGGGTCCTTCGCCTGGCCGTTCAGCCAGTCCTCCACCGCCAGGTCCTGAAACGCCCGCCCGAAGCCCGATCCGCCCCGGTAGTTGATCGCCAGCACCACAAAGCCCACCGACGCCAGGTACTGCTCGGTCAGGTTCTGGCCCAGCATGTAGGAGTTGGTCCCGCCCCCGTGCACCTGCACCAGCGCGGGACAGCTCACCCCCTCGGCCACCTGCGGTGGCTCGTACAGGAACCCCTGCACGTAGAGACCGTCCCAACTCTCATAGGAGACCTCGCGGGGGGTCTGTAGCGCCGACGACCGCGGTGTCCGCTCCTGAGCCGAGACCGTATCGAGGTACGCCGAGGAGGCGATGAGCGCCGCCAGAGCCACTGGGAAAAGCAGGGGCCCGAGCCCCCTACCACGCCGTCCCGGGCCGGTACCCGACTCGCGGGCCGCCCCGGCCCCAGTCACTGGCTTCCCACCAGGTGTTCCTCGAAGAAGGCGATCAACCGACCATAGGCGTCCAGCCGGTGATCGGGTTGGCGGAAGCCGTGGCCCTCCCCCGGATAGGCGTGAAACTCGACCGGGTTGCCGCGCGCCTCCAGGGCCTCCACCAGCTCCACCGACTGCTGGAAGGGGGCCCGCCGGTCTTCCTCCCCGTGGGCGACCAGGAACGGCAGGTCGCGGTCCACACGGTCCAGGTGTCGAAGGGTGGCCGTACGCTCGTACAGCTCGGGATGCTCGCCCGGCTTGAAGCCCAGGTGGCCCTCGATGATCCAGAACCGCATCAGGTAGTCGCCGTGCTCGTAGGCGGTGGCCCAGTCGTAGATGCCGTAATAGGGGGCTACGGCGTCGAAGGGCTCCGAGGTACGGGTGACCGCTGCCAGGCTCATGATGCCCCCGTAGCTCCCGCCGTAGATCCCGACCTTTCCGTTGCTCCAGGATCGTGACCGGAGCCACCGGGCCGCCGCTACCGCGTCCCAGCCCTGTTCTCCGGCCCAGTCACCCAGCGAGAGCCGCTGGAACGCGCGTCCATGGCCCGCGCTGCCGCGATACTCGATCGCCAGCACCACGAATCCCTCGTGGGCGAGGAGGTGTTCGAGCACGTGGAAGCTGTTTCCGTACGCGTTGTTTCCCCCGCCATGGACCTCGACGAGCGTGGGATACGACCCTGCGGGATCGAAGTCGGGCGGCAGGTAGAGGTAGCCCAAGATGTAGGTGCCGTCGGTGCTCCGGAAGGTGACCCGCTCCGGTGCCTCGACACCGTCGTAGCGGGGAGCCCATTCCGTGAGCGCCTCGGGCGAGCCGCCCTCGAGGTCAACGCGCGTCAGCTCGTCGTCCCGGACGGGAGTCGAGCGGGCGTAGACCACCGACCTCCCATCGGGGCTCACCGAGAAGTTCCCGAAGCTGCCTTCCTCGTATGTCACTTTGGTGGCGACGCCTCCCTCGGCCGAGACCCGCCACAGGTTGGCGTCGCCCTCCCACTCGTATCGGAAGTAGAGCTCTGAGCCGTCCGGCCCCCAGACGAGTCGGATGCCACCGTTACGGTCGCTTACCCACTGGTTCATTGCCAGCTTCGCGACAGAACCGTCCTCCGTGTCGACCAGGTAGATGTCGCTCTGGTCACCCCACCAGAACTCGTGTTTCTGGACCGCGTTGAAGGCGATGTGGGCCCCATCGGGTGACCACACCGGCGAGGTCATCACGTCCACGTCCGTAGAGATCTTCCGGTGCTCGCCGCTCGCCACGTCTACCATCCAGAGGTCCTGGTGCCAGTAATCACTTCGATTGCTGACATAGGCGATGCGGCCGCCGTCGGGGGACCATACTGGTCCGAAGCGGTACTCGTCCCACGGGTTTGCACCCTCGGTGAGACGTGTGACCTCGCCGCTGGCGATCTCGACGAGGTGCAGGTCCTGGTGCTCGTCACGGACGGCCAGGAACGCGATGCGATCGCCCTCGGGCGACCAGGCGAGATGGGTCGGCCGAAGCGAGTCGTCAGTCACCCGTCGCAGACCAGATCCATCCGCCGCGACACGCCAGACGTCGGCCTGGCCGCCGACGGTGCGACGGAAGGCGATCTCTTCGCCGTCGGACGACCAGACGGGCCCGGCCTCCGCTTTCCCGTCGTCCAGCAGCAGTCGGGCTTCGGTGCCGTCGTCGTCCATGAGCCAGATCTTGCTCGTCCCCGACCGATTCGACATGAAGAGCAGGGTGCCGCCGGCGGGCGAGTGGGCGATGTTTCCGAACGAGACGCCCTCGTTGATGCTCTCGAGGCCGATCTCCCGCTGGGTCGTCTCCTTCTCGACCGCCGCCTGTTGGGCGAATCCCGGGCCCGGCACCGTCAGACCCAACGCACACACCACCCCGACGATTACACCGAATCTGCGGTTCCGTCCGCCGTTCTCCTTCACCACCATACCTCCTCCAACACCCGCATGACGTTACCGCCCAAAGCTTTCTCGATTTCCTCGTCCGAGTATCCCTCCCGTACGAGCCACCGCAAAACATTCTGGCTCACCTCGGTTGGGTTCTCCAAGCCTTCGACGTAGGGCACAGGCTCGTAGCCCGGAGTCTCGCCACCACCGGCCGCGGACTTCTTGGACGCCTCGATCGAGAGGCCGGCGGCATAGACGTGATGGAGCCCGACGTGGTCACCGTAGACCGTGTCGGCCCCGATGGTGACATGGTCGATGCCGACTAATCCCTTCACGTACTCGAAGTGCTCCATGACCGACTCGATGTCATGGCGGGGATGGCTCGGCGACAGGGTCGTCAGCGGCGCGGCCTCGATGCCGATCACCCCGCCGCTGGCCGCGATCGCCTCCAACACCTCGTCGGGTGCAAGTCGGTTCGAATCCCAGAGCGAGCGGGCTCCGATATGGGTCAGTACGACCGGCGCCTCGCTGACCTCGACCGTGTCGAGCGTCGTCCGGTCGCCGGCGTGCGAACAGTCGATCAGCATGCCGACCCGGTTCATTCGCTCGACCGCCTTGCGACCGAACGCCGTAAGCCCACCGTCACGGGCCTCCTTGAGCCCTGAGCCGAGGGCGTTCGCCTCGCTGTAGGTCACGCCCAGCACCCGCACGCCGAAGCCGTAGAGAACCTCGATCCGGTCCAGTTCGTTCTCGATCATCGCCGCGCCCTCGATCGATGCGATCCAGGCGACTCGGTCGGTGGCAGCAGCCTCGCGAATGTCGTCCGCCGTTAGCGCGGGCACCACCAGATCCTGGTGGTGGAGGTCGCACAGTCGCATGCCGAGGTCGTGGAGCACCTCGTCCCACTTCCATCCGCTCTTCGAGTAAATCTGACAGACGCCGTCCAAAAGGTTGTCGAAGACCGCATCCCACTGGGAGGCGGCCAGCCCCTCGAAGGCGGTCGCCATCCGTCCCTCGCGGATATAGTCGGGCGTGAGGGAGATGTCCTCAGGGAACACGCCCGCATGCTCATGAAAAGAGATCAGGAGATGTTCGGCAGCGAGCCTGGCGGCCCGTTCCTCCTGCTCGTCGGTGAGCGGGACCCGGTACGGCTCGACCCGCTCGACCTGATCGGGGAGGTCGAAAGCCCGATAGTCCTTCCCGGGCTCAAGGTACGCGAACGAGCGGTACTCCTGCTCCCGGCCTGGATGGCTCATGGTCTTCGCGTCCTCCAGCATTCATGCGATGGGTTGCCCGGGGGCGATCCAACTCCGGATGCGACAAGGAAACTCCCGATTCTCCGGACCGTCGCCCTCTCAACGAGGAGGCCGGCCCGGAGGTCCGGGCGGATGGGTCAGAGATCGGGGTTGTTGTTCCGCTCGATGTCTGGCAGGGGGATGCAGGTCTGATCACCCACGGGAAAGCCCTGGGGTGTGGTCGTCGGGAAGAAGTCCAGACCGTACTTCTCGATGTACCGGCGGAGGTCACCCAGGCGAACGCCCTCCAGGAACAGGGTGCGACGCCGCTCGTCGATAATCTTGTCCCGAATCTCGGTCTCGCTGCCGGTCTCAGGCTCCCACTCGATATCGATTCCGTTGCGTGCCCGCACGTCGTTGATGATGTCGACAGCCGTCGTCCCACCCTCGATCTCGGCGATGATGTACTGGGCCTCGTCACCGCTTGCGATCGTGATTGGCGACGACTCGGACCCGGCCTTCACCGGTGCATACAGCGGTTGCGAAGGCTCGAAGGCCGGACGCGGGTCGAGCACCAGGTCAACGCGAGGATCCGGCGTCCCAGTGTCATCGATTGTAAGTTCCCGGAAGACGGGGCCAACACTCCAGTTTCCGAACTCCCATGTCCGGAAGTGGATCATGTTCCTCTCGGGAAAGCTGTTGCTCGAATAGCTGGCATTCAGCTCGAATCCCGGCGCCACCTCCTGTGCGTCGGCCAGGGCCCCGCCGTCGTTGCCGAGGATCAATCGCACGCGGGCACGACCGACGCGGGCGGCCTGCTCGATTTCGGGCTCCACGTTCGCCGCGTTGATAGCGGCAGAGAACTCATCTTCCGCGAGCGCATAGACCTCGCTTGACGTAAGTTCCGGCCCCGTTCCGTCGAACGCCAGCGTGCAGAACAGGTCCGCGAGCCACACCTTGGCGAAGCCTTCGAAAGCCGAGACCCTCGCGAACTCCGGAGCATCTTCCGGAGGAGAAGGGAAGTTGGCGAACTCCCCTGCGAGCATCCGCTCCTGGGCGAGGTCGGGCAGCTTGCTGGCCTGCTGCATCGGCACATAGTTGGGACTTCCGATGGAGGCCGTGCGGTCCGAGCCTCCGCAGCAGTCCGACTCGACCACCCGGCGGTCCCATTCGTGGATCCCCGGAGCGGTACCCGAGCTGACGAACTCGTCCCCCAGAAGCCCCCCCCAGACGATCTTCAGGTCGTAGGCCTGGAAGAGCTTCGCTGTCACCCCGACCATCGTCTGGTCGAGAGTGAAGGGGGTGTCCGCATCAATCTCGTTCGGGTCGCCCTCCACCTGGGTGGAAAAGAGGTTCTCGCAACCGGACAGGGTCGTCAGTCCCGCCACGACAACGACGATCAGCGCGCCCCATCGGGTGGTCTCGGTCTTCATGGCATTTCGCCCATGTCGGATGGTTTCTTTCTGTGAGCACTCGGTCGGGTACAGCATCAGAAGACCAGGTCCAGCTTCGCGAAGACCCGCTTGCTCGGCGGCTGCGTGAAGAACTCGGCCGCATTGAAGCTATCGCGGCCACCGTCGAAGCTGAGCTCGGGATCGAGCCCGTCGTAGTCGGTGAACGTGGCGAGGTTTCGACCGCCCACGGTGAGCGAGGCGCGCGCCAACGGACCGACCAGATCCAGCACAGAGCTCGGAAGGTCGTAGCGGACTGTCACCTCCCGCCACTTGATGAAACTGGCGTCCTGGGTGAAGAGCGCGTTGTTCGTGAACTCGCTCGTCTCCATCGCCGCCTGGTCCTCGGGGGAGCTGTTGGCCTGCCTCAGCGCGTAGAGGCCGGAGGTGGTCGTACCAGGGATGAAAGGACTCCGGAACTCTTGGGAAAGATCAGTCTTCACGTAGTCTCCGGCGCGGTCGAACAGCGTAAAGATCTGGAGGCGGTCGAACAGCCGAACGGTCGTGGAGAGCGACTGCTCGTTCTCCGGAAAGGCGTTGCCGAGAAACCGGTCATTCGGCCGGTTGGGATCTCCCACGTTACCAGGTGCGAGCTCGACGCTGCCGGGCACGATGTTACCGTTCTCGTCACGCTCGGCGTCCGTGATCACGTGGCCCCAGTAGGCCCCGGGCGAGAAGCCCTCCCGGTGCATCTGGTGATCCGCGCCCAGGCCAAAGACGATGGGTGGGATCCCTCCGAGGTCGGTGATCTCCGGGCTCTGGAGCGAGAACTGGAAGTTCACGTCCCACGAGACGTTCTCGGTGTCCATCAACCGACCATCCACCGAGGCCTCGAACCCCTGATTCTCGATCGCGCCGATGTTGACGAACCTCGTACCGGTGAAACCGGTCGAGGGCGCGACGTCAGTGGGCAGGATCGCTTCGCTCGTCTCCTGCGAGAAGTACGTCGCGGACACCGACAGCCGTCCGTCCAGAAAGCCAGCGTCCACCCCAACCTCAAACTCCTCGTTCCTCTCGGCCGTCAACTCCGGATTGCCCGGGTCGTTGGGCTGAACGCCGATACGCTGCGCGCCATCCTGGAGCACTCGGATCGGCTCGAATGTACGGTTCTGGGCGAAGGGATTCGGCGACTGGGCCGCCTGCCCCCAGGCGAAGCGGAAGCGGAAGTCGTTCATCCAGCCGACGTTCCAGAAGGGCGCCGAGCTGAGCACGGCAGAGAGGTTGGCGCTGGGCGAAACGAGGAGATCGTCCTCCTCGCCGAGCGCACTGTTGTCGTCGACCCGGACGGAGGCCGTCGCGAACAGGTAGTCGGCGTAGGAGGCCTGCTGCTGGAAGAACCCCCCGACCTCTCTCTCTTCGATTCGGTCGGACCCGCCGGCGAACGTCAGGGACGCCCCGCACGCAGTCGCATCCGGCGCCGCAAACCCACCCTGGCCCTGACAGTTGATGATCTCGGTGTCGGTCCGAAAGACCTGGGTGCCGACCGAGCTCGACACGCTCACGCTCTCACCGAGGTCCCAGGATCCGGTGAGCACTCCGTCGAGCGAAAAGACCCTCGTGGTGATCCGCTCTTCCTCCCGAAGTCCATCCGAACTGGAGCCAAAGGGGCGGTCCGGATCGAGGGGAACGAGGTTCACATTGTCGGTGTCGTTGAAGTCGACGCCCAGCGATACCCGGCTGCTGAGCCAGGACGTGGGACGCCAGGACGTGACGGTACTTCCGATGAACCGCTGAACGTTCTGGAGGTTCTCGATCGTTTCCAGCTTGCCGAATCGGGCGGTGAGATTGCCCTCCCGGGCGGCACATAGTGATTCGGGGGAGCCTGCGAAGAAGGTGATCGCGCAGTCGCCCCGGCTTCCGTCGGAACGGGTGCCGAACGAGAAATACGGCAGGCCGGCACCGGCGTTGGTCACCATGCCGACCGCGCTCCGGTCGTTATCTGGGAGACGAATCTCGGTATCGATGAACGCCGTGCTGACCGACACGTCCAGCTCCTCCCTCGCGGCCACGTTGAAGTTGCCGCGCAGGTTGATCCGCTGGAGATCGTTGTTCCGGAACGTGCCCTCCTGGTCCTCGTAGCTCAGGGATCCGAAATAGCCGACGTCGCTCGTCGCACCCCGAATGCTTGCGCTGTGCTTGTCCTGTCGAGCGACCCGGAACGGATCGGTGAGCGGATTCTTCAGCGGATTGTGCCGCATGAAGATCTCTCCCGTCACCTCGTTCTGGATCGGACGGAACTGCTCCATTCCCTCCGCGTTCATGTCAGTCACGCCAAGCGCTGAGAGGCTGGCGAAGTTGTCCCAGTACTCCTCGGTGTCGACGTTCAAGCCCTGGGTCGTCGAGTAACGGATCTCCGGAGCTCGGTCCTCACCTCCCCCGCCCTTCGTCTCAATCAGGATGACACCGGCCGCAGCCTCTGAACCGTAAAGCGCAGCAGCCGTGGGTCCCTTCAGCACCTGAATGCTGCTGATCTCAGACGGGTCGATGTCATCGAGGCGTGAGACTGTCTGACCGTTGCCAAAGTCAAACGATCCCGGGCCGGTGCCCGTTGCGTTGCTCACGCGGACACCGTCCACGTAGATGATCGGGTTGTTATCCTGGGTGATGCTGGTGGACCCCCGGATGCGAATGCGGGAGGCAGAGCCTGCGCTCCCGGAGGATTCAGAGATGGTGACACCCGTCGACCGGGCGTTCAGCAGCTGGGAGAAGTTCGTGGCACTCGTGTTCTCGACCGCCTCCTCAGCGTTCACCCTGACCATGTCCGTCCCGAGCTCCCTCCGCTGGACAGTCCGGGCAGACACCGAAACGAGCATCTCCCCCATCTGCAACGCCTCCGGCTGGAGCACGAGATCGACCTCGACCGTCTCGCCGGCCTCGACCGAGACGGTTCGGGTAACCGTGCGGAACCCGATCAACTCCGCCCGTAGCCGAACCTCGCCGCCGGGCACCGAGAAGCGGAATCGGCCATCGTCGCTCGTGACCGTTCCCAGGTCAGTATCGAGAACACGGACCGTGACGCTGGCCAGCGCCCGACCGTCGGTGGCCTGCACCGTGCCGGTGACCTGCCCCTGCTGGGCCTGGGCTTCGTTCCCGGCAAGCATGAGGGCCGGGAGTACGAGAAGGAGCGCATACTCGAGGGAGCGATTCTTCATCACCGGTCTCCTTTGACTGGTCTGCGTGCCGCGTGAGCTTCGTTCGGTCGAGCTGACACTCCGACCGTGGGTTTGAGGTTCATTTGACGGCCCGGCCACCCTTGAAGACCTGGACGACGTTGGCCGGGTGGAGGGCACTCACGTCGTGCAGGGGATTGCCCCGCACGAGGAGGATGTCGGCGTATTTTCCGGGCTCGATCGTTCCGATTTCGTCGCCCGCACCGAGCATGCGCGCGTTGTCCCGTGTGGCCATCCGGATGACGGTCGCGGGTGAAAGTCCCGCGTCGACCAGAAGCTGCATCTCCTGCCACGTCGACTCGTAGTGGAAGTTCATGGGCGTCCCCGAGTCGGTCCCCACCCCGAGGACGACGCCCCCATCGTGGAGCTTCTGGACCATCTCGAAGTAGTGGGGCGTGATCTGCCGCTTCCCCCGGAAGTAGCCCAGACGGCTCGGTCGCTCCAGCGAAGCACGGACATCATCATAGACGTCTTCGGGCAGGTCCTCGCGCAGCCGGGGATGGTCCAACCGCTCGGGGAACCGCTCGGTGACATCGTAGATCATCGAGACGACCAGCGTCGGCACCACCGCGACGCCCTCGGCGGCCAGGGTCCGGACGCTCTCGTCGGTGAACTGGCCGATCTGGGCCGGACTTCCGCCCAGGTGCTCGATCGTGGTGGCCCCCATCGCCGCGGCCATCATGTGCTCCTCGGGCCCCCATGCGTGAACCGCGATCGGGAGGCCCGCCCGGTCCGCCTCCCCAGCGATCGCCGCGCGCTCCTCCGGAGTGAGCGCCGAAAGCTGGATGACCTTGATCACGTCCACGCCCGCCTCCGCCAGCCGCCGGGTCTTGGCGCGGGCGTCGTCCGCCCCGTCCACGGTCCAGCGGAAGAAGGCCTGGATCTCTCCCGTGGACTTCTGGAGGAAGGGTCCTGACACGAAAAGGCGCGGTCCCGGGCGGCGCCCGGACGCGACCTCCTCCTTGATCCACAGCGCATCCTCGAAACCCGCGCCGACGTCCCGCGCGCTCGTCACTCCCGCCGCGATCAGCTGCCGCGCGGAGAGGGCCATCATCTCCCGCATCCGGTCGTCCTCGTGGCGGTAGCGCCGAAAATAGTCGGAATAGATTCCGTGGCCGACGATGAACAGATGGACGTGGGCGTCGGTGAGCCCCGGCATCACGGTCAGGCCGTTCGCGTCGATCACCTTGGCGCCATCGGGAACGTCGGTGTCCGCGACGGTTCCGACATGCGTGATCCGTTCGCCCTCGACCAGGACCACCGCGTCGTGGACGGGCGGACCGCCGGTGCCGTCGACCAGGAACCCTCCCACGATGGCGAGTGTCCGATCGGACGCGGCGTCCTGCGCTTCCACGGCCGTCGGCAGTGCCGTGGCCGCCGCCACCGCACAGGCCACGGCCAGCATCGCCTGGCGATGGGAGGCTTCGAGCAACCGGAATGTCGGTGTCAAGCGGCTCATCGGACCACCTCGCCCCCCTTGATCACGTGGACAATCCGCTCGGGAGAGAGGGCCCGCATGTCGAGCAGCGGGTTGCCGTCGACAACGATCAGATCGGCCAGCTTGCCCGGATCCACCGTGCCCAACTCGTTGCCGACTCGACTCAGGCGCGCCGCGTCGCGGGTGGCCATCACGATCACTCTCATTGGCGGGATCCCATAGCGGACGAACAGGTCCATCTCCCGCCAGGTCGACTCGTAGTGGAAGTTCATCGGCGTCCCCGAGTCCGTCCCTATCGCGAGGGAAACACCTCCGTCGTGGAGCTGTTTGATCTTCTCGCGCCCGTTCCTCCCGTCGCCGACGTCCCCCTCGAAGTAGTCGAGGCGGGTAAAGAACTCGAGCGATGAGCGCACGTCGCGGTAGAGATCCTCGGGCAGGTCCTCGCGCAGACGCGGGTCGTCGAGACGCTCGGGGTAGGCGATCGTCAGGTCGACGACCCGGTCCACCAGCGAGGTCGGGACGGCGTAGATACCGGCGTCGGCCATGGTCCGGACCGACGCCTCCGGATAGAGGGGCTTGCGCCCCGCCCCCACGTGCTCGATCGAGGCCGCTTCCATCTCGGCGGCCATCCGCACCTCGTCCTCCGTCCAGGCGTGCACGACGACCGGAAGGCCGGCGTTCGCGGCCGCCTCACCGATCGCCGCCCGCTCCCCCGCCGTGAGATCGGCGAGCTGGATCACCTTAATGATGTCTACGCCTGCCTCAATGAGCTGTCGCGTCTTCTGCCGGGCGTCCTCGGCGCCGTCGACCGGCCATCGGAAGATGGACTGGACGCGCGAGTCGTAGCCGCGCCCCTCGCCCGGGGGGAGGCTGGCCTGAAGGAAGGGCCCCGAGACGAACATCCGGGGGCCCTGGATCCGGCCCGAGGCGACCTCACGCTTAAGCCAGAGCGCGTCCTCTAGCGGTGCACCCAGGTCGCGGGCCGAGGTCACTCCGGAGTGGAGGAGCTGCCGGGCCGAGATCGGCATGATCTCGCGCAACCTGTCCCCGTAAGCCGGGAAGAACTCGTCGTACACCCCGTGCCCGACAATCATCGTGTGCACGTGCGCGTCGTGCAGGCCCGGCATGACGGTGAAGCCCTCAGCGTCGACGACGCGGGCGTCTTCGGGAACGTCGGTGTCCGCCACGGTCCCCACGTGCACGATGCGCTCGCCCTCGATCAGGACCACCGAGTTCTGCAGGGGCGGGCCCTCATTGCCGTCGATCAGATAGCCGCCCACGATGGCGAGGGTGGTTCCCTCAACCGAGGGCGTCTGTGCGGCTACAGGAGAAACGAATGATGCAAGCGCTGACGACAGAAATGCCGCAGAGAGGAGGAAGGCAACCCCCCGGGCAGAGAACCCAGACTCAGGGCCTTTTCCAGAGTTCGCCCAAGGAGTTCGTGGTCCGCCGGGCTGCCCCACCTGTCCCCCTTGGCCCCTAGCTGGGCGCTCGACCGGACCGTGCAGCCGGGCGTCCTTTGAAGATCCTTTGAAGAAAAGATGTACTCCGTATTGTGTACAATCCTGTGTTGTGTATACAGTACCCGGTATGTAGAATGCATGTCAAGGGGCCTAGGCGCCCACCCATCTTCCTCCCGCCTGGACAGCACGCATGTCCCTCTTCCGCCGTGAGCCCCTGCGCGATCAGGTGCGTACCCTCCTACTCGAGTGGCTCCTCCAGGGCGAGCTCGAGCCCGGCTCCAGTATCTCGGAGCCGGAGCTCGCCCGACGACTGGACATCAGCCGAACTCCGCTGCGGGAGGCGCTGCTCAAGCTCGAGATCGAGGGCCTCCTACGATCCGAACCGGGCAAGGGCTTCTCCGTTCGTCCGCTCACGCCCGACACGGCAGAAAACCTCTATGAGCTTACCGGGATCCTCGAGGTCGAGGCCCTCAAGGACGCGGGCCTCCCTGACGCCGAGACGATCGACCAGCTCGAGGAGTACGATCAGCGACGGACCTTCGACGCCGACGACCACGATCCGGTGGACGCCATCCGATACGACCAGATGTGGCATGAGTTGCTGGTGTCGCGGTGCACGAACGCGGAGATGCTCGAGACCCTCCGTATGCTCAAGAACCGTCTCTACCGCTACGAGTACATCTTCGCCGACGACTTCGCGCGGCTCGGAACGAAAGGGCTCGACCATCACGCCGCGATCACCACGGCGCTGCGGGAGGGAGATCTGGACGAGGCGCTCCGCATGCTCCGCGAGCACTGGGAGATGGGCGCACGGTCCCGGTCGGGATTTCTCCGGGAGACGGAGGCCCTCTCAGCCGCCCGGTCTTCATGACACCGGACAACGGTCCGGAGGCTCCGGGATTGGATGTACTCTACCTGATCCCCGGCTCACTCGGCTCCGGTGACGCCGCCGCCGCTGAACTCGACCGTCGCAGGGCGTTCCTGAAATCGAACGCCCCCAACGGCTGTGTCGTGAGCCTCGCCCGGACGGAAAACGGTCCCGCGTCGGTCGAGAACGAGGAGCAGGAGGCGGCGGCCGCTCGGGCCGTCGCCGCCGAGGTCCCGACCCTGGAAGGGCAAGACATCGACGCCGTGGTCATCGGATGTTTCGGCGACCCGGGGCTCACCGAGGCGCGAAACCAGGTCGACTTCCCGGTTGTCGGGCCGGCGGAAGCCAGCTTCCGGAAGGCCGCGCGATCAGCCCCGCGGTTCGCCGTCCTGACGGTGGTGGATCCTGTGGTCCCGCTGATCCGACGCCGGATTGACGTGGCCGGTATGAGCCGTCAGGTCACCTCCGTACGCGCAATCGGTGTGGGCGTTCACGAGCTTCGTCCCAACCGCGAGCGGGTCGTCGAGCAACTCACCGAAGCGGGCGGGAATGCCCTGGACGAGGGTGCCGGAGCGTTCGTGCTCGGCTGCATGACGATGGGCTTCCTCGGACTCGGAGAGGATCTCTCCGGGATACTCGACGTACCGGTCGTGAATCCCGTCCTGACGGCGGTCGACGAAGCTGCCGACCTGTGCCGCAGCCAAAGGGATGGTGGAGGGCTCGCGTCAGCCTGACGATCTTCGTGCTGGATCCGCGAGTCGGGGCCTCGGCCGTAGTAGCCGAATTTGCGAAGCAGCACATCGGAGAGTCAGATGTCCGACCGACAGCCGACTCCCGCGAACGTAAATCGGGGCCGAGCCAGAAGCCTCAGGACCCGTTTGCTGTCTGAGCGGAGGGGGTGGGATTCGAACCCACAAGCCCGTGAGGGCGCCGGTTTTCGAGACCGGTGCATTAGCCGTTCTGCCACCCCTCCATCGGATACGCGGCTTCGCCAGGACGTCGATCTCGGCGTCGCGGCTCGTCGCGCGATCCTCGACGTGCTTTTCAGCACGCCTCCGGTCACGCTTCTCGCGCTCCTTGACCTCGACGCCCTGACTGTGCCGCTGCGTCGTGGGCTGCGCTGACCAAGGGGCCCGCCGGTGTCGCGCTTCGTCGCGGTCTCCTCAGCGTAGTTTTCACTACGCCTCCGGGACCGCTTCTCGCGCTCCCTGGCCTCGACGCCCCGGCTGTGCCACAGCGGCGATCATCGAGCGGGCATGGTCCTCGTCGCGCATCCCACAACACGCAGGGGCCGAGCGTCCCAACCGCGCGGGGCGGCGGGCGCGGCTCGGCCCCGCAGCGGACGGGGTGGGATTTGAACCCACGAGGCTCTAACGAGCCCACACGCTCTCCAGGCGTGCGCCTTAAGCCAGACTCGGCCACCCGTCCAGATGCTGTCCTCAGGCGGAGGGGGAGGGATTCGAACCCTCGCGGGCAGTAAAGCCCAACGCCTTAGCAGGGCGCCGCCTTAAGCCACTCGGCCACCCCTCCACGATGTTCCGGCCGCCGGGGAAAGAGGAAATTGGCCCGCCTGGATTCGAACCAGGAATCTCTTGGTCCAGAGCCAAGCGTGTTGCCGTTACACTACGGGCCACCGGCGTGCGAGCCGGACGTCAGGGGGCGGTCCGGCCGGCCGCGATCGGGGACCGGCCGGGCCCCGAAGCGGGCCGGCCACTATAGCCTATCCGCCGGGGGGGATCAAGTTCCGCGCGCCCCCTCCACGCCCCCGGACGCGACCCCGGATCGGGGTCGCCAGAAGCGGAGCTCGCCGGACCGCTCCTCCGAGGCCGCCTCCAGCTCCGCCGCGGCCCGGGCCAGACGGTCGTCGCCCACCGCCGCCTCCTCGCCCTCGTCGAACCAGGTGATCTCGACGAACCGGCCGCGGGTCTCCTCGCTCTCCAGCAGCTGGGCGTCGATGCCCATGGGGAGGAGCGTCCCGCTCCACTCGGACCAGGCCTCCAAATACCGCTGCCGGTCGTCCTCGGGCACCCGGGCCCGCACGATCTGCACTCTCACCGGTGCGACCTCCTCGGAGACGTCAGCTCGTCGACATCAGCCGGTCAGATAGCCCGCCAACTCCCGGAATCCGGCCCGGGGAAGGTGTCTCAGGGTCCGGAGGCGCGCGCCCGGGACCCGGGCCCGCATCGCCCCGCGGGACGGGACATCCACGAGCACGAAGCGCGCCACGGGCAGCACCCGGCCCAGGCGCTCCTCCCGGACGGGATCGAGGCCGGCCACGGCCACCTCGCCGCCCCGCAGCCCCGCCGCCAGCTCCGCCGCCTCGCGCCGCAGCCGGTCGCTCCCCGACACCACCGCCACCACGGCGCCCCGGGGCAGCTGGAGGAGGAGCCTCCGCACCGACGCGTCGATCCCCGCCGCCACGGGCACCAGCTCGGCCCACCGGGGGGCCAGCGCCCGCACCTCCGGAAGGCCCTCCGGCGCGGAGACCACGGCGGCCGCCTCCAGCCGGCGGGGCTCCCGCCGGACCCCGGCCAGGGAGCTGGCCCGCACCTCCACTCCCAGGGGCTCCAGCTCCTCCCGTGCCTCCGCCGCCCACACCGCCAGGAGCTCCCGGTCCCCACCCACCACCACGACCCGCCGGTCCTTCACCGAGTCCACCCACCGGTCGACCAGGCTCGTCACCTCGGCCACCGTCCGGCCCGCCGCCCGCTCCCGGGCCAGGAAGCCACGGAAGGCGTCGCCCCCGGCCGCGCCGACGGGATCCAGCCGGCCCGACACGTACGCCCCGCTCCCAGGCCGTAGGGTGACCAAGCCCCGCTTCGACAGCTCCCGGTACGCCCCGAGGACGGTCTCGCGGTGGATGCCGAGCCGCCGGGCCAGGTCCCGTGCGCCGGGAAGCCGCTGGTCGGGCCCATAGCGGCCCGCCCGGATCGCGCCGGCGAGCTGGGCCGCCAGCTGGCGCCGGGGCGGCACGCGGGCCCCGGCGGAGATCACGGCGTCGTAGGCGCCGAGGGGTGGCGGGCCGGTCGAGCCCGTCCCCGTGATCGTCCTCCCTGCCGACGTCCTCTTGTCCCCCCGAATCGCACGCTTCGTCGCCACGTCCTCCCCCCTCTCCCGGTGGAGATTCCGTTCTTGTCCCGGGGCGTCCGGCTCCGGTCCCGGGCGACGGCGACCCTCCCGTCCCGCGGGACCGTGCCCCGCCCTGTCGCCGACCGCGCCGGCCCGTTATCTATCCGCCTCCATCCTCAACGGTCGTTCAAGACGCGGCGGGCGAGGACACCGCCGCCCTCCCGGCGGCGCGTCCACCGCGAGCGAAGCGACCCGCAGACGATCCGACGACACCTGGAGGGCCATGGAGATCCTCGTGCTGGGCGGCGGGATGCAGGGCTCGGCCTGCGCCTTCGACCTGCTGAAGCAGCGTGACGTGTCCCGGGTGACGGTGGCCGACGCGGATCCGGGCCCCCGCGTTCCTTTCCTGCCCGACGATCCCCGGCTGGCGTTCACCCGGGTCGACTTCTCCGACCGCGACCTGGTGGGGGAGCTCATGCGGCGACACGACGTCGCCCTCTCGGCCGCCCCCTACTACTTCAACGCCTCCATGGCCCGGCTGGCCGTGGAGGCGGGCTGCGACTTCAGCGACCTGGGAGGCAACACGGAGATCGTGTTCGAGCAGCTGGAGCTGGACGGGGAGGCCCGGGAGGCGGGATGCACGGTGGTGCCGGACGTCGGGCTGGCCCCGGGGATGGTCGACCTCCTGGCGGCGCGGGGCCTCCAGCTGCTGGACCGCGCCGATCGGGTGGCCATGTACGTGGGCGGCCTGCCCCAGGACCCGGTCCCTCCCCTGAACTACCAGGTGGTCTACTCCCTGGCGGGGACGCTGGACTACTACACGACGCCCTCGTGGATCATCCGGGACGGGGAGCGGCGCCAGATCGACGCCCTGGCCGAGGTGGAGACGGTGGAGTTCGGGGAGGTGGGCGAGCTGGAGGCCTTCCACACCGGGGGCGGCGCCTCGACCCTGCCCTGGCGCTTCGAGGGGAAGGTGGACCGGCTGGAGTACAAGACGCTCCGCTACCCCGGCCATGCCGAGATCATGCGGGCCATCCGCGAGCTGGGGCTGCTCTCCGAGGAGCCCGTCTCCCTGGACGGCCGGACCGTGGTGCCCCGCCAGGTCTTCCTCGCCTGCGCCGAGCCCCACCTCACCCGGCCCGACGAGCCGGACCTGGTGGCGCTGCGGGTGGTGGCCGAGGGGGAACGGGAGGGCCGGCCGGTCCGGCTCGTGTGGGAGCTGCTGGACCGCGAGGAGGAGGGAACCGGGATCACCGCCATGATGCGGTGCACCGGCTACACCCTCAGCGTCGTGGGGCTCATGCTGGCCCGGGACGTGATCGCCGAGCCCGGCGTCTTCGCCCCCGACCGGGCCATTCCCACCGACCGCTACCTGGAGGAGATGGCCGACCGCGGCGTCGAGGTCCGCTTCCGCGAGGAGGAGAGGGAGGCGTAGCGGCCCGCCGCCGGCCCCGGGTCGAGCCGGCGTCGACGGCCCGCCGGCGTCCGACGGGAGCCCGCGACCGTCAGTACGTCGGCATCTCCGGGTCGACCTCCCGCGCCCAGCCCAGGACGCCGCCCTCCAGGTTCAGGGCGTCCTCGAAGCCCTCGCGCTGGAGCAGCCGCACGGCGTCGGCGCTCCGTCCGCCCGTGCGGCAGTGGACGACCAGGGTGCGGTCGCCGTCCAGCTCGCCCAGCCGGTCGGGGAGCTCGTCCAGGGGGATGAGCTCGGCGCCCACCGACGACAGGTTGCAGATCTCCCACTCGTAGGGCTCCCGCACGTCGATGAGCCGGTAGCTCTCGCCGCGCTCGGCCCACCGGGCCAGCTCGGCGGCGCCGATGGAGGGTACCTCGCTCTCGGCGCTCTCCGCCCCCCCGTCGCCCAGGCCGCAGAAGACCTCGTAGTCGATGAGCTCGGTGACCGTCGGGTCCTCGCCGCACACGGGGCAGTCGGGGTCCCGGCGGACCTCCACCTCGTCGAACGACATCTCCAGGGCGTCGAACAGCAGGAGCCGGCCGGAGAGAGGGCGCCCCCGGTCCAGCAGGAGCTTGACGGCCTCCACGGCCTGGAGCGTCCCGATCACGCCGGGCAGCACACCCAGCACGCCGGCGTCCGCGCAGCTTGGCACGAGCCCCGGCGGGGGCGGCTCGGGGAAGAGGCAGCGGTAGCACGGCCCGTCCTCCAGGCCGAACACCGACGCCTGCCCCTCGAAGCGGTAGATGGCCCCGTAGACGGTGGGGATCCCCAGGAACACGCAGGCGTCGTTGATCAGGTAGCGGGTGGGGAAGTTGTCGGAGCCGTCCACCACCAGGTCCCAGCCCTCCAGCAGCTCCAGGGCGTTGTCGGAGGTCAGCCGCTCCTCGTGGGTGACGACCTCCACCTCGGGGTTCAGCTCCTCCAGCCGACGACGCGCCGACGCCAGCTTCCGCTCGCCCACCGAGGAGGTGCCGTGGAGGAGCTGGCGCTGGAGGTTGGTCAGCTCCACGTCGTCGTGGTCGACCAGCCCGATCCGCCCCACGCCGGCGGCCGCCAGGTAGAGGGCCGCCGGGCTGCCGAGCCCCCCGGCGCCGATCAGCAGGACGCTGGAGGACTTGAGCTTCTGCTGTCCCTCGTAGCCCACCTCGGGGATCATCAGGTGCCGGCTGTAGCGCCGCAGCTCGTCAGGGCTGAAGTCGACGGCCTCCGCGGGCGTGGCGCCGTCGGATGCGGCCGCGGCGCGGTCGCCCTGCACCGTGTCGGCGCCCGCACGCCCGTCCCCCTCGGCGGGGCCGGACTCGTCGCCGTCGGGGGGCGCGCCCGTCGCCTCCTCGGTGTCCGTGCCGGCGGGTCCGCCCCCCGCCACGGAGGGGACGATCCGAAGCTCGTCGCCCTCGTCCAGCTCCCGGTCGTCGCCGTCCAGGTCGCGGATGCTGCGCTCCCCCAGGTAGACGTTCACGAAGCGGCGGAGATCGCCCTCGTCGGTGAACAGCTGTCCCCGGAGCCCCTCGTGCTCCCCGGCCAGCCGCTCCAGCGCCTCGCGCACCGAGCCGGCCTCCACGTCGACCTCCGACCGCCCGTCCACGTAGGAACGGAGCGGCGTCGGAATCCTGATGCTCACCTGTGCCATGGTTCGGGCTCCCTCTGCCGTGATCTCTGGTCGTGCTCGTCCAGCTTTCTGACTCGGACGTCCACCATCCATCCCGTGTGGGGCCGTCGTCCGATCTCCGCGTCCGTCATCCGTCACCGGCCTCCCGGATCTCGCCTTCCACCGGCGTCGCCTCCTCCCCGTCGAAGGACCACACCCGCCCGCGGCCCGCCCGGCCGTCCCGCACCGGCACGATGAGGTAGGCGTACCAGGGCCACGCCAGCCCCCGGTCGGTGGACGACGGCTCCGGCGCGGCGTCGGGGTGGGAGTGGTAGAACCCCACCACCCGCGGGCCGCCCCGGTCCTCCGCCTCCATCAGGTCCCGCAGGAGGCCGGGATCGACTTCGTACCGGTCGTTCCGGTCGGGCACGCGGTTGTCGGCCGCCACCCGGCGCACCACCCGCCGGACGTCGCCCTCGGCCTCCCCCAGCAGCACGCCGCAGCCCTCGGCGGGGTAGGCGGCTTCCAGGTGACGGCCGACGGCCTCCATGACGGCCGCGGGCACCACCAGCGTCAGGCCACCGGTGCCCGCCTCGACGGCGGTGGCCGGATCCTCGCCCGGGTCCGTCGGGCCAGCGGCGCCCGTCGGTTCGCCGACGCTCATCGCTCCTCCCCCGTCCACCAGGCCTCGCTGAGGTAGCGGCCGCCGCCGTCGGGGAGCACCGTGACGACGGTGCCCGCCTCCAGCTCCGACGCCACCTCGCGGGCGGCCGCGTAGGCCGCCCCCGCCGACGGGCCCACGAAGAGCCCCTCACCCCGGGCCAGGTCGGTGGCGGCCGCCCGGGCCGCCTCCGTCGCCACCCGCCGGTGCTCGTCGGGCACCGTCTCGTCGTAGATCGGCGGCACGCGGGCAGTGGGCAGGTGCTTCAGCCCCTCCAGGCCGTGCATCGCCTCGGCCGGCTGGACGGCCACGATCCGGAGGCCCGGGTTCAGCTCCCGGAGCCGACGGCCCGTGCCCACCAGCGTGCCCGTGGTGCCGAGCCCCGCCACCAGATGGGTCGCCTCGCCGCCGCTCTGCCGCCAGATCTCCTCGGCCGTCCCCCGGTAGTGGGCCCGCCAGTTGTCGTCGTTGCCGTACTGGTCGGCGTACCAGAACCGGTCGGGCTCCTCCTCAGCCAGCCGCCGGGCCTCGGCGATGGCGCCGTCGGTGCCCTCCACCGCGTCGGTGAGGACGACCTCGGCCCCGTAGGCGGCCAGCACCTGGCGCCGCTCCCGGCTGGCGTTCTCCGGCAGGGTGACGGTCACGCCCACGTCCAGGGCCGCGCCCAGCATGGCGTACGCGATGGCCGTGTTGCCCGAGCTGGCGTCCAGCAGCCGGCGGCCCGCGGGACGTCCCTCCGGCGCGACGCCTTCCCGCTCCGGAGCGGCGGCCTCCCCACCCGGGCGACCCGACGCCAGGTCGCCCCGCTCCAGCGCGCCCCGCACGATGGACCACGCGGTGCGGTCCTTCACCGAGCCACCGGGGTTCAGCCACTCGGCCTTGCCCAGGATCCGCACGCCCTCGACGGGGGAGGGGAGCGGGAGCAGCGGCGTGTTCCCGATCCGCTCCACCAGCGCCCGGCCCCGCGGCGGCAGGTCGGGGCCGGCGTCGGGCTCCCGGCGCGTGGGGGGCGAGGAGAGGCCCACGCCGGCGCCTCCCCCGCCCCGGGCCGGCTCCGGCTCGGTGCTCACGCCGCCACGGCGTCGCCGCGCCCGGACGGATCGCCGCGCTCCACGGGCACGTCCACCAGCGAGCCGTACTCGGTCCACGAGCCGTCGTAGTTGCGCGCCCCCTCGTGGCCCAGCAGCTCGTGCAGGACGAACCAGGTGTGGGCGGCCCGCTCGCCGATCCGGCAGTAGGCGATGGCCTCGTCGCTCTCCAGCACGTCGGCGTAGAGCTCCCGGAGCTCGTCGGCCGGCCGGAAGCTCCCGTCCTCCTCGGCCGCCTCCGACCAGGAGATGTTCCGGGCCCCGGGGATGTGGCCGCCCACGTAGGGCTGCTCCTGGGGCAGGTGCTCGGGGGCCAGCTTCTCGCCCCGGAACTCCTCGGGCGAGCGCACGTCCACGAAGGAGGAGCGGCCGATGCCGGCCAGGACGTCGTCCCGGAAGGCGCGCAGCTCGGGGCGCTCGGGCCCGAGCTCGGAGAGGGAGCCCGCGTCGTACGAGGGGACGTCGGTCTCCAGGGGCCGGTCCTCCGCCTCCCACTTCACCCGGCCGCCGTCCAGCAGCCGCACGCGCCGCACGCCGCGGAGCTTCAGCAGCCAGTACGCGTAGGCGGCGAACCAGTTGTCGTTGCCGCCGTACAGGACGACCGTCGTGTCGTCGCCCACGCCGGCCTCCCGCAGGAGCCGGGCGATGCCCTCGCGGTCGAGGTAGTCGCGGCGCACGGGATGGTGGAGGTCCTCGTTCCAGTCCCAGCCCACCGCCCCCGGGATGTGCCCGCGGTCGTAGGCGTCGGTGTCCTCGTCCACCTCGACGATCCGCACCGTGGGGTCGTCCAGGCGGTCGGCCAGCCACTCGGTCGAGACCAGCGCGTCGGGGTTCGCGTACTCCATGGTTCGTCTCCTCTCGTCTGTCGTTTCCGTCTCGGTTCTCTCGATCTCTCGTCTCGTGATCGCGCTCCGGCGTCGGGGCGTCCTCCGTCCCGCCGCCGGGCGTCGTGTCGGGCAACGAAAAAGGGCCGCTCTCGCGAGCGGCCCGGGGTGCCTGATGCTGGGTCGGGGGAGAGGCGTCAGCTCACGGCTCTCCTCCGGACCGGGCACGCCGGACCGCCGCGGGCGGCGGGGTACAGGTGCAGCAGGGACAGCCCTCGAGGGTGCGGACCGGGACGCGGGCCGCCGTGGCGAGGGAGGAGGACCGGCTCGCGCCGGCGGTGCTGTGGCCTCTCGTCGTCATCCCGTGGGTCCGTGGTCCAGGGGGGTCCGGCCGTCTCGTCGCCGGAGATTCTGCTCCCGGCGTGTCCGAATGATGTGGTACCCACCGCCCGCCACGAAAGGTTCCGTCCCGACCGTCGGGACGGGCCAGGGGAGGCGCGCCACCCGTTGACGACCTCCCGCCCCGCGGCGACCTTGAGGATGCTCAGCCCACCTTCGCCTGAAGGAGCGTCCCATGCCCGTATCCCTCTCCGTCAACGGCCGGTCCCACGAGGTCGACGTCCCCGAGGACATGCCCCTCCTCTGGGTCCTCCGGGACGTCCTGGGCCTCACCGGGACGAAGTTTGGCTGCGGCATCAACCAGTGCGGCGCCTGCACGGTGCACATGGACGGCCAGGCGGTCCGCTCCTGCCAGACCCCGGTGAGCGCCGCCGCGGGCTCGGAGATCACGACCGTCGAGGGGCTGTCGGAGGACCGCTCCCACCCGGTCCAGGCGGCCTGGATCGAGGAGGACGTCCCCCAGTGCGGCTACTGCCAGTCGGGCCAGGTCATGGCCGCCGCGGCGCTGCTGTCGCGGAACCCCGACCCGTCCGACGAGGAGATCGACGCCGCCCTGCGGGGCAACATCTGTCGGTGCGGCACCTACAGCCGCATCCGCGAAGCCGTGCACACGGCGGCCGACCTGGCCGGGGAGGAGGGCTGAGATGGGTGCCGAGCGGACGGACCGGCCCGACTGGCTGGCCGCGGCCCTGGGCGGCCTCGCCGCCGGGACGGAGGCGGCGAGCGCGGACCTCGGCGGGGCCCGGTCACCGGACGCCGCGGGCGGCCCCGGCGACGAGCACGGCGGATCCGCAGCCGACGGCGGCCCCGACGCCACGGGCGACGGCCTCAGCCGCCGCGACTTCGTGAAGGTCACGGGGGTGGCCGGCGCCGGGCTCGTGCTGGCCGTCTCCGTCCCCGGGTGCGGACCCGCCGAGCGCGGGGAGGACGCCGCCATGGCCGACGGGGCGGACGTCGAGCCGATCTTCGCGCCCAACGCCTGGATCCGGGTGGACGCCGAGGGAGACGTGACCGTCGTCGTGGACCGCTCGGAGATGGGCCAGGGGGTGGCGTCGGCGCTCCCCACCCTGGTGGCCGAGGAGCTGGAGGTGCCCCTGGAGCGGGTGGCCTTCGAGTTCGCCCCGGTCGGGCAGGAGTACGTGAACCCCGCCTTCGGGATCCAGGGGACGGGCGGCTCCACCAGCGTGCGGATGGCCTGGGAGCCCATGCGGAAGGCGGGCGCCGCGGCCCGGGCGATGCTGGTGGCCGCCGCCGCCGGGCGGTGGGGCGTGGACGCCGGCGCCTGCCGGGCCGAGGCCGGCGAGGTGATCCACGAGGCCAGCGGGCGGCGGGCCGGCTACGGCGAGCTGACGGAGGCCGCCGCGGAGCTGGAGGTCCCCGAGGATCCGCCGCTCAAGGACGCCGACGACTTCCGGCTGCTGGGCCAGCCGCGTCGACGGTTGGACACGCCGCCCAAGGTGGACGGCTCGGCCACCTTCGGGATCGACGTCCGCCCGGACGGCGTCCTGATCGGTCGGGTGGCCCGCTGTCCCGTGTTCGGCGGCACGGTGGCGGAGCTGGACGACGCGGCGGCCCGGCAGGTGCCCGGCGTGCGCCACGTCGTGGACCTGGGCGACCGGGTGGGGGTGGTGGCCGACCACTACTGGGCCGCCCAGAAGGGGCTCGAGGCGCTGGACATCACGTGGGACGAGGGCGAGTGGGCCGACCAGGACGACGAGGCCATCGCCGAGGAGTTCCGCCGGATCGCCCGGAGCCCGGGCGTCGAGGCCCGAAGCGACGGGGACCCCGACGGCGCCCTGTCGGGAGCGGCCCGCACGGTCGAGGCCGCCTACGACTTCCCCTACCTGGCCCACGCCACCATGGAGCCGATGAACGCCACGGCCCACGTGCGCTCCGACGGGTGCGAGCTGTGGGCACCGACGCAGAACCAGAGCGGCTGCCTGCAGGCAGCGGCCCGGATCGCCGGTGTGGACGAGGAGGACGTCACCGTCCACACCACCTACCTGGGCGGGGGCTTCGGCCGTCGCTTCGAGTTGGACTTCGTGCGGGACGCCCTGGAGCTCTCGAAGGCCGCCGGCGCCCCGGTGAAGGCGGTGTGGTCGCGGGAGGACGACACCCGCCACGACTTCTACCGTCCCGCCTCCCACCACGTGCTGCGGGCCGCGGTGGACGGCGACGGGTGGCCCACCGCCTGGACCCACCGCCTGGTGGTGCCCTCCATCATGAAGCGCGCCTTCCCCGGTGCGGTGCAGGACGGCCTGGACACCGAGGCCGTGGAGGGGGCGGTCGGGATGCCCTACTCGATTTCCAACGTCCGGGTCGACTACCACGACGCCGACGTGGGCGTGCCGGTGGGCTTCTGGCGCTCGGTGAACCACACCCACAACGGCTTCGTCGTGGAGACCTTCGTCGACGAGCTGGCCCGGGCCGCCGGTCGCGACCCGGTCGACTACCGGCGGGAGCTCCTCTCCGACGCGCCCCACCACCTCCGGGTGCTGGAGCGGGCCGCCGAGGCGGCGGGCTGGGGGAGCTCGCTGCCCGAGGGTCGGGCACGGGGGGTCGCCGTGGTCGAGTCCTTCGGAAGCCACGTGGCCGAGGTGGCCGAGGTGTCGCTCGAGGACGGCCGGCCGCGGGTCCACCGGGTCGTGTGCGCCGTGGACTGCGGCCCCATGGTGAACCCCTCCATCGTGGAGGCCCAGATGGAGAGCGGCATCGTGTACGGGCTGACGGCCGCCCTGTACGGCGAGATCAACATCGAGGACGGACGGGCACGGCAGGGAAACTTCGACGACTACCGCATGCTGCGCCTGGACGAGATGCCGGCTGTGGACGTCGTCCACGTCACCGACGGCCAGGAGAGCGTGGGCGGCGTCGGCGAGCCCGGCACGCCGCCCATCGCCCCCGCGGTCGCCAACGCCGTCCGCGAGCTGACCGGCGAGCCCGTGCGGAGGCTGCCGATCCGGGCCTGAGCCGGGGGCCTCGCCGCTCAGCCCTCCGGCCCGCTCCGCAGCGCCGACAGGAAGTCCTCCAGCGGCAGGGTGTTGAGCACGTCCTCCGGCCCGAGCCACGCGCGGCGGGCCTGCTCCACGCCGTAGCGCATGAGGTCCAGGTGCTCCGGCCGGTGGGCGTCGGTGCTGATGACGATCCTCGCGCCCAGCTCCGCCGCCCGCATGAGGTGGGTGTCCTTCAGGTCCAGCCGGTCGGGGTGGGAGTTCAGCTCCAGGGCCACCCCCTCCTCCACGGCCGTCTCCAGCACCCGGTCCAGGTCGAGGTCGTAGGGATCCCGCCGACCGATGATGCGGCCCGTCGGGTGGGCCAGCACGTCGGTCTGGGGGTGGCACAGGGCCGTGACGATCCGCTCGGTCTGCCGGTCGGGGTCCAGGTCGAACTTCGAGTGGACCGACACCACCACCAGGTCCAGCTCCTCCAGCAGTTCGTCGGCCAGATCCAGGCTCCCGTCCTCCAGGATGTCCACCTCCAGGCTGCGGAGGAGCCGGATCTCGTCGTGGCGGGCGACGACCTCGTCCATCTCCTCCCACTGCCGGCGCAGCTTCTCCTCGTCCAGGCCGCCGGTCATGGCCAGCGCCTGGCTGTGGTCGGTGACGGCGAAGTACTCGTAGCC
>CAZSKS010000017.1:0-18215 GCA_964607465.1 uncultured Gemmatimonadota bacterium | reverse complement strand
TCCTTGGAGCCGGTGAAGTAGACCAGGGCCGCTCCGTAGCTGTCGGCGTCCACGATCCGCAGGTCCACCTGGACGCCGTTCTCCAGCACGACGCTGCCCCGGGTCTCGCCGGCCTGCACCACGTCGGCCACCTTCCCGTAGGAGGTGAAGTGCTCCATGACCGGCCCTCCCTCGTCGGCCTCCGCCAGCACGTCGACGTCCCCCACCGTCTCCTTCCGCCGGCGGTAGGAGCCGGCCACCTCCAGCCGGCCCACCCCCGGGGCGTCCCGCAGGTGCTCCAGCAGGGGCTCCACGTAGAGGTCGGCGTCGGAGAGGAGGAAGCGCTCGGTGTGGCGGCGGTGCTGCTCGATGCCCTGGAGGATCTTCTGCTGGGTCTTCGCCCCGAAGCCGTCCAGCTCCTCCACCCGTCCCGTCTCGGCCGCCGCCTCCAGCTCGTCCACCGTCGTGACGCCAAGCTCGTCCCACAGCTTCTTCGTGCGCTTGGGGCCGACGCCCGGCAGGCGGGTGATCTCGGCCAGCGTGCGCGGTACCTCCTCGGCCACCTCCTCCAGCTGGCCGAGCTCGCCGGTCTCCACCAGCTCGGTGACGTGGTCCGACATGTCGTCGCCGATGGTGGGGAGCTCGGTGAGGTCGGCGCCGTCGGCCACGAGCTGGCGCATGGGGATGGCATGCTCCCGAACGGTGCGGGCGGCGTCGCGGTAGGCCCGCACCCGGAACCGGTTGGCGCCCCGGATCTCCAGCAGGTCGGCCAGCTCCTCCAGGACGTCGGCGATCTCGTAGTTCTCCATCCGCCGGTCACCCATCGCCGACCTCCACGCCGAGGCGTCGCCGGGGAACGCCCGATCCTTCACCCACCGCCGACCTCCACGCCGCGGTCGCGGAGCAGCTCCACGAACGCTCCCTCGTCCAGCGTCTCCACGCCCCGCTCCCGGGCGTCGTCGGCCTTGGAGCCGGGGTCCTCGCCCACCACCACGTAGTCGGTCTCGCCGCTCACCGAGGAGGTGGCCCGGCCTCCGGCGTCCTCCACCAACTCCTGCGCCTCCCGCCGCGTGAAGCCCTCCAGCGCCCCCGTGAACACGAAGGTCAGACCGTCCAGCGGGAGCGCCACCGGCTCGCTCTCGCGCAGACCCTCGCCCTCGTCGACCAGGGTCACCTTCTCCTCCAGCTCGTCGAGGATCTCGGCGTTCCGCGGCTCGTCGAAGAAGCCGCGGACGGCCTCGGCCATCTTCGGGCCGATTCCGTCCATCGACTGGAGCTCCTCCTCCGAGGCCGATCGTATCGCCTCGAGGCTCCCGAACCACCGGGCCAGGTCGCGGGCCACGGTGGCGCCCACCTCGGGGATCCCCAGCCCGTGGAGGAAGCGGACCAGCTCCGTCTCCGAGGCGCGCTCGACGGCCCCCACCAGGTTCGCCGCGCTCTTCTCGGCGAAACCCTCCAGCTCGACCAGGTCGTCCGCCCCCAGCTCGAAGAGGTCGGGCAGCTGGACGACCCGCCCCTCGGCCACCAGGAGCTTCGCCACCTCCTCGCCCAGCCCCTCGATGTCCAGGGCGTCGCGGGAGGCGAAGTGCTCGATGCGGCCGGCGAGCTGGGCCGGGCACTCGAAGCTGTTGGGGCAGAGGGTGTGCGGGCCACGGCTCACCAGCTCCGTTCCGCAGGAAGGACACTCGTTCGGCATCTCGAACGGCTCGCCCCGGTCGTCCTCCTCCCCCTCCTCCACCACCTCCACCACCTGCGGGATCACGTCGCCGGCCCGCTGGACCCGCACGCGGTCGCCCTCCCGGACCCCCAGCTTCCTCACCTGCTCGATGTTGTGGAGGCTGGCGCGGCTCACGGTGACGCCGCCCACGTCCACCGGCCGCAGCATCGCCACTGGCGTCACCCGACCCGTGCGGCCCACGCTGGGGACGATGTGCATGACCCGGGTGATCTCCTTGCGGGGCTCGAACTTGTAGGCGAAGGCCCAGCGGGGGTGGCGGGAGGTGGCGCCCAGCTCCTCCCGGAGCGCCAGGTCGTCGAGCTTGACCACCACGCCGTCGATCTCGTAGTCCAGGTCGTCCCGGCCCGCGGCCAGCCGTGCGTGGTAGTCCGCGATCTCCTCCACGGAGCCGGCGGGCTCCCAGCTGTCGTTCACCGGGAAGCCCCAGCCCCGCAGCGCCTCCAGCACCTCCCGCTGGGTCGCCAGCCCCAGCTCGCCCGGCACGTCGGCCGGCGCCAGGACGTCGTAGACGTAGAGGTCCAGGGGACGCTCCGCCGTGATCCGGCTGTCCAGCTGGCGGAGCGAGCCGGCGGTGGCGTTCCGGGGGTTGGCGAAGGGCTCGCGCCCCTCCTCCATCAGCCGCTCGTTCAGCGCCTCGAAGTCGCCGATCCGCATGAAGATCTCGCCCCGCACGGCCAGCAGGGGCGGGACCGGCCGGCCCCCGTCCCGCAGTCGAAGGGGCACGGCGCCCACGGTGCGGGCGTTCTCGGTGACGCCCTCGCCCCGCCGTCCGTCGCCGCGGGTCACCGCCCGGTCGAGCACGCCGTCCTCGTAGACGAGCTCGATGGAGGCGCCGTCGAGCTTGGGCTCCACCGTGTAGCGGACGTCGGCGGCGGAGCGCGGACCACCGTCCGGCGTTTCGTCGGCGTCCGTCTCCCCCGCGCCGGGCGTGCCGTCGTCGGCCGCGTCGTCGCCGGCCGCCGCGTCGTCGTCCGACCCGCCGCCGTCCAGACCCAGCCCCCGCAGCACCCGGTCGTAAAACTCACGGAGGTCCTCTTCCTCCTTGCCGGAGTTCAGGCTGAGCATGGGGGCCGTGTGCGGGACGGTGGGCAGCTCGTCCAGGGGCTCGGCCCCGACGCGCCGGGTGGGGGAATCGTCGGCCCGGAGCTCCGGATGGGCCTCCTCCAGGGCGACCAGCTCGTCGAACAGACGGTCGTACTCGGCGTCGGAGATCTCCGGGTCGTTCTCCACGTAGTACAGCCGGTCGTGGCGCCGGATCTCCTCCCGGAGCTCCTCGATCCGGGCCTCGGCCTGCTGCCGACCCATGGATCTGACCCTTTCCTGGATCTCCCGTGCCATCCACCCTCTCCGCGTCAGGTTGGGGACGTCCGTCCAGCCTCCGTGCAGGTCCCGCGCCGCGAGAAGCCGGCCCCCGCCCGACGGGGCTCCGCGCCCGGCGGGGACCGGCAGGACCGCCGCCGCGCCGTCTTCACACCCCCGGAACTTTCCCTTACAATGGTGTTTCACACCGGCGACGGAGAGCGTCGCCCCGCCATCCGGGGAGGCGCTCCGACCGCTGGCGACGGGATCGCTCTCGATCCGCCCGTCGCCGACACCCGAACAGCTCGAGGCCCATGCAAGCCGTCGAGACGCTGGATTATACGGACGAGGTGGCCCGCGCCACCGAGCACATCTGGCCGAAGGTGCAGGGGAGCATCCCCCGCTTCGAATGGGAGATGAAGGCCCCCCTGATCGCCGAGATCAACCGGCTGAAGGAGGAGCGGAACGCCGTCATCCTCGGGCACAATTACCAGGTGCCCGAGATCTTCCACGGCGTCTCCGACTTCACCGGTGACTCCCTGGGGCTGGCGAAGCAGGCCCGGGACGCCGAGGCCGACGTGATCGTCTTCTGCGGCGTCCACTTCATGGCCGAGACGGCCAAGATCGTCAACCCGGGCAAGACGGTGCTGATCCCCGACCTGGAGGCCGGCTGCTCCCTGTCGGAGAGCATCTCGGTGGAGGATGTCCGGCTCCTGAAGGAGCGCTACCCCGGCGTCCCCGTCGTCACCTACATGAACACGCCCGCCGCCATCAAGGCGGAGTCGGACGTCTGCTGCACCAGCGCCAACGCGAAGGCGGTGGTGGAGCACGCGGCCGCGGAGGCGGGCAGCGACCGGGTCATCTTCCTCCCCGACCAGTACCTGGCCGAGAACGTCGCCGCGCAGACGGACGTCCGGGTCCTCACGTGGCACGGCCGCTGTATCGTCCACGAGCAGTTCACGGCCGACCAGATCCAGGGCTACCGCGACCAGTATCCGGGCATCGAGGTCATCGCCCATCCCGAGTGCTCGCCGGAGGTGTGCGACGAGGCCGACTTCGTGGGCTCCACGAGCGGGATGATCGGCTACCTGGACCGGGCGACGTCGGACAGGGTGATCATGATCACCGAGTGCTCGATGTCCGACAACGTGCAGGAGGCCCACCCCGACCTGGACCTGGTCAAGCCCTGCACGCTCTGCCCCCACATGAAGAAGATCACCCTGGAGAAGACGCTGGACTCCCTCCGCCACCTGCAGCACGAGGTCGAGCTGGACGAGGACGTCCGGGAGCGGGCCCTGCAGGCGGTGAACCGCATGCTGGAGATCGGCCGGGACGAGGGCTGACTTCGACGCGGTTCACGTGAACCGCGTCAACAGGTCGCAACCGGTAGCGGGTCACCGGCTGGCGCCGGCCAGCGCGAAGACGTCGGAAGTCGGACGGAGGAGCTAGGGAGGAGCACGACCGTGGACGAGGTCACGATCTACCTGGCGGGCGAAATCCACAGTGGCTGGCGGGACCGTTTCCGCGAGCTGCTCCGCGAGCGCGACCTGCCGGTTCGGACCGTGGGCCCGCAGGAGGTCCACGACCGGTCCGACGACGTGGGCGAGGACATCCTGGGCGAGCAGCCCGGCGACCGGTACCGGGACCTGATGGGCGCCCGGGTGAACACCCTCCGGACCCGGGTGTGGCTCCGCCGCTCCGACCTGGCGGTGGCCCGCTTCGGCGACACCTACCGGCAGTGGAACACCGCCGCCGACGCCGGGGCCGCCGTGGCCTCGGGCCTTCCGCTGGTACTGGTGCGGGACGCCGAGCTCACCCACGCCCTGAAGGAGCTGGACGCCCTGGCCGCCTTCACCTGTGAGACGCTGGAGCAGGCGGCGGAGGCGGTGGCCTACCTGTTCGAGTAAGCCGGAGATCCCACCTTGCCGCGGGCATGGAGCGGGGCTATCGTCGGCCTTGACCGTACACGATGTACACATGGTACACACAAGAGGCCCCATGCCCACCATCACCGCTCGGCTCGAGGAGTGGCTCGACCGGGAGATCCGGCGCTTTTGGGACGAGCGCGGCGAAGGACCGTCGACGGGACTCCGCCGCGTCGCCCGGGAGTGGTGGACCCTCCAGAACCTTCCACATCTGCACTTCAGGGACGGGCCCGACGGACGGCGAGCCGGCATCCGTGGGGGTCCGGACGTGTGGGAGGTCGCCCTCCTCGTCCGGGACTACGGACGGGACGTGTCCGCGATCCACGACCACCTGGGGGGTCGGCTCCCCGCGGAGGCGATCGAAGACGCTCTCACGTACCTGGAGCGCTTCTCCGAGGAGATCGACGAGCAGGTGACGCGGAACGATCGGCTCGAACGCCTCCTGCAGGACCGGGCGGCCGGTTGACGCCCCTGCGGTCGTCGGGACGCTTCGGGGGGGGGGACCGGCGCCAGCGCGGCCGATGACGGCGGGTGGCTGACTCGGCCGGCCTTCGCTTCCTGTTCGACGAGATGGTGAGCGTCCCGGCTTGCCGGGCTCTCCGCGAGCGAGGGATGGACGTGGAGCACGCCCTGGAGGCCGGACTCGGGGGATCCGCAGACCGCGACGTGCTGGCGTACGGACGCCGCTCGAACCGGATCGTCGTCACGCGCAACTACCGGGACCACGCTCCGCTGACCCGCGCCCTCGCTTCCCGCGGCGTGTCCTTTCCCGGAATCCTCTTCCTGCCTTCCTCCCTGCGGCAGGACGACGTCGGCGGGCACGTGCGCAGGATCGAGAACTGGATCGACCGTCACGGCGGTCGCGCCAATCCCGTGGAGAGCGGCTACGGGTGGGCATGAGGCCCGGCCGCCCCCCCGAAACCCGACGAGCCTTGACCCGGAGTACACAGACCATGCATAATCTGTGTACCATGCCGAGCAAGACCATCTCCCTCCGGATCGAGGCCTACGAGCGGCTCCGCCGCGCCAAGCGGGACGGCGAATCCTTCAGCGACGTCGTGATGCGGGCCCGGTGGGACGACGTCCCGGTGACGGGGGGGGAGTTGCTGGACCTGGTGCGCGATCGGGGGCCGCTCTACTCGTCTGAGGAGCTGGACGAGGTCGAGGCCGTCAAGGAGGAGCTGCCGGACGAGCGGGACAAGTGGCCGCGGGGCTGATCCTCGAGACCACCTTCCTGGTCGACCTGGAGCGTGAGGCCGCGTCGGGTCCCGGGCCGGCCCACGCGTTTCTGCAGCGGCATCCCGACCGGCCCCTCCACCTCACCTTCACCGTGGCCGGCGAGCTGGCCGCCGGTCCCACGATGGACGACCGGGACCGGTGGGAGGAGTTCCTGGACCCCTTCACCGTCCTCCCCTGGACGCCGGACGTCGCCTGGCGGTACGGGCGGACGTTCCGGTACCTCCGGGCCCAGGGGCTCCTCATCGGGTCCAACGACCTCTGGATCGCCGCCACGGCCCTGGCCGAGGGGATGCCCGTCGTCACCCGCAACCTGGACGAATACCGGCGCGTCCCGGGTCTGGACGTGATGAGCTACCGCCCGTGCGGCGCGGATGCCTAGATGGCGGATGCCGTGCAGCCTGATCCGCGGTGTCCCGTGACGCCCCGCTTCCCGTGACCCCCGCCCTCCTCCTCGCCCTCGGCTTCGTCCTCCTCGTCCTGGGCGGCGAGCTGCTCGTCCGCGGCGCCTCCCGGCTGGCCCTGGTGGCCGGCCTCTCCCCCCTGGTCGTGGGCCTCACGGTGGTGGCCTTCGGCACCAGCGCCCCGGAGATGGGCGTCAGCGTCATCGCGTCCCTCCGGGGCGAGCCCGGCATCGCCCTGGGAAACGTCGTCGGGAGCAACGTCTTCAACGTCCTGGCGGTGCTCGGCGCCTCCGCCCTCCTGGCTCCCCTCGTCGTCTCCCGCCGGGTGGTGCGGAGGGAGGTCCCGCTCGTGATCGCGGTCTCGGGCCTGGCGTGGCTCATGGCCGCGGACGGCGGGCTGGGCAAGGTCGAGGGCGTCCTCCTGGTGACCGGCATCGTCGCCTACACCTGGTGGACCGTGCGCGAATCCCGGCGGGCGCGACCGTTCGGCGCGCCGGACGAGGGCCGGGCGACGGGGGCCGGAGCCGGGGCCGCCGGCGACGAGGTCACGGCGGGTGACGCTGCCACCGGCGACGGCCCGCCCGAAGGCGTCGTGCCGTCGGTCGGCGGCGGGTGGCTGGCGGCCACGGCCGCCGTGGTGGGGGGGCTGGCCCTGCTGGTGCTCGGCTCCCGCTGGCTGGTCGAGGGGGCCTCCAGCGTGGCCCGCTCCTTCGGCGTCTCCGAGGCCGTGGTGGGGCTCACGGTCGTGGCCGCCGGGACGTCCCTGCCCGAGGCCGTCACCTCCATCGTGGCCGCGGCCCGAGGGCAGCGCGACATCGCGGTGGGCAACGTGCTGGGCAGCAACCTGTTCAACCTGCTGGCGATCCTCGGGTGCTCGGCGCTGCTGGCGCCGGGGACCCTGTCGGTGCCGCCGGAGATGCTGGCCTTCGACCTGCCGGTGATGACCGCCGTCGCGGTGGCCTGCCTGCCGGTCTTCTTCACGGGCCACGAGATCGCCCGGTGGGAGGGCGGCCTCTTCCTCGGCTGCTACGTGGCCTACGTGACCTACCTGGTGCTGGCGGCGCTGGGCCACGCGGCGCTGGAGACCTACGGGACCGTCATGTGGGCCTTCGTCCTGCCGCTGACGGCGGCGACGCTGGGGGTGGTGGCATGGCGGGAGTGGCGGGCGGGGCGGAGGACCCCGACCTAGCGGACCGCGTCAGGCCCCGGCGCACCTCATCCCCCCGTCCGGATCTCCTCCACCACCTCGTCCGGATCGGCGTGGCGCCCGGTCTCCTTCTTGGAGTAGACCAGCCGTCCGTCGACGGTCACCTCGAAGACGCCGCCGCTGGACTCCACCAGCTCCGTGTCGACGTCGCCGAACTCCTCCTCGAGCCTTGCCGCCAGACTGGCGGCTCGGGGTCGGTAGTTTCAAGCGCCGCAGTATTCTATCTCGACCTGCATCGTCGGTCTCCTGTTGCATGTGTACGGATCACGGGCCCGTGTCCCGCCGTCGGACATCCACCGACCATCCACCGGGCCCGTGGGCCGGCAGGACCGCCAGCCCCACGAGGATCAGCAGGTCGCGTTCCAGACCTGTCCCCGGCCACCGGGGATCGGCACGGTCACCAGCGCGCCCGCGATGATCGCCAGCAGGGCCAGGACATGCATCCGTCCCCCCGACTCGTCGGTTGAACGTCCGGCGGGCGCCCGAGGTTCCCCGTGCTCCTCCCGTCACCCCCCCGCCAGCTCCACCGCCCGCGCCCACACGGCGTCGAACATCTCCTCGGTGAGGGTGCCGGTGAAGGTGTTCTGCTGGCTGGGGTGGTAGGAACAGATCAGCTGCAGCCGGCGCCCGGCGGCGTCTCCGGCGGACGCGCCGTTCGCCCGGACGCCCGCCGCCCCGGCCGGGCAGCGCCCCACCTCCGCGGACGCCTCCGCCCACTCGCCTTCGGCCGGGGGCGGCTCCGGCGCCGTCAGCTCGACCTCCCGCCCGTGGCCGAAGTCGGGCATGGGCGAGGGCACCTCCCAGCCCCGGTCCCGGAAGACGCGCATGAGGTGACGGTAGGACCAGCCGCCGAGGGCCACCGCCACCCGCACCCGGTCCAGCGCCTCGAGCTCCCGCTCCAGGTAGGGGCGGCAGGCCCGGCGCTCGTCCGGCGTCGGGCGGTTCTCCGGCGGGGCGCAGCGCACCGGGGCGGTCACCCAGGCGCCGGTGAGCCGCAGGCCGTCCTCCCGGCCGCTGGCCCCGGGCTGGCTGGCCAGCCCCGCCCGGTGGAGGGCCCGGTAGAGCCAGTCGCCCGAGCGGTCGCCGGTGAACATGCGGCCCGTGCGGTTGGCGCCGTGGGCCGCCGGGGCCAGCCCGACCACCAGGATCCGCGCCTCCGGGTCCCCGAACCCCGGCACCGGCCGACCCCAGTACGCCTCGTCCTCGAACGCGGCCCGCTTCTCGGCGGCCACCTCCTCCCGCCACCGGACCAGGCGCGGGCACCGGCGGCACGACACGACCTCCCGCTGGACCCCGGCCAGTCGGTCGGCCGCCGGGCCGGAGCCCTGCACCGCCGCGTCGGCCGCCGTCCGTGCTTCGGCGTCCGACGTCACGTGGGCCGGGAACGCCCCGGCGTCCTCCGCCCCCCCGTCGCCCTCCGGCCCGCCGTCGGCCGGGTCCCCCCCGGGGCCCGGCTCGCCGGCCCCGTCGCCGGAGCGGACGGCCTCGCCGTCAGCCATCCTCCCCGATGTCCTCGGTCAGGTCCAGGTCGCCGGCCTCCTTGTGCACCTCCAGCACGACCGACGTGTTGGTCCCCTCCACCCCCTCGACGGCCAGCAGCCGCTTGATCTCCCGGTTCATCTCCGTGTCCGACTGGAAGCGGCCCACGGCCAGGACGTCGAACTCGCCGGTGATCTCGTACACGTGGGTCAGCCGGCTGTCGGCGGCCAGGTCCTCGACGATCCGGGGGATGGCGTCGCCCCGGGCCTTGATGCGCATCACGGCCACCAGGGTGTAGCCCAGCTTCGCGTAGTCCACCACCGGCTTGTAGCCCTGGATCACCTCCCGCTCCTCCAGGTCCCGCAGGTGGTTGCGGACGGTGCTGGTGGACACGTCCAGCTCCTCGGCCAGCTTCCGCATCGATCGGCGGGCGTCGCGCTGCAGGGCGCGGATCAGCCGCCGGTCCAGGTGCTCGTAGGTCATCGGGGTCGCTTCCTCTCGCGGTTCGTGGTCTCGCCGTCGCCCGGCCGACCGGCGCGTCCGATCATCCGGGCACGGCCGTCATCCGGGTACGGCCGTCATCTCAGGTCGCCGGCCGTCCGCTTCACCTGCAGCTCCGGGTCGGCCGCCGGGGGACGCCCCTCCCCCGGGGCGTCCCCGTACAGGCGCACCTCCCGCCGGGTGGCCGCTCCCCGCGGATACCGCCACCACCGCCACGGCTGCGACAGCATGTGCCGGGACACCAGCCCCGACGCCACCTCCGGGGCGTCCCGGAAGAGCCCGACGCCGGTCCGGGCCCGCGCCCGCTCGACCTCCCGCCGGAAGCGCTCGGGGTCGTCCCGCTCCGCCTGCTTCCAGAGGGCGCTCACCAGGTGGCCCACGCCGTGGGTCGGCACCCGCTCCTCCTCCGGCACGAAGGAGACGGCCCGCATGAAGGGGGCGTGGAAGACCGGATCGGCGTCGGCCTCCAGCAGCCAGAAGCCCGCCCGGCCCGCCGCCTCGGTTCGGCCGGCGGTTTCCAGCTGCCGGGCCACCCGGTCCCGACTCCCCAGCTTCTCGAGCGGGATCCACACCTCCCGATAGTGGGCGTCGGTCACCACCCATTCCAGCCGGCCCGCCTCCTCGCCGTCGGCCCGGATCCACAGCTCGATGCGCTCCCAGTCGCGCTCCCAGAACTTGTTCAGCTCCGCCGGCGTCAGCATCAGGTAGCGCCACACCCAGTAGTCGTCGCCCTCCAGCCACCACGGGGCGTCCTCCTCCCGATCGTAGGGCCGGCCCGGGCCGTCGGAGGTGTACAGCATCAGCGTGGGCGGGACGGGACGGGGCATGAAGAACCAGTCGATGAGGAGGTAGAGGAGGAAGAGCCCGCCGAGCGCCAGGCCGAAGCCGGTCCAGCCGCCCGCTGCGCCCGGGTCCAGGAGGGGGAAGAGGAAGCGGACGACCACCACGGGGAAGGCGCCCAGCAGGGCGGTCAGCCAGTCGCGCCACACCAGGTACAGGAGCCCGACCAGCAGCGGGAAGCCGACCGGGATCCACAGGTCCAGCGCCGGCTCCAGGGTGCCCGTCGTCCGGGCCACGGGGACCAGCAGCGCCGCGGCCACGATGGCGGTGAGGGAGGCCAGGGGGAGCTTGTAGGTCGCGTAGAACAGGCTCACGAAGCCGGGGACCCGGTGGGGATGGAGCAGGTCCCGACCCACCGTCCGGCCGCCGAGACGGGCGTCCACGCGGGCCGTCTCCCCTGCCCCGTCGTCCTCGGCGGGCTCCTCGGGCGCCCGCTGGCGGGCCTGCTTTCGTCGTCCTCCGCCCACGCCGGGCCCGCCGGGAGCCCCGGTCGCGCCCGCCGCGGTCAGCTCCAGCCGGTAGTCCTCCAGCCGCTCCAGCACCTCGCGGGCCACCTCGCTCCGGTAGCTCAGGCGGTAGCGGCCCAACCGCCGGAAGGCACGGAACGGGAGGAGGAAAGGGCCGACCAGGAAGAGCAGGAGGTAGTGCCGGAGGCGCGGCACCTCGAGGTCCGGGCGATCGAGCCCCAGGCGGAACAGGTCGGGCGCCACCAGGCCTGCCTCCCGGCGCCGCGCGGTCCCCGGCAATCCCAGGCGAAGCACGGCGTCCCAGTAGTCCTGGTAGAGGAAGGGCCCCCGGAGCAGGCCCTGGCGGTCCAGCCAGGCGGCCAGCCCCCCGTCGTCCCGCTCCGTGGCCTTTCCCCGCCCCGCGACCTGCCCGGCCGCCCCGGCCCCGTGCCGGTCGCGCCCGCCCGCCGGTTCCGGGGGCGGCGTCACGGCCGCCTCCTCCCTCGACGGATCGTCGCGGCTGGAGCGCCTGGTGGCATGGGGGTCCCGGGGCGTTGTGACCGGTGCTGGGGGTGTCCACATTGTGGCCGGCCGGGACCGCCGGCTCGCGGCGTCCGGCCCCACGAATCTAGGGAGGGAGCCCCCATGCCCGACAAGAGAGCCCTCGCGTCCCTCGCCCTCGGCGGGCTGCTGGCCCTGCTCGTGCCGCCGGCGCCGGCCGTCGCCCTGGGCGCCGGCGCCGCCGCCCTCGACAGCGCGTACTCCGGCGCCGCGGGCGCCGCCGACGCCGACGGCGCAGGTCAGGCCGCCGCCACGGGTCCCTGGTTTCCCGGCGGCTCCTCCTTCGCCCCGCTCCTGGCGACGCCCCGGGAGGTGAGCCTGCGGGGCTCTCTCGTGCTCGCCGACCGGGACGCCGCTCCCGGCGCCGACTTTGAGGGCCGCAACGTGGAGGCGGAGGTCGGCATGGGCCACAGGATCCCGGTCGTGCGCCTGCAGGAGGAAGGGGACGGCCGCCCCGAGATCACCCTGGGCTTCGAGGTGGGGGTCTTCACCCGCTTCCACATGGAGACGGCCGAGAAGGACCTGGTGAACGCCGACTTCCGGGTGGCTCTCCCCCTCTCGGGACGCCTCGGGGCGTGGGAGGCGCGCCTGGCGGTGCTCCACGTCAGCTCGCACGTCGGCGACGACTTCGACGCCCGCTTCGACCTCCCCTTCCGCCAGGTCACCCGGGACGGCGTCGAGGCCACGCTGGCCCGACGCCTGGGCGACGACCTTCGTCTCTACGGGGGCGCCGACGTGAACTTCCACGCCAACCCCGGCGTCGAGCGCACGGCGGCCCGGTGGGGCGTCGAGTGGGATCCGGCGCCGCCCTCCGTCGGATTCGGTGCCGGCGGCGCGTCCCGCCGGGAGGCGGGGGACGGCCCGGTGGCGTCCGCCGGATCGGACCCGTCGGGGGTGGAGGCGTGGCCCTTCGCGGCGGCCGACTTCCAGGTGACCAGCCAGGTCGGGCGGGTGGCCGCCACCGCGGTCGCCGGGCTGGGCCTCCGCGTCTCGGACGTCGTCCTCCGGCTGGAGGCGCGGGGTCACCTGGGACCCTCGCCCATGGGGCAGTTCCGCACCGTCGACGAGAGCTTCGCCGGGCTCGGCCTGCGGGTGATCCCCTGAGTGATCCCCGGAGGGGCGCCCTGAGGACGGCGCCCTGCCTCCGACCCCCGGTCAGGCGGCCGTGAGCGGAGGCGGCGCGGTCGGCTCCGGGAGGGGCGGGAGGGGCGGCCCGCCCGACCCGCTCCGCCGTTTCCTGGAGCTGTTCAACCGGGGCGAGTACTGGGAGAGCCACGAGGCGCTGGAGGACGCGTGGCGGGAGCTGGACAGCGGCTTCTACCACGGGCTGATCCTGTACGCCAGCGCGTTCGTCCACGCCCGCCGGGGGACGCGCCACGGCATCCGGGCCCAGATGGAGAAGGCCGGGGAGGCGCTGGCGCCCTACCCCTCTCCCTACCTGGGGCTGGACGTGGACGGGATCCGCCGGCACGCGGCCCGGTGCCGCGAGGTCGTGGAGTCGCAGCCGGAGGGCGCGGACCCGGACTGGGAGGCGCTGATCCCCTTCCCCACCCTGGAGGCGGACCCGGAGCGGGTCCGGGGCGACGAACCGGAGCTGCGGGCGGGCTGAGTCCGGGCGTCCGTCAGTCCTCGTCGCCGCGGATCTTCTTCGTCAGCGCCGGGACCCGGCCCATGAGCCGCTGGTAGGTGCAGAGCTGGCCCCGGTGGTACATCTCCTGGGCGACGCCGTGGTGGAGCCAGGCCAGCCGCGTGCCCCGCCTCCCGTCGAACCGCTCGATGGTGCCCAGCATGTGGACCTCCCCCGCCCGTCGGAGGCGTGTCGTCCCGCCCTCCAGGGTCGCCTGAAGGGCCTCGATGAGCTCCTCCTTGCCGGACAGCCGGTGGAGGTGCCCGGCGTACTCCTCGACGAGCTCGGGGAAGGGCCTGCGGCGGAAGCTGCCGTCCGGCCGGGACAGCTCGCCCACCATCATCTCCGAGACCTCCATGATGTGGACCAGCAGCTCCTCCACGCTCCGGACCTCCTCCTCGGGCCGGAAGTCGTATCGGTCGGCCGGGACGTTCCGCGCTTCGGCGATCACCCCCTGTCGGGTGTCTTCCCAGGCCTCCAGGGCTTCCTCCAGCAGCGTGTCGGCGGCGATGTCGGACATCGTCTCCCTCCTTCCGGCGATGTGGTCCGCGCGGGGCGTGCCCGTCGGCCGTCGGGCGCGGACGACGCGGTTCCCGCGGCGATGGCTCCCGCGGGTATGGTAGCTGCACGCCTGACCGCTGCACAGGTGACCGACGATCGGAGGACCATGCCCGACTTTCCACCCCAGGACGGAGACGTGGTGGCCATCGCCAGCCGCCAGGAGGAAGGGGACCGGCGATCCTTCGCCTTCGACGGCGAGCCGCCCGACGACCTGGCGGCGCTCCCCGACCTCGGCTCCATCGAGCACGAGAACCAGCTGGTGGAGGCGATGCGCGAGCAGGGGTACCGGCTGACCATGGTGGGGGGCGGCGCCGGCAGCCAGGAGCTCCGGCGCTTCTACTTCCGGAAGAGGTAGCCGGGGGCGCGGACGGTGCGGTGCCGCCGGGCGGGATTGCACGCCGGGAGGACGCCGCCCACCTTCGCGTCCTGACTCGCAGCCTCGAGGGAGCGACGTGATCGGGTCGAGACTCCGACAGGCCCTTTCCCTGCCCCTGGCCCTGGCCTTCACGCTGGGCCTGCTCGGCGGCGCCTACGGGTTCCACGGCTGCCCCAGCCACGGGAGCGGAGGTCACCAGGGGCACGGGCCGGATGCGGGCGGTCCCGCCGGACCGGCGGCCGGGCAGCTCCCCGCCGAGGACGTCGGCGTTCCCCTCGCGCTCGGGGCCGACGGGGAACGCGACGGGGATGCCGGGGCGGGCTTCTGCATCTGCATCGGGAGCTGCCACGCAGGCGCCGCCGCGGCCCATCCGGGGGCGGGGTCCGTCGACCTGTCGGAGCCCGTCCCCGCACTCCACGCAATCCCTCGCGTCGCCGGGCACGTCCCTCCCTACGAGACGCCCGCCTACTTCCTCCCCTACGCCCTGGGTCCTCCCGCGGCCTGAGCGGCATTCCGCCGGCCCACACCCGACAGGACCACGAACGACCCCCGGCCGCACGAGCGTGTCGCCGGGTCGCCCCTCGCACGGCGGCCCCGCGCGTCCGCGACGGCCGGAGACTACGAACGGGAGGAAGCAACATGCCCTTGACGCTTCGACGCACGATTCGACCCGCGGCGCGCGCGACCCTGGGGATCCTCGTCGCCCTGGCCCTCGTCACGGCGCCTCGCGGCGCGGCCGCCCAGGAGGAGCACGAGCACGAGGATGGGCACGCCCACGAGCACGAGGACGGGCAGGCCCACGAGCACGGCGAGCACGCTCACGGCGGCCTCCACTTCACGCACCCGATGATCGCCGAGTCCGTGACGCCGGACACCAAGGTCCGGATCGATCACCAGTTCTTCGACTTCCCCGACGGGAGCCGGGAGCATTCCGGCGTGCTGGAGGCGGAGTACGCCTTCCACCGCTCGGTCAGCCTCGAGGTGGGGCTGCCCTACAGCTACACCGACGGCCAGGTGGGCAACCTCTCGGCGCTCCTCAAGCTCGCCAACTACGGATTCGAGGACTCCGGGGTCCTGCTGGGCTACGGCCTCGGCGTCACCTTCCCCACCAACGGCACGCCGGAGCCCGCGGGCGCCGTGGAGCCCGGGGCGGAGCTCGTCTCGGCTCGGCCGTCGCTGGCCGTGTCTTCCCCGCCTCCGCCCCGCCTCCACGGCGGCCCCGGGGGCGTGAGGGCGTCGCTGGGCACGCAGGAGTGGGAGCTGGAGCCCTACCTGAACCTGGGGTATCGCGGCGGCGCCTGGGAGCTGACGGCGTGGACGCGCTTCGCCATCCCCTTCCGGCACGCCGACCAGCACGACGTGGGCACCGAGCTGCGGTGGAGCGCCTCCGCCCTCTTCCACGCCTCGTCGCGGGTGCAGGGGCTGCTGGAGCTGGACGGCTCGAGCGGGGTCAGCGGCCACGCCGTGGGCGACGACGTCCTGCTCGCCACGCCGGGGCTCCGGTTCAAGCTCTTCCCCGACCAGCCGCTGTGGATCGGGAGCGCGGTGGGCTTCCCCGTCGCCTCGAGCGCCGGGGATCCCTTCGACGTCCGCTGGAAGTCGTCGCTCTTCTGGCACTTCCCCATGTAGGGGGGTCGCAGCCGGGGAGACGGCGTCGCGCCGGCAGGGGCCCGCATCCCGCGGAGGTCCCCGGAGGTCCCCGTCGCGTCGGCCGCAGGCCGGCTCCCCGGCCACCCCTGTCGCGGCCGGCCGGGTCCCTCCCTAGCTTGCCGGGCCCATGAGCCCGACCGATCCCTCCAGCCGCGGCCTCCTCCCGAGCTCGGGGCGGGCCCGCCTCTTCTGGGCGGTCTTCGCCCTGGCGGTCGGGGTGCGGCTGGCCCACCTGCTCCTGCTGCGGGACGCGCCCTTCTTCCCGCTCTACATGGGCGACGCCGCCAGCTACCACCTGTGGGCCCTGGAGCTGGCCGAGGGCGCCTGGATCGGGGACCGGGTCTTCTACCAGGCGCCGGGCTACCCCTACTTCCTGGGTGCCGTCTACGCCCTGATCGGCAACCACCCCATGGTCTTCCGCGTCGTCCAGGCCCTCCTGGGCTCGGCGGCCTGCGGGATGGTGGCCCTGGCCGGCGCCCGTCTCTTCTCGACGCGGGCCGGCGCGGTGTCCGGCGGACTCCTGGCGCTCTACGCGCCGGCCGTCTTCTTCGACGGCATCCTGCAGAAGGCGTCGCTGGCCTTCTTCCTCCTGGCCGTGCTGGTCTGGCTGGTGGCCGTGGCCGTGGACCGGGAGACGCGGGGGACGGGCGAGGACCTGACCGCGGCGGACGGCGCGGACTCCGCGGCGGCCGATCGGGACGAGGACGCGTCGCGGTCCGCGCGCTCCGGCGCCGGCCCGCGCGACACCCGCCGGACGTGGGCGGCCATCGGGGCCGTCCTCGGGCTCCTGGTGCTGACCCGGGAGAACGCCCTGGTCCTGCTGCTCCCCCTGCTCCTCTGGATCCTCCTCGGCCGGCGGCGGGTCGACGGCGGGTCCGCCGCACCGGAGCCGGCCGACCTCCACGACGGGACGGGACGTCCCGCCCTGCGGGGTCGCCTGGTCACCGCCGGCGTGCTCGTCCTCGGCACGGTCCTGACGCTCACGCCGGTGGCGGTGCGGAACCACGTGGTCAGCGGCGAGCCCCACCTCACCACCTCCCAGTTCGGGCCGAACTTCTACATGGGCAACAACCCGCGCGCCACGGGCCTTCCCATGCCCCTGCGCATGGGACGGGACAACCCCCGCTTCGAGCAGCGGGACGCCGTGGTGCTGGCCGAGCGCGCCCGTGGGCGGCAGCTGTCGCCGGGCGAGGTCTCCGCCTACTGGACCGAGCGCGCGCTGGACTACGTCGGCTCCCGGCCGCTGGACTGGCTCGGGCTGATGGGCCGGAAGCTGCTGCTGTTCTGGAACGACGTGGAGATCGGGGACACCGAGGACCTCTACACCCACGCCGAGCACTCCCCGGTGCTGCGAGCCCTGTCCACGGTCTTCCGGTTCGGCGTGCTGGTCCCGGTGGCGATCCTGGGCGTCTGGATCACCCGGCGGGAGGGCCACCGGCTGTGGCCCTTCTGGCTGCTGCCCCTGGTCTACATGGCCGGCGTGCTGCTCTTCTTCGTCTTCGCCCGCTACCGGCTCCCGGTCGTCCCCTTCCTGGCGCTCTTCGCGGGCGCCGGCGTCGTCCGGGCCCGGGGCTGGCTGCGGTCCGCCTCCCGGAAGGAGGCGGCGGCCGGCGCCGGCGTCGTGCTGGCGGCCGGGGTGCTCTGCTTCTGGCCCGCCGTCCCCGTGGATCAGATCCGCTCGGGGACCCGGGCCAGCATCGGGGCCGCCCTGGAGCGCCGCTCGGACCTGGACGGCGCGGTGGAGCAGTACCGCCGGGCCCTCGAGCTGAACCCCGGCAACGCCACGGCCCACTTCTACCTGGCCACCGCGCTCCAGCGGCAGGACCGGCTGGAGCCGGCGCTGGAGCGATACCGCCGGGCGCTGGAGCTGGAGCCCGAGCGGCCGGAGGCGCACAACAACTACGGCGTGGCGCTCGTGGCCGCCGGAAGCCGGGAGGAGGCCCGGGTGCACTTCCGGCGGGCCGCCGAGCTGGACTCCCTGTTCGCCGATCCCCGGGACAACCTGGGCACGCTGGCCCGGAGCCGCGGGGACGTCGAGGCGGCCCTGGACTGGTACCGGAAGGCCGTGGAGGCGGACGCCCGGCATCCTACGCCCCGCCTGCACCTGGCCGACCTGCTGGTGACCCGCGGGCGGATCGACGAGGCCTTCCGGCACTACCGGGAGGCCGCCCGGCTCGGGGCCCGCCGGGAGGTGCTGGACCGCGTGGTGCCCGTGGCCTGGAGGATGGCCACCGTGCCGGAGGCGGAGGGCCGGAACCCGGAGCGGGCCCTGGCCCTGGCCCGGGGCGCCGTGGAGCTGGCCCACCCGCCCGGGGCCCGGGAGCTGCGGGCGCTGGCGGCCGCCCAGGCCGCCGCCGGACGCCACGACGAGGCCGCCCGGACGGCG
>CAZSKS010000016.1:25981-44200 GCA_964607465.1 uncultured Gemmatimonadota bacterium | reverse complement strand
GCGTCCAGGACCCGGTCGGTGGGCTCCACCTCCACCTCGAAGTCCTCGTAATAGGGATCCTCGCGTTCCTCGGGCTGATACCGCCGGATCGTGATCGTCGCCTTCATCTCAGTACGTCCGCTCCTTCGGCTCGAATCGGGTGATGCTGACCGGCATGTACCGGATCTCGACGTCGTCGCCGCGCAGGAAGGCGAAGGTATGCTTCAGCCACTCGTCGTCGTCCCGCTCGGGGTAGTCCTCCCGGGAATGGGCGCCCCGGCTCTCCGTGCGGTTGTGGGCGCACTCGGTGATGACTCGCGCCAGCTCGATCATCCCCTTCGTCTCCCAGGCCTCGGTCAGGTCCAGGTTGAAGGCGTCGCCCTTGTCGTCGATGACGATCCGGTCGGCCATCTCCGACAGCTCGGCCAGCTCCTCCCTGGCCTCCTGGAGCAGCTCCTCGGTTCGGAACACCGAGACCTTCTCGAACATGATCTGCTGCATCCGCTCCCGGATCTCGGCCGCCCGATGACCCTCCTCCCGCTCCTTGAAGGCCCGGACCTCGTCCCGGACCCGGGCCAGGCTCTCCTCCCCCGCCGGATCCGGATCGGTCCCGGCGCAGAAGTCGGCCATGGCGTTGCCCGCCCGTCGGCCGAACACGACCAGGTCCAGGAGGGCGTTGGTACCCAGTCGGTTCGCCCCGTGGACGGAGACGCAGGCGGCCTCCCCGGCGGCGTACAGCCCGGGCAGCGTGGCCCCGGTCTCGTCGGCCTGCACCTCCCCGTCGACGTTGGTGGGGATGCCCCCCATGGCGTAGTGGGCGGTGGGCTGGACCGGCATCGGCTCCTCCACCGGGTCGATGCCCAGGTAGGTCCGACAGAAGTCCACGATCTCGGTGAGCTTGCTCTCCAGCACGTCGCGGCCCAGGTGGGTGGCGTCGAGGTGGACGTGGCGCTTGCCGTCGATCCCCCGACCGGCACGGATCTCCTTGTAAATGGCACGGGAGACGACGTCGCGGCTGGCCAGGTCCTTCAGGTTCGGGGCGTACTCCTCCATGAAGCGCTCGCCGGCGTCGTTCCGGAGGATCCCGCCCTCGCCCCGGACGCCCTCGGTGATGAGGATCCCCATCTTGGCGATGCCCGTGGGATGGAACTGGTAGAACTCCAGGTCCTCCAGGGGCACGCCGCGTCGGGCCGCCAGCACCAGGCCGTCCCCGGTGAGGGTCACGGCGTTGCTGGTGATCTCCCACACGCGACCGTGGCCCCCGGTGGCCAGCAGCACCGCCTTGGCCCGGAAGAGGTGCAGCTCGCCGGTGGCCAGCTCCAGCGCCACCAGCCCCCGGCAGGCGCCGTCCTCCATCACCAGGTCCAGGACGTGGAACTCGTTGTGGAATTCCACGCCCTCCTTGCTGCACTGCTGGTAGAGGGTCTGGAGGATCGTGTGTCCGGTCCGCGAGGCGGCGTAGCAGGACCTCCGGACCGCTTCCTCCCCGAAGTCCTTGGTGTGCCCCCCGAACCTGCGCTGGGCGATCTTCCCGTCCTCGGTGCGGCTGAAGGGCAGCCCCATGTGCTCCAGCTCGTAGACCACGTCGGGCGCCTCGCGGCACATGATCTCGATGGCCTCCTGGTCGCCCAGGTAGTCGCTGCCCTTCACGGTGTCGAACATGTGCCACTCGGGCCGGTCCCCGTCCTCGTCCATGTTGCCGAGGGCGGCGCCGATGCCTCCCTGCGCCGCGCCGGTGTGGGAGCGGGTCGGGTAGAGCTTGCTGATGACCGCGGTGCGCACGTCGGGATGCTTGCCCAGGTACAGGGCGGCCATGAGGCCGGAGCCTCCGGCGCCGACCACCAGCGCGTCGTAGGTGTGGACGTTTGCCATACGGTGTCGTGTGCCCTCTCGTGGTCCGACGGGTTCGCCCTCGGGGGGCCTACCCCGGGACCTCGAAGGTGAAGATGATGAAGGTGCCCATGCTCAGCAGGACGAAGCCCACCGTGTAGACGATCCCCTTTACGGCCAGCAGGCGACCCGGCCGCTGGAGGTAGTCCTCCAGGACCGTCCGCAGCCCGTTGACGCCGTGGCCGAGGGCGAAGACGAGCAGGGCGAAGTCGTAGATCCGCCACAGCGGGTTCGACCAGCGATCCGCCACGGTCTGGAAGTCGATGTTGTCCACCCCGATGGCGAAGTGCATCCACAGAAGGTGGAAGACGGCCAGCCCCAGGAGGACGACGCCCGAGAGCCGCATGAAGAGCCACGCGTAGGCCTCGAAGCCCCGCGACGAAGGTCGATGATGGCCGCCGCCCGGTCGGTGCTCAGCCACGGTCGCCCCCCCGACCGGTCGGCCCCGTCGCCGTCCTCATCCGCCGAACAGGGGGCGGATCATGAGGAAGGCGCAGGGAAGGAACACGATGAGGAACACCACCAGCTCCACCTGCACCAGCCGGCGCTGGGCCAGCATGGCCCGGGGGAAGAAGTCCTGGACGATGATCCGCAGCCCGTTCAGGGCGTGGAACAGGACGCCGAAGAGGAGGAACACCTCCATCACCCGCGCCGCGGGCGAGGTGTAGATGACGAGGAGCTCGTTGAACACCTCCTCGCCGAAGGCCAGCAGGAAGATGTCCACGATGTGGAGGCTCAGGAAGAGGAGGATCCCCAGGCCGGCCAGGCGGTGGAGCGCCCACATGGCCATGCCGAGTCCGCCCCGGTAGGTGACCCAGCTGACGGGTCCCGTGAAGGTGTCGCCCCCGCCCTCTCCCATCAGATCGAGACCGTTTCCATCGTGTCGCGCACGTCGGCCGCCGACCGCTCCAGAGCCTCGCGCTCGTCCTCCGACAGCTCGACCTCCAGGATCTCCTCCACGCCCCCGCGGCCCAGCTTCACCGGGACGCCCAGGAACAGGTCCCGGAGCCCGTACTCGCCCTCCAGCCAGGCGGCACAGGGCAGGATCCGCTTCTTGTCCCGGACGATGGCCTCGCACATCTGGGCGACGGCGGCCGAGGGAGCGTAGTAGGCGCTCCCCTCCTTGAGGAGGTCCACGATCTCCCCGCCCCCCTGACGGGTCCGCTGGACCAGCCGCTCCACGGCCCCGCGCTCCAGGAGCTGGGTGAGGGGGATGCCGCCCACCGAGACCGTGCTCACCAGCGGGACCATGCTGTCGCCGTGTCCCCCCAGCACCAGGGCCTGTACGTCCTGCACGCTGACGTCCAGCTCCAGGGCGATGAAGCTCCGGAACCGGGCGGTGTCCAGGATCCCGGCCATGCCCACCACGCGCTCCCGGGGGAAGCCCGTCACCTCCCGGGCCACGTAGGCCATGACGTCCAGGGGGTTGGTCACCATCATCACCACGGCGTCCGGGCTGTGCTCCCGGATCTCCTCGGAGATCTGCCGGACCACCTGGCTGTTCTTGGCCACCAGGTCGTCCCGGCTCATCCCCGGCTTCCGGGGAAAGCCGGCCGTCACGACGTAGATGCCCGAGCCGGCGGTGGCCCCGTAGTCCTGGCTGCCGGTCAGCCGCGTGTCGAAGCCCTCGACCGGCGCCGACTCCCACTGGTCCAGCGCGGTGCCCTGGGGCAGGCCCTCCTTGATGTCGACCAGCACGACCTCCCGGGCCAGCTCACGCTCGGCCAGCCGCATGGCCGTGGTCGCGCCCACGTTGCCTGCGCCGACGACGGTGATCTTCTCCACGTAGCTCCTGTGTGCTGGGATGCTGAGTAAAGGGGTGTCGTCCTGCGATCGTGCGGGCCGGGCCCCGACCGACCCGGACTGCGGCGGCGCCGAACCTATCCGGCGCCTCAGCGGAGGGCAACCGGTCTCAGCCGCCGCCGAACCCGCTGTGGGAACCCGCCCGCCGCGCGGCCTCCCGGGCCACCGCGTCCAGCGCGCGATCCCATCGCTCCGGGCTCATCCGCTCGACGGCGGCGTCCACCAGGGCCAGGATCTCCAGGGCCTCGCCGCGGGTCAGCGGCTCGTCCGGATCGCCCTCCTCGAGCCGGTCCCGCAGGGCCTCCACCTCGTCCCGCAGCTGCCGGTAGCGCTGTCGCTCCTCGTAGGTCATCGGACCTTCTCACCCTTCTCTCTCGTGTCTTCTCGGCCGCGGCCGCCCGTCTCGCCGGCGCCGGCGCCGCGGGCGCCTCCGGAGCCGTTCGCCGACGAGGACAGGGCTCCCGGTCCCTCCTCGCCCAGCCATTCGGACGAGCCGTCCACGTAGGTCTCCCGCTTCCAGATCGGTGCGCGCCGCTTCAGCTCTCGCATCGCCCAGCGGGTCGATTCGAACGCGGCGTCACGATGCTCCGCCGAGGCCCCCACGGCCACGGCCATGTCGCCCGGCACGAGCCGGCCGATCCGATGGACGACGTCCACCCGCTCCAGGCCGAACCGCTCCCGGGCCTCGCTCCCGACCCGGGCCATCTCCTCCGCCGCCATCTCCGCGTAGGCCTCGTACGCCAGCTCGGCCACCTCCCGTCCGCGGTTCATCCGCCGGACGGTGCCGACGAAGAGCACCACGGCGCCGGCACCGGGCGCCGAGACGCGAGCTCGCACGTCCTCCGGCGCCAGGGGCTCCGGCGAGATCGCCGCCCGGACGCCACCGTCCTCGGCCTCGATCACGGCCCCCTCGGCGTCCCCGGCTCGCTCGGACGAGGCCATCTCAGCCTCCCGCCACGGGCGGAATGAGGGCCACCTCGTCGCCCTCGCCCAGCCGGCGCGTCGCCTCCGCGTAGCTCCGGTTGACCGCCACCGACGGCCGCTCGGGGAGCTCCAGGCCCTCCTCCCTGAGGCGGCCGATCAGGTCCGCCACCGTGGCTCCGGGAGGCAGGGTCACCTCGCGACGCTCCTCTCCGACCCGGTCCCGGTAGGACGCGAAGAAGAGGACCGACACCGACGGCCCGGTGTCGCTCACGACGGGGGCCCGGTGGCCACCGACCGCTCCACCTGCTCCGGCACCGCGGTCTCCAGGTAGGTGAGGAAGCGATCGACCACGGCGTACTCCCGGAGGGTGGAGACCCGGACGCGGGTGGCGTCGGCGTCGTTCGGATCCGGGAAGGCGGCCACCACGAGACGGCTGCGGAAGGTGGCGAAGGTGATGTGGCTGTCGCTCTCCTCCGAGATCGACGCTTCGTGGACGGCGTCCGACCCGGTGAAGAACCGCCGTGCCAGCTCCAGCACCTCTCCGGGCGCGAGCTCGGTCGTCGCTTCGCTCGTCATCGATGAACCCCGCGTTCTCCTTGACGCCCCCGGGACGCCGCGGTTACGATCCGCCCGGCGTCGCCGGGCTGCGCGTTCCCCGCGCCCTCCGGGCGACCTACCGCCGCCCGTCGGTGGTCAAGCTACCGACCGGCGCCCCGCGCTTCAATCCAGGCCATCCCCCTCGGGAGGACCCACCTTGGACGTCTCTCAGAATGTCGCCTCGCTGGAACCCTCCGCCACGCTGGCGCTGCAGGCACGGGCACGCTCGCTCCGGGCGGAGGGGCGATCCATCGTCGACCTGTCGGCCGGGGAGCCCGTCTACGGAACCCCCGGCTATGCCGCCGAGGCCGGCGTCCGGGCGATCCGTGAGGGGAGGACGGGCTATCCGCCCACCCCGGGGATCCCGGAGCTGCGGTCCGCCGTGGCGGAGTACCTGACCGAGACCACCGCCCGGCGGATCCGGCCCGAGCAGGTGATGGTGAGCGCCGGCGTGAAGCAGGCCCTGTTCAATTGTGTCTTCACCCTCTTCGGCCCCGGCGACGAGGTGCTGATCCCCGTGCCGTGCTGGACCTCGTACGCGCCGCAGGTGCGGCTTTCCCGGGCCGAGCCGGTGTCGGTGGAGACGCAGTGGGAGGACGGGTTCCGGCTGGACCCGGAGGCGCTGGAGGCGAAGCGGAGCGACCGGACCCGTGGACTCCTCCTCAACAGCCCCGGGAATCCGACCGGGGCCACCTACGGACAGGAACTCCTGGAGGAGGTGGCCGCCTGGGCCGACAGCCACGGGATCTGGGTCCTCTCCGACGAGATCTATCGCCGCCTGCACTACGGCGAGGGGCCGGCCCCGTCGCTCTTCGACGTGGACCCCCCGTTCGAGCGGGCCGTCGTCCTGGACGGCGTCTCCAAGGCCTTCGCGATGACCGGCTGGCGGATCGGGTTCGCCGCCGGTCCCGAGGAGCTCGTCTCACGGACGTCCGACCTGCAGAGCCAGACGACCTCCGGCGCCACAACGCCGGCGCAGCACGCCGCCGCGGCGGCTTTCGGTCAGCGCGAGGAGCGGGAGGCGACGGTGGCGGACTTCCTGGATCGTCTCCGCGAGACCCGCGGCGCCATGGTGGAGGGGCTGTCCGGGCTGTCCGGCCTCGAGGTGCGGCCGCCGGAGGGAGGCATCTTCCTCTTCGTCCGGGTCACCGGCGAGCGGCCCTCCTCCGAGGTGGTCGATCTCCTGCTGGAGGAGGCCGGCGTGGCCGCCGTGCCCGGAGAGGCCTTCGCCGCCCCCGGACACGTGCGCTTCAACTTCGCGGTGGAGCCCGAGACCGTCCGGGAGGGCGTGCGCAGGATCCGGGAGTTTCTCTCCTAGCCTGATCGGGGCGCCCCACGGAGAGCCCCGGGCGACCGGCCCGAGCCCGGGAACCCCGGCCCGAGACCGGGAGCCCCGGCCCGATCGGCGGCGGACCCCGGCCGTCAGGCCCTGGCGCCCTCCGAGCCGTCCTCCTCGGGGTAATCCGCCTCCTCGGCCACGTACTCCTTCCACAGCTTGGACGGCCGGAAGTTCGGCACGGCCCGGGCCGGCACTTCCACCGGCTCCCCGGTCCGTGGGTTCCGGGCCATGCGCGCCTTGCGGTGTCGCACCTCGAAGGTACCGAAGCCGCGGAGCTCGATGCGGTCCTCGTTGGCGAGGGCCCGCTTGACGGCGTTGAGGAACCCGTCCACCACGGCGGCGCAGTCCTTCTTGGTGACCCCGGGGCCGATGGCCTCGTAGATCTGGTCCACCAGGTCGGCCTTCGTCATCGTCTTCTCCTCTGCGATGGGAGACCCCCTCGTCTCGTCTCAGCCCGATGTGATCGCTCGTCCGCCGTCTCCTGCGGCCGTGCCTATCGCCAGAGGTAGAGGAGCCGCGGGGAGGACAGATCGCCCCCCGACAGCCCCAGCCACCCCAGGATCCGGTCCTTCACCGCGTCCGCGCTCACCCCGGTGAGCAGGTCCAGGGGGCCCAGCCGTCGCTCCTCCGGCCGTACCGTCGCCGGCGACGGTCCCAGGCCGGCCATGCGGCCCGCCCGCTCGATGGCCTCCGAGCGCGTGGCGAGCCCGTCCACCAGCCCCAGCCGAGCGGCCCGCTCTCCCGAGTACACCCTGCCGTCCGCCAGCGTCCGGGCGCTGTCCGGGTCCAGGCCGCGGTTGGCGACCACCGCGTCCAGGAACTGGCCGTACGCGTCGTCGACGAGTGCCTGAAAGACCTCGCGGTCCTCCTCGCTCAGCTCCCGGAAGACGGAGCCCGCACCCTTGCGGTCCCCGCTCCGCACGATCTCCACGCTCACCCCGGCCTTGCGCAGCAGCTCCCGGGTGTCGGGGAACTGCATGATGACCCCGATGGACCCTGTGATGGACCCGGGGAGAGCATAGACGCTGTCGGCCGCCAGGGCCACGTAGTATCCACCGGACGCCCCGACGTCGCCGATCCAGGCGACCAGCGGCCGGTCGTCCTCGTCCCGCAGCTCCCGGATCTCCCGGTAGAGGGCCTGCGAGGCCCCCACCGTCCCGCCGGGCGACTCGATCTCGAGGACGATGCCCCGGACCCGGTCGTCGTCCCGGTAGCGCCGCAGGGTCCGCAGGATCCGCTCCGATCCCTCCGCCGCGATGGGGCCCTCCACCGGCAGGATCGCCACCCTGCCCTCGCCCGGGAACAGCGGCATCGGCCGGTCCAGAAGCCGGGCCGTCGCCAGGTACGTCCCCGCGGCGAAGACCAGCAGCAGCACCACGATGGCGATGAGGCTCGAGCGGCTCTGGTCGGCCATGGTCCCCGGGTGGTGGCTGCGGCCGCGTCGGCCGTCCGCCGGGACGTCCCCGACCGGCGACCGCGCTTCCGGCCAAGCTAGCGAGGCGCTGCGAAAGCTGTCAACGTCCGGCCCCGGCCGGGGATGGCGGCCTGCCCCCCGCGGCGGGACGCCACGTCATCCCGCAGTCATCGCCGCGACGAAGCGGCGGAAGAGATACCGGCTGTCGTGGGGACCGGGCGCCGACTCCGGGTGGTACTGCACCGCGAAGATGGGGCGCTCGTGGTGGGCCAGCCCTTCCACCGTCCCGTCGTTCACGTTGAGGTGGGTCACCCGGAGGTCCGGCGCCCCCTCGATCCCGTCCCCGTCCCCCACCACCGCGAAGCCGTGGTTCTGGGAGGTGATCTCGATGGCTCCGTCGTCCAGCCGCCGGACGGGATGGTTCCCGCCCCGGTGGCCGTAGCGCAGCTTGTAGTTCCGGCCGCCGAAGGCCCGGGCCACCAGCTGGTGGCCGAGGCAGATGCCGAAGACCGGCACCCCGGCGTCGGCCAGCCCCTGGATCCGCTCCACGGCGCCGGGCACGGCGTCCGGATCGCCCGGGCCATTGGAGACGAAGAGCCCGGCGGGCTCGGCGTCGAGCATCTCCCCGACGGTGGTCCGCGAGGGGACGACCCGGACCCGGAAGCCGGCGTCGGCCACCAGGTCCAGGCTCCGCTGCTTCACCCCGTAGTCCAGGCACAGCACCCGTCCGCGCTCCTCCCCTTCCGGCGCCACCTCGTAGGCTTCCGGCGTGCTCACCTCCGTGGCCAGGTCCCGACCCTCCATCTCGGGCTCTTCGGCCAGCCGCTCCCGGGCGTCGGCCTCCGGGACGGCCCCGTCCGCGATCACCCCCCGCATCGCCCCGGCTTCCCGGATGTGACGCGTCACGGCCCGGGTGTCGACCTCGGTCAGGGTGGGGATCTCGTGCTCCCGGAGGTATCCGGACAGGGGCCCCTCGGAACGCCAACCACCGCCACCCGCCAGGCGCCGGACGATGAAGCCCGCCACCCACGGTCGGCGCGACTGGTCGTCGGGCCCGTGGGTGCCGTACACGCCCATCATCGGGGCCGTCATCACCACGATCTGACCGGCGTAGGAAGGATCGGTCAGGACCTCCTGGTATCCGGTGAGGTTGGTGGTGAAGACGACCTCCCCCACGCCCTCTCCGGAGGACACGGCCAGCCGCCCCTCGAAGCGTGCGCCGTCCTCCAGCAGGAGGTATCCTTCCGGCATCTGCGATCCGAGCACGGTCCCCTACCCGCCTGCGATCCGAGCGTCCATCTCCGACCCCCGGCCACCCGCATGACCGACGAGGCCTCCGATCCCGATGCGAGCTCCCGCTCGCCCGTCTACATCTTCGCCGACGAGTCCTGTCTGGGCAACCAGTATCGGGGCCGCGCCAACCCCGGTGGCGCCGCCGGCCTCGTGGAGCAGTTCCGTCCCGACACGGGCTGGCACCGGCGCGACTACTGGCGCTTCGAGCCGGACACGACGAACAACCGCATGGCCCTGTGGTCGGGCATCCTCGGCCTGGACGCCCTGACCCGATCCTGCGACGTGGTCTTCGTCAGCGACAGCCAGTACCTGGTGAAGGGAATGAAGGAGTGGATCCACGGCTGGGCGGAGAGAGGATGGCGGCGGAAAGGCGGCTCCATCGACAACCTGTCCCTCTGGAAGCGACTGGCCCGGTCGGCTGGCCGCCACCGGGTCGAGTGGAGGTGGGTCAGGGGCCACGCGGGCCATCCCAAGAACGAGTACGTCCATCACCTGGCCACCCGGGCGGCCCGGGAGCGAGAGAGCTCCGACGGCCTGGTCCCCTCCGATTTCGACGACTGGGTCCAGGGACGTATCGACCGCGGGGACTTCCTCGAGTTCCTGGACCTGCCGCCCGAGGAGCCCTTCCGACCCGACGATCCGCCTCCCCAGCCCTGACGCGAGCCCGCCGGGCGAAGCCCGGACCGGCGACGCCGCGGAGGGAGCGGGCTCCCCGGCCGACCGCCTCTCGCCTCAGCCGCCCCCGCCCTGGCCGCCCCCGTCGTCCTCCTGATCTCCGGAGCTCTCCGGCAGGATGCCTCCGGGCTCCGAGCCCTGCGTCCCCTCGCCGGACCGCTCGGATTCCAGCACGGAGGTCGGGGCCCCCTGCTGACCGCCCCCCTGGCCGCCGAACTGCCCCTGGAGGATGGATTCGCTCGGCCCGCCGGCTCCGCCTGCCGACAGCACGGAGAGGACCAGGCCCAGCAGCAGGAACAGCCCCCCGCCGGCCCACGTCATCTTCGTGAGCAGGGTGGCCGTCTGGCGGCTTCCCATGAAAGAATCCGTGGAGGAGGACGCCCCGCCGAAAGTGGACGCCAGCCCACCGCCCTTCCCCGCCTGGAGAAGGATGATGACGATCAGGAGGACCGCCAGCAGGGTCATCAGGATCAGCAGGAACGTGAACATCGCGTCGTCTCGTCTCCGTGAGGTCTGGACATGCGAGCGGCGCGAGCTTCCGCCCGCGCCTCGACCCTTATAAAGCTGGGCGCGCCCGGCGTTCCCCGTCAACGCGTCGGCCGCCACGCCGACGGCCCGTCAGCCCGCACGCCGACGGCAGCAAGGTCCGGCCACCGACCGTCCCGACCCACGCCTCCCTCAGCCGGCGCGGCAGATCCGGGCGAAGGAGGACGGGTCCAGGCTGGCGCTCCCCACCAGGGCTCCGTCCACGTCCCCGGCCGCGAGCAGCTCCTCGGCGTTGTGCGGCTTGACGCTTCCGCCGTAGATGACGATCGCCTCCCGGGCCACCCCCTCGTCCGTGTGCTCCGCCACCGCATCCCGGACGACACGGTGCGCGGACGAGGCGTCTTCCGGCGCGGCGGTGCGACCCGTGCCGATGGCCCATACGGGCTCGTAGGCGTACACCAGGTGCCGCCGCGTCGGCTCCTCCAGCGCGCCGAGGACGGCCGAGACCTGCCGCCGGAGCACCTCCTCCAGCCGGCCGTCCTCCCGCTCCTCCAGCGTCTCGCCGACACAGAGGATCGGATGGAGGCCCGCCTCGAGCAGCCGGACCGTCTTGCGGGCCACGCGCTCGTCCGGATCGCCGAACTCCCGGCGCCGCTCGGAGTGGCCGGCCAGCCCCCAGACGGCGCCGGCGTCGGCCGCCATGGAGGCGGCGATCGCCCCGGTGTGGGCCCCCTCCCGCTCCTGATGGACGTCCTGGACGCCGGGCGCCAGGTCGGGCCGACCGCGCGCCGCCTCGACGAAGGCCGGGAGGCTGACCGACGGCGGGAAGAACACGACCGTCCGGTCCTCCCGCGGGGGATAGGCCTTCCGGAACGCCTCCACGAACTCACGGGCCGCGCCGGGCCCCTTGTGCATCTTCCAGTTCGCGCCGAAGAACGGCCGTCTCGCCTCCGCCATCACGCCTCCCCTCCCGTCCCCGTCTCCTCTTCCTCCCCGTCCTCCGCGTCCTCCAGGGCCTCCAGGGCCGGCAGGGTGCCGGTCTCCAGGTAGAGGAGCGCCGCCCCCCCGCCCGTGGAGACGTGGGAGAGGCTCTCGGCCACCCCGGCCTCCCGGACCGCCCGGGCCGAGTCGCCGCCCCCCACCACGGTGAACCCTCCCCGGCGGGCCGCGCGGGCCGCGGCCCGTGCCACGGCCTCCGTCCCCCCGGCGAACGCCTCCCGCTCGAAGTATCCCATGGGCCCGTTCCAGAAGAAGGTCTCGGCCCCGGCCACCGTGTCGGCAAACCGCCCCCGGGTGGCGGGGCCGATGTCCAGGGCCATGGCGTCGGGCGGCACCGCGTCGGCCGCGACCACCCTGGCGTCCTCCCCGGCCTCGGGATCGGACGCCACCACCAGGTCGTCCGGAACCGCCAGCCGATCGCCGCCCTCCTCGAGCAGGCGGGCCGCGTCGTCCACGGCCTCCGCCTCCACCAGCGACCGGCCCATCTCCCGGCCCTCGGCGGCCAGGAAGGTGTTGGCCATGGCTCCGCCGATCAGCACCCGGTCCGCCCGCTCCAGCATGCCGCGGAAGAGCCCGATCTTGTCGGCGATCTTCGCTCCCCCGAAGGCCACGACGTACGGCCGCTCCGGCTCGCCCCGCAGCCTCCCCAGCGCCTCGATCTCGGCCTCCACCAGGAGACCGGCCACGGCGGGCCTCAGCAGCCGCGCCACCCCGACCGTCGACGCGTGCGAACGATGACAGGCGCCGAAGGCGTCGTTGACGAACAGGTCGCCCAGCCGGGCCAGCCCCCGGGCCACCTCCGGATCGTTCGATGTCTCCCCTTCCAGGAAGCGGACGTTCTCGGCCAGGAGCACCGTCCCGGCGTCCACGTCCCGGGTCGCTCGCGCCGCCTCCTCGCTGTCGGGAGCCGAGAGGAGCCGCACCGGCCGGCCCAGCCCTCGTTCCAGGGTCCGGGCCACCGGCGCCAGCGACAGGTCGGGGCGCGCTTCCCCACCCGGGCGGCCCAGATGCGAGAGGAGCACCGGCCGCGCCCCCCGCTCCAGCAGGTACTCCAGCGTGGGAAACGTCGCCGTGATGCGCATCGTGTCGGCGACCTCGCCGTCGTCTCCCAGGGGCACGTTGTAGTCGACGCGGACGAGGGCCCGTCGGCCGCGGAGCTCCCGGGCCGTGAGATGACGGAGGCGACGTTTCACGGCGTGGAGGCCCCCGGATGCAGGGTCGCTCCCGGATCCCGGGTGGCCGCCGGGGCTCGCGACGCCGGCGACCACGGGTGGGACGCGATCACGCGCCGCTTCAGGCGCCGGCCGCCGCGGGAAGGCGACGTCCCACGTAGTCGGCCAGTTCGAGGCAGCGGTTGGAGTAGCCCCACTCGTTGTCGTACCAGGAGACGACGCGCACCATGCGGTCGCCCTGGCGTGCGTTCGACGCGGCGTCGACGATGGAGCTGGCCGGATGGCCCGTGTAGTCCACCGACACCAGCGGCTCCTCGCTGTAGGCGAGGATCCCCGACAGGTCGCCCTCGGCCCGCCGTCGGAAGGCGTCGTTGAGCTCCTCCAGGGTGACGTCCGTCTCCAGGGTGGCCACCAGGTCCACGATGGAGACGTCCGGGGTCGGCACCCGCATCGCCATGCCGTCCAGCTTGCCCTCCACCTCCGGGAGCACCAGCGAGGTGGCCCGTGCCGCCCCCGTGGTGGTGGGAATGATGGACATGGCGGCCGCCCGGGCGCGTCGGAGGTCGGAGTGCGGCAGGTCCAGGATCCGCTGGCTGGTGGTGTAGCTGTGGACCGTGTTCATGAGCCCCTGCTCGAACCCGAACTCCTCCAGCAGCACCTTCACGACGGGGGCCACGCAGTTGGTGGTGCAGCTGGCGTTGGAGACGATGTCGTGGGCCTCCGGGTCGTAGCGCTCCTCGTTGACCCCGAGCACCACCGTCACGTCGGGTCCCGTGGCGGGCGCCGTGATGACGACCTTGCGGGCCCCGGCGTCCAGGTGCTGCGCGGCCTGGGCACGCTCCCGGAACCGTCCGGTGGCCTCCAGCACCACCTCGACGCCCAGCTCCTCCCAGGGCAGCTCGCCCGGCTCCGGCTCCTGCAGGACGCGGATCGGGTCCCCGTCGACCCGCAGGCCGTCGTCCTCCGTCACCACCTCCCCCTCGAAGCGTCCGTGGACGGAATCGTAGCGGAAGAGGTGGGCCAGGGTCTCCGGATCCGTGAGGTCGTTGACGGCCACGAACTCCAGGTCGTGGTCGTCGCTCCTGCAGGCCGCCCGGAGGATGTTGCGGCCGATGCGGCCGAAGCCGTTGATGGCGACGCGAACGGACATGTCTCTACCTCGTTCTCTGTTGGGCTGGCGGATTCTCGGTGTACGGCTCCACGGCGTCTAAAGCATGGGCAAAAGCCACCGCCCCCGCCACCGCTCCCCCGGCGGCCGACAGGGCTCCGCAGCAGGCCGCGGCGGTGGCTCCCGTCGTGAGGACGTCGTCCACCACCACGATCGGCAGCCCGTCGGGCGCGGGCCCCTCCGCCACGAACCGGTCGCGGACGTTGTGGGCCCGAGCCCGACGGCCGAGCCGGGCCTGACGCCGCCCGCCCGGACGTCGCCGGAGCAGGTCCCGACGGGGCCACCCGGTGGCCGCCGCCAGGCCGGCGGCCAGAAACTCGGCCTGGTTGAAGCCCCGCTCCCGCCGCCGGGCCGCCGCCAGGGGCACGGGGACCAGCAGGGCGGGCCCGGTACCCGCGATCCGCCGCGCCTCCGCCGCCATGGCCCGGCCCATGGGCTCCCCCAGGGCCCACCAGCGCCCGAACTTGAGCGCGCGCACGAGCCGTGCGGCCTCCCCCTCCATGCGGTGCGGGGCCGCCGCCCGCGGCAGCTCCGGCGGCCAGTCGACGCATTCCGGACAGCCGGCGCTCCCGGGGAGGCGGAGGAGGCGGGTGGCGCCGCAGCGCGGACAGCGGGGGCGGGCCATGCGCGGCAGACGGTGCCAGCAGGGTCGGCACACCGGAGGATCGCGCGGCGCCAGGATCGTCGAGCAGAGGACACAGCACGGCGGGAACGCGCGGTCGAAGAGGCGCCGCAGCGTCCGCCCGAGGCGGCGCCCCGTCGCCGTCGCCGCGCCCGACGTCCCGCCACCGGACGTCACGGCGCTCCCCCGGGCTCCCGATCGGCCCCGGAGCGGGCCGCCCGCCGCATCGCCTCCACGGGGGGCTCCACCCCGAGCCAGCGCCGGAGGGAGGCCGCCGCCTGACGGACCAGCATCTCCAGCCCGTCGCGGGCCGGGATCCCCAGCCGGCGGGCGTGGCGGGTCCAGGCCGTGCCGGCCGACCCGTAGACCAGGTCGAAGGCGGCGCCCACCTCCAGGTCCGCCAGCTCCATCGGGAGAGGGTCCTCCGCGTCCAGCCCCAGGCTCGTGGCGTTCACCACGAGGTCGTAGCGGGCGTCGAGGCCCTCGCGACCTTCGAGGACCGAAAAGCGGCGATCCCCGCCTCCCACCTCGCGGACCGCCGCCTCGGCGTTCGCCACGGTCCGGTTGAGGACGTGCACCGCCTCCACCCCCTCCTCCCGGCAGGCATGAAGCACGGCGCGGGCGCCCCCCCCTGCCCCCAGGAGGAGGACGCGGCGGCCGGCCAGCCCCGCATCCCCCGCGTCGCCGGGAACCAGCCCCGCCACGGCCCGCCGGAAGCCCTCCACGTCGGTGTTGTCCCCCGACAGGCCGGCCGGTCCGCCCCAGAAGCAGTTGCACGCGCCCGTGGCTTCCACCGCCGCCGTGGCCTCGTCCAGCGCGGCGGCCGCCCCCTCCTTGGCCGGAAGGGTGACGTTGCCCCCGCCCCCGGCGCCGGCCACCGATCGCATGAGGGCCCCCACCTCGTCGGCGGCCGCCCGGACGCGACGGTACACGGCCGGGATCCCGAGCTCGCCGAACGCCGCGGCGTGGAGGACCGGCGACAGGCTGTGCTCCACCGGGTCGCCCAGGAGGACGAACAGCCGTCGCCCGCCGGCGTCCGGACGGCTCTCCTGCGTCCGCGCCAGCGTCATCCGCCCTCGAGGCGCTCCAGGAGGCCGTCCGCGGCCTGGCGCAGCAGCGCCAGGGTCTCGCGGTAGGCGCCCAGGTCCCGTCCCACCGGGTCCGACACCGGACGACCGCGCAGGGGATGGTCCTCCGGCAGGAAGTCGGTCATCAGGAGGGTGGGAGCCGCCGGCACCACGTCCTCCACGTCCATCCGATGGGACGGGGCCATGCACACCACCAGATCCGCCCATTCCACCAGCTCCGCCGTGACCCGCGAGCTGGCGTGACCCGACAGGTCGAGGCCCGCCTCCCGGGCCGCCTGGACCGCTCCCCGGGACGCCGGATCTCCGCCGGAGGCCATGGTGCCGGCCGACCGGACCTCGAGCCCGTCCATCCCCCGGACCTCGGCCCCCGCCCGCACCACCGCCTCGGCCATCGGGCTCCGGCAGGTGTTGCCCGTGCACACGAGGAGCAGGCGTCGGACCCTCCCCGGATCCACTTCGCGAGCCTCAGCCACGGGCCGGCTCCCGCCCCAGCCGATCGGCGATGCGCTCCCGCGGCACGGCCCCCTCCCGCAGGAGACGCGGCCGTCCCCCCCGCAGCGACAGGACCGTCGAGGGCGGTGGGCCGGGCAGCGTCCCCGCCGTGAGCCGGAACACGGGCACCTCGGCCGGCGGCATCGCCTCCAGCGCCCGCCGGACCTCCTTCTCGGTGGACGCCGGCTCCTCGCCTGACCGGTTCAGGCTCGTGGAGCTCATCGTGTCCCCCAGGTCCCGGAGGACCCGGCGCGTCAGGGGATGGCCCTCCACCCGGACGCCCAGGCCCGATTCGGAGCCGTCGTCCAGCACCAGGGTCAGCGGCCCGGGCCAGAACGCGTCGGCCAGGGCCTGAGCGTCCCGGCTCCACTGCAGCCCAGGGTGGGAGCGCCGGAGTGCGTCCCGGCTCCCGGCCAGCCGCAGGAGGGGCCGGTCCACCGCCCGGCCCTTCAGCCGGGCGATCTCGTCGTCCAGGGCCCGGGGGACGCCCCCGATGCCGTAGACCGACTCCGTCGGGTGGACCAGGAGCCCGCCGCCCCGCAGCGCCGCGACGGCCTCGTCGACCGGGGCCTCCGGATCCGGACCTCCGCGGCGCGGGCTCCGGGTCCCGGTCATGGGGTCGCCGCCGCCCGGCGCTCCAGGATCCAGGCCGCCCGGGCCAGGTCCTCGGGGGTCGTCACCTTCAGGTTCTCGGGATCGCCGGCCACCGTTCGTACCTCCAGGCCCGCCGCCTCGCACAGGGACGCGTCGTCGGTGGCCGGCACGTCCGTTCGCGCCTCGCGGTGGGCGCGCCGGAGCTCCTCCAGGGGGAATCCCTGGGGGGTCTGGACCCGGCGCAGGCGACTCCGATCCAGGGTGCGCACGACCCACCCGTCCTCCCGCACCTCCTTCACCGTGTCCCGCAGCGGCAGGACGGGGATCGCCCCGCTCCCGGCGGCGGCCGATAGAACCCGGCTCACGAGGTCGACCGTGACCAGGGGTCGCACGCCGTCGTGGACCAGCACCGTCCCGACGCTTCCGGGGAGCTCCGCCAGCCCACGGGCCACCGATTCCCGGCGCTCGGCGCCGCCCGCCGTCACCGTCACCTCCAGCCGGCGTACCCATCCGGGCGGCTCGGCGGCGACGTCGGGGGGCACCACCAGCACCACGGTCTCCACCTCGGCTACGTCGAGGAAGGGCCGACAGGCCCGGGCCGCCACCGGAACGCCGGCCAGCTCCCGGAACTGCTTGCGGGGTCCCTCCTCGCCGAAGCGAACACCGCGGCCGCCGGCCACGATCACGGCCGCCGCGCTCACGGAGCCTCGCCCAGCATCCGCACGAGATCGCCCACCGACGCCACCGCCCGGAGATCCACGCCCTCCGCCTGGACGGATCCGGCCGCCGTCGCGGGCAGGGCCACCGACGACATCCCGCTCCGTCCCGCCTCCCGCACCCTCCGGTCCGCCTGGGCCACCCCCCGGACCTCGCCTCCCAGCCCGACCTCCCCCATGAAGGCGACGTCGGAGGGGGCCGGACGGTCCAGCTCGGCGGAGATCAGTGCCGCCAGGACGGCCAGGTCGCACGCCGGGTCCGCCAGCCGGAGCCCTCCCACCACGTTCACGAAGACGTCGGCGTCACCCAGCGCCAGCCCGGCCCGGCGCTCCAGCACGGCCAGGAGGAGCGACAGCCGCCGGGACGGGATCCCGGTGGCGACACGCTGGGGGCTGCCGTAGCGGCTCGGCGCGGTCAGCGCCTGGACCTCGGCCAGCAGCGGGCGTGAGCCCTGCAGGGGGACGGCCACGGCCGAGCCGCTCACGTCCTCGGGGCGCTCGGCCAGGAAGATCTCCGAGGGATGGGCCACCGGGTCCAGGCCCGCGGAGGTCATGCGGAAGACCGCCATCTCGTCGACGCCGCCGAACCGGTTCTTCACCGCCCGGAGGATGCGGTGCTCCAGGGTCCGCTCGCCCTCGAAGCGGAGGACGGCGTCCACGGCGTGCTCCAGCGTCTTCGGGCCGGCCAGCCCCCCCTGCTTCGTCACGTGGCCCACCAGGAACGTGGCCGCTCCCGCGTCCTTGGCGTAGGCCTGCAGGTGGGCGGCGCACTCCTTCACCTGGGCCACGCCCCCCGGCGAGCCGTCGAGCCGGGAGGCGTGCAGCGTCTGCACCGAGTCCACGCACAGGAGATCCAGCTCCCGGTCCCGTGCCTGGCGGACCACCGCCTCGACGTCGGTCTCCGCCAGGAAGGGAACGTCGGGGGCCGCGCCGCCGATGCGGTCCGCTCGGAGCCGGACCTGGGCGGC
>CAZSKS010000016.1:0-25881 GCA_964607465.1 uncultured Gemmatimonadota bacterium | reverse complement strand
CGACCCCGGAGCCCTCCTCCGCCGGGGCCTCGGCCAGGCTGTTCCACTCCCCGCAGGCGGGACAGCGCCCCTCCCACTTCAGGGTCTCCGAGCCGCACGAGGTGCAGAAGAACCGGGTCTTCGCCTTCGCCATCGGGGCCCCGGCCTCAGCCCCGACGCCGGCCGCCGGCACGCCGCGGCGTCACGCGTCCTCCCGACGGCGGGAGACGGACTCGAAGAGGGTGTATTCCTTGTGGAAGAAGAGGTCCACCGTGCCCGTGGGGCCGTTCCGCTGCTTGCCCACGATGAGCTCGGACTCGCCCTCGATGTTGTTGCCCTGCGCGTCCTCCGGGCCCTGGTAGACCTCCTCCCGGTAGACGAAGAGCACCAGGTCGGCGTCCTGCTCGATGGCTCCGGACTCCCGGAGGTCCGCCAGCACCGGCCGGTGCTCGGTCCGCTGCTCGGGCGCCCGGGACAGCTGGGAGAGCGCCACGACGGGGATGTCCAGCTCCATGGCCACCGCCTTCAGCGAGCGGCTGATCTGGCTGATCTCCTGCTGGCGGTTCTCGACGTTGCGGGGCCCGCTCATGAGCTGCAGGTAGTCCACGATGAGCATCCCCAGGTCGACCTCCGCCTTCAGGCGCCGGGCCTTCGCCCGCAGCTCCAGAGCGGAGATGGCCGGGGTGTCGTCGATCCAGATGGGGGCGGTGTTCAGGTGGCCCGCGGCCGTCGCCAGCCGGGCGAACTCGTCGTCCTGCAGCCGGCCCCGTCGCAGCCGCCCCGAATCCACCCGGCCTTCGGCGCACAGGAGGCGCTGGACCAGCGCCTCCTTGGACATCTCCAGGGAGAAGACCGCCACCGGAATCTCGATCTCGATGGCGGCATGCTGGGCGAAGTTCAGGGCCAGCGCCGTCTTGCCCATGGATGGACGGCCGGCCACCACGACGAGGTTGGACGGCTGGAAGCCGGCGGTCATCTCGTCCAGGTCGGGGTAGCCGCTGGGGACCCCCGTGACCGAGTCGGGGCTGTGCTGGAGCTGGTCGATCCGCTCCATGGCCGGCCAGAGGATCTCCTTGATCCAGACGAAGCCCTGGCGCTGCGCCGACTGGGCGATCTGGAAGATGCGCTGCTCGGCGCGGTCCAGCGTCTCCTCCACCTCGCCGCCGGTGGCCGAGTAGGCGTCCTGGATGATGTCGGTGGCCGACTCGATGAGACGGCGGAGCGTGGCCTTGTCCTTGAGGATGCCGCAGTGGTATTCGACGTTGGCCGCCGTGGGCACCGCGTCCACCAGCTGGGCCAGGTAGGACATCCCGCCGGCCGCGTCCAGCTCCCCGCCCGACTTCAGCTCGTCGGAGAGGGTCACCACGTCGATGACCTCCCCCCGGCCGTAGAGGCGGGACATGGCGCGGAAGATCCGCCGGTTGGCCTCGCGGTAGAAGTGGGTGTCGTCCACCAGCTCCACCGCCTGGGCCACGGCGTCCCCGTCGATGAGCATGGCTCCGAGGACGGAGATCTCCGCCTCCTCGGACCACGGCGCCTGCCGCTCTTGGAAGGGATCCGCCTCTCCGCGTGGAGCCCGGGCCGCCGCGCCGCCGTCCGTCATCGGAGCATCCCTAGACCAGCCCCAGCTGCTCGGCCGCCCCGGTCACCGTCTCGCCGTCCACGATGCGCCGCGCCTGCTGGAGGTCGTCCCACGTGGGGCGCGTCCAGCTCCGGTTCCGGAGCAGGGCCGCCGGGTGATAGGTGGCCACGAGCGGATAGCCCTGGAAGGCGTGGACCCGCTCGCGGAGCGACCCCAGCGAATCGGTGGTGCCGGTCAGGGTGCGGGCGGCGAAGGCGCCGAAGGCCACGATCACCTTCGGGTCCAGCAGGTCCAGCTGCCGGAGCAGGAAGGGCGAGCAGGCCTCGATCTCCTCGTCCCGCGGATCCCGGTTCCCGGGAGGGCGGCTCTTCAGGACGTTGCAGATGTAGACCTCCTCCCGATGGAACCCGACCGAGAGGAGGAGCCGGTCCAGCAGCTTGCCGGCCGGGCCGACGAACGGCCGGCCGGTCTCGTCCTCCCGGGCGCCCGGCGCCTCCCCGACACAGACCAGGTCGGCGTCGGCGCTCCCCTCGCCGAAGACCACCTGCTGGCGCTCCTCGTGCAGGGGGCAGCGGGTGCAGCGCTCGGCCACCGCGCGGAGGGTGGCCAGGTCCGCCAGCTCGCCGATCTCGTCGGCGGTGGCCTCGCGGCCCAGCCGGTCGATCTCCTCCGCCGACAGGTCCGGCTCGCCGGAGGCGGCGGGACCGGGCGGGTCGGGTAGCGGCGACGCATCGTCGCCCGAACCGGTCGACCCGCCGTCGTTCGAGCCGTCGGCCGGGGCGGTCGAGCCGGTTCGATCTCCGTCCCCTGCGTCCGGTCCCCGCGGTGCGGCCGTCCTGGCGGCGGCCCGCTCCTCCGGCCCGCTCGCCCCGGACGCGTCCGACTCGTTCGCCCCCGCCGACGATTCCGACAGGCCCGACAGCCCCGACAGGGCCGCCCGGCGCGCCAGCCGGCGGGCCCGGGTCCGCTCCAGCTGCGGCAGCACCGCCTCGGGCTCCCCCAGGGAGATCCGGGTCTGCAGGTACCGGCGGAAGAGCTCGGATACGTCCGTCACGTCACCCGTCCAGCTGCTCCTCGATGCGATCCAGGATGCGATCGGCCGTCTCGACCTTCGTCAGCAGGGGCAGCTCCTCCTCGTCGCCCCCGGCGCCCAGGAGCGTGACCTGGTTGTCCTCCGCGCCGGGTCCGACCTCCGGCCGGCCCGCCTCGTTGAGGGCGACCAGGTCCATCCCCTTCTCCTCCAGCTTTCGACGGGCCCGGGCTCGCCCGTCGCCCGACTCCAGGGCGAACCCCAGCGTAAAGATGCCGCCCTCCCGGCGCGCCTCCGCGGTCTCCGACAGGAGGTCCGGCCCCCGCCGCAGCGCCAGCTCGAGGCCGTCCTCCGACTTCACGATCTTCTCCCGGCTCTCGCTCTCCGGGTGGAAGTCCGCCACGGCCGCCGCCATCAGGAGCACGTCCGCGCCCTCCAGCTCCCGCCGCAGCGCCTCCAGCATCTCCTCCGTGCGCTCCACCGCCACCACCCTGGGGCCGTACGGCAGCGACGCCCGGCCCGGGCCGGTGATCAGTACCGTCTCGGCGCCGCGCCGCCACGACGATTCGGCCAGCGCGTATCCCATCCGGCCGGTCGAGCCGTTGGACAGGAAGCGGACCGGATCCAGGGGCGCCCGGGTGGGACCCGCCGTGACGACGACCCGCCGGCCGTCCAGGGACGACGCCCTGCGGCGCTCCAGCACCCGCCCCACCTCGGAACGGATGGCCGCAGGCTCGGACATCCGGCCGGGGCCCACCTCCCCCTCCGCCAGCTCGCCGCGGTCCGGGCCGACAATCCTCACGCCGTCCTCCCGGAGGCGGGTCACGTTGCGGCGGGTGGCCGGATGGCGCCACATCCGCGTGTTCATCGCGGGGCACGCCAGCACCGGCCCGTCGAAGGCCAGCAGGGTCGTGGCCGCCAGGTCGTCCGCCCGTCCCCACGCCATCCGGGCCAGGAGGTCGGCGGTGGCCGGCGCCACCACGGCGGCGTCGGCGTCGCGTCCCAGGTCCAGGTGGGCCATGGGGCGCTCCCAGAGGTCGGTGTGGACGGGCCGGCCCGTGAGCCCCTCGAAGGTGGCGGAGCCCACGAATCGCTCGGCCGACCCGGTGAGCACCACGTCCACGGCGGCCCCCGCCCGCAGCAGGAGCCGCGCCAGATGGGCGCTCTTGTAGGCGGCGATGCCGCCGGAGACCACCAGGAGGATCCGGCGGTCGTCGAAGGGCCGCACCGTGTCAGCCGGAGCTCACGCGCCGCCCTCCGACCTCGTCGCGCCCCGCTCCACCAGGCGGAAGTCCAGGTCGCCGGAGACCAGGGCTTCCAGGGCCACCGTGGACAGCTTTCTCGCGCCGTAGGGCGAGGTGTCCAGCGGCAGGGCGTTCAGCTCACGGGCGTACTTGGCGGCCACCAGGACACCCAGGTACTTGTCGCCGGCCGCTTCGGCCAGCTCGTCGGGGACGAAGACCTTCATGCTCCACCTCTCGATGTAGATGTATGGGATGTCGTCGTTCTCGGACCCGTGCCGGGCGACGGCTTCATTCCCTGCCCCCCGCCGCCGTCGCGCCCAGCTGATCCTCCACCGCCCGGCGGATCTCCTCCGCCAGGTCGGACGCCGTATCTTGTACGCTCGCGGCCATCCGAACGGTCCGCCGCTCCTCGGACCGTATGATCTCCTCCACCGTGTCCACCGCCCGCTGGAGGTCGTCGTTGACGACCACGTAGTCGAACTCCTCGGCCGCCTTCAGCTCCAGCTCCGCCGCCGCCAGGCGCCGCCGGAGCTGCTCCTCGTCCTCGGTTCCCCGCCCCAGCAGCCGCCGCACGATCCTGCGACCGTCCGGGGGCAGCAGGAACACCGACACCGTCTCCGGCACGCGCTCGCGCACGGACCGCGCCCCCTGGACGTCGATGTCCAGCAGGAGGTGCGTCCCCTGCCGTCGGGCCTCGACCAGGTTCGAGCGCGGGGTGCCGTACAGCTCCCCGTGCACCCGGGCCCATTCCAGCAGCTCGTCCCGGTCCCGGAGATCCTCGAAGGCCCGGCGCGACAGGAAGCGGTAGTCCACGCCGTCCTCTTCCTCGGGACGGGGAGGACGCGTCGTGGCGGACACGGAGAACCGCACCTCGTCCAGCCGCTCCAGGGCCCGACCGACCGTGGTCTTGCCGCTGCCGGACGGTCCGGCGAGCACCACGGGAAAGGTCCCGTCCCGGAGGTCGCGCGTCCCGGGCGCCTCTCCCGTCATTCCACGTTCTCCACCTGCTCGCGCACCGATTCGAGGTCGTTCTTCATCTCCACGACCTGGCGCGAGATGTCGGCGTCGTTGGCCTTGGCCCCGGTGGTGTTGATCTCCCGGTGGAGCTCCTGGACCAGGAACTTGAGGCGCTTCCCCACCGGCTCGCCGGCCGGCGCCTCCAGCAGCTCGTCGAAGGCGTCCAGGTGGGAGCGCGCCCGCACGGTCTCCTCCCCCACGTCCCACTTGTCCGCCAGGAGGGCGATCTCCCGGGCCACCGCCTCGTCGTCGGCCTCGACCTCGCCGGCCAGCTCCGCCGCCGCCTCCCGGAGCCGGCGGCGCTCCCGCTCCAGCCGCCGGGGGGCCAGCTCCTCCACCCGTTCCAGGCCCTCCCGCATCGAGCTCACCCGCCGGCGGAGGTCCTCGGCGAGCCGCTCCCCCTCCCTCTCCCGCATCTCCACCAGCTCGTCCAGGGCTTCGTCCAGCGCGCCGGCGACGGCGTCCACCTCCACGACCTCGGCCGCCGACGTCCGTGCCTCCCGGAGGAGCCCGCCGGCCCGGACCAGCAGCGGCAGGTCGACCTGGCCCGGGAGCGCGTATTCGTCCCGCAGCCTGCGGAACGCCTTCAAGGTGGCCTCAACGCGGTCCTCGTCCAGCTCCAGGCCGCCGCCGGCCTCCCCGGCCATCTCCACCTCCACCGAGACGTCGACCCGGCCGCGCTCCACCCGATCGCCCACCCGTCCGCGCAGCTCCGGCTCCCAATCCTCGCCTCCCCGCGGAAGACTGAAGCGGACGCCCAGGTGGCGGGAGTTGACCGAGCGCACCTCCACGTGCACCGAGGCCTCGCCGGTGTCCGTCGTCGCCGCTCCGAATCCCGTCATGCTGCGCAGCATCGTCAGACGGCTAAGCATAGGCGGCGGCGCGACCGGCCGTCAATCGACCGCGGGGGAGGCGCGACCCCGTCGTCGCGGGGTGCATCCCGACCGCCCCGCCGTCAATTGAAGAACTCCCACCGGATGCCGAACGTCAGGCGGCTCGGCGGGAATTCGAAGCCCGGAAAGTCCCGCTGCTCCACGGTCCGGGTGTTGTCGTTGCGGATCCAGAACCGGAAGGTGTCGATCCGCAGCATGAACTCCGCCAGGAAGGCCGTCTCGGCCGGCAGGAGCGGCGTCTCCCCCGTGGGGGCGGACACCGAGCGCATCGGGCTCCGATGGGCGAGCCCGCCGGACGCCCGGATCTCCAGATTGCCGCCGTAGAACCGGTCGTGGGCGACGATCCGTCCCCGGAGGAGATCCGCCGGGAGGTAGAGGGGCGCGGGTCCTTCCCAGGTCGATCGTCGCCAGAAGCCCTGCAGGGCCACACGGTCCCGGAAGATCGAGATCGGAAGCGGCGGGACGGTGAACCGGGTCTCCCAGCCCGTGACGTCGGCCCGGGGCCCGACGCTCGCCGCGTCGTCGAACGAGCCGCCGAAGGGGGGACGGCTGTCGGCCGTCTGCCGGGTCACCCGCTCGGCGAGTCGGACGGGCCCCACCTCCACCTCGATACCGCCGGTCAGCGCGTCGAAGCCGAAGCGGAGGGAATCGCTCACGGGCCGGCCGGGTCGGGCCGCCGCCCGGGTGCCGGTGGCCGCCTCCCCGCGGACGGTGATCCATGCCAGCCAGGACGGCCGCCAGGCGACGGCGGCCGAGGCCTCGGAGGTCGAGAATCCGTCCCACGAGGCCGCCTCCCCGCCCGCCTCCAGGGTCAGGTCGCCGACCGGGAACCCGGCCCGGACCTCGCCTGCAAGGTCGGGCAGGCCCTCCCCGTCCTGGACGCGGACCCCGGCCCGAACCACCCCCGCGGCCGGGGTGGCGGTCACCCGGGCGCTGGCGTGGTCGACGGCGATCGAGCTGTCCCCGTCGGCGACGGGATCGGGCGACAGGAAGGCCGGCCGGGGCGTCCGGTCGGAGCGGCCGGCCCAGGCCTCCAGCTCCAGCCCGGCCATGGGCCGACCCCGGGCGTGGATCAGGACCTCACCGCGGTCGAACGCCTCCGTCTCGCCCCCCAGGGTCCGCTCCACGTTCTCGCTCCGCCACCGCAGCTCGATCCCCCCGCTGGTGTCCCACGGCATCCAGCTCAGCCGCGCCGCGGCGTCGAGGCGGTTCCCGGGCATGGCCCCGGCGCCCACGTTCAGGTAGTCCAGCGACGCCCCGACCGCGAAGCTACGGCCCGCGCCGTTGACGAAGAGCCCGCGGAACGCGTCCGCGGACGGCTGGCCCGTGACCGCCGAGATGCGGGAGTACGCCTCGCCGCCCTCGTGACGGGTCGTCGCGATCTCCAGGACGGTCCGGCCGGCCCGGCGGACCAGCCGCAGTCGCTCCACGCCCGCCAGCGAGACGGACGACAGGTCCACCTGGCCGGCGGCCAGGGGCGGGAGCCGTCGGCCGTCGACGACGACGTCCACGCCGGCCGCCCCCCACAGGCCGTCCGCCAGGTGGTGCGGGCCGAAGTGGTATCCCGCCCTCAGGGGCAGGACCCCCGGCGCCCGGTCCGCGAGGAACCCCTCCAGGGTGAGGGCGGAGGCGTCCAGGAAGTCCTCCCGGGTCCACACGTGCACCTCGGACGCCGTGGCCGCATCGGGGGTCTCCAGCGAGCGAGGGAAATGGACCGGGGGGAGGGTGTCCTCCGGGACCGTGTCCGCGGCGGCCCCGAGCAGCGAGTCCGGGTTCGGCACCGCCGGCAGCGTGTCCTGCCCGGCGTCCTCCTCCTGGGCCCCGGCCGGCAGGGCCCCGAGGAGGAGCAGCGCCGGGATCGCCGCCGTCAGTCGGCGCGTCGGAGCCACTCCACGAGGAGCCGAACGCCGACGCCCGTGGCGCCCTCGGGCTGGTAGGGACCCTCCTCCTCGGCCCACGCGGTGCCGGCGATATCAAGGTGCGCCCAGGGCGGGCCGTCGACGAACGTCTTGAGGAACATGCCGGCGGTGATCGCTCCGGCCGGCCGGCCTCCGCTGTTCTTCACGTCGGCGATCTCGGACTCCAGCTGCTCCCCGTAGGGATCCCACAGGGGAAGGCGCCAGGCCCGCTCACCGGCCCGCTCGCCGGCCTCCTCCAGCGCCCGCGCCAGGTCGTCGTCCGGGCTCATCAGGCCCATGGCGTGGTGACCCAGCGCCACGACGCAGGAGCCGGTGAGGGTGGCCAGGTCCACCACGGCCCGGGGCCGGAGGCGGGAGGCCCAGGCCAGCGCGTCGGACAGGATGAGGCGGCCCTCGGCGTCGGTGTTCACCACCTCGATGGAGGTGCCGGACACGCCGCGGATGACGTCGCCCGGCTTGAGGGCGCTGCCGGAGGGCAGGTTCTCGGTGGCCGGCACCAGGCCCACGACCCGGCGCTCCAGCCCGAGGTCGGCGGCCGCCCGGAGGGCCCCCAGCACGGCGGCGGCTCCCGCCATGTCGTACTTCATGTCCTCCATCCCCTTCGCCGGCTTGAGGGAGATCCCCCCGCTGTCGAAGGTCACGCCCTTCCCCACCAGCACGTGGGGCGCCCCGTCGGCGCCCTCGTGCCGAAGGATGAGGAAGCGCGGCTCCTCCCGGGAGCCCCGGGCGACCGCGAGCAGGGCCCCGAACCCCTCCTGCCGGAGCTTCTCCGGCCCCCAGGACTGGACCTCCAGGCCGAATGCCTCCGCCAGCTCCTCGGCCCGGGCGGCCAGGAAGGAGGGGGTCGCCACGTTGGCCGGCCGGGCCACGAGGCCCCGGGCGAAGTTCTGGGCCTCGGCGATGCGCCGGCCCCTGTCGGCGGCCGTCCCGGCGTCCGGCGGCGGGTCGACGGCGTGGACGACGGCCCGCGGCGGCGGCCCCGGACGCTCCCGGCGGGCCTCCTCGCCCCGCAGCTCGTCGAAGCTCCAGTCGCCCAGGACCAGGCCCTCGGCCGCCGCCTGGACCCGGTCGGCGGAGCCGGGCGAGGGCGTCTCGGGCAGCGAGAGCGCCAGCGACCCCAGGCGCCGCCGACGCGCTTCCCGGACGGCGCGGCCGGCGGCCCGGCGGACCTCCTCCGCTCCCGGGTCGCCGTCCTCTCCCAGCCCCACCGCCACCACGTGGGGTCGGGTCTCGTCCCCCACCGGCAGGAAGGCCACCTCGTCGTCCTTCCCCCGGAAGGCCCCCTGCCGGAGGGCCCGCGCCAGGGCCCCGTCCAGCCATCCGTCGGCCTCCCGGGCCGCACCCCGGAGCTCCCCGTCGGCGGCCACGCACACCGCCAGGGCCTCGACGTCCAGGACGCCCGGGGGGCCCGACGCCACCTCGATCGTGCGCCTCTCCTCCCCCCGACTCATCCGCCGGTCCGCCGCCTCCGGTCGATCACCCTCCTGCCTCCAGGTGCTCGACGATGCGCGTGGCGTACTCGGACGTCGCCACCTTCGTGGCGCCCTCCATCTGCCGCTCCAGGTCGTAGGTGACGACTTTCTCCTGGATCGTGGCCACGACGGCGTCCTCGATGGCCGCGGCGGCCTCGGCCCAGCCCATGTGCTTCAGCATCATCACCCCGGAGAGGATCAGGGAGGTGGGGTTCACCTTGTCCATGCCGGCGTACTTGGGCGCCGTGCCGTGGGTCGCCTCGAAGAAGGCGATCTCGTCCCCGATGTTGCCGCCCGGCGCCATGCCGAGCCCTCCCACCTGCGCCGCGGTGGCGTCGGAGAGGTAGTCGCCGTTGAGGTTGGGCAGGGCGATGTGGTCGTACTCGTCGGGACGGAGGAGCACCTGCTGGAACATCTGGTCCGCGATGCGGTCCTTGATGACCACCTTCCCCACCGGCTTCTCGCCGTCGTGCTCCTCCCACAGCTCGTCCTCCGTGATCGTGCGATCCGGGAAGCGCTCCCGGGCCACCTCGTACCCCCACTCCCGGAAGGCGCCCTCGGTGAACTTCATGATGTTGCCCTTGTGGACCAGCGTCACCGAGTCGCGACCGTCGCGGATGGCGTCCCGGATGGCCATCGCCACCAGCCGCTTGGTGGCGAACTCTGAGATGGGCTTGATCCCCAGACCGCTACCCTCCCGGATGTCGCTGCCCATCTCCTCCACCAGGAAGCGCCGCACCTTCTCGGCGTCGTCCGTCCCGCCCTGCCACTCGATGCCGGCGTAGACGTCCTCCGTGTTCTCGCGGTAGACGACCACGTCCATCTTCTCGGGCTCCCGGACCGGGGAGGGCGTGCCCGGCAGCCACCGGGACGGCCGGACGCAGGCGTACAGGTCCAGCTCCTGGCGAATGGACACGTTCAGCGACCGGATGCCCCCCCCGACCGGCGTGGTGAGGGGACCCTTGATGGCCACGCTGAACTCCCGGGCGGCCTCCAGGGTCTCCTCGGGCAGCCACTCGCCGGTCACCTCCTTCCCCTTCTCCCCCGCGTAGACCTCCATCCACCGGATCTCGCGGCCACCGTCGTAGGTGGCCCGCACGGCGGCGTCGAAGACGCGAACCGCGGCGCTCCAGATGTCGGGCCCGATCCCGTCGCCCTCGACGAACGGGATGATCGGCCGGTCCGGAACCACCGGCTCGCCGTCCTCCACGCGGATGCGCTCGCCCCCTTCGGGGACCTCGGCGTACCTGTACGAAGCCATGATCCTCCTCGTCTCCTCGTCTCGTGGCTCGGTGGTCCCGCCTGGCGGTGCGGGGGGCTCCTACGGCCGCGCCGCCGGCCGCGATCCTGTCCGTCGGCGGGGCGAAGCCAGCAGGACGCCGCCCGGAGCGTCGGGCCGGCGCCGGGTCAGCGCTCGTCCAGGGGGACGAACGACCGGCCCTTGCGGCCGACGTACTCCGCGCGGGGCCGGATGAGGCGGTTGTCGGCCTGCTGCTCCATCACGTGGGCCGTCCACCCGCCCACCCGCCCGGCGGCGAAGAGCGGCGTGTAGAGGTCCAGGGGGATGCCCAGCGTGTAATAGACGATGGCGCAGTAGAAGTCCACGTTGCAGTTGATCCCCTTCCGGTCGAGCATCGTCGCCTCCACCTTCCGGGCGATCTCGTGCCACTCGGGCTCCCCCAGCGAGGAGCTCAGCTCCTCGGACATCCTCCGGAGGTGGGTGGCCCGGGGATCCTCGGTCCGGTAGACCCGGTGTCCGAAGCCCATGATCTTCTTGCCCCCCGAGAGGGCGTCGTCCACCCACGGCTCGGCGTTCGAGACGTCGCCGATCTCCAGCAACATCCGCATCGCCTTCTCGTTGGCGCCCCCGTGCAGCGCGCCCCGCAGGGCTCCGATGCCGCCCGTGACGGCCGAATAGAGGTCGGACAGGGTCGAGGCGATGACACGGCAGGTGAAGGTGGAGGCGTTGAGCCCGTGGTCCAGGTACAGGAGGAGCGAGGTGTCCAGGGCCCGGGCCTCCACCTCCGACGGCGCCTCGCCCCTCAGCATGTAGAGGAAGTTGGCGGCGTGACCCAGCGACGGATCCGGCACCACCGGCTCTTCGCCCCCGCGGATTCGGTGGAACGCGGCGATGATGGTGGGGATGCTGGCCACCAGCCGGACCGCCCGGCCACGGCTGGCCTCCGGCGAGAGGTCGTCGTCCTCGCCGCGATCGAAGTTGCCCTGGGCCGAGACGGCCGTCCGGAGCGCCCCCATGGCCGGCGTGTCGGCGGGGACGTTGCCGAGGATCTCCAGGAGGTCGTCGTCCAGCGCCCGGTGCTCCGCCAGCCGCTCCTCGAACGCGGCGAGCTCGTCGGCGTCGGGCAGCTCGTCGTACCAGAGGAGGTGGAGCGCCTCCGGGAAGGAGGCCTCGCGGGCCAGGTCATGGATGTCGTAGCCGCGGTAGAGCAGGACCCCCTGCTCCCCGTCGATGTAGCTGAGCTCCGTGTCGGAGGCGACGACCCCCTCCAGCCCCTTCGCGACGATCTGCTCGGCCATCTGAACGCGCCTTTCTCCTTCTCGGATCCCCGGATCTGTCCTGCCGCTCCCCCCGACCCTCACGGTGGGGGGAACCGTCCTCCTGCCGTGCAAGATCCGTGACAGGTCCCGACCCCGACCACGTCCCCGCTCGCCCCGGAGGTGACGGGGTCCCTGAACGTACGAAAGCGGCCCCGGGAGGCGTCTCCCGGGACCGCGTCCTGCTACCCCCGCGGGGCCTCCTCTAGCGGGCGGCCGGCTCGGGGGTCGCCGAGTCGAACTCGCTCTTCAGCTCCTCGGGGCTCATGTCCTCGAACTGCCCCACCGGGAGATGGACGCGCCGCTGGGGCTGTTGCGGATCGGAGAAGCAGACGAAGATCACGGCCTCGTATTCCGTCTCGGCCTCCTCCACCTCCGGATCCGGCCAGTACACGTCGCGGGACGCCTGCCATGCCTTCCAGCGGCGACCTTCGTCATCATAGAAATGCCTGGTCATTCGTCTCCCTCGATCCCGCTGATGAGAGAAGAGCGCCGCGGTGCCGAAACACGGGACGCGGAGCGCACGCGATGGGGAGCGTAAGCTAATCGACACGCCCGCCGCTGTCCACACGAGGGGAGCCGGCTACGAGAAACCGGGTGAGGTCAAACCTGTCAACTTTATGTGACGCAATCAGAAACGTACTGCCCTCCTCCCCGGGGCATCATTCCCGGTCGACCTCCGGCAGCCGGCACCCTACCGCCAGGCCCACGGCCATCCCGACGATGAGCACGATCAGCAGGAGCGTGATGAGGCTGTAGTAGAGGGTGGGACCCAAGGAACTCTCTCCCGGTGGAAGTCCACGCCTTCGGGGGGCGCGGCCCGCGTCCCCCGGCTGCTGCGGTTGAAGTTGGAGGGACCGGCCCGCCCTGTCCAGCCCCGGGGCGGCGGTTGCGGCGCCCCGGCGCCCGCGCCTAGTGTCCCGCCACCGAACGTCATCCCGAACACGACCGGACCAACAGGAGCCGCCTGATGTCGCAGACGAGCGTGAGCAGCAGCACCGCGGATCACATCCGCGAGGTGGATCGATGGAGCGCCGCCAACTACGCCCCCCTCCCCGTCGTGCTGGACCGGGGCCAGGGCTGCTGGGTGTGGGACGTGGACGGCCGAAAGTACCTCGACATGCTCAGCGCCTACTCGGCCCTCAACCAGGGGCACCGGCATCCGGCGATCCTCTCGGCCCTGGACGAGCAGGCCGGTCGGCTCACCCTGACGTCCCGCGCCTTCCACAACGACCGGATGGGCGAGTTCCTGCGCGACCTCTGCCAGGCCACCGGATACGACAGGGCGCTCCCGATGAACACCGGGGCCGAGGCCGTCGAGACGGCCATCAAGGCGGCCCGGAAGTGGGGCTACCTCCACAAGGGAGTGGAGGAGGACGAGGCCCGGATCATCGCCTGCGAGAACAACTTCCACGGTCGGACCACCACGATCGTCGGCTTCTCCACCGAGGCGCAGTACCGCCACGGCTTCGGCCCCTTCACCCCGGGCTTCGACATGATCCCCTTCGGGGACGCGGAGGCCCTGGAGGAGGCGATCACGGAGAACACCGTGGGCTTCCTCGTCGAGCCGATCCAGGGGGAGGGCGGCGTCGTGGTGCCCCCCGACGGCTACCTGGCCCGCTGCGCGGACATCTGCCGGCGCCACGACGTGCTGATGCTGAACGACGAGATCCAGACCGGCCTCGGGCGGACCGGCCAGCTCTTCTGCGGTGACTGGGACGGGGTCCGGGGAGACGTCCTCATCGTGGGCAAGGCGCTGGGCGGCGGCGTGTATCCGGTGTCGGCCATCCTGGCCGACGACGACGTGATGCAGGTCTTCACGCCGGGCGACCACGGCTCGACCTTCGGCGGCAATCCCCTCGGCGCCGCCGTGGGACAGGCGGCCCTCCGGGTCGTCCAGGAGGAGGAGCTGCCGCGTCGGGCCCGGGAGCTGGGCGACTGGTTCATGGCCGAGCTGGAGGCCATCGACAGCCCCCATGTCGAGGAAGTCCGGGGCCGGGGCCTGATGGTCGGGGTCGTCATCGAGCAGAGCTCCGGCACCGCGCGTCCCTTCTGCGAGGCCCTCCAGGAGCGGGGCATCCTGGCCAAGGAGACCCACGGCCAGGTGATCCGCTTCGCGCCTCCGCTGATCGTCGAGAAGGAGGTGCTGGAGGAGGCCCTGGAGGAGATCGCTCCCGTCGTCCGGGGCGAGGGGGTCGAGCCGGACGCCTGACCCCGGCTCCGGCGCCCGGGAGACGCTCCGGACGGACGGCCACGGCCCGGCCTCGTCGACACGTCGGGGCCCCGGCAACAGGAAAGGGGCCGACACCAGGCCGGCCCCGATCCCGTCGTCCGGCCCGCGGCGCGGACCGGAGCCGTGCACGTCCGAGGCGGCGCCTCAGCCGACGTCCACCTCGATCTTCCGCGTGCGGGCCTCCTCCTGCTTGGGGAGCTCGACCCGCACGACGCCGTTGCGGAAGGTGGCGGAGACGCTCTCGGCCCTCACCGAGGACGGCAGCGAGAAGCTCCGGCTGAAGCGGCCCACGGACCGCTCGCGCAGGTGGTAGGTCCGCTCCTCGTCCTCGTGCTCCGCGGTCCGTGCACCGGCGACGGTGAGCACGCCCTGGTCCACCGTGACCTCGATGTCGTCGCGGTCGAAGCCCGGCAGCTCGAGGGACACCTCGTAGCCGGCGTCGGTCTCCACGAGGTTCGTCGCCGGCGCCCGTCCCGAGACACTCCGGCCCCGCCCGCCGAGCGCGTCCTCGAACAGGCGATCCATCTCGTACCGGAGGTCCGACAGGTCGCGAAGCCCGGTGCTGTCGCTGGTCCTGCGCATGGTCGGAAGCATCGTTCCCTCCTTGTCTCGTCGCGTGAGACCCTCTCGGTCAACTCGTCCGCTGGCTGCCCGGCCTCCCCCTCCGGGGGCCCGGAGCGGGGCGATGCGACGGTCCGCCTCGGCCGCCCGGCGGAGGGTCCGGGTCCGACGTCTTCACCCCCTGCAGGGTGCAACCGATGTGCCGGCTCGGGAGGGGCGAGATCTGTCAATCTTGCACCGTCCGGAGGGGGCGGAGGCCCCCTCTTCGACGCGGACTGTCACGGCGGCACACCGGAGGGGAGGCCCCCGGGGGAGGTGAGGAACCCGGGGGAGGTGAAGACACGGGACGAGGCCCCGTCGACTACCCGGAGGCTCGCCCCTCGCGGATCTCGGCCAGCTGCTCCCGGAGCCTCTCGACGCCCCGGTCCACCAGCTCCTGCGCGGTCTCCTTGGAGCGCGGCAGGTCCTTGAGGTCGTCGTACTCCAGCGGCTCACCGAAGTAGACGTGGATCTGCTGCCCGATCCGCGGGACGTAACTCCCGATGGGAAGCACGTCCTGCATCCCGTCGATGGCCACCGGGATGACGGTGGGCCGGGTGCCCAGCGTCACGAGGCCGGCGCCGGCCCTCCCCTCCCCCACCGACCCGTCCCGGGTCCGGGTGCCCTCGGGGAAGAGGATCATCACGCCCCCCTCCAGCGCCCGGGTCATCCGGTACAGCGCCTTGATGTCCCGCCGGCCCTCGCGGATCGGGATCACCCGCCACAGGTCCGACAGGAGCCGCAGCAGCGGGGTCGAATAGAAGTTCTCCTCCGCCGCCGGGTTCCAGGGGAGCAGGTGGGGCTTCCACCAGGTTTGCGGGTAGAAGGCGGCGAGGCCCACCAGCCAGCTGTCGATCATCGACTGGTGGTTGCAGAGCAACAGCGTGTTCCGCTCGTCCGGCACGCGGTGGCGGCCGACGACGGTGGTGCGGTTGAGGACGAAGAAGAGGAGGAAGCCGAACAGGGCCATCACGTTCGTGCCCAGGTAGCTGAGGAAGGGCCAGAGGGCGTGGAACAGGCGGCCCCGGTGGGGGGCCCGATAGGCCTCCCGCCCGCTCACGTCGTTCCCCTCTCGCCGCTCATCGGCTCTCCCCGGTCATCGGACGGCAAGCCGTCCCTACATCCGCTGGTAGCCGGGTCCGCTGCCTCCCTCGCGGGGCGTCCAGCGCGGTCCCAGCACGTCGGTGGCCTTGCAGTCGATGCAGTTGGGGGCGTTGACCACCAGGCGCTCCCCCTTCCGCTCGTAGACGCCCGCCGGACACATGTGGGCGTAGAAGTCCGCGACCTCCCTCGGGATCTCCTCCCCCACCACCAGGTGGCCGGGGATGTCGTCCCGGGTGGTGTTCCCGGACCGGTAGACCGCGTCCTCCTTGCTGAACGTCAGCTGGCCGTCGGGACGGAAGGCGGGCTCGGCCTCCACCCGCCGGGGCTCCTCGGCGTCCTCCTCCACCCGGATCGTGCCTCCCGGGAAGGCCCCGCGGGTGACGGTCATCACCGCCGCCTTCAGGCCGCCGCCCCACAGCCCCCCGTCCTTGAAGCCGAGCCGCATGTTCCGGGTCCGATACAGGTCGTCGACGATGAAGCTCTCCCGGACGCGCCGGTCGTAGGTCGACAGGCCGGCCTCGTCGGTGTCGCCGGCCTTCAGTGCCTCGTAGATCGAACGGCCCGCCAGGATCCCCGACTGGACGGCGTAGTGGATCCCCTTCAGGGAGGGTACGTCCACGAACCCCGCGGCGTCGCCCGCCAGCAGCACGCCGTCGCCGTGCAGCCGCTCCGGCAGCGAGCCGTAGCCCCCCTCCGGGATCGTCTTGCCGCCCCACTCCACCATCTCGCCCCCCTCCAGGTGGGGCCGCACGAGCGGGTGGCCCTTCAGCCGCTGCAGCAGCCGGTGCACGTCCAGCCGCTGCTGGCGGTAGTCGAGGCCCACGACCAGCCCCAGGGCCAGGAGGTCGTCGGCCATGGGATAGAGGAAGCTGCCGCCGAACGCGTCGTCGGGAAGCGGCCACCCCATGGTGTGGATCACCGCCTCCGGGACGCTCGGCGTCTCCCACAGCTCCTTGACGCCCAGGGCGTAGATCTGGGGGTTCTCGGATCCCACCCCCTGCCACCGCCGCCACGCCTGCGTGAGGGCGCCGCGGGTGCCCTCGGCGAGGACGGTCACCCGGGCGGCGACGTCGGTGGGAGGCATGTAGCCGCTGCCCGGCTCGCCGTCCCGGTCCAGGCCCGCCGGCGTGGTACGGACCCCCCGGACCCGATCGCCCTCCACCAGCAGCGCGTCGGCGGGGAAGCCGGTGAACAGGTTGACGCCCAGCTCCTCGGCCCGCCCCCCCATCCACCGGACGATCTCGCAGATGGAGGCGACGTGGTGGCCGCGGTTGCGCATGGTGGGTGGCGTGGGGAGGCGCACCTTTCCGCCCTCGGTCAGCAGATAGACCCGCTCGCCGGGGACGGGTCGGCGGAACGGGAGGTCCTCCGCGGCCACCTCGGGAAAGAGCTCCCGGAAGGGACCGGGCTTCACGACAGCTCCCGACAGACAGTGCTCCCCCAGCGACTCCGCCTTCTCGAGCACGCCGATCTCCAGGTCGGCCAGCTCCCCGTCCTCGCGGGCCAGGCGGGCCAGCTGAATGGCCCCGGCCAGCCCCGCCGGGCCGGCGCCCACGAAGAGCACGTCCACCGGGAGGGCCTCGTCACCCGGCGGCTCCTCCACGATCAGGCGATCCATCGGGAGGTCCGGCTGATGGTCCGACGGTCGGAAGCTCCCTCGGTCGACGTCGCTCATGGATTCCGGGGCGTGGGTGAGCCTGGGGCCGGCGCGCACATCCCGCGGACGGCGGTCGCCCGCCGGCGGGGCATTCGGCCGCTCAAAATGCGCCCTCCTCCGGAGCCCGTCCAGCGTCCGGCCGACGGACGGCGCCCGAGGCGAGCTCGATCCCCCGGTTCCACCGAACCGGGCGGGGTGGGCCGCGGGCGCGGTTTGCCGCTCATCCCACGCGGGGCCATCCTACGGCGGGTCGGCGATCCTCCCCGGGAGGCGCCGTCGCCCCCGGGCGACCCGGCGTCGGCCGCCCGGGCAGGATCCCGCCGAAGCCAGGGAGGGCATTCCGTGAGCCAGGTCCCCCGAGCGCTGGTGAGCGCGCTGGTCTGGCTCCTGTGGGCCGTCCTGGTGGTCGTCTGGACGCCGGTCGTCTTCCTGGCCTGGCTGGCCACCGCCTGGTGGGACCGGCAGCGGTGGTACGCCGGGCGCACGTTCCGCCTGTGCGCCGCGCTGGCCCTGCGGCTCAACCCCCTGTGGAGCCTCGACGTCACCGGCCGGCTGCCGGCGGACCGACGCGGCCCCTACGTCGCCGTCTGCAACCACGTGTCGCTGGCCGACGTCGTCCTCCTGGGGAGCCTCCCCTGGGAGACGAAGTGGGTCTCCAAGGTCGCCATCTTCCGGATCCCCCTGATGGGGATCATGATGCGTCTGGCCGGCGACATCCCGGTCCGCCGGGGCGACCAGGCGAGCCGGGCCGAGGCCTACGAGGCTCTCAAGGCGTGGGTCGAGCGCGGGGCGTCGGTGACCATCTTCCCCGAGGGCACCCGCTCGAAGACGGGGGAGATGCTGCCCTTCCGGAACGGGGCGTTCCGCCTGGCCCTGGAGACGGGCACGCCGATCCTCCCCATGGCCGTCCAGGGCACCCGGGAGGCCATCGAGAAGGGCTCGCTGGTCTTCGGCCGGGCCCGCGCCCGGCTGGCCATCCTGGACCCCATACCGGTCGAGGGGCTGGACGAGGACGACGTGGCCCGGCTCCGGGACGACGTGCGCCAGCGCATCCGGCGAGCCCGGGAGGAGCTGGCCGGGGCCTGACGCCGGCGTCAGCCGCGCTGCCCCCGCCGCCACAGCTCCGGGTGAAAGAGCAGGAGCACGGTGAAGATCTCCAGCCGACCGGCCAGCATGAGGAAGATCAGCACCAGGTGCGTGACGGCGCCCATCCCGCCGTAGTTGTCCACCGCTCCCACCTCGCCCAGCCCCGGCCCGATGTTGCCGATGGAGGCGGCCGCGGCCCCCACGGCGGTGGGCAGGTCGTGGCCCAGGAAGGCCAGCACCACCACACCGGCGGCGAAGAGGCCGACGTAGAGGAGCACGAAGGCCAGGATCCGGAGCAGCACGTCCTCCCGCAGGGTCGTACGTCCCAGGCGAGTGAGGATCACCGCCCGGGGATGGAGGGCCTTCCGCAGCTCGGTGAAGCCGTGCCGGATCAGGGTCTCCACCCGCACCGTCTTCATGCCCCCGGCCGTCGAGCCCGCCATGCCGCCCCCGAACATGAGCAGCAGGAGCAGGATCTGGCCGCCCAGCGCCCAGGTCTCGTAGTCCGCCGTGACGTAGCCCGTCGTGGTGGCGATGGCGACGGCCTGGAAGAGGGCGTCGCGGACGGCGGGCTCTCCCGGCACGGCGTCCCCGCCGACCAGGATCGTTCCCAGCAGGACGGCGGCCGAGCCCGCCACCAGGGCGGTGAAGAACCGCCACTCGTGGTTCCGGAGATAGGCACGGGCCCCCCGGCTCAGGGCCGCGTAGTGGAGCGTGAAGCTCACCCCCGCCAGGTACATGAAGGCGATGATCACGTACTGAACGTACGGGGAATCGAAGGCGGCGATGGAGGCGTTCTTCGGGGAGAACCCGCCGGTGGAGAGGGTGGTCAGGGCGTGGGTCACGGCGTCGAAGAGCGAGAGGCCGCCCAGCAGGAGGAGGAGCACCTGGGCGGCGGTCAGGCCGGCGTAGACGTACCACAGGAGCTTCGCCGTCTGCGTGATCCGGGGCCGCAGCCGCTCCGGCGTGGGACCGGGCACCTCGGCCTTGAAGAGCTGCATGCCGCCGATGCCCAGGAAGGGGAGCACCGCCACGCCGAGGACGATGATGCCCATCCCCCCGATCCACTGTGTCAGGCTGCGCCAGAAGAGGACGCCGCGGGGAAGCGACTCGATCTCGGCGAAGACGGTGGCGCCCGTGGTCGTGAAGCCGGACACCGACTCGAAGAGCGCGGAGACGGGCGACGACAGCGTCCCGGTGAGCAGAAAGGGGAGCGCCCCGACGGCCCCGATGGCCAGCCAGGCCAGCGAGACCACGGCGTAGCCCTCCCGCACGCTCAGGTCCCGGGTCAGCTCGGTGCCCCGCCAGGCGGCGAAGCCCGCCCCGCCCCCGACGACCGCCGACACGCCGAAGGCCCAGGCGTCGCCGTCCCCCAGGGCCAGCGCCAGGAGTCCGACCAGGGCCAGCGCCACGGCCAGCGCCATGAGAAGGATGCCCACGACGTGGACCAGGTGACGGATCCTCACGCCAGCATGCGCTCGAACTCGTCCACCGCGTCCGGGAAGGCGAAGACGATGACCCGGTCGCCGGCCCGGATGACGTCGCTCCCCCGCGGCGTGATCACCCGATCGCCCCGGATGATGGCGCCGAAGAGGCCGTGCTCGGGAACGTCCAGCTCCCGGAGCTCGTGGCCCACCGCCGCGGCGTCCGGCCCCACCACCATCTCCATGGCCTCGGCGTCGATCCCCTTGAGGGTGGCCACGCTGCGGACGTTCCCCCTCCGGACGTAGCGGAGGATCGCGTTCACCGTGGACATGCGGGGCGAGACAGCGGCGTCGACGCCCACCCTCGACACCAGCGGGACGTACTCGACCCGGTCGATGAGCCCGATCACCTTGCGGGCGCCGGCGTCCTTGGCCAGCAGGCAGGAGAGCATGTTCGTCTCGTCCTGGCCGGTGAAGGCTACGAAGCCGTCGATCCCCTCGACCCCCTCCATCTCGAGCAGCTCCAGGTCGGTGGCGTCCCCGTGCAGGACCAGCGCCTCGGGCAGCGCCTCCGCCAGCTCGGCGCAGCGGTCCCGGTCCGCGTCCAGGATCGTGCACGCCACGTCGTGCTCGTCCAGGAGCCGGGCCAGGTGGACCGCCTCCCGGCTCCCGCCGGCGATCATCACCCGCCGGAGCTTGAACTCCTCGTAGCCGGCCAGGGGCGGGATCGCAGCCATCTCCTCGGCGGGGCTCAGGACGTAGATCTGGTCGCCCACCTCGATGCGGTCCCTCCCTCCGGGGATCGTCGTCTCGCCGTCGCGGACGATGGCCACCGTGACGTAGCGCCGGTCCTTCAGCTCCCGGTCCAGCTCCTGGAGGGACTTCCCCGCCACGGCCGCTCCCTCCAGGACGCGGAGGCCCACCAGCTGGAGCCGGCCGTCGCCGAACCTCGCCAGGTCGGTGGCGGCCTCGCTGTTCAGCAGCTGGAAGGTCTCCCAAGCGCATTCCCGCTCGGGGTTGATCATCAGATCCACACCCAGCTGCTCCCGGGAGAGGGCGTGCTCCTCGGTGTAGTACTCGGGGTTGGAGATCCGGGCCACCCGGAAGCCCACGTCGAGCTGGGAGGCGGCCAGGCAGGCGATCAGGTTCACCTCGTCGCGGCTGGTCACCGCCAGCAGGAGATCGGTGCCCTCGATCCCGGCCTTCTCGAGCACGGGCATGGAGGCCCCGTTGCCGGTGACGACCATCACGTCCAGCTGGTCGGCCACCGACGCGGAGCGATCCGGGTCGGACTCCACGACCACGACGTCCTCCCCCTCCTCGGAGAGCCGCCGGGCCAGGTGGAAGCCCACCGCCCCGGCGCCGACGATCAGGATCCGCATGCGGTCTCTCCCTCCGTCGTCCGTCGTGTCCTCGACGTCACTATCCGTGGGCCTCGCACCGGGCGCCGTCGCATCGCCAGCTGCCGTCCCCTCACCGGCCGCCGTCCGGTCCCGCCCCGGGCGCGCGGTCGCCGCGCGAACCGCCGTCCGATCCCGCCCCGGGCGCTCCACCGGCGTCGGGTCCCAGCCGTCCGTGCTCCCGGAGGATCTCCCGGACGCGCTCCACCGGGAGCGCTTCCGCCGTCCTCCCCCGCTGCCCCGTCACCGTCGTGGCCCGGAAGAGGCTGTTGAGCACCGCCTCCTCGGTGGCTTCGACGACCGCCCGGAAGAGGGACGACAGGGCGCCCCCGTCGTGAAGGCGCCGGTCGGGGTCGCCGTGGGGCCGGGTCGAGAAGGCGATGGCGTAGTCCCCCGAGCCGTGGGACATCCAGGAGCCGCTGCGTGCGATGCCCAGGAAGGCTCGTCCGGCCAGCCGCCGGAGCTCATTGTGGGCCAGCGGAGCGTCGGTGGCCACCACGATCATCACCGACCCCCCGCCGCGCCGGTCACGCGCGGAGGGCGCCTCAGCAACGCCGGATCGATCGGCCGTCGTCCGGGCCGAGTCACGGATCGGCCCCCCCGCGGACGCGGAGCCCGACGTCCCCTCCCGGTAGCCGTCCCGGCCCAGCTCCCGTCCCACGGGAACCCCGACGACCGTGAGCTCCCCGCCGAAGTTGGTCTGCACCAGGACGCCCACCGTCCAGGCGGCGGCGTCGCCCCGGACGCGCCGGGAGGCGGTGCCGACGCCCCCCTTCCAGCCGAGGGCGGTGGTGCCGGTGCCCGCCCCGACGCTCCCCTCCTCCACCGGTCCGCCGTCGGCGTCCCGCAGGGCCGCCCGCACGTGCTCCGGGTCGATCGGTCGGGCCCGGATGTCGCTGAGCCACCCGTCGTTCGTCTCTCCCACCACGGGATTGATGGAGCGCACCTCCCGGTGGGCGGAATCGGCCAGGAGGGTGTCCACCAGGGCGTCGGCCGCCCGGAAGACGCTGAGGGTCCCCGTGAGGAGGACGGGCGTCTCGATCTCCCCCAGCTCGTTCACCTGGCTCAGGCCCACCAGCTTTCCGAAGCCGTTCCCCACCGCCACGGCGGCCGGGACCTTCCGGTGGAAGAGATCACCCCCGTGGGGCAGGATCGCCGTCACGCCCGTGCGGAGCGAATTCCCCCGCCACAGGGTGTGATGGCCCACCTGGACCCCCTCCACGTCGGTGATGGCGTTGTGGGGTCCCGGCGGCATGCGGCCGACGATCACGCCGGCCTCCCGGGCCCGGGGCCGGTCCGCGGGCTCCGGCGGCTCCTGGGCCGCGGCGCCGGCGGGCAGGAGGAGCGCCGTCGCCAGGAGGGTCGCCCCCGCTGCCGACGCCCCGGCGCCCGCCGCCCCGCCGGCGCCGGCCGCCCCTCCGCCGCCCCCCGACCGGCGCAGCCAGAGGGAGGCGCCGTACGCCGCCCCGGCCACCAGCACCACCAGGGGTCCGCTGGGCAGGTCCAGCCCGGCCTCCGCTCCCAGGAAGGCGGACAGCAGGAGCCCGGCCACCACCGAGCCCGCCGCCACGGCCGTGGCCAGGACCATCATCCGGCCCAGGGTACGCGCCCAGTGACGGGCCACGGCCGCGGGGATCGTGAGGAGCGCCACCACCAGCAGCACCCCCACCACGCGGATCAGGAGCACCACGACCAGGGAGACCAGGCCCATGAGCAGCAGGACGAGCCCGTCCACCGGCAGCCCCATCACCTCGGCGTACTCCTCGTCCACGGCCACCGCCTGCAGCTGGCGGTGGAGGAGCACGACGGCCAGGAGGAGCACCAGGTCCAGGGCCCCGGCCAGCATCACATAGGTCGGGGTCACGAAGAGGAGGTTCCCGAACAGGAAGGACGCCAGGTCCGGCGCGTAGCCCGGGACGGCGGCCACCAGGAGGATGCCCAGCGCCATGCCCACCGACCACATCATCATGATGAGGGTGTCCAGCCCCTGGTGGAGCCGCCGGTGTGCCAGCCCGACGCCGAGTCCCGACAGGAGGCTGAAGCCGGCCGCCCCCAGCATGGGGCTGAAGCCCAGCGCGTAGCCCAGCCCCAGCCCCCCAAAGGCGGCGTGGGCGAGGCCGCCGGAGATGGAGGCCATCTCCTTGATCACCACGTAGGTGCCGGCGATCCCGCAGGCCACCGCGGCCAGGAGGCCCGCCGCCAGGGCCCGCTGAAAGAAGGGCGACGTGAAGACCTCCACCTCAGCCCCCTTCCCCGTGCTCGTCCAGGATCCTGTGGGCGGAGCCGTGGGTGATCAGCTCCACCGAGCCGCCGTAGGCCGCCTCCAGGGCCTCGGGGCTGATCCCCTCGGAGCCGTGGTAGAAGAGGCGCCGGTTGAGGCAGGCCACGCTGTCCACCTCCCGCGAGATCACGCCGATGTCGTGCGAGACGAGGATCACCGTGACGCGCCCCGACATCGCCTGCAGCGACGCGTACAGGTCCCGTCCCATCCGGGTGTCGACGCTGGAGGTGGGCTCGTCCAGGAGGAGCAGCTCCGGCTCGGTGGCCAGGGCCCGGGCGATGAGCATGCGCTGAACCTGGCCGCCGGAGAGCCGGCCGGCCGCGCGCTCGGTCAGCTCCAGCAGCCCCATCCGCTCCATCGCCCGTTCGGCCGCCGCCGTGTCCTCCTCGGACCATCCGGTCGTCCGCAGCCCCGGTCCCAGCCGCCCCATCAGGACGACGTCGCGGACCCGGACCGGCAGGTCGGCGGCGAAGCGGGCGTGCTGGGGCACGTAGCCGACCCGCCCCCGGGCCTCCGAAGGGCGGCGGCCCAGCACCCTGACCTCCCCGGCCGCCGGCTCCAGCAGGCCGAGGAGGAGCCGCAGCAGGGTGGTCTTCCCGCCCCCGTTGGGTCCGATGACCCCGAGGAACTCGCCGCTCTCCACCACCAGGTCCACCCCCTCCAGCACCGGTGTGCGTCCGAAGGCGAAGGAGACGTCCCGCAGCTCGACCGCCGGGGGCGTCGCGTCGTCGGAAGCCATCCGGTCATCCCCCCCCGTCCGGCCGGAAGGACGCCGCCAGCCCGGCGGCCACGTCCCGCATGGCGTCCGGCCATTCGGGGGACAGGGGATCCACCGTGGCGAGCCGACCGCCGGGCAGCTCGCGGGCCACCAGCTCGGCCGCCTCGCGGGAGAACTGGGGCTGGACGAACACGGTGTGGATCCCCCTCTCCCGGGCGCGACGCAGGACGGAGTTGAGCTCGATCGGATTCGGCTCGGCGGAGCGGTGCTCGATGGCCACCTGCTCCAGGCCGTACGCCCGGGCAAAGTAGCCGAGGGCCGGATGGAAGACGAGGAAGCTCCTGCCCCGGTAGGGACCGAGGATCCCGGCCAGCTCGCGGTCCAGCTCGGCGATCCTCTTCAGGACCCTCTCCTCCCGGACCCGGATCGAATCGGCCAGCTCCGGGAGCATCCCGGCCAGGGCGTCGGCCAGCCGCCGCGTCATGGAGGCGGCACAGTCGGGGGAGAGCCACACGTGGGGGTCCTCCGGCACCGTCGCGCAGCCCTCGGCGGCGCTCACCACCCGGAGGTGCGACCGGCCCCGGAGCAGCTCGGCTCCCCAGGCCCGCTCGAAGGGAAACCGTGGATGGCCCACGGTGAGGAAGACGCCCGCCCGGTCCAATGCCCGCATCTGTCGCAGGGTGGGCTCGTAGAGGGCGGGGCTCGCCCCCCGCGGGACGAGGACCGTCGTCTCCACCTCGTCCCCCGCCAGCTCCCGGACGAACCAGCCCTGGGGAGGCACCGAGACCACGACGCCCGGCCGGGAGGTACGTTCCTCCGGCTCCGCCCCCGGGCCGCAGGCGACCGCAGCCAGGAGCACCGCCGCCACGGTCGCCGTCCCCGTCCGCCGCTCCCCCGGGCCCGGGGCCCCTGTCGGGACGCCGTGGCTCGCGAGCGCGGCAGGCGTTCGGCCGGGGGCCGTCGCACGGCTGGAGAATGGTCGGGCCAAGGAGTCGCCTCGCCGATGGGAGAAGCCGCCGATCGCGCCCGGGGGCGCCGCGGAGGCGAGAAGATAGGCGACCGGCGGCCTCGAACAACCGTGCCCCCGACCGCGCACGGGCCACCCTCGTCCGACCGCGCGCCGCCGTCGTCGTCCGACCCCGAGCCGTCGCCGTCATCCCCGCTTGCGGCGCCGCGGCTCGCCCGGGAGCTTCGCCGGCATGCGGCACGACCAGGACGCCGGGGGCGACCCGGAGGTCCGGCGACGCAAGGCGAAGCTCCGCGAACGGGTGTGGACCCGCCTGGAGGAGGCGGACGTGGACCGCTTCCCGGGCGCCCGGGGTCGCATCCCCAATTTCCGGGGCGCCGAAGCGGCGGCCGACCGGCTGCGGGAGACCGACGCCTGGCGCGCCGCCGACACGGTGAAGGCCAACCCCGACTCTCCCCAGTGGCCCGTCCGGCAGAGGGCGCTGGAGGACGGGAAGCGGGTCTACATGGCCGTGCCGGAGCTGGCCGACGACGACCCCTTCTTCCTGCTCGATCCCGACCGGCTGGAGGCCGGGCTGGTGGACGCCGACACGCCGGTGGCCACGACCGCCCATGAATCCAGGTCCTGGAGGTCGGGACGATCCCGGTGACAGGCCACGACGTGCCCCTGGACCTGGTCGTGACGCCGGGGCGGATCCTCCGCTGCGACGTTTCACACGA
>CAZSKS010000015.1:0-47800 GCA_964607465.1 uncultured Gemmatimonadota bacterium | reverse complement strand
CCGTGCGCCCGGGGCAGGATCCCGACGTCACAGCTGATGGGGCGGACGTCGTCCAGCCCGCGGCCGTCGATGCGCTCGCCCCGCTCCAGGATCTGGCGCCGCATCGTCTCCTTCTCCAGGTCGCGCACCGCCTCCTCGACCTGGTCGCCGTGATCCGGAAACTGGTCGGACAGCTCGTCCACGAGGTCGTCCCGCAGGGCGGACAGGGCCTGGTTCCGCTCGTCCTTGTTCGGGAGGTTCATCGCCTCCTCGACCCGGTCGGTGGCCCGCTCGGCCACCGCCTCGTCCAGCCCCTCCGGCTTCTCGGGCGTCTCGTACTCGAAGGGCTCCGGCGTGCCGCCGGCCATCTCCACCAGCTCCCGCTGGAGGGAGAGCAGCTCGCGGATGGCCTCGTGGGCGACCTCCAGGGCCTCCACGAACTGGTCCTCCGAGATCTCGACGGCGGCTCCCTCCACCATGACGATGGAGTCCTCGGAGCCGGCCACCACGATGTCCGTCTCCGAATACTCCAGCTGGCTGAAGGTCGGGTTGATCACCCACTCCCCGTCCACCCGCCCGATCCGGACGCCGGCGATGGGGCCGTCCCAGGGGATCGGCGACAGGCTGAGCGCCGTGGACGCCCCCAGCAGCCCCAGCACGTCGGCGTCGTTCTCCTGGTCGGCCGAGATGATGAAGCAGGCGATCTGGGTCTCGTTCTGGTAGTCGTCGGGGAAGAGGGGGCGGAGCGGGCGGTCGATCTGGCGGGCGGAGACGGTCTCCTTGTCCCCGGGCTTGCCCTCCCGCTTGATGAAGCCGCCGGGGAACTTGCCCGCGGCGTACGCCTTCTCCCGGTACTCCACCGTCAGGGGGAAGAACGGCAGGTCGGAGCGCTTCCGCTCCGCCACGGCCGTCACCAGGACGGCGGTCTCCCCGTGCTGTACGTAGACGGCTCCGTCGGACTGGCGGGCCATGCGGCCCGTCTCCATGACCAGCTTCCGGCCCGCGAACTCGCGCTCGATGCGGTGACTCATGATGTATCTGTCCTGTTCATCTGGATGGGATGGGTGACTGCGGTCTCGGTCGACCGCGCTCGCGGACGGCCCTCGGGAGGAGGGCCCTCTCCACGACGCGGCGCATGCGTCCTGTCGTCGTCAGCCGAACGGTCGCCCGGCGCCCACGGCGCCCGACGGCCCGGCGAAGGCGGGGACCCGGCTCAGTGGCGAAGGCCCAGCTCGTCCACCACTTCCCGGTACTCCTCCACGTCCGTGTCCTCGAGGTAGCTCAGCAGGCGCCGGCGCTTGCCCACCATGGTCAGCAGGCCGCGGCGGCTGTGATGGTCCTGGGGATGGTCCTGGAAGTGGTCGGTGAGCTGCTGGATGCGCTCGGTGAGGATGGCGACCTGGACGGCCGCGGACCCGTGGTCGTTCTCGTGCTCGCCGAACTTCTCGACGATCTCCCGTCGCTTTTCCTCCGTCAGGGACTTCGACATGTGTAGCTGGCGCTCCTCCGCTGCCTCGTATCTATCCGTATCGTCTCGTGGGTGTCCAGCAAGAGTTCAAGTTTAGGGCCAGCGGCGCGATTTGTAAAGAACGGGACCGCCGGAAACCCCCGTTTCGTCCCACCCGAGCGCCCGTTCCGCCGGATCCGCCGTCCGGAGGGGGCTCAGTCCCCCTCCCACGTCGGCAGGTCCTCCTCGATTCCGGAAGCGAAGAAGGACCGGGCCCGCTCGCGGTCCTCCTGCATCTGCTCCACCAGCTCCTCCGCGGAGCCGAACGGCAGGACGTCCCGGAGCCGCGCCAGGAAGTCCACGCGGACGGTCTCCCCGTAGATGTCCCGATCGAAGTCCAGCAGGTAGAGCTCCAGCGACGGAGGCGATCCGGCGAAGGTCGGACGGGGCCCGAGGTGGACGAGTCCCTGGCGGATCTCGCTCTGCAGCGAGGCGCGGACGGCGTAGATCCCCGATCGCGGCAACAGCTTCAGCCCCTCGGGCGCCTTCAGGTTCGCCGTGGGGAACCCCAGATCCCTGCCCCTGCCCAACCCGTGGACCACCGGTCCCCGCACGGAATAGGGTCGTCCCAGCCCCCGGGCGGCCTCCTCCATCCGTCCCTCCCGGACCGCCTCGCGCAGACGCGTCGAGGAGACGGAGGACCCCGCCAGGGTGACCTCCCCTACCACGTCCACGTCGAAGCCGTGGCGTCGGCCCGAGCGCCGGAGCGTGTCGACGCCACCCGTCCGGCCGTGACCGAATCCGTGGTCGTAGCCGATGACCAGCTCGCGGACCCGGAATCGGTCCACCAGCACCAGCTCCACGAACTCCTCCGGCTCGTACAGGGACAGGGAGCGGGTGAACGGCAGGAAAGCCACGTGGTCCAGCCCGGACTGCGCCAGGATCTCCTTCTTCTCGTCGGGCGTGGTCAGCAGCGGGGGCGCGTCCTCGGGCCGGACCACCGTGAGGGGATGCCGGTCGAAGGTGACCAGCACGCTCCGGAGCCCGCTCTCCCGGGCCCGGTCCTCGATCTCGCGGAGCACCGCCCGATGACCCCGGTGGACGCCGTCGAAGGTGCCCACCGTGACCACGGTCCCCTCCACCTCGGGAGGGAGGGCGCTACGCGGCATGGGGAAAGACCTTCCGGGGCTGGAGGCGCCCCCCGCGCCTCTCCGCCACCGCCAGCAGCCGCCCTGCCCGCACCAGGGCCACCGGCAGCTCCCCGCCGCCCGGCGTCGCCCCCGGCCCGGCCAGCTCGGGCGGCTCGAGCCCCTCGGCCGTCACCTGCCCGCCGTGCCGGACCCGCTCGGCCTCCGCCTCGTCCAGCGTCCGGGAGGGCAGCCAGGCCACGCCCCGGGCCGGATCGAGCCACGCCTGCCCGAGTCCGGCCGTCGACGTCCCGTCCCGGAGCTCGGCGAGCCCGGCGGCCCGGGAGACCTCGAAGGGGCCGATCCGGGTCCTTCGCAGCTCCCGCAGGTGGGCGCCGCAGCCCAGCTCGCGTCCGACGTCGCGGGCCAGGGCCCGGACGTACGTGCCCGTGGACACCCGGAAGCGGACCCGGGCGTCGGGCGGCGCCAGCTCCAGCAGCTCGGCCTCGTGGACGCTCACCGACACCGGCTCCAGCTCCACCTCGTGGCCGGCCCGGGCGGCTCGATGCGCGCGCTGTCCGTCCACCCGCTTCGCCGAGAAGGCCGGTGGGCGCTGCTCGATCGGGCCCGTGTAGGCCGCCAGGGCCGCGGTCAGCCGCTCCCGGTCGATCTCCCGCCAGCCCTCGGAGCTGCGCACCGTCTCGCCCTCCCGGTCGTGGGTGCGCGTCTCCTCGCCCAGGCGCAGGACGGCCCGATAGGTCTTGTCCAGGTAATGGAAGTATTCGGCCAGGCGGGTGACGGGGCCGACCAGGAGGAGGAGGAGGCCGCTGGCGAAGGGATCGAGGGTCCCGGTGTGGCCGACGCGTCGGACCTCCAGCACGCGCCGAACCCGGTCCACCACGTCGTGCGAGGTGAGACCCGGGTCCTTGTCTACCAGGAGGACGCCGACCGGGCCGTCAGTCCCGGTCCGCGCCGTCATCCTCGTCCGGCATCACCTCGTCCAGGAGCGACTCGATGCGCATGGCGCGCTCCAGGGTGCGGTCCGCCTCGAAGCGGAACTCGGGAATCCGCCGGAGGTGGAGCTCCCTCCCCAGGGTGCCCCGGAGGTATCCCGCGGCGCTCCGGAGCCCCTCGATGGCCTCCTCCACCGGCGTCTCGTCCCCCAGCGTCCTGACGTGCACGGTGGCATGGCGCAGGTCGGGGGTGACGTCGACCCCGGTGATCGTGACCCTCTCCACGCGGGGATCGTTCAGCTCGCGCCGCAGCAGGCGGGCCATCTCCTCGCGCAGCAGCTGGCCGACCCTCTCCACGCGTCGGTGGTCGGACATACGGCTCCTTCCCGTCCCCGTGGCCCGGCGGCCGGCGGCCGGCGGGAGGGGCATCAATAGAAAACGGTCTCGTGCTCGATGATCATGGCCCGGGGATCCGATTCCATCTGCCGGTCCATCTTCGAGAGGACCGACTCGGCGAGACGGCGATCGGAGGTGACGAGGACCGCACACAGCTCGGCCTTCTGCCACAGGTCCTGGAAGTCGGTCTCGGCCGCGGAGATCTCGAACCGCGACCGGAGACGGTCCTTCAGGCTGTGGACGATCTTTCGCTTGGCCTTCAGCGAGCTGCAGCCCGGCAGGTGCAGGACCCAGCGCGTGGCGCCCACTACCGGAGGCATGACCCTCCTCCCTCGCCCGTCGGGATCGGATGCGCCGTCAGGAAGCGGCGCTCTCCTCGAGCGTCCGCGCCACCTCCTCCACCCGGTAGCACTCGATGAGGTCGCCGACCTTCACGTCGTTGAAGTTCTCCACCGAGAGGCCGCACTCGTAGCCCTCGCGCACCTCGCGGACGTCGTCCTGGAACCGCTTCAGGCTGCCGATGCGCCCCTCGTACACCTCCGCCTGGTCCCTGATGACCCGGATGGGGAGGTTCCTCCGGATCTCGCCGGACTCCACGTAGCACCCCGCCACCGTGCCCACCTTGGGGACCTTGAAGAGCTGACGGACCTCGGCCGTCCCGACGACGACCTCCTTCTCGTCCGGCTCCAGCATGCCCTCGAGGGCGTCCCTCACGTCCTGCACGGCCTCGTAGATCACGCTGTAGGTGCGGATCTCCACCCCCTGGTCCTCGGCCGTGCCGCGGGCCTTGGCGTCGGGACGGACGTGGAAGCCGATGATGCTGGCGTCGCTGGTGGAGGCCAGGAGGACGTCGGACTCGTTCACGCCCCCCACGCCCCGGTGGATGACCTCCACCGAGACCTCCTCGGTGCTGAGCTGCTCCAGCGAATCCGAGAGGGCCTGGACGGATCCGTGGGTGTCGCCCTTGATCACCAGGTTGAGCACCGCCTGGCCCTCGGACTGCACCTCCTCGAAGATGTCTTCGAGCTTGGTGCCGGACTGGCGCCGGCGGATGTCCTTCTCCCGCTCCAGCTGCTGACGCCGGTTGGCGATCTCCTGGGCCCGGTCGGGATCCAGGACGATGAGGGAGTCGCCCGCCTGGGGGACGCCGTCCAGCCCCAGCACCCGCACCGGCGTGGAGGGGCCCGCCGAGTCGACGTTCTCGCCGCGCTCGTCCAGCAGGGCCCGGACGCGACCGCCGTGCAGGCCGCAGATGAAGTCGTCGCCCACCTCCAGCGTGCCGCTCCGGATCAGGATCGTGGCCACCGGGCCCATCCCCTTGTCCAGCTCGGCCTCCACCACGGTACCGCGGGCGTCCCGGTCCGGGTTGGCCTTCAGCTCGAGCAGCTCCGACTGCAGGTGGACCTTCTCCAGCAGATCGTCGATCCCCTCACCGGTCTTGGCCGACACCTCGGCGGCCAGCACCTCGCCGCCGAACTCCTCCACCACCAGCTCGTGATTCAGGAGATCCTGCTTCACGGCGGCAGGATCGGCCGACGGCAGGTCGATCTTGTTGATCGCCACCACGATGGGCACCCCGGCGTTCCGCGCGTGGCTGATGGCCTCGATGGTCTGCGGCATGACCGCGTCGTCGGCGGCCACCACCAGGATCACCACGTCGGTGATCTCCGCGCCGCGCGCCCGCATGGCGGTGAAGGCCTCGTGGCCCGGGGTGTCCAGGAAGGTGATGGTGCGTCCCTCGCCGATGTCCACCCTGTAGGCGCCGATGTGCTGGGTGATGCCGCCGGCCTCGCCCCCGACGACGTTCTCCTCCCGGATGTGATCCAGGAGCGAGGTCTTGCCGTGGTCCACGTGGCCCATAACGGTCACCACCGGGGCCCGGGTGACCTGCTCGGCCTCGTCGGCCTCCTCCGCCTCGGCCATCTCGGTGAGGTCGGCCTCGTAGGCCTCCTCCATGACCGCCTCGTAGCCGAACTCCTCGCAGATCAGCTCGATCTGGTCGAAGTCCAGCCGCTGGTTGATCGTCACCATCAGTTCCAGGTTCTTGAAGGCCGAGGTGATGATCTCCTGGGGCGAGGCGTCGATGAGGTCCGCCAGCTCCGCCACGGTGAGGAACTCGTTCACCCGGACGCGGGTCTTCTCCGCCTCGACCTCCTCCTCGCGGAGCTGCTCCTCGAGCTCCGCCTGGGCGGCCCCGCTGTCCCGGCGCCGGCGCCGGCCGCCGGCGCTGCCGCCCTCCATGGCGGCCAGGGTCTTCTTGACGTTCTCCTCCACCGCCTCCTTGTCCACGCGAGGCTTCTTGCGGCGGCCCTTCTTGCCCCCGCCGCGGCGCTTGCTGTAGCCCTCCTCGATCTTGACCGAGCCGCCGGGTGCGGCGGACGCGGCCGGGCCCGGCCGGGACGGCATGCCGCGGCGCACCGGCTTCGGCTTCCGCTTGGCCTTCTTCTTCTCCTTCTCCTCGGCCGCCCGCTCCTCTTCGGCCTCGGTCGGCGTCGCCTCCTCGGCTTCCTCGGCGACCTCGACGGCCGCCTCGACATCGGACTTGAGGATCCGGCCGTCCTTGCCCGTGCCCTCGATCGCCGACAGCTCCAGGCCGTGCTCCTCGGCCAGCTCCCGGGCCGCGTCGGTGGCCGAGATCTCGACGACCTCTTCCCCGGCGGGCGCCTCCTCGACCTCCTCGACCTCTTCCTCTTCGGCTACGGGCTCCGCGGCGGCCTCGGCCTCCTCCACCGCGGAGGACACGTCGGACTTGAGGACCCGGCCGTCCTTGCCCGTGCCCTCGATCGCCGACAGCTCCAGGCCGTGCTCCTCGGCCAGCTCCCGGGCCGCGGCCGTCACCTCGACCTCGACGACCTCTTCTTCCGCCTCTTCCTCGGCGGGAGCCTCCGGCTCACGGGGCGTTTCCGCCCCCGCCTCCGTGGCCTCCTCGGCCGCTTCCGGCCCCTCGTCTGCGGCCTCCGACTCCACCGGCTCGGGTCGCGAGCGGCGGCGACGGCGGCGACGGCGGCGTCCCCCGGACCCGGAGGCCTCCGCCGCCTCCCCGCCCTGGCGGCGCTCCCTCTCCAGCCGCGCGTGCAGACGGGCGACCTGCTCTTCGTCGATGGTCGACATGTGGCTGCGGACGGAGACGCCCATCTCGCGCAGCATCTGGATGAGCTGGCCGGACTCGACGTCCAGCTCTTCCGCCACTTCGTAGACTCGGTAGTTGGCCAAGGTCCTCGGTCAGCTCGTGTGAATCGTGTTCGTCGTCTCGTCGCCGGCCGTCCGGCGCCGCTCGTCCCCCCGGCCGTGCCCGTCCTGTCCCGATCCCGATCCGGCCCGGTCGGCCGCCAGCTCCCGGATCCGCTTCGCCAGGCCGCGGTCGGTCACCCCGACGGCGGCCACGGGCCCACGACCCAGGGCGCTTCCCAGCTCGGCGCGGGAGCCGAGCCGGACCCGGGCGGCGCCCGATCGCTCGAGCGCCCCCCGCAGTCGACCCAGGGCGTTGTCCGTCGCGTCCCCGGCCAGCACCACGAGCCGCAGCTCGCCGTCCGCGGCGGCCTCCCGGATCGCCCCCGCACCGACCACGGCCCGTCCGGCGCGGCGGGCCAGTCCCAGGGCCTGCAGGGCCTTCCGCTCGTCAGGCACCGGTGGGCTCGCCCTCCCTCTCCTTCGCCACCACGGCCTCCACGTCGCCCTTGAGGACCCGGCCGTCCTGGCCCGTCCCCTCGACGGCGGTCAGGTCGACCCCGTGCTCGGCGGCCAGCTCCTCGGCGGCCGAGGTGGCATCCACCTCGGCGGGCTCGGCCTCCGCCTCGACTTCGGGGCCGGCTTCTACCTCGGGCTCGGGCTCGTCCTCGGGCTCGGGCTCCGCCTCGGCTTCGGGCGAGGCCTCCGCGTCCGCCTCGGCTTCCGCCTCGACCTCGCCGCGCGCGGAGGGCAGCGGGGCCTCGCCGCTCGCTGCCGCTGCGGGCTCGGCTTCCTCCTCGCTTTCGTCCTCCGCGGGCTCGCCCTCGTTCACCGCGGCCGGCGGCCCTTCCTCCTCGGCGGCCTCGTCCTCGGGCGAGACCTGGACCTCCGGCTCGACGGCGGCCTGCAGCTCCTGCAGCGTCTCCTCGACGGCTTCCTCCAGGTCCTCCCCCTCCTCGACGATGGTGAGCTCGTCGATGAGCTCCACCAACCGGTCCGCCTCCTCGTCGTCGATGCCGGGCACGTCGAGGAAGTCCTCTTCCTCCATGTCCAGGACGTCGAAGAAGGTCTGGATGCCGGCCGCCTCCAGCGCGGCGAGGCTCGCCGGTGGGATCCCCTCCAGCTCGGAGAGGTCGAAGTCGCTGACCTCGAACTCCTCGCCGCCGCCGAAGAGGAGGGACTCGCCTCCACGCTCCATCCAGTCGCTGCTGGAATAGAGGTCAATCTGCCAACCGATGAGCTGGGAGGCCAGGCGGACGTTCTGTCCGTTCCGGCCGATGGCCACCGACAGCTGGTCCTCGTCCACGATGGCCGTGACGACCTGCCGCTCGGGATCCGAGACCACCTTCGCCACCTCGGCGGGCGCCAGCGCGCGGCGGGCGAAGATCTCCGGGTCGGGATGCCAGGGCACGATGTCGATCCGCTCGCCGCTCAGCTCCGACACCACGGCCTGCACGCGGGAGCCCTTCACGCCGACGCAGGCGCCCACCGGATCGACCGACTCGTCACGCGAGGAGACGGCGATCTTCGTGCGCCCCCCCGCCTCCCGGACGATCTCCTTGATCTCGACCAGCCCCTGGTAGATCTCGGGGACCTCCAGCTCGAAGAGCCGGGCCACGAACTCGGGGGCGGCCCGCGAGAGGATGAGCTTCGGGCCCCGGCTGGTCTCGTCCAGCTTCACGAGGACGGCTCGGATCGGCTCGCCCTGTCGGAACCGCTCCCGGGGGTTCTGCTCCCGCCACGGGATGATGGCCTCGGCCTCCCGGGCCTGGTTCAGGAGGACGATGATCTTGCCCCGCTGGATCTGCTGCACCTCGCCGGAGATCAGCTCGCCGACCTTGTCGCTGAACTGATCCCGGATCTTGTCCCGCTCACCCTCCCGGACGCTCTGGATGATCCGCTGCTTGGCCGCCATCACGGCGTTCCGGCCGAAGTCCTGGAAGGAGACCGGGATCTCCAGCAGGTCGCCCACCTGGAACTCGGGGTCGTCCCAGCGGGCCTCCTCGAGGCTCACCTGCCGGGCGGGATCCTCGACCTCCTCCACGACCTCCTTGAGGACGACGATGTCGATGTCCCCGTCGTCCTGGATCTCGATCTCCGCTTCCACGGGTCCGTCGAAGTGCTTCGCCAGGGCGGCGTGGAGCCCCTCGCGGATGAGCTCGTGCAGCTCATCCTCGGAAAGGGACTTGTTCGCCGTCATCACGCGGAATGCTTCGACGACCGGAATCTGATCGCTCATGCCGCCTCTGCTCGAGTTCTGCTCTCGTTGTCTTCTCTGCCTCGCCGTCCGCCGCCGGCCGCCCGGCACCGGTCCCGCGAGGAGCCTCCCGGGCCGCACCGCGCCTGGCGGAACGCACGCCTGTCTACAGGTCCGATTCCCAGTCGTACACGAGGTTGGCGCTGGCGATGGACGCCAGCGGCACCTCCACCCGGTCCTCGGCGACCCGCAGGGCCACCCGCTCTTCCTGCTCCCCCTCGCCGGCCATGCCGAGGAGGGTGCCCTCCAGCGTCTTCGACCGACCCGCCAGGGGGCCGTAGCCCTTCAGCCGCACCTCCTGCCCCGCGAAGCGCCGGTAGTCCCGGGGCCGCACCAGCGGCCGCTCCACGCCGGGCGAGGAGACCTCCAGCACGCAGTCCGTCGGCACGTCGGGCCTCGGCTCCAGGAAGGCCCTCAGCTCCCGGGCCACCCGGGAGCAGTCCTCCACGCTCACCTCCGATCGACCCGGCTCGCCCCACGGGCGGTCGATCTTCAACCGCACGACGGGGGAGCGATGGCCGCCCCCGCGATCGAGGCTGACCATCTCGAACCCCATGCCTGCCAGGAACTCGTCCAGGTCGCTCTCCAGATCCGACATGACCTCACGCCAAACAAAAAAGTGGGGCCGCGGCAGCTTCCCCACTTCGACACACGGATCCGCCGCCCGGCGCCGCCGGTCGGCCTGCATCCGCTGAATGTAGCGCTGCCAGGGGCCCGCGGTCAAGCAATCGCGGGTCCGATGCCGACCCGTCGGTGCCCCCTCCTCCGGCGGCACGCGACCCTCCTGAGGAGCCTCGTCCCCCGGTGCCTGTCGCCCCGGCTGCCTCAGGCCCCGGGGGACGCCTCCGGCCGCGACCGCCAGCCGAGGAACGCCGCCATCCGACCGGCCGCCTGCCCCGTACCCCTGTGGGAATGGAAATGATCCACGTCGCAGCGGGTGCACCAGGACGAGGCCGTCACCCGATCCTCCGGCACGCCCAGCTCGGCGGCCCGGCGGCGCAGCTCTCCCCGCAGGTCCACCCGCGGGGCCGCCTCGTCGGCCGCCGGACGGCCCAGCGCCCGCAGCACCTCGGGGCCGACCTCGTAGCATGGGCCGCAGATGGCGGGCCCCAGGTGCACCCGGAGGCGGGAGGGGTCGGTCCCGAAGCGGGCCCCCATGGCCCGGACGCCGGAGCGGAGCACCCCCGCCGCGGTCCCGCGCCAGCCCGCGTGAAGCAGCCCCAGCCCGAGCCGCTCGGGATCCAGGAGGTAGACCGGTACGCAGTCGGCGGCCGTCACCACCAGCAGCAGGCCCTCCCCCCCGGTGAGCAGGCCGTCGGTGGCGCCCGGCACCCGGAGGCCGCCTTCCGGCGTCGGCTCCAGGCAGGTCACCGCGCTCCCGTGAACCTGACGCCCCACGGCCACGCCGGGAAACCCGAGCTGGCCCGCCAGGTCCTCCAGGCGCCGGAAGAGGACCCAGGGGGACGGCGTCGTCGCCAGCCCGAAGTCGGCCGGCTCGCCCTCCGCGCTCCGGCCGGCTCCGGTGATGCCGGCCGCCAGCCCCGGGTGCCGGTCGGTCCAACCCTCCAGGACGTGGAGGGGGAAGCCGTCCCCCTCCCGTCGGGCTTCCCGGACGGCCGCCGGGGGCCTCTCGACCCCCGTCATCCCGTCTCCACCCGCTCGATGTCGGCGCCCAGGGAGCGGAGCCGCTCGTCGATGCGCTCGTAGCCGCGCTCGATCTGGCGGATGTTGTGGATCTCGCTCGTTCCCTCGGCGGCCATCGCCGCGATGAGGAGGGCCATCCCGGCCCGGATGTCCGGGCTCTCCAGCTCGGCGCCCCGGAGGCGGGAGGGACCCACCACCACGGCCCGATGTGGATCGCAGAGGATGATGCGCGCTCCCATGGCGATCAGCTTGTCCACGAAGAACATCCGGGACTCGAACATCTTCTCGTGGATCAGGATCGTACCCCGGCACTGCGTGGCGGTGACCAGGGCGATGCTGATCAGGTCGGCCGGGAAGGCGGGCCAGGGCCCGTCGTCGATCTTCGGGATCTGGTTCCCCAGGTCGCTCTGGATCTCCAGCTCCTGCCCGGCGGGGATCCGAAGCTCACCGTCCCGCAGCTCCGGCCGGATGCCCAGACGGGCGAAGGAGGAGCGCAGGGGGCGGTAGATCGCCTCCGGGACGTCCTCGACCACGAGGTCGGAGTGGGTGACCGCGGCCAGTCCCACCATGCTGCCCACCTCGATGTGGTCCGGCCCGATCCTGTGCGTGCCCCCCGACAGGCGATCCACCCCCTCGATGTGGAGGGTGTGGGTCCCCACGCCCTCGATCTCGGCGCCCAGCTCCTGCAGGAAGCGGCAGAGGTCCTGGACGTGGGGCTCGGAGGCCGCGTTGCGGAGCACGGTGGCGCCCCGGGCCCGCACCGCCGCCAGGATGGCGTTCTCCGTCCCGGTGACCGACGGTTCGTCCAGGAAGATGTCCTCGCCCTCCAGCCCGTCGGTGCGCAGGAAATAGGCCTCGCTGGCCTCCACCTCCGCGCCGAGCCGGCTCAGGGCCAGGAAGTGCGTGTCCAGCCTCCGCCGTCCGATGACGTCCCCGCCGGGCGGCGGCAGCTCCACCTCCCCGAGCCGGGCCAGCAGCGGGCCCGCCAGGAGGACCGACGCACGGATCCGGCCCGCCAGCTCCGGGTCGACGCGGGGCCCCTCCAGGTGGCGGGCCGTCACCCGCAGCCGGTTGCGGTCGAGCCATTCCACCTCGGCGCCCAGTCGCCCGAGCAGGTCGGCCAGGGTCCGGACGTCGCGGATGTCGGGGACGTTGGTGAGCTCGACGGGCTCCTCGGTCAGCAGGCAGCCCGCCAGGATCGGGAGCGCCGCGTTCTTGTTCCCGGTCGGCGTGAACCGACCGGAGAGACGGGACGGACCCTGGATCCGGAAGCAGGCCATGGAACTCCCTCGTCGAGGCTGGGTGATGTCGGGACGGCGATCTCCGGAGGACGATCCCTGGACGGCCGTTGCCGCGTGCGCCGGCGCGGACGAGGTAAGGTAGACGCCACCGGACGGGCCGGCCAACGCCGGGGCGTCCATCCGGCGGCGGGGCGCCTTGCCGCGACCCCACGGCTCGTCTAATCTTGCGCCGCACCACGACGGCGCGGGCTCCGCTCCCGCGCCGGGGATTCCTACTGGCGATCGGAGCGCTCGTGAGGCTGGGAGACTACCTGGAGACCCGGTTCGTCAAGACCGACATCCAGCCGGGTACGGTCCGCTCCGTCCTCTCGCAGATGGTGGAGGTGTTCCAGGAGGAGGGGGCCGTGGTCGCCGGGGACGAGCTCCTGGAATCGCTGCTGGAGCGGGAGAGCCTCCAGAGCACGGGCATCGGCCACGGCGTCGCGGTCCCCCACGCCATCTGTGACGACCTGGACCAGCCCCGGGTGGCGATGGGGCTGTGCCGCGAGGGGGTGGACTTCCAGGCCCTGGACGAGGAGCCGGTCCACCTCTTCTTCATGCTCCTCTCCCCCTCGGAGAACACCCGCACCCACATCAAGCTGCTGGCCCGCATGGCCCGGATGGTGCGCCATCCCGAGCTGCTCGACACGCTCCGGGCGTGCGAGCGGCCCGAGGAGATGGTCGAGGAGATCCAGGCCTACGAGGATCGTCACGTATGATGCTCCCGGGGAGCCGGTCGTAGGCGGCGAGGCGGCGATGGCCGAGACGGAGCTCCTCGTCACCGTGGTGAACCAGGAGGAGAAGCTCGACGAGATCCTCGCGGGCTTCCTCGAGCTGGGGGTCACCGGCGCCACGGTCATCCACACCGAGGGCATGGGGCGTCTCCTGAGCCAGGAGATCCCCATCTTCGCGGGGCTGCAGACCCTCATGTCCCGGTCCCGGCCCCGCAACTACACGATCTTCAGCGTGATCGACGATCCCGAGACCGCCGACCAGGTCGTGGCCCTCATCGAGGACATCTGCGGCGACCTGGAGCGCCCGGCCACGGGCATCGTCTTCTCCGTTCCCGTCACCCGCGCGGTGGGGCTGGCCTCCGAGCTGGAGGATCCCGGAGGATGAAGGCCCTCCTGGCAGTCCTGATCCTCGTGCTGGTGGGACTGCTGGGCGCCCGATTCGGCTTCCGCGAGGAGCGGGGTCCCCTCGGGCTCCGGCTGGTGCTCGCCGCCGGCACCCACTTCCTGCTCCTGGGCTACCTGCTGGGCCCCCAGGCGCTGGGCCTCTTCACGCCGGAGCTCCTGGATACCCTGTCCCCCGTCATCATGCTGGGGCTGGGGTGGATCGGGCTCCTCTTCGGGCTCCAGTTCGAGGTGACGACGCTGCGAAGCTTCCGGGCGGACGAGCACGTGGCGACGTTCGGGCAGGCGGTCGTCGCGTTCGCCGTGCTGGCCGGGGCCGGCGTGGGGGCCCTGAAGCTGCTGGGCGTGACCGATCCGCTGGCCGTGCCGCTCACGCTGGCCGGCGCCGCGACCGGGGCCATCTCCACCCCGACGGGGCTGGCCGTGGTCTTCGGGAGCGTCCGGGCCTCGGGTCCCGTCTCCCGCCTCCTGAGCCTGGCCACCAGCCTGGACGCCGCCGTGGGGCTGGTGGCCCTGGCCGCCGTCCTGGCCTGGTACCATCCGCCGTCCATCCTGACCGACGCCCCCCTGGCGCCGCTCCGATGGATGGCCGTGTCGGTCCTCATGGGCCTGCTCTTCGGCTGGCTGTTCCTGTCGCTGACCCGGGACGCCGGCGATCCCCAGGAGTTCGTGCTCTTCCTCCTGGGCCTGGCGCTCCTGGCCGCGGGCGTGCAGGCCTACTTCTCGGTCTCCGCCCTCTTCGGCTGCGCGGTGGCCGGCGCCTTCATCGCCAACGCGACGCCGATGCGCGAGCGGGCGTCCCAGGTGCTCTCCACCTGGGAGACGCCGGTCCACGTCCTCTTCCTCCTCCTCAGCGGGGCCCTGCTGCGCTTCACCGGCTGGGTGCTGGTCCCCCTGGTCCTCGGCTACGTCGTGCTGCGGATCGGCGCGAAGCTCCTCGGCGGAGCCTGGCTGGCGCAAAGCCTTCCACCGAAAGACCGACGCCGGGACCTGGGCCTGGGCCTCAGCGCCCAGGGCGGCCTCTCGGTGGCCATGGCGGTCTCCGTCCACCACGTGCTCGGGAACGCGTATCCCGGGAGCGTCGGTCCGGACCTCTTCTTCGCCACGGTGGTACTGGGAGTGGCCGCATGCGAGATGATCGGCCCGCCGCTGATCCGCCGCCTCCTGGTGCGCGCCGGCGAGGCCGACGGCGGCGGCCAGGCGGTGGCCCGCCGTATCCAGCGAAGTGCGGCCGAGGCCGGCACCGGGGTCGACGTTGAGGGGGCGGATGGCGATCGGTAGCTTGGAGGCCCGCCGAGAGCGGTACCGACGGGCTGCCGGGCGTTTCAGGCGACAACGGGAAGGGGCGAGGAACTCGTGGACACGATAGGCGTGCTGACGGTCATCGCGCTGATCCTCTGGATCGTCCTGAGCCTGGTGATCCTGGGCGGCCTCGTCTACGCGCTCCCGACCTTCCGGCGCCTCTCGGACCTCCTCCAGCGGATGGACAGGGTCTTCGCCCGGACGGAGCGGGACCTGGAGCCCGTGCTCGAGCACCTCAGGAGATCGGCGGACGACATGGACTACGTCACCTCTGCCATCCGCTCGGACGTGGAGGCGGTCGGCGACACGGTCGACCAGGCCGCCCGGAGCACGCAGCGGATGCTCCGAATGGCCGAGGAGCGGGCGGTCGAGATCAACGGGTTCCTCGAGGTGGTCCAGGAGGAGGCCGAGGAGACGTTCCTCTCCACGGCTTCCCTCCTGCGCGCCCTCCGGGGATCCCGGGGTCGGGGGCGGCGATCCGCCTGATGTCGTCGCGGACATGGGCCGGGGTCGTCCTCGGCGTCCTGCTGGTCTTCCTGCTCCCCGAGCGGCTCCTGGCCTGGGGCCCCGCCACCCACCTGCACCTGGGCCTGGAGGTGCTGGGCTCCCTGGACCTCCTGCCGGGGCCGATGGCTCGCCTCCTCGCCGGCCAGGCGATGGAGTTCCTGTACGGGTCCCTGGCGGCCGACATCCCGCTGGGGAAGAGCTACGCCCCGACCGAGCGCCACCCCCACTCCTGGCGGGTGGGCCGCGAGCTCCGGGACCGGGCCGGCGACGACCCGGCCCTCCGGGCGTTCGCGGTGGGCTACCTGAGCCACCTGGCCGCCGACGTGGCGGCCCACGAGCGGTTCGTCCCCCGCATGCTGCTGCTGACCTCCTCGACCCGCTCCCTGGGACATTCCTACTGGGAGCACAGGATGGACGCCTCGGTGGCCCCCGAGAAGGCCCGGATGGCCCGCTCGCTGGTCCTCGACCACGACCACGGGCGACTCGACGAGCACCTGGACGAGATCCTGGACCGCCTGATCTTCAGCTTCGACACCAACCGCCGGATCTTCCGCGGCATGGTCAGGATCGCCGACGACGAGCGGTGGCAGAACCTGTTCGACACGCTCCTGGACAACTCCCGATGGGACCTCCGGCAGCGGGAGACCGAGCTCTTCGTGCGGGAGTCGTTCGACCTGGTGGCCGACTACCTCCGGCGGCCCGACGCGTCCCGCGCCGAGAAGGGCGACCCGACGGGTCGGAAGGCCCTGGACCGTGCCAAGAACATCCGGCGCCAGGTGCTGCTGGTGGAGCGGTGGAGCGCCCCCGAGGCGCTGGTGCAGGCGGCGGACCGCTTCTTCCCCCTCCCGGAGCCCGAGGAGGACCTGTGGGAGCGGCGCGGGGGCACCGGACGGATCGGGCGAACGGTGCGGGCTCGCCTCTCGAGCTCCACCCGCCGGCAGCCGGCCGCCAGCTGAGCCGACGCCGGGCCCCTCAGGGAGCCTCCACCTCCTCCAGCCGCTGCTCCAGCAGGCGCCGCGCCTCCTCCGGGTCCGCCTTCCCGTCGGCCCGGCGCATCACCGCCCCCATGAAGAAGCCCAGCAGCTTCTCCTCGCCCGAGGCGTAGCGGCGGGCCTCCTCCGGGTGGTCGGCCACGGCGTCCTCGACCCAGGACGCGAGACGGTCCACGTCCCGCACCTGGACCAGCCCGTGCTGCCGGATCAGCCGGTCCGGGTCCGCCCCCTCCTCCTCCAGCAGCAGCTCCACGGCCCGGTCCGCCGTGGTGGAGCTGAGCGTCCCGTCCAACCGCAGCTCCACGACACGGGCCAGCGCGTCCGGCGCCAGGAGGTCCGGCTCCCACAGCTCGTCGTCCCGCCGGTTCCTCGCCTCCGCCACCGGCCCCATGATGAAGTTGGCCACCTGCCGGGCGAAGGCATCGTCCCGGTCGCCGGCGGCCGCCTCGAAGAAGGCCGCCCGCGCCGGATGGGCCGCCATCCGGGCCGCGTCGTACGCCGTGAGGCCGTAGCTCCCGGCCAGACGCCGCTCCAGCTCCGCCGGCAGCTCGGGCAGCTCCTCCCGCGCCGCCTCGATCCGTCCCTCGGACAGCTCCAGGGGCGGGAGGTCCGGCTCGGGGAAGTACCGGTAGTCGAACGCCTCCTCCTTGCCCCGCATCGGCCGGGTCTCCCCCGCCCCCGCGACCCACGCCCGGGTCTCCCGGTCCACGGTCCCGCCCGAGGCCCGGAGACGCCGCTGCCGGTCCCGCTCGAAGGACAGGGCCTTCTCCACGTAGCGGAAGGAGTTGAGGTTCTTCACCTCCGTTCGCACGGCCCCGGCCGACCCCTCCTCCGGCCGGAGCGCGTCCCGCCGGAGCGAGAGGTTGGCGTCGACCCGGAGGCTCCCCTCCTCCATGTTGCAGTCGCTGACGCCGGCGAAGTGCTCCAGCACCTGCTTGAGCCTCGTCAGGAAGGCCCGGGCCTCGCCGGGAGACCGCAGGTCGGGCTCGGTGACGATCTCCACCAGGGGGACGCCCGCACGGTTCAGGTCCACGGCCGTGGCGTCGGGGAAGCGGTCGTGGACCAGCTTCCCCGCGTCCTCCTCCAGGTGGAGGCGGCGGATGCGCACCTCCCGCTCGCCCTCCTCCAGGGGAACCGGGAGCCGACCGTACCGGGCCAGCGGCTCGTGGTACTGGGTGATCTGGTAGCCCTTGGGGAGGTCGGGATAGAAGTAGTTCTTCCGGTCGAACCGGGAGCGGGCAGCGACGGTGCACCGGAGGGCGTGGGCCGCGGCGAGGGCCAGGTCGACGGCCCGCTCGTTGGGAACGGGGAGGGCGCCCGGCAGGCCCAGGCATACCGGGCACACCCGGCTGTTGGGCTCGCCGCCGTACTCCGCCGGGCAGCCGCAGAACATCTTGGTGGCCGTCCGGAGCTGGACGTGGACCTCCAGGCCGATCCGCACCCCGGGGGCGTCTCCCTCGCCGCCGGCACTCGCGGGCCCACCGCCTTCGCTCGCGGGCCCACCGCCGCCCGCGTCGGTGCTCTCCCGGCCGCGCGCGTCGGCGCTCACCCGCCCGCTCCCGCCGGTTCCCCGTCCCCGGCCAGCTCCTCGAGGCGGGCCGCCAGCCCCAGCATCGTCTCCTCCTCCCAGGGCGGGCACATCAGCTGGACCCCCACGGGGAGCCCGTCGGCCGTCCCGCCCGGGACGGAGACCGCCGGCAGGCCGGCCAGGTTGGCCGAGACGGTGTAGACGTCGTTCAGGTACATCTCGTAGGGATCGTCGGTCTTCTCCCCCAGGCGGAAGGCCGGGGCGGGCGTGGTGGGAGCCAGCAGCGCGTCGATCCCCTCCTCCCGGAAGACCCGGCGGAAGTCGGCGGCGATGGCCGAGCGCACCTCCAGGGCCCGGAGGTAGTAGGCCTCGTAGTAGCCCGCCGAGAGCGCGTACGTGCCCAGCATGATCCGGCGCTTCACCTCGGCGCCGAACCCCCGCTTCCGGGACCGGGCCATCCAGCCGTCGGGGTCGCCCTCCCCTTCCCCGCGCCGGACGCCGTACCGGACCCCGTCGAAGCGCGCCAGGTTGCTCGAGGCCTCGGCCGGCGCCAGGACGTAGTAGCACGGGATGGCGTGCGGCGTGGTGGGCAGGGAGACCCGGCGCACCTCGGCGCCGGCGTCCCCGGCGCGCCCGGCCAGCCGGTCGACGACCGCCCGGACCTCCGGGTGGAGCCCGTCGCCGAGGTATTCCCGGGGCAGTCCCAGCGTCCGGCCGGCCAGCTCCACCCGCTCCAGCGCTCCGGCGCGGGGCACGGGCCGGTCCCGGCTCGTGGCGTCGCGGGGATCGCCCCCCGAGATCACCTCCAGCACCTCCGCCGCGTCGCCGACGCTCCGGGCCAGCACGCCCACCTGGTCCAGGCTCGAGGCGAAGGCCACCAGCCCGTAGCGGCTCACCCGGCCGTAGGTCGGCTTCACCCCGACCAGCCCGCAGAGCGCCGCCGGCTGGCGGACCGAGCCCCCGGTGGAGGAGCCCAGCGCCACGGGGACGATGCCCGCGGCCACGGCCGCGGCGCTCCCCCCGGAGCTCCCGCCGGGCACGCGGTCGCGGTCGCGCGGGTTGAGGGTGGGGCCGTAAGCGCTGTTCTCGGTGGACGAGCCCATGGCGAACTCGTCCAGGTTGGTCTTGCCGAAGATGCGCGCCCCGGCGCCCTCCAGGCGGCGGACCGCGGTGGCGGCGTAGGGCGAGCGGTAGCCCTCCAGGAGGCGGGAGGCGCAGGTGGTGGGCAGGCCCAGTGTGCACAGGTTGTCCTTCACCGCCACCGGGATCCCGTCGAGGGGCGAGGCGGGTCCGGAGCTACCCGGCGGGACGACCTCTTCCGGATCCGGCGTCCCGTCGTCCCGGTCCTCCCAGGTGCTCAGGAAGGCGTTCAGCGGCGGTCCGGCGGCGTTCACCGCCTCCCGTCGCCGGGACGCCGCCCGGAGGAGCTCGGCGCCGCCCGCCCCCGCTTCGATCCTGCGCCGGGCCTCGTCCAGGGAGGAGAGCCCGGTCACGGGGCCTCGCCGCCGGGTCCTTCCATCGCCGGCAGCCGGGGCACGACGAAGAAGCCGTCCCGCCAGTCCGGGGCCGCCCGCTCCGGGCCGGCCGCCATCGGGTCGGGCGAGGGGACGTCGGGACGGAAGGCCGGCGGGGCGTCGGCCGCCGGGTCCGGGGGCTCGCCGTCCGACCCCGCGGGCCGCTCCGGCTCCCGGAGATCGTCCAGCTCCACGTCCTCCAGCGCGTCGACGTGGTCCAGGATGCGGCCCAGCTCCTCCGCCAGCCGCGCCACCTCGTCCTCCTCCAGCTCCAGCCGGGCCAGCCGCGCCACCCGACGGACCTCGTCCTCGTCGACCGGGGTCACGGGAGACGCGCTCGCCGGAGCGTCACCCGAGCGGATGCGACGGCCCGCGAGGCAAGGCTCCCGACGACGCTCGGCCGCTCAGGCGGGGCGGAGATCGGCATGCGCCACCATCACCTTCTTCCGCCCGGCCCCGTCGAACTCGATCTCCGCCTTGGCGGAGGACCCCCGGCCCGACGTGGAGAGGACGGTGCCCTCCCCGAAGCGGGGGTGGACGATCCGGGCGCCGGGATCCAGCCGGAGGCTCTCCTGGCTGTCCGCGTAATCGTAGCTGAGCTCGACGCTGGTGCCGCTTCCGGAGCCGCCCGACCCGTTGCCCGATCCCCCGGATCCGTCGCCCGAACCGTCGCCGGCCGCCGGGTCGCGCCGCCACGAGAAGCTGCTCCCCCCGCCGCCCCCGGGCCGGCCCGCGCCGCTCCCGGAGGAGGCGCGGGCGTCCCCTCCCCCGTCCCCGAAGCGCCAGGCGCCGCCCACGCGGCGACGGTGGACCGGCTCCTCGGGCAGCTCCTCCAGGAAGGGGCTCGGCAGCATGTCGCTCCCCGACCCCGCCCGCCAGCGCCGGTCGGCGTGGGTCAGGAAGAGCCGGTCCATGGCCCGGGTGACCCCCACGTAGAAGAGGCGTCGCTCCTCCTCGTACTCCTCCTGCGACTCCTCGGCCCGGGCCAGGGGGAACAGCCCGCGCTCCAGCCCCCCGATGAAGACGACCGGGAACTCGAGCCCCTTGGCGTTGTGCAGCGTCATCAGGGAGACCGCCCCGCCCTCCTCGTGCTGGTCGATGTCCGACAGCAGCGAGACGTGGTGCAGGAACAGCTCCAGCTCGCTCGCGTCCTCGACCTCCTCCTCGCCCGCCTCCTCCGGATCGAACCCGGCCACGCCCGCCACCAGCTCGTCCACGTTCTCCACCCGGTCCTCGCCGTCCTCCTCCGCGGCCAGCTCGTCCCGGATCTCGAAGCGCCGGAGCACCTCCCGGACCACCGCCTCCGCCGGCGCCTCCCGCTGGAGGTCGTGGAGCTCCAGGATCTCGTCGGCGAAGGCCTCCAGGCTCCGGGCCCCGGCGGTGGGGAGCTCCTCGACCCCGGTGGCCCGGGCCGCCGCCGACAGGAGGCTCTCGTCGGGGCCCCGGGCCGAGGACAGGCGGTCCCGGGTCACCGATCCCACGCCCCGGCGGGGCCAGTTGACCACCCGGAGGAAGGCGGCGTCGTCGGCCGGGTTCACCGCCAGCGACAGGTAGGCGAGGACGTCCTTGATCTCCCGCCGCTCGTAGAAGCGGACGCCGCCGACGACCCGGTAGGGGACCCCGGCCCGGCGCAGGGCCTCCTCGTAGGGGCGGGACTGGGCGTTGGTGCGGTAGAGGACGGCGAAGGCGCCGGGGGGACGATCCCCCCGGAGACGCTGGATCCGGTCGGCCGTCCAGCGGGCCTCGCTCTTCTCGTCCGGCACCCGGACGACCTCCACGTCCTCGCCCGGTCCCCGGGCCGTGCGCAGCTCCTTGGGCTTGCGGGCCGTGTTGTGCGCGATGACGGTGTTGGCCACCTGGAGGATCGAGGAGGTCGACCGGTAGTTCTCCTCCAGCCGGATCACCCGGGCGCCGGGGAAGTCCCGCTCGAACTCCAGGATGTTGCTGAGGTCGGCGCCGCGCCACCCGTAGATGGACTGGTCGTCGTCGCCCACCACGCAGAGGTTGCCGTGGTGCCGCGCCAGGGCCCGCACCATCCGATACTGGGCGTGGTTGGTGTCCTGGTACTCGTCCACCAGGACGTGCAGGAAGCGGCGGGCGTACCGCTCCCGCACCTCGTCGACGTCCTCCAGCAGACGCACCGCCTGCACCAGGAGGTCGTCGAAGTCGAAGGCGTTGGAGCGCGCCAGGCTCCGCTCGTACAGCGGGTAGACCTCCGCCACCCGCCGGGAGAGGAGGTCGAAGCTCTTCTCCGCGTACTCGTCGGGACCCACCAGGGCGTTCTTCGCGTCCGAGATCCGGGAGAGCATGGATCGGGGGGACCACCGGTCCGGATCGACGTCGGCCTCCTCCATGGCCGTCTTCACGGCCCGGAGCGAGTCGTCCCGGTCGTAGATGGTGAAGTTCCGGTCCCGGGGGACGAACCCGGCCTCCCGCCGCAGGAGGCGGGCCGCCAGCGAGTGGAAGGTGGCCGCCCACAGGCCGTGGGGCTTCCGGTCCAGGAGGCCCGAGATCCGCTCCCGCATCTCGCCCGCCGCCTTGTTGGTGAAGGTGACGGCCAGGATGCGGCGGGGCGGGATCTCCCCCTCCACGATGAGGCGCGCCGCCCGGACGGTCAGGACCCGGGTCTTCCCGGACCCGGCCCCGGCGAGGACCAGGAGGGGCCCCTCGCCGTGCTCCACGGCCTTCCGCTGCTCCGGGTTCAGGGACAGGTGCATCAGGCCGTGCTCCCCTCGTCGTCACGGGCCACGGGCAGCTCCACGCGGAACGTCGCCCCCTCGGTCGACGGCTCCAGCTCGATGGCGCCGTCGTGCATGTCCTCCAGGATCCGCCGGGTGAGGGAGAGGCCGACGCCCCACCCTCGTTCCTTCGTAGTGACACCGATCTCGAACAATCGTTTCCGCACCTCCGGGTCCACGCCGGGCCCCGTGTCGGACACCCGGTAGACCACCCGCTCCTCCCCGGCCTCCACGAAGCTGATGGCGATCTCGCCCCGCCGTCCCGCCAGCGCGTCCAGGGAGTTCTTCACCAGGTTCTCGAACGCCCACTCCAGCAGCGTCGCGTTGCCCCGGACGGCGGGCGACCCGGGCGGCACCGCGATCCGGAAGTCCACGGCGCTGCCCAGGGTCGGGAGGCGGACGGAGAAGTAGTCCTCCAGCCGGCGGAGGACGTCGTCCACGCGCACCGGCTCCAGGGGCGGGCTCCGTCCGATGAGCTCGAAGCGGCGCGACACCTTGAGCAGCCGGTCCACGTCCGCCTTCATCTCGTGGACCAGCTCCTCCGGGGCCACCCCGGCCTCCCCGGTCTCCCTCGGCCCGACCCCGGCCCGGTCCTCGAGCTGCTCCAGCCACCCGACGAGCGAGCTGAGGGGCGTCCCCATCTGGTGGGCGGACTCCCGGGCCATGGCGGACCAGATCCGCTCCCTCTCCCCCTGGAAGGAGGTGTAGATGAGCCACCCCCCGCCCCCCACCGCCACCAGCAGGACGGCGGCCGTGAGCCACGGGACCCAGCGGAGCTGCCGCAGGAAGCGGGGCTCGCCGAAGTGGATCGCCAGGTTGAACTCCGGGGCCCGGAAGGGCTCGTTGCGGACGTTCAGCTGCTGCACGTAGCGCCGGGTCCGACGAACGCTGGCGGAATCCCCCCGGTCGAACTCGCCGAACGGCAGGTTGGCGGCCGACGTCGGGTTCCCCTGCAGGTCGGTGAGGACGATGGGGATCTGCAGGCGACGGGCCTGCTCTGTGATCTCGAAGAGCGCCTGGTCGGTCCGCCCCTCCTCCTCGGCCGTGGCGCCCAGGAAAGCGCTGGCGTAGATGCGGCTGAACACCTCGGCGTCCCGGCGGAGCGCCTCCTCCATCTGATGTGCGTAGACGAGGAAGGCGATGAGGACCGCCGCGAAGACGACGGCCACGACGACCGAGACCAGCCGCCGGGTCACGGGACCTCGATGCGGTCCCGTCCCATGCGGGACCGGAGGACCTCGGGCAGTCGCACCGACCCGTCCTCCTCCTGCCCGTTCTCCAGCAGCGCCACCAGGGTGCGGGCCAGCGCCACGCCCGAACCGTTCAGCGTATGCACGAACTCGGGACCGACCCCCGGCGACGGCCGGTACCGCACGTTCGCCCGCCGGGCCTGGTAGTCGGTGTACAGGGAGCAGCTGGAGACCTCGAGCCACTCGCCCACGCCGGCCGACCAGACCTCCAGGTCGTAGGTGACGGCGTTGCCGAACCCCAGGTCGCCCGTGGCCAGGAGGATCCGTCGATACGGCAGCCCCAGCAGCTCCAGGACCTGCTCGGCCTGGCGCGTGAGCTCCTCCAGCGCCTCCTCCGAATCCTCGGGACGCTCCAGACGCAGCAGCTCCACCTTGTGGAACTGGTGGACCCGGAGCATGCCGCGGGTCTCCCTGCCGGCCGAGCCCGCCTCCCGGCGGAAGCACGGTGTCCAGGCGACGTACTTCACGGGGAGGGTGCCCGGCTCCAGGATCTCGTCCCGATGGAGGTTGGTGACCGGCACCTCGGCGGTGGGGACCAGGAAGAGGTCGTCCGGCTCGGTGCGGTAGGCGTCCCGCTCGAACTTCGGCAGGTGCCCCGTCCCCGTCATGGAGTCCCGGTTCACCATGTAGGGGGGCGACACCTCCCGGTAGCCGTGCTCCTCCAGGTGGAGCTCCATCATGAAGGAGGCCAGCGCCCGCTGGAGGGCGGCCCCCTCGCCGGTCAGCAGGGGGAAGCCCGAGCCCGCGACCTTGGCCCCGCGCTCCAGGTCCAGGATGCCGAGCGCCTCGCCCAGCTCCCAGTGGGGCCGCGGCTCGAAGTCCATCTCGGGCTTCGCCCCGTGCTCGGAGAGGACCTCGAAGTCGTCCTCCCCCCCTTCCGGGACCCGCTCGTGGGGGAGGTTGGGGATGGAGAGGAGACGGGAGCGAAGACCGGCCTCGACGTCGACCAGCTCCTCGTCCAGACGGTCGATGCGCTCCTTCACGGCGCGCATCTCCTCGATCAGCCCCGACGCGTCCTCGCCCTTCCGTTTGCGCTCGCCGATCTCCTCGGACGTCTCGTTGCGCAGCGCCCGGAGCTCCTCGACCTCCCCCAGGATGCGCCGTCGCTCCCGGTCCAACTCCAGCGCCGACTCCAGGGCTTCCACGATCTCAGGGTCCCCCCGCCGGCCGAGGCGCCGCCGCGCCTCCGCCGGATCCGCTCGGAGCTCCTTGATGTCGAGCACTACTGCTCCTGCTCCTCGCCCGTGGCGCCGGCGACCAGGGTCCGCCGGCCGCAGTTGGGATTGCCCAGGAACCGGACGTCGAGCGACCCTGCCTCGACGTCCACCGCCAGCACCTCCAGCTTCAGGAAGCGGAGACACCCGGCGCTCTGCTGCCGGCTCCGCACCGCGTACACCGCCCCCTCCTCCACCGGCACGGGATCGTCCGTCACGTACCCGCCCTCCGGCGCCATCGAGAGCTCCTCGAAGCCCGCGCTCGACCGCTGGAGGCCCGCCGTCGAGCTCTCGTCCAGCACCACGCTGCGGGGGCGGAAGAGGAACACCCCCTCGTCGAGCTCCACCAGGAAGTCCCACCCCGAGGTCTGGTCGGTGCGCACGGCCCGGGTGGAGATGACGTCGAAGGCCGAGGGCTGCCGCAACTCGGAGGTCCGGAAGTCGAACAGGACCGCCTCGGACGGCTCGTCCGGCACCGGGGACAGGGTGGGGGCGAACGGGTCGTCGCATCCGGCGACGGCGCCCGCCGCGAGGGCGACGAGGAGGATCTGGGAAGAGGTGCGCAACGGATCTCCGAGGCTGGGATGCACGTCCGATCTCGTCCGTCAAGATCGGCCCCGCGCCGGCGGGTGTCAAGCAGCTGGAACCCTTGAAATCCCCGGGGTTTTGCGCCACATCGCCGCTTGACGGCTCGGGCGCCCGGATCTACCTTGCGGCCGAGTTTCGGTGCCCTGCGGCGGCGGCCTCCGGCTCCGACGCCGGCCCCCTCCGGCTCCGGGGCCCACCCCCCACGACCGCGAACGAGAGAAGAGCGGATGCCAGCGTCACCGTTCACAGCCACCGGCGCCGACGACCCCACGGCGCCCACCCTTCCCGGACCCGGGGGACGTCGCCCGTGAGCGGGGACGGCGCCACCTGGGCGGTGGTCCTGGCCGGGGGCACGGGCACGCGACTGTGGCCGGCCTCCCGGCCCGACCGGCCGAAGCAGCTCCTGCCCCTGGGCACCGACGGCCGCCCGCTGGTGGCCGAGGCGGTGGAGCGGGCCGTCCGGACGGCGGGCCGGGAGCGGGTCCGGCTCGTGGCGGGCCGGCAGATCCTCTCCCTCCTCCGGGAGGTCCTGCCGGAGCTGGAAGAGGAGAACTTCCTGGCCGAGCCGCAGGCCCGGGGCACGGGCCCGGCCCTGACCTGGGCGGCCCACCGGATCGCCCGGGAGGATCCCGGCGCCGTCATGCTCTCCTTCCACGCCGACCACCGGATCGCGCCTCCCGACGCCTTCCAGGAGACGGCCCGGCGGACGGCGGCGGCCGCGCGGCGGGACGAGCGCCTCTACTGCATCGGCGCCCGGCCCACCCGGGCGGAGACGGGCTACGGCTACGTCCTCATGGGCCGGGAGCTGGCCGAGGGGATTCACGAGGTGGAGGAGTTCGTGGAGAAGCCGAACCGACCCTGGGCGCGCCGCTACGTGGACTCGGGGGAGTACCTCTGGAACACCGGTCTCTTCGCCTGGCGGGCCGGCGACTTCCTGGAGGTCGTCCGGGAGCGGGCCCCGGAGCTGTCGCCGGGCCTGGACCGCCTGGACCGCGACCCGGACGACGCCCGGGGGTTCTTCGAGGCCGTGGAGCCGGTGAGCGTCGACGTGGCCGTCATGGAGCGGGCCCCGACCGTCGGCGTCGTGGAGGCCACCTTCGACTGGGACGACCTGGGCGTCTGGAACGCGGTGGCCCGGACCCTCGACCGGGACGACCACGGCAACGCCGAGAGCGGGGACGTCTTCGCCCTGGACGCGAGGGACAACGTCGTGTGGGCGGAGGACGGACGGGTGGTCCTCTTCGGGGTGCAGGACCTGGTGGTGGTCCGCAGCGGCGGCGAGGTGCTGGTGACCACCCGGGACCGTGCTCCCGAGCTGAAGCGGCTGCTGGACGCCCTGGACGAGGAGGCGGAGGACGGGGCGTGAGGCTCTACCTCTTCGACGACGCCCTCGCCGACGGCTGGTTCCCCTTCGCCCTCAGCCGTCCCGCCTGCGAGCTGCGCTTCGGGGCCCTCCTCCTCCGGGAGAGGCTGGAGCGCTGGGCCGGCCGGCGAGCCGACGGGCTGCTCACGCGATCGTGGCTGGCCTCCTTCGAGGAGCCGGGGGCGCCCCCGGCGGTGGAGCACGGCGACCTGCCGGAGGAGGAGGGGCGGGTCCTCGCCTCCTCGCGCTGGGTCCCTCCGCTGGAGGCCTCCTTCTCGCCGCCGGACGGGGACGGGGCCGTCCTGCTGGTGTGCGACGACCAGCCCGTGGGTTGCTGGCTGCCGGCCGGGACCTCCCATCCGGGGGAGGGCTGGACGTCGGAGCCCGACGACCTTCCCGGGGCCGAGCCGCACGAGGTGGCGGGCCGTGTGCTCGACCAGGTGTGGGAGCTGGTCCAGCACGGGGCGGAGCGCACGGCGCGGGACGCCCCCGCCCTGGCGCCCGCCGGGGCCCTGACCTCCCGGACCGAGCTGCCCGACGGGGTGCACCTGATCGGCCAGGGAGAGGTCTACCTGGAGGCGGACGTCCGCCTCGAGCCCGGCGTCGTGCTGGACGTCCGCGAGGGGCCCGTGTGGCTGGGCGCCGGCGTGGAGGTGCTGGCCGGGGCCCGTCTCGCCGGGCCCCTCCACGCGGGCCGGGGCTCCCGCCTGCTGGGAGGCCCCCTCGAGGCGGTGTCGGCCGGGCCCGTGAGCTACCTGCGGGGGGAGGTCTCGGAGACCACGACCGTGGGATGGGTCAACAAGGCCCACGCGGGCCACCTCGGACACGCCTACCTGGGCCGCTGGGTGAACCTGGGCGCCGGGACCACCAACAGCGACCTGAAGAACAACTACGGTCCCGTGCGCCTGGCCGGCCCCGACGGGGAGCGGGAGACGGGGCTGCTGAAGCTGGGCTGCCTGGTGGGCGACCACGCGAAGACGGCCATCGGCACGCTGCTGGGCACCGGCACCGCCGTGGGGGCCGGCGCCAACGTCTTCGGCGAGGTCCGTCCACCGCGCTGGATCCCGCCCTTCGCCTGGGGCGTCGGGGCGGACGCGCCCCGCTATCGCCGGGACGACTTCCTGGAGACCGCCGCCACCGTCATGGCCCGCCGGGACGTGGACCTGGGCCCCGAGGGGCGGGCCTGGCTGGAGGACGTGTGGGAGGAGGCCGCGCGCCGCGCCGAGGGAGAGGAGGCGTGAGGGTCGCCAGCCTGGGCAGCGGCAGCGGGGGCAACTCCCTCTACGTCGAGGCCGCCGACACCCGGATCCTGGTGGACGCCGGCTTCAGCGGCGCCCAGCTGGAGCGGCGACTGGAGGAGGTGGGCGTCGCCCCCCACGAGATCCGGGCCGTGGTGGTGACCCACGAGCACCGCGACCACACCTCCGGCGTCGGGATCGCCGCCCGCCGTTGGGGGTGGCCCGTGCACATGAGCGAGGACACGCTGGAGGCGTGCCGGGACCTGCTCCGGGGGGAGGAGACGGTCGCCACCTTCCGCGCCGGCGAGACCTTCGAGGTGGCCGGCCTGGAGGTCCATCCCTTCCTCACCTGCCACGACGCCGCCGACCCCCTGGCCGTCACCGTCACCGACCGCAGCCGCGGGATCAAGCTGGGCGTGGCCACCGACCTGGGCCGGCCCACCGCCCCCGTCCGACACGCCCTGGCCGGCTGCCACTTCCTGGTGCTCGAGGCCAATCACGACGAGGGGCTCCTCCGCGACGGCCCCTACCCGTGGTCGATCAAGGCACGGATCGGCGGCAGCCGGGGACACCTCTCCAACCGCACGGCCGCCGAGCTGGCGACGCAGCTGTTCCACGCCGAGCTGTCGGGCGTGCTGCTGGCCCACCTCAGCCGGGAGTGCAACGAGCCCGAGCTGGCCCGCCGGGCCGTGGAGGCGTCGCTCCGGGAGGAGGGGTACCGCGGGGTGGTGGAGGTGGCCGAGCAGGACCGACCGTCCCGACTGTTCGACGTGGCCGAGCTGGTGGACCGGGCGGCGGCCGTCGGCCCGCAGCTGGACCTCTTCCGTCGAGCCGGGACGGGCTGACGGGGCCGGAGGGGCGGACGGGTCCCCGCCGGCCGCCGGTCGGACGCCCCGCGGCGAGGCCACCCGCGGGGCGGCGGCCGCCTCTCAGCCGAAGATCTGCAGCAGGTCGTTCCCGATGGCCCAGACCATCAGGGCGGCCACCAGGATGACCCCCACCTGGGCCCACCGGATGCGCGTCTCCACGCTCACCGCCCGGCCCCGGACCGCCTCGATCAGGATGAACACCAGCTGCCCGCCGTCGAGGATCGGGATGGGCAGCAGGTTCAGGATGGCGAGGTTGACCGAGAGGATCGCCATGAAGCTCAGGAAGGGGAGCATGCCCATCCGGGCCACGTCGCCGCTCATCTCGGCGATGCGGACGGGGCCGGCAAGGTTCTCGGCGGCGGTCCGCCCCGTCACCAGCTGGACCAGGATCTCCACGGTCCGCACGGTCCAGGACCAGGTCTGCTCCACCCCGTAGACCACCGCCTCCAGCGGGCCCAGCGTCCGGCCGCCGGCCGCCAGCGCCTCCTCCAGCGCCCCCCGGCCCTGGGCGACGCCCATGCGGCCGTACCGGAGCGTGTCCCCGTTCGAGGCCAGGGTCCGCTCGGCCGGCCGGAGGGTCATGGTCTGCTCCTCCCCATCCCGCCGGACCGTCACCGACACCGGCTCCCCCGGACGGCGCTCCACCCACTCCGCGAACGCCTGCCAGCTGTCCACGGGCTCGCCGTCCACGGCCACCACCCGGTCCCCGGCCCGCAGCCCGGCCGAGTCGGCGGGGCTGCCCGACGCCACCTCGCCCAGCACCGGGTCGATCACCCGTTGGGGCGTCAGGGCTCGGACCACCTCCGATCGCTCGTCCCGGCCGGAGGGGAGCTCCACGACGACGGAGTCGCCACCGGCCAGGCGCAGCGTCGTCCGGCCGGCCGAGGCCGTGCCGAAGGCGATGGTCAGGTCCTCCCAGCTGTCGACCCGGTTCCCGCCCACGGCGAGCACCCGGGTGCCCCGATCCAGCCGGGCCAGGGGCAGCGCCTGCGGCGGCAGCGCCTCCTCCTGCACCCCCCCGATCACCGGCTCCTGCTCCGGGGCCACGCCCCACACCGAGCCGATGATCCCGAAGACGACCGCGGCGAAGAGGAAGTTCATGCCGACGCCCGCCGAGAGGATCGCCCCCCGCGTCCACACCGGCTTGGCGTCGAAGTCCCGGTCGGACGGCTCCCGGTCCTCCTCCGGGGCCTCGCCCTCGATGCCCTCGAACGCCTCCTCCTCCCCCATCCCGGCCATCCGCACGTAGCCGCCCAGCGGGAGCCAGGAGAGGACGTACTCCGTCTCGCCCCGGCGGAACCCGACCATCTTCGGGCCGATGCCGATGGAGAAGCGCGGCACCTCCACGTCCGCCCACTTGGCCACCCAGAAGTGGCCGAGCTCGTGGACGAGGATCACGACGCCCAGGACGACGGCGGCAGCGAGGAGGGTGGTCAGCACGTGAACTCCGGCGGCAGGTGGCGGCTCAGCGTTCCATGGGACGGGGTTCGATGTCGCGGGCCGGCGGGCCCGGCGCCCGGCGTCCCGCGGCGCGCGGCCGGGACGGGGCCCCGGCGATCCATGCACATGAGACCCGCCCGGCGCCGTGCCGTTCCCGCGTGGCGCGATTCACGCCCGGGCCTCCACCTCGTCCTCCGCCCGCTCCCGGGCCCGGCGGTCCGCCCGCCAGACGTCGGCCAGCCGCTCCACCGGGTCGGCGGGCAGGGCCTCCAGGCAGGCCTCCACCACCGCCGGGATGTCGGGGAAGGCGAGCCCGCCGTCCAGGAAGGCCGCCACGGCCACCTCGTTGGCGGCGTTGTACACCGCCGGCGCCGTGCCCCCGGCGCGGCCGGCGCCGATCCCCAGGTCGAGCATGGGGAAGTCGTCCCGGCGGGGAGGCTCGAAATCGAGGGGCCCCAGCTCCACGGGATCGAACGTTCGGACGCGATCCTGGAGCACGTCGGGCCACGCGAGGGCGTGGAGGAGGGGCAGCTCCATGTCCGGCTCCCCGAGCTGGGCCAGCACCGATCCGTCCCGAAACTCCACCATGGAGTGGACCACCGACTGGGGATGGACGACCACCTCGATCCGATCGTACGGGATCCCGAACAGATGGTGGGCCTCCACCACCTCCAGCGCCTTGTTGGCCAGGGTGGCCGAGTCGACCGTGATCTTCCGCCCCATCTCCCAGGTGGGATGCTCGAGGGCGTCCTCGGGACGGATCCCGGCGAACTGCTCGGCCGGCGTGTCCCGGAACGGGCCGCCGGAGGCGGTCAGGAGGATCCGCCGCACGTCCCGCGTCGACCGGCCCGCCAGGCACTGGTGGACGGCGCTGTGCTCGCTGTCCACCGGGATCATCTCCCCCCCGCCGGATCGCTGCGCCTCGAGCACCAGCTCCCCGCCGGCCACCAGCGACTCCTTGTTGGCCAGCGCCAGGCGCCGACCGCCCCGGAGCGCCCGCACGGTCGGCTCCAGGCCCGCGATGCCCACCAGGCCGTTGACCACCACGTCCACACCGGGCACGGCGGCGGCCTCGGCCACCATGTCGGCGCCGTACCGCCACTCGCCGGTCCACTCGGGCCGGAAGTCGCCCTCCGGCTCGCCCGCCAGGACGACGAAGTCGGGCTCGAACTCCCGGGCCATCTCGTCCAGCGCCCGTGCGCTCCGGCGCGCCGTCAGCACCGCCGGCCGGAAGCGGTCCCCGTGCCGACGGATCACCTCCAGCGTCGAGCGCCCGATGGAGCCGGTGGCCCCGAGGACCGCCACGCCCTTCACCCGCCGGCCCCCGTCAGGAGGAGGAACGCGTGCGCCACGGGAACGGTCCACAGCAGCGAGTCCGCCCGGTCCAGCAGCCCGCCGTGGCCGGGGAGGAGGCCCGAGGCGTCCTTGGCCCCGCACTCCCGCTTCAGGGCCGACTCCGCCAGGTCCCCCACGATGGCGGCCCCCGCCACCAGCAGGCCCAGCACCAGGGCCCCCGCCGGCCCCAGGCCGGGGAGGACGGCCGCTTCGCCCCCTCCCAGCGGCAGCAGGAGGGTCACGTAGGCCAGGGTCGCCAGCGGACCGGCCAGCAGCGCCGCCACGGCGCCGGCCACCGTCTTGTTGGGGCTCACCCGCGGGGCCAGCGGCCGCTCCCCCCAGCGCCGTCCGCCGAAGTAGGCCGCCGTGTCGATGATCCAGGTGACCGTCACCGGCAGGAAGAAGACGAGCGTACCGGCCAGGCGACCGGTGGAATGGACCTCCCGGAGCGGGATCCCGAAGCCGAGGAGCCCGCCGGTGTAGAGGACGCCGAAGAGGGTGAGGGCCGCCGCCGTGGCCGGCCCGTCCTCGATGCTCCGGGCGGCCATGGCCAGCCCGCCGGCGGCCATCACGCCCGCCGCCGCCAGCTGCCAGGCCGTGCCCGGGCCCAGGAGGTGGACCAGCAGCGGGAAGAGGGCACCGCCGGCCACCGTCGCGCGTCGGAGGACGGGACGTCCCGCCCGGTCGAGCAGCCCCGCGAACTCGCCGGCGGCCACGCCGCCGAGCAGGACGACCCCGGCCACGAAGACCCATCCGCCGGCCCACACCACGGCCACCGTGACCGGGATGCCCAGGGCGGCGACCCCGAGGCGCAGGCGGAGCTCGCCGGCGTCCGACGCCTCCCGACCCCGGGTCCGTCCCACCTCCATCCTACGCCCCCCCGATCCCTCGCACCCGTTCGGCCTTCAGGTCTCGACCCGGCCGAATCGCCGCTCCCGGCTCCGGTAGTCGAGGAGGGCCCGGAAGAGGTCGGATCGCCCGAAGTCGGGCCACAGCACCTCGGTGACGTGGATCTCGGCGTAGGCGATCTGCCACAGGAGGAAGTTGGAGATCCGCTCCTCGCCGGAGGTCCGGATCAGGAGGTCCGGGTCGGGCCATCCCGCCGTGTACAGCTCACGGGCGAAGCGCTCCTCGGTGATCTCCTCCGGGCGGAGGGCCTCCAGGACCGCCAGACGGGCCAGCTTGCGGGCCGCCTGCACGATCTCGGCCCGACCGCCGTAGCTGATGGCCAGGTTCAGGCCCAGCCGGTCCCCCGGTCGGGTGTGGCTCTGCAGCTCCTCCGCGGCCCGCCGGGCCGACGCCGGCAGGTCGTCCAGCTCCCCGAACACCTGGACCCGGACGCCCTGCTCCCGCAGGTCCTCCTTCTCCCGGTCGACGAACTCGCGGAGGAGGTCCATGAGGGCCTCCACCTCCTCCTCGGGCCGGGCCCAGTTCTCCCGGGAGAAGGCGTACAGGGTGAGGTGCTCCAGTCCCGCCTCCAGGGCGGCCTTCACCGTCTCACGGACCGCCTCCATGCCCTTCCGGTGACCCTCCCAACGCGGCAGGCCGCGCTCCCGGGCCCACCGGCCGTTGCCGTCCATGATCACCGCCACGTGCCGGGGGACCTTCCCGCCGTCGCGGATCCGCTCCAGCAGCCGGTCTCCCGACGACCCGTCTTCGCTCACGAGCCGTCCCCCGCCCGCTCCCGCAGCGCCCGCGCTCCGCCCCGCAGGCTGTACGCCTCGTACCCCGCCGCCTGCATGCGCTCGGCCAGGTGCGCCGTCTTCGTGCCCCGCTCGCACACCAGGACGTAGGTGGACCCGGGATCCAGCTCCTCGAAGTCCTCCGACAGCTCCCAGAACTCCCGTCGCTCGGCCCCCACCGGGTGCCAACGCTCGTAGGCCTCCCGGTCGCGGGTGTCCAGCACGACCGCCCCCTCCTCCACCCGGTCGACGAAGAGATTTCGGGCCACCACGTCGGCCCCGCTCAGCTCCCGCAGGTCCAGCACCCGGCGCTCCTCCACCGCCCGGGCCAGCAGCTCCGGGTCCACGGCGTCGGCCTCCTGCCGGGCCCGCTCCGGCGCCGCCGCCGTGACCGGCGGGTCGCCCGTCAGGGCGCAGTACTCGCGCACCTTCGACGACAGCTCGAAGGTGCCGATCTTCCGCGCCCGGGCGATGATCTCCTCCTTGTCGAACCCCACCAGCGGCCGCAGCACCGGCAGGCCGGCGGCGTCGTCGATGGCCCGGAGGTTCCGGAGCGTCTGGGAGGACACCTGGCCCACCGACTCCCCCGTCACCAGAGCCTCCGCTCCCGTCTCCCCGGCCACCAGGTCCCCGGCCCGGTACATCATCCGCTTGAGGACGACCTGCAGGTAGGAGGGGTCGACCCGCTCGCGCATCCGCTCCACGACGGGACCGAAGTCCACCACGTGGATGCGAGGGCGTGTGCCGAAGCTCCAGCCGTCGGACAGCACCTTCGCCACCTCGAGGACCATCCGCTCGTAGGCGGCGCCCCCCAGGTTGCAGAACAGGTAGTCCGCCTCCACGCCCCGCCGCAGGGCCATCCAGGCCGCCACGGCGGAGTCGAAGCCGCCCGACAGCAGGACCAGCGCCTTCCCCTGGACGCCCAGGGGGAGCCCGCCGGGCGCGTCCCGGCGCTCCGAGAAGAGGTAGGCCCGGTCGTCCCGCACCTCGACCCGCACCTCGACTTCGGGGTCGTCCAGGTCCACCTCCGCCCCCGGGTTGATGGCCGCGCCCAGCTCCCGCTGCACGTCGTAGGAGCTGAAGTCGTGCTCGCCGCTGCGCCGGGCCCGGACGGCGAACGTGTGGCCCCGCACCCGATCGTGGAAGAGGCGCCGCCCCGTCTCCACCACGGTCTCCAGGTCGGCCTCGCACTCCGCCTCGATCCTCGAGAAGGAGCTCAGACCGAAGATCCGGGGGAGGACCCGCAGCGCGTCCTCGTCGTCGGACGCCACGAACAGGCGGCTCCATCGTCGCTCGACCCGGGCCTCGACGCCCGCCGCCTCCAGGGCGTCCCGGAGGTTGTCGGCCAGCCGGGCCTGGAAGCGGCTGCGGGTGCGGCGCGACTTCGTGGCGATCTCCCCGGAGTAGCGCAGCAGGGCCCGGACCCGGGGCGAGGTCCCCGTCTCCGAGGAGGCCTCCGCCCGGTCGGGCGCCGCCGTACCGTCGCTGGGGGCCTTCGTCGTCATGGTTTCCGGATTCCGGTCGAGGACACGCGCTGGCGGGCTGAGCCCATCCAATCTACACCGAGGCTGCGTCGCATGAAATTTCATCTCCCGCAGCCGGGACGAACACTACAGCGGCCAGGCCAGCAGGATCAGGGGCACCCCGAGGACCGCCACCAGCAGCGACAGGGGGAGCCCCAGGTACAGATAGTCCCCGAAGCGGTAGCCCCCGGGCCCCATCACCAGGGTGTTCGACTGGTGGCCGATGGGCGTGAGGAAGGCGCAGGAGGCGCCGACGGCCACGGCCATGAGGAAGGGATCCAGGGACGCCCCCAGGCCGCCCGCCAGCGCGACCGCGATCGGCGCCATGAGGACGGTGGCCGCGGCGTTGTTGACCACGTTGGAGAGGAGCATCGTGACCACCAGGAGGGCCGCCAGGGACGCCTCCGGCGGGAGGGAGCCGCCGGCCCGGAGGAGCAGCCCCGCCACCGTCTCCGCGCCCCCCGTCGTCTCCAGCGCCTCGCCCACCGGGAGCATGGCCCCCAGGAGGACGATCACCGGCCACTCCACGCTGCGGTAGGCGGCCTGCAGGGAGAGGACGCCCGTCGCCACCATGGCCGTGGCCGCCGCGGCGAGGGCGACCTGCACCGGCAGCAGCCCGGCCACCGTGAGGCCGACGGCGACGGCGAAGATCCCCATGGCGAGGAGGAGCCGCCGCGGCCGTCCGACCTCCACCCCCCGCTCGGCGAGGGGCAACCCCCCCAGGGCCGCGAGGGTGCTCCGAAGCGCGTCGGGCATCCCCTGGAGGAGGAGCACGTCCCCCGCCTCGAACTCGATCTCCCGCAGCCGGCCCCGGACCCTGCGCCCCCTCCGGGCCACCCCCAGGAGGTTCACGCCGTGACCGGCCCGGAGCTGCAGCTCCACGGCGGTGCGTCCCGCCAACCGCGAGTCGGGCTGCACGACCGCCTCGGTCACCCCCACGTCGCTGTCCGTGGACAGGAACCGGTCCTTCAGCTCCCGGGTCCCCTCCGGCTCCAGGTCCGGGCCCGCCACGAGGGCGTCCAGGTCCTCCGGCTCGGCTTCCAGCAGCAGCACGTCGTCGACCCGCAGCGTCTCGCGATGGAGGGGCGGGGCGATCTCCTCGTCCCCCCGGACGATCCCTACGGCCGTCACCTCGACGTCCAGGTCGGGAACGATCTCCTGGAGCGTCCTCTCCGCCCACGCGCTCCCCTCCGGGATCCGGACCTCGATCAGGTAATCCTCGATCTCGAAGAGCTCCTCCGGCCGGGCCTCTCCCCTCCGCTCCGGCAACAACCGCCAGCCGAGCAGCACGATGAAGATCAGCCCGGCCAGCGCCACGCCGACCCCCACCGGGGCGAAGTCGAACATGCCGAACGCCGCCTCCGCCTCCTCCGCGCGAAAGGTCGCGATGATGATGTTCGGAGGGGTCCCGATGAGCGTCGTCAGACCCCCGAGGAGGGAGCCGAACGCCAGCGGCATGAGGAACAGGGACGCGGGCAGGTCGTCGTCCCGGGCCATCTGGATGGCCACCGGCATGAAGAGGGCCAGGGCCCCCACATTGTTCATGAAAGCGGAGCAGACGGCCACCAGGACCGTGAGGGCCGAGAGCTGGAGGATCGGTCGCTTCGCCACCCCTCCGAGCCACCGGGCCATCAGGTCGACGAAGCCGGAGCGCTCCAGGGCCCGGCTGATGACGAGCACGGCGACCACGGTCACCACGGCCGGGTGCCCGAAGCCCAGGAAGGCGCGCTCCGGATCGACGATGCCCGGCACGACGAGGGCCAGGAGGACGGCCAGGGCCACCAGGTCGTAGCGCCATCGCCCCCACACGAAGAAGCCGAGCGCCGCCACGAGGACGGCGAAGACGAACGTCTGCTCCAAGGATCAGCCCGACCCGGCCGGGGTCCGCCCTCCGCTCCCCGGCGGCCGTACGATCGTCGGCTCCGGCTCCAGCCGGACGCCGAACGTCTCTTCCACGGCCTCCCGGATCTCCCGGGCGAGGGCCAGCAGCTCCTCCGTGGTCCCGCCCAGGTTGACCAGCGCCAGGGCGTGGTCCCGGGAGACCGCGGCGTTCCCTCGCGTGGTCCCCTTCTCGAAGCCCGCGCCCTCCACGAGCCACGCGGCGGGCACCTTCCACCCCTCGTCCACCCGGTATCGGGGCACCCGGCCCTCGCCGCCCCTCTCCCGCCACGCCTCCCGCACGTGCTCGAGCTCGGCCCGGGTCAGGACGGGGTTCAGGAAGAAGGACCCGGCCGAGCGCACGTCCTGCCCGGCCAGCATCGACTTGCTCGCCCGCAGCTCCCGCACGGTGTCCCGCACCCTCCGGACGCGGGCCGGGGGGTCCTCCCGCCCGGCGGCCTCCGGCCCGGAGCTCCCCTCCTCCAGGGCCCGGGCCAGCTCCTCGTAGCCGATCTCCGGGGCCGTCCCGCGGCGCAGGCGGAGGCGGACCCCGAGGATGACGAAGCGGTCGCGGTCGGGACCCTTGAACCGGCTCCACCGGTACCGGAAGTCACACGCCTCGGCCGGAATCACCACCTCCTCCAGGCTCTCCCGATCGAGGCACGCCACGTCGACCAGGGTGTCGGCCAGCTCCTGTCCGTACGCGCCGATGTTCTGCATCGGCGCCGCGCCGACGCTGCCCGGGATGCCGGTCAGGCACTCGATGCCCGAGAGCCCCCGCTCCACGGCGGCGTCCACCAGCGCGTCCCACACGACGCCGGCGCCGGCCTCCACCTCGACGACGTCGGCGTCCTCCCCGGCGTCGGGCCGGAACTCGATCCCCGGCACCTCGATCCTCACCACCAGGCCGGGCCACCCCTCGTCCGGGAGCACCAGGTTGCTCCCCCCGCCGAGGAGGAGGACGGGCAGCTCCCGCTCCGCGCCGAACCGCAGGGCTTCCCGCAGGTCGCCGACGTCCCGACAGGCGGCGAGCCAGCGCGCGGGTCCGCCCAGGCGGAGGGTGGTGAGGGGGGCGAGGGGGACGTGTTCGCGGAGCTCCGGCATGCGACGCAAGGTTGGCTTCGCCCGGTCGGTCCGCCAGGCTACGGCGGGTCGGACCGCCCGGAGCGGGTGAGGTCACGGGGGAGGACGGGGGAGAATGGCAGGGGCGGGATTCGAACCCGCGACCCGAGGCTTATGAGTCCTCTGCTCTACCAGGCTGAGCTACCCTGCCGGGAACGCCGGATGGTGGCGGCCCGCGAAGGTCAAGGGCCGACCGGCAACGGTCGCACGATGCTAGGGACTGGTACCGGACCGGTCAAGGCCCGTTCCGCCGTCCTCCTCGCCCTCGCCCGCCACCTCCACGAAGCGGTACAGGTGCTCGCCGTCCCGGATGAAGCCGTACCGCTCCCGGGCGGCCCGCTCCACGGCGAAGTCGCTGGAGGCGAGGGCCTCGGCCCGGCTCTCCAGCGAGTCGGCCACCTGGCGGAGGGAATCCACCCGGGCGGCCAGGGAGTCGCGCTCCGAGGCCATCTCGTGGACGTCCAGGGCGCCGTACTCCCCGCCCAGCAGGAAGTAGTAGCCGGCCGCGATCCACGCCGCGGCCAGGAGCCCCCGACGGAGGAGCCGCGACGCTCGCTCACCCATCCTCGGCCTCCCGGCCGAACCGCGCCCGGTCGCCCAGCTCCTCCTCGATCCGCAGGAGCCGGTTGTACTTGGCCACCCGCTCGGAGCGGCAGGCCGAGCCGGTCTTGATCTGCCCCGACCCGGTGGCCACCGCCATGTCGGCGATGAAGGTGTCCTCCGTCTCGCCCGAGCGGTGGGAGATCACCGTGGTGTAGCCCGATCCGCCGGCCGCGGCCACCGCTTCGCAGGTCTCGCTCACCGTCCCGATCTGGTTCAGCTTGACGAGGAGGGCGTTGGCGACGCCCTCCTCGATCCCCCGTCGCAGCCGCGCCACGTTCGTCACGAACAGGTCGTCGCCCACCAGCTGCAGACGATCCCCGAGGCGGTCGGTGAGCGTCCTCCAGCCCTCCCAGTCGTCCTCGGCCAGCCCGTCCTCGATCGAGACCAGGGGGTACCTCTCCGCCCACCCCGCGTACCGGTCCACCAGCCCTCCCGCGTCGATCGTCCTGCCCTCGCCCGACAGACGGTAGACGTCCTCCTCCTCGTCGTACAGCTCCGTGGCGGCGCAGTCCAGGGCCACGGCCACCTCGTCCCCGGGCCGGTACCCCGCGTCCTCCACGGCGTCCACCAGGTACTCCAGGCCCTGCTCGCTGGACTCCAGGTCGGGGGCCACGCCGCCCTCGTCGCCCACCGTCGTGCCCAGCCCCTCCTCCCCCAGGCGACGGCGGAGGGCGTGGAAGATCTCGGCCCCGGCGCGGAGCGCCTCCGAGAACCGGTCGAAGCCCCGCGGCACCACCATGAACTCCTGGATGTCCACGCTGTTGTCGGCGTGGGCGCCCCCGTTCAGCAGGTTCATCAGCGGCACGGGCAGGATCCGGGCGTCCTCGCCCCCCAGGTAGCGGAAGAGGGGCACGTCCCGCGCCGCGGCCGCGGCGCGGCTGCACGCCATGGAGACCGCCAGGATGGCGTTGGCACCGAGCCGGCTCTTGTCCTCCGTGCCGTCCAGCTCGATGAGGCGCCGGTCCACCGTCCCCTGCTCCGTGGCGTCGAGCCCCGAGAGGGCGGAGGCGATCTCCTCCCGGACGTGGGCCACCGCCCGGCGAACGCCACGCCCCTCGTAGCGGTCGTCCCCGTCCCGGAGCTCCAGGGCCTCGTGGCGGCCGGTGGAGGCACCGCTGGGGACGGCCGCCCGCCCCGACGAGCCGTCCTCGAGGCGGACCACGGCCTCCACGGTGGGCCAGCCACGGGAATCCAGGACCTCACGTCCCGTCACCTCCCGGATCTCCGACATCCTCGGTGGCCTCCCCGTCGTCCGCCGCGTCGTCCTCGGGCCGGGCGCCCCCGCAGGGGTGCCGACCGCACCGGGGGAAAAGTGGCCCCGAACCCCCGGGACGACAAGCCGTCGGGCCGTTCAGCCCCCCTCCGACCGGCGCTTCGCCCGCAGCTCGTGGAGCATGGACGCGATGGCGTCCCGGGCCTCCCGCAGCACCTCGTCCCGGTCCTCGTGGCCCTTTCCCTCCAGGGGCATCCGCCGCCCGCACCGGATTCGGATCGGGCGGGCCTCCAGCCGTCGGCGCCCCTTGGGCAGGATCGCGGCGCCGCCCTCCACGGCCACGGGCACCAGGTCCGTCTGGGTGTCGATGGCCAGGACGAAGGCGCCCTTCTTGAAGGGCTGGAGCCGCCCTTCCGGCGAGCGGGTCCCCTCGGGGAAGAGGCCGAGGGAGAGCCGCTCCTCCCGCATCCGCTCGCCCGCCCGCGTCATCGCCTCCACCGCCTGGGAGCGGTCCTCCCGGTCGATGAAGACGTGGCCCGCCCGGCGCATGGCCCGGCCGAAGAGCGGGACGCGGCTCAGCTCCATCTTCGCCACGAAGCGGAGCGACACGGGCAGGGCCGCGAAAAGCGCCAGGATGTCGAACAGCGACTGGTGGTTGCACACCAGCACCTGGGGCCCTCCGACCCGGAGGTTCTCCGCCCCCTCGACCTCCACCCGGACGCCGGCCAGCCCCAGGAGGATCCGGGACCAGGTCCGATGGATCCAGTCGAAGTAGCCCGTCCCGGCCCGCAGCGGCACCCCGGCCAGGGCCATCACCGAGAAGACCCCCGTGATCGGCGCCCCGAGGAGGAGGAAGACGGCGAACCGGAGCACCTAGCCGCCCCCCGGCGCCAGGTGGTCGAACCCCCCGCCGATCCCCCCGACCTCCTCCCCCTGCTCGTCGAGCCACGCCACGCCGTCGCCCTCCCCCACCCTCCCCACGCGGGTGAGAGCGGCCCCGAAGCGCCGCTCGAACGGCCCGTCCAGCCCCTCCATCGCCCCCGGGGCCACGGCCGCCAGAAGCTCGAAGTCCTCGCCCCCGGTGAGCGCCCGCCGCAGGGCCGCCGACCGATCCGCGTACTCCGCCAGCACCTCGCTCAGGGGCACGGACGGGAGGGCCACCTCGAGCCGGACCCCCGACGCCGCCGCCAGGTGCCGAGCGTCGCCCGCCAGGCCGTCCGACAGGTCGATGAGTGCGTGGAGCTCCGACCGGTCGGCCAGCCAGCGGGCCTCGGCCGTCCGCGGCACGGGCCGCTCGAAGGCCCGCCGGGCCCGCGGGTCCGGCTCCAGCCCCCGGTCCCAGTCGTGGGCGGCGGCCGCGGCCCCGCCCAGCGCGCCCGTGACCCACAGCTCGTCGCCGGGGCGAGCGCCGTCACGGCCCACCGGCCGCTCGGCCGCTCCCGCCGCGGCCACGTCCAGCACCACGGGGCCGGGGGAGCGGGACAGGTCACCGCCCAGCAGGGTCCCGCCGTGTGCCTCCAGGCAGGCGCCGGCGCCGGCGGCCATCTCCTCCAGGACCCCCCGGTCCAGCTCCGGCGGGATCGCCGCGCCGAGCAGCACCCCCAGGGGACGGGCGGCCATGGCCGCCAGGTCGCTCAGCGACGCCGCGGTGGCCCGCCACCCGACGGTCTCCCATCGGAGCCAGGCCCGCCGGAAGTGCACGTCCTCCAGGGCCATGTCACAGCTGAGGACGACTTTCTCGCCGGGCTCGAGCTCCAGGACGGCGGCGTCGTCGCCGGGGCCCGTCCTCAGCTCCGGGGGGTCGGACGCACGGCCCGCCGCGGCCACGATCCGGCGGACCATGTCGAACTCGGCGCCGGGCCCCAGGGGGCTGCGGGCCACGGGCCCGGTCAGCGGACGGCCGGGAGGGCGAAGAGGACGGGTCCCCTGGGCGGGTCGTCCAGCGACGCCACCTCGGCCCGGACCCCCGGCAGCCGGTCCGGGACGTCGGACGCCAGGTGGCCCTCGGCCGCCGGCGACCGGGCGGCCGCGAGGCCCGACACCAGCAGCGCGGCCGTCGCCGCGTCGGCGGCGTCCAGGCCGGCCGCCAGGTAGGCTCCGGCCAGACCGGACAGGACGTCGCCCGAGCCGCCGCTGGCCACCTCCGCGCCCGACGTGGCGGCGATCCTGGCGGGCCGGTCCGGCGCGGCCACCACCGACGGCGCGCCCTTCAGCACCACCGCCGCCCCGAAGGCGTCGGCGGCCCGTCGGGCGGCGCCCACCGGATCGTCCGTGATCTCCCCCACCGAGTCCCCCGTGAGCCGGGCCAGCTCCCCGGGGTGGGGGGTGAGGAGGTCACCGGGCCGGAGCCGCCCGGCCAGGTCGTCCGCCCGCCCCTCCCAGGCGTTGAGGCCGTCGGCGTCCAGCAGCACGGGCCGCTCCTCCCGGGCGTCCAGCACGCGGGCCACCAGGCGGCGGCGCTCCTCTCCTCGCCCCAGACCCGGGCCGAGGACCAGGGCGTCGGCCCACGCGACGGCGTCGGCGACGGCCTCTTCCCGGTCCCAGGGGTCGAAGAGGGCGTCGGGGACCGTCCCCTGGACCACCGACCGGTTCCCCGGGGCGCCCACGACCCGCACGATGCCGGCGCCCCCCCGGGCCGCCGCGCGGGCGGCCAGCACCGACGCCCCGGCCATGCCCTCCTGTCCGGCCACCACGGTCAGGTAGCCGGCCCGGCCCTTGTGGGCGTCCGGGGGGCGGGGCTGGAGCAGACGGCGCACCCATCGGCCCGTGACGGCCCGGGCGCCGATGCCGCCGTCGGGCGGCGGGAACCCGATCTCCACGGCCACCAGCTCCCCGCACCGGCGGCGGGCCGGGTGGAGCAGCAGCCCCAGCTTCGGCCAGCCCAGGGACACCGTGAGGTCGGCCCGTACGGAGGCCCCGGGAAGCCGTCCCGTGGTGAAGTCAGCCCCGCTGGGACCGTCCACGGCCAGGATCGGGAGCCCGAGCCCGTTCACCGTCCGGATGACGTCCGCCTGGGGCTCCCTGGGGGCACCGGTCACCCCGGTGCCCAGGACGGCGTCCACCAGCACGGCGGCGCCCCGACAGGCGGTCTCGAGCTCCTCCCGGGGGTGGAGCGGCACCTCCCACCCGGCCGACACGTCGGGCTCGGGGGCACCGCTGGCGCAGAGGACGGCCCGCACCTCCCGTCCCCACGCCCTCAGCGTGCGCAGCGCCACGAGCCCGTCGGCTCCGTTGTGTCCGCTTCCCAGGAGTCCCACCACCGGCCCGCGGGGCCAGCGATCCTGGAGCCGACGGGCCACCTCGCGGCCAGCCGCCTCGATGAGGGCACGCTCGGTGGTGGCGCCGGATTCGACGGCCCGGCGGTCCAACGCGGCCATCTCCTCGGCCGTGGGCAGCCACACCTCCTCGGCGCCCCGCCGCCAGGCCGTGGCCCGATCGCCGGCAGGGGAGCCGTGGCCCGGGCTCATCGGATCAGGCGGGAGAGGAGGAGCCCCCGCCGGGACGGAAGGCAGCGCGCGTCGAGCGGTGCGGGGGCGGCCAGGGAACCGGCGGCGGGCGGCGCAACAGAGGCGGGCGGGGAGACGGCGGCAGGGGCGGCGCTACCTGTAGGACTGCGAGACGGTCTTCCCGAAGCTGATCTCCCCGTCGTCGATGCGGATGTTGAACCCGCAGTCCGGGTTGGAGCAGACCCACGCCTTGTATCGGAGGGAGGCGCCGTCGAGGCCGTCATCCGAGAGGGGAAGCAGGTCCCCGCTGCCACACCGGAGGCACTCCGGAAAACGCTCGGCCCTCTCCACGTCGTCACAGCCTCCCCTCTGCGCCGTCGGCGTCGCTCAACGGTGCCGGCTCGACCCGCTCCGCGCCCCGGGCCCGACGGGTCGCGGCCCGGCTCAGCCGAGCCGTTCCCCCACCGCGCTGCCCCAGGGATACTCGGCCTCGAAGGCCTGTTCGAAGCTGTACAGCCCTTCGAAGTCCTCCCGGGTGTCCGTCGGCTCCTTGATCAGCACCCCGCACTCCACCAGCAGGAACACGATCTCGCCCAGGTCGGCCGTGGAGTGGATGCCCCAGTGCTCGAGGACCGTACGCGCCAGAGGGCCGTATCGCTCCAGCGCCAGGTCCCGGGCGGCCTCGGCCACCTCGGCCCCGGAGACGTGCCGCGGGCGCTCCAGCCGCTCCATGCACCGCTGCAGGGCCGTCAGCAGGAACAGGTAGGCGGACTCCGCGTAGCGCGGATTCCTGCGTCGGAGCTCGGAGAGGACCTCGGTGGCCTGCATGGTTCGGCGCACGATCTTTCGGTTCGGGTGCCGGCCGGGCCCGCCCGCCGGCTCTCGCCCCGGACCGTGGTCCGGTCGTACCGGCGGCAGTCCCCGCCTCGACCGCCCGAAATGTAGGAGCGCCCGAGAGAAGGCGTCAAGCCCGGACCGGCGCCGGCACCACGCCGTTCGAGACCCCGGTCGAGGCCCGGCCCGCGGTGGCCTCCCGGAGCGCTGGGGGCGGCCCGTCGGACCCGGCCCGACGCGTGATCAGGAGCCGTCGCAGGGGAGACGACGGTAGAGGGGGTAGGAGGCGGCCAGCTCGTGCACCTGGTCCCGGACCTCGTCGAGCGTGGCCTCCTCGCCCCCCGACCGCAGGACCCGGTCGATCCACCCGGCGATCCGCCGCATCTCGTCCGTGCCCATGCCCCGGGTCGTGACGGCGGGGGTGCCGATCCGCACGCCGGAGGTGACGAAGGGGGAGCGCTCCTCGCCGGGGACGGTGTTCTTGTTCACCGTGATGTCCGCCTTCTCCAGCCACGTCTCGACCTGCTGGCCGGTCAGCTCGGGATCGGTCGACCGGAGGTCCACCAGGAGCAGGTGGGTATCGGTGCCGCCGGTCACCGGCTTCCAGCCCCTCTCCGCCAGGGCCTCTCCCAGGGCCCGGGCGTTCTCCACCACCTGGTGGCCGTAGGCCGCGAAGCCGTCCTCGGCGGCCTCGACCAGGCAGACGGCCTTGGCCGCCACCACGTGCATGAGCGGTCCGCCCTGCGTCCGCGGGAAGATGGCCTTGTCGATGGCCCGCGCGTGTTCCTCCCGACAGAGGATCATGCCGCCCCTGGGGCCGCGCAGCGTCTTGTGGGTCGTGGTGGTGACCACGTCGGCGTGGGGCACCGGCGAGGGATGGACGCCGGCGGCCACGAGGCCCGCGAAATGGGCCATGTCCACCAGCAGGTGGGCCCCGACGTCCGCGGCGATCCGGGCGAACGCCTCGAAGGGGAGGACGCGGGGATAGGCGCTCCATCCCGCCACGATCATCGCGGGACGGATCTCCCTCGCCTTCCGCTCCACCTCCTCCAGGTCCACCCGGCCGTCGGACACCCGCACGCCATAGGACTCGAACTCGTAGAGCTGGCCGCTGAAGTTCACGGGGGAGCCGTGGGTCAGGTGCCCCCCGTGGCTGAGGTCCATGCCCAGGATCCGGTCGCCGGGCTCCAGGAGCGCGGCGTAGGCGGCCATGTTGGCCTGGGCGCCGCTGTGGGGCTGCACGTTGGCGTGCTCGGCGCCGAACAGCTCGCAGGCCCTCCGGCGGGCCAGCTCCTCCACCACGTCCACGTGCTCGCATCCGCCGTAATATCGCTTCCCCGGGTAGCCCTCGGCGTACTTGTTCGTCAGCGGCGTACCCAGGGCCTCCAGGACCGCGGCCGAGCAGAAGTTCTCGCTGGCGATGAGCTCCAGCCCCGACCGCTGGCGGTCGACCTCCGAGCGGATCGCCCCGGCGACCTCCGGGTCCACCCCCTCCAGCGCCCGGTCCTGCCAGCCCGGCCCGGCCAGCGTACTCGCCGTCGCGGCCGGGCCGCTCGCCCTCCTCTCGCTCATCCCCGTCGCCTCAGACCAGCGGCCGGTGCAGCCGCGCCACGCGCTCCAGCCGGCGCCGGGCGACCCGGTCCGCCGCCTCGGCGCTGGTCACCCCCTCGGCGTCGGCAAGCTCGAAGATCTGCAGCAGCGTCGAGAAGATCTCGCCCGCCTTCCGCTTGGAGCGCTCGGTCCCCCAGTCGGCCAGCTCCGAGTAGACGTTGATCAGGCCGCCGGCGTTGATCACGTAGTCCGGGGCGTAGAGGATGTCCCGCTCCGCCAGCTTGTCGTCGTGGGTGTCGTCGCCCAGCTGGTTGTTGGCGGCGCCGGCCACGATGTCGACCTCGAGCCGGGGGATCGTCTCGTCGTTGACCACCGCGCCCAGGGCGCAGGGCGCGAAGATGTCGGCCTCGACCTCGTAGATCTCCTCCTCGCCCACCGCCTCGGCCCCGAACTCGTCCACGACCCGGGCCACCTTCCCGTCGTCGATGTCGGTCACCACCAGGTGGGCGCCCTCCCCGTCCAGGTACCGGCACAGGTGGTAGCCCACGTGGCCGACCCCCTGGACCGCCACCGTCCTCGCATCCAGCTCGTCCGACCCGTACCGCCTCCGGCAGCAGGCCTTGATGCCCCGGTAGACGCCGTAGGCCGTCACCGGCGAGGGATCCCCCGACCGGCCCGCGATGCCCACCACGTGGTCAGTCTCCATGTACACGTAGTCCATGTCCTCCACGGAGGTGCCGACGTCCTCGGCCGTGATGTAGCGGCCCCGAAGCGTCTCCACGGCCCGGCCGTGGGCCCGCATCACCATCTCCCGGTCGGTGCGCTTCGGGTCGCCGATGATGACGGACTTGCCGCCGCCCAGGTTCAGGCCCGCGATGGCGGCCTTGTAGGTCATGCCCCGGGAGAGGCGGAGCACGTCCACCAGGGCCTCCCGGTCCGACTCGTAGTCCCAGAAGCGCACCCCGCCCAGCGACGGCCCCAGGGTGGTGTCGTGGATGGCGATGATGCCGCGATAGCCCGCCGATGCCTCCTGGGTGAACACGACCTGCTCGTGGCCGTGGTCGGACAGGAGCTCGAAGATCTCGCTGGACCCGTCGCCGACGCCTTCGGCCACGGATTCGGGCACCTCGATGCCAGGATGTGTCACGGGAAGATCCCCCGTCGTCGCGTGGTCAGGAAAAGAGCTCTTTGGCGATGATGACCCGGTGGATCTCACTGGCCCCCTCGTAGATCTCGGTGACCTTGGCGTCCCGGAAGAGCCGCTCGACCGGGTACTCGCGGGCGTAGCCGTAGCCCCCGAACACCTGCACCGCCTCCCGGGTCACCTCCATGGCCGCCTCGCTCGCGTCGAGCTTCGCGGCGCTGGTGAGCAGGCGGGTCCGACCCTCGCCCTGCATGTAGGCCCTCGCGGCCCGGTGAAGCAAGGCTCGCGCGCCCTCCACCCGTCGGGCCATCTCCGCCAGCTTGAAGCGCATGCCCTGGAAGTCCCCCACCGGCCGGCCGAACTGGTGACGCTCGGCCGCGTAGTCCACGGCGTGGTCCAGGGCGGCCTGGGCGATCCCCACGGCCTGGGCGGCGATCCCCAGGCGCCCGCCCTCCAGCGCCTCGAGGGCGTACCAGTACCCCTCCGAGGGATCGCCCAGGACGTGCTCCGGGCCGAGCCGGAGGCCGTCCAGCTGCACGGCCACCGTCTGGGAGCCCCGCAGCCCCATCTTCCGCTCCTTCTTGCCGGGCCTCCAGCCCTCCTCACGGGTGGGCACCACGAAGGCGCCGATGCCGTCCTTGCCCCGCCGGTCCTCCGGCTCGTCGGTGCGGGCGAAGAGGAGCACCAGATCGGCCGCCTCGCCGTTGGTGACCCACATCTTCTCGCCGTTCAGCACCCAACCGTCGCCCTCGCGGGACGCCTGGGTGGTGAGAGCGGCGGCGTCGCTGCCCGAGTCGGCCTCCGACAGCGAGAAGGCCCCGAGCTTCTCGCCCCGGGCCATCGGCTTCAGCCACCGCTCCTTCTGCCCCTCGCTCCCGTGCCGGAGGAGGAGCTGGGTGGGCAGCGAGTTGTGGACGCTCATGCTGACCCCCACCGAGGGATCGCCCCAGGAGATGATCTCCAGGGCCACGAGGTAGGTCACGACGTCGAGGCCCAGCCCGTCGTAGTCCGGGGGGACCAGCATTCCCAGGAAGCCGAGCTCGCCGAGCCGGTCCACGATCTCCCGGTCGAAGACGTCCTCCCGGCGGTCCCGCTCCTCCGCGCCGGGCCGCACCTCGTCCCGGGCGAACTGGCGGGCCAGCTCGAAGATCTGCCGCTGTTCCCCACTGAGGTCGAGCCCGCTGGTGGCTGGTGACATCTCTCGTGGCGTGAAGGGGGCGAATCGGTCGTTCGGGAGCGGTCAGTCCTCGTACACGTAGAAGCCCCGGCCGGTCTTCCGGCCCAGGCGACCGGCCGCGACGTACTTCCTCAGGAGGGGACACGGCCGGTACTTGTCGTCCCCCAGGTCCCGGTGCAGCACCTCGCACACCGAGAGGCAGGTGTCCAGCCCGATGAGGTCCGCCAGGCGCAGGGGCCCCATGGGATGGTTCATGCCCAGCTCCATCACCGTGTCGATGGCCTCGGGCTCGGCCACGCCCTCCATCAGGGCGTAGACGGCCTCGTTGATCATCGGCATCAGGATCCGGTTGGAGACGAAGC
>CAZSKS010000014.1:43555-49884 GCA_964607465.1 uncultured Gemmatimonadota bacterium | reverse complement strand
CCTCAACCTCTCCTCAACCTCTCCTCACCCCCCACCCCTGCCTCGCCGCCCCCGACCCGAGCCTCGCCGCTCCCTCGCCGCTCCCCACCCGTACCTCGCCGCTCCCGACCCCCGCGGTACGGTCCCTGCGCCGACAGGGAGAACGCGCACGGACGGACGCCGCGACGGATCGCGACCCGTCTTCCAGCCTTCGCCCACCAGCCCAGGAGCCTCGATACGATGCCCTATTCGGTGACCCGCATGAAGGTGGAGAAGTTTCCGAAGTGGCGCCGGGCGTTCGAGGAGAACGCCGATGCCCGGGAGGAGGCCGGATCCCGGGGCGGCCACCTGTTCTGGGACGAGGACGACCACGACCGGGTGGTGATCTTCCTGGCCTGGGAGGACCTGGGTGACGCCCGGGACTACTTCGCCTCCGACTCCGTGGCCGAGGAGCTGGAGGAGGGGGGCGCCGGGGAGCCCGAGACGTACTTCCTGGAGGAGATCGGGCGCCCCAACCACTAGCGCGGAGCTCCGCCGGACTCCGGCGACGTCCGACGCCCGGCCGCCGTCCCGCCTCCACCGACCCGGGCCGCGCCCCGTCCGCCTTGCCCCGCCCTCCCGGGCCGGCCATCATTGCCGCGCGCTCTCGCTCCCCGGACCTCTCGTCCCGGGGGACGGACAGGCGGCCCCTGACGACGCCGCCGCCCCTCCCGACAGGAGACGCGACGCCATGACCCGACGCGCCCGCACCGCGCTCGCCGCGACGGCGGCCTGCCTGGCCGCCGCCACCCTCGCCCCCGACGACCTTCGGGCCCAGGCCCCGACCCAGTTCCCGCCCGAGGTCGCCGAGGAGAACCGCCTCTTCGACGCCTCCCTCTTCGACGCCCTGGAGTACCGGATGATCGGGCCCTACCGGGGCGGCCGGGTGACCACGGTGGAGGGAGTGCCCTCGAAGCCCCACACCTTCTACATGGGTGGCGTGGGCGGCGGCGTGTGGCGGACCACCGACGCCGGCGAGACCTGGGAGCCCCTCACCGACGGCCAGATCGCCGTCGGCTCCATCGGCGACGTCAAGGTGGCCCCCTCGGATCCCAATGTGATCTACGTGGGCACGGGCTCGGCCTCCACGCGGGGCAACGTGTCGGTCGGCAACGGCGTCTACCGCTCCACCGACGCCGGAAAGACCTGGGAGCACCTGGGCCTGCCCGACGCGGGCCAGATCGGCAACATGGTGGTCCATCCGGACGACCCGGACCGGGTCTGGGTGGCCGCCCTGGGCCACATCTTCGGGCCCAACGAGCAGCGCGGGATCTTCCGCACCCAGGACGGGGGCCAGAGCTGGGAGAGGGTCCTCTTCGTCAGCGACAGCACCGGGTTCGTGGACATCGAGGCCAGCCCCGAGAATCCCCGTATCCTGTACGCCGCCGCCTGGCGGGCGGAGCGCAAGCCCTGGACGATGATCAGCGGCGCCGAGGAGGGGGGCATCTGGCGCTCCACCGACGCTGGCGACAGCTGGGAGAGGCTGGAGGAGGGGCTGCCCGACGGGAAGGTGGGCAAGATCGGGATCGACGTCTCCCCGGCGAACCCCGATCGGGTCTATGCTCTCATCGAGGCGAAGGATCCCGAGGGCGGCCTGTACCGCTCGGACGACGGCGGCGACAGCTGGACCCGGGTCAACCGGAACCGCGAGCTGCGCCAGCGCGCCTGGTACTACACCTACATCGAGGCGCATCCCACCGACGAGAACACGCTGTGGGCCATGAACGCCGGCTACTGGAAGTCCATCGACGGCGGAAAGACCTTCGAGCGGAAGCCGACGCCCCACGGCGACAACCACGACCTGTGGATCCACCCGGAGCACCCCGAGATCCAGGTGCAGGGCAACGACGGCGGCGTCAACGTCACCGTCAACGGCGGCGAGACCTGGACGACCCAGCTCAACCAGCCCACCGCGGAGCTCTACTCGGTGACCGTGGACGACGGGTTCCCCTACCGGGTCTACGCGCCCCAGCAGGACAACAGCACGATCTCGATCCCCTCCACCAACCCGGGCGGCATCACGGCGAAGCAGCACTGGTTCTCGGTGGGCGGGTGCGAGACCGGGCCCATCGCGCTGAACCCGGACGACCCGTCGACGATCTGGTCCGGCTGCTACAGCGGCACCCTGGACCGCTGGTCGAAGGCCACCGGCGACGGAAGCAACGTCCGCATCTATCCCGAGATCCAGATCGGCGCGGCGCCGAAGGACCTCCGCTACCGTTTCCAGTGGAACGCCCCCATCGAGATGTCGCCCCACGACCCCGACGTCGTCTACCACGGGTCGCAGTTCGTCCACCGGACCGAGGACGGGGGCATGACGTGGGAGACCATCAGCCCCGACCTCACCGATCCGGACCCGGCGAAGCTGGAGGCGGCCGGCGAGCCCATCACCCACGACGAGACGGGCGTGGAGGTCTACCACACCACCCTCGCCATCCAGGAATCGCCCCACGAGGCGGGCACGACCTGGGTGGGCACGAACGACGGCCTCGTACACGTGACCCGGGACGGCGGCGAGAGCTGGACCGAGATCACCCCCGACGGCATGCCCGAGGAGGGGACGGTCAACCGGATCGAGATCTCGCCGCATCACGCCGGCGAGGCCTTCCTGGCCGTCTACCGCTACAGGGTGGACGACTTCTCCCCCTACATCTTCCACACCGAGAACCACGGCCGGGACTGGGAGCTGCTGACCGACGGACGGAACGGCATCCCCGACGGCTACCCGACGCGGGTGGTCCGGGAGGACCCGGAGCGGGAGGGCCTGCTGTACGCCGGCACCGAGTTCGGCCCCTTCGTCTCCTTCGACGACGGGGCCCACTGGCAGAGCCTGCAGCTGGAGCTGCCCGCGACGCCCGTCACCGACCTGAAGGTCCACCGGGGCGACCTGGTGGTGGCCACCCAGGGACGGAGCCTGTGGATCCTGGACGACCTGGGCCCCCTGCGGCAGCTGACCGGTGAGGTGGCCGACTCGGACGCCTGGCTCTACGCGCCCCGGGACGCCTGGCGGGCCGACCTGGGCGGCGGCTGGGGAAGCGACCGGTGGCCGGAATCCGCGCCCGACGGCGCCCTCTTCCGCTACCGGTTCGCCGACGCGCCCGAGGGGAAGGTGACCCTGGAGATCCTCGACTCCGACGGGGACGTCGTCCGCGCCTGGAAGGGCGAGGCCGAGGACGGGGGCGACGAGGGCGGTGACGGCGTGGACGCCGACGACGGCGACGACGGTGACGATGACGAGGGCGAGGCGGCCGACGATACCGGCCGTCAGGCCGCCGACGGCGTCGAGTACGAGGACGGGCTCCCGGTGGGCGAGGGCTCCCACGCCTTCACCTGGAACCTCCGGGCGCCCGGGGTCGACCAGCCCGACGAGGTCCAGATCTGGGGCTTCACCGGCGGCTACGAGCTGGCGCCGGGCACCTACACCGCGCGGCTGACGGCCGGCGACTGGAGCCAGGAGCGCTCCTTCCGGGTGATCCTCGATCCGCGCATCGACGACGTCTCCGACGAGGACCTCCGGGCGCAGCAGGAGCTGGCCGCCGAGATCCATGACGGCCTGGACCGGGTGTACGACCAGCTGCGCCGGCTGCGGCGCGTGCGGAAGCAGGTGAAGGACGCCCTGCAGCGGGCGGAGGAGGCCGACCGGGCCGACGGGCTGTCCGACCGGGCCGACTCCCTGGTGGCCGCGCTCACCGACCTCGAGGAGCGCATCACCCAGACGAGGAACGAGAGCAGCCAGGACCCGCTCAACTTCCCCCCGAAGCTGGACGCGAAGATCGCCTCGGTGTACGGCTACGTCGTCGGGCTCGAGGGCCCGCCGACCGAGGGCGCCCGGAACCGCTGGGAGAACCTCCGGGCGGACTGGGACGAGCTGCGGCGGGAGATCGAGACGCTCGTCACCGAGGAGGTGGGCGCCTTCGCCGACACCCTGGAGGAGCGGGGCGTTCCGGGCGTGGTGCTGACCTCGACGTCGGAGGCCGACCGGTAGCCGGAGCGCCGGCCGGTAGCCGGGGCGCCGACCGGTAGCCGCGCCGCGGCCGGACGCTCAGCCGAGGACCGCCGGGAGGCCGTGCCTACGCAGGGCGCGTAACGCCCGGGGGGGACGACCGGGCGGGCGGCTGCGGCTACGGCGTGGAGACCTCCAGCCGGACGGTACGGCCCGGCCGGGGCAAGCCCAGCTGATCGAACACCGCCTCGTCGGTGAGGTTGGCGACGGCGATCCGGACCCGGAAGCCCGGCAGGCCGCCCGATGCCTCGCCGAAAGCGCGCCGCAGGCCGGCCTCCAGCCACACGCTCTCGTCCAGCGCCACGAATCGCCCGGCGGCGGGGTCCGCCCCGAACTGCCGGCCCGTCAGCTCGCCCGACACCCGGAAGCGGGCGCCACCCGGCGCCGGCCCCTCCAGCCGCAGTCCTCCCGCGACCTCCGGCTGGTATTCCGGCCGCTCGCTCGGGTCCGAGCCCCGGAGGCGGACGTCCTGGAGGGTGAGGTCGGCCCGGGCCAGCCACGGCCCGAGCCGGAGGTTGGCCACCGCCTCCACGCCGGTGGACCGGGTTCCGCCGCGGTTCTCCCGCCGGAACTGGCCCGCCGGCGTCACCGCCCGGACGATGGACCCCTCCAGGCGCTGCTCGAACAGGGTGAGCTGCAGCTCGTGGCGGCCGGGACGGGCCGTGACGCCCACCTCCCCCACCTCCAGGGTCTCCGGCTCCAGGTCCGGGTTGGGCTCGAACTTGCCCAGCGCCCCCGAGTAGAGCTCGCGCAGCGCCGGGAAGCGAACCTTGCGGCTCACGCCACCGTGGATCCGGGCGACGTCGCCGGCCAGGACGCTGAACGCCCCCCGCACCCCCCACCCGTCCATGGGCGGCTGCGCCGGGAAGCCTCCGGTCTCCGGCGTCGAGGCGCCGTCCAGCGACCCGCCCAGGGTGATCGTCGGGTCCGAGAGCCATCCGCGGTCGCCGCCAAGGTCGCCGTCCCGATCCCCGCCCCGGTCGCCGCGCCCGCCGGGCGCCAGCGGGTGCTCCGCCTCCACGCCGGCGCTCCACAGCCGCTGGCGGAACTCCGAGCGCCCCGACGGCAGCACCTGCTCGTGCCGGGTCTCGGCCCAGGTGAAGGAGGTGCGGAGCATGCCCGCGCCCAGGGTGTGATCTCCCAGGAGGCGGAGCGTGAGGGTCCGGTCGTCGCCGGTCTCGCCGCCCACGCTGTCCCCGTAGGCCGGCGAGGCGAAGGCGTCGATCTCCAGGTGCTGGACGTCGAGCCCCACCGAGGCCTCCAGGTCCCCCCGGCCCAGGGGCGTCCGTCGCCACCCGGTGCCGCCGGAGACCGCCGTGACGGAGCGCCAGTGCAGGGGGATCCGCCAGAAGCGAGGTGCCGGGTCCTCCGAGCCCAGGAGGTGCAGCTCCGGGGTCACGCCGCGCTCGGCCCGAAACGCCATGGTGGAGAGGGAGGCCCATGCCCCCTCCGCCTCCCGCCAGCGGGCCGCCAGGAAGGCGTTGGCGTAGTCCCGGTCGCTGTTGAGGAGCCGGTCCCCGCCCGCCGGCTGGGCGATTCCCGACGCCAGGGGGACGCCGTCCGAGAGGCTGCCCCCGCCCCCGGCCCGGACCACGAGCCGGTCGCCGCCGAAGCGCCAGAGCCGCCCTGCCTGGGCGGACGCCGCCACGGCCCCCGTCTGGTCGACCTCCATCCGGGCCCGGAAGGGATCCGGCGTCTCGATCGGATCCCGGCCGCCGACGACGTCCACCTCCACGAAGCCCCCGAGGACGTTGGGACCCGCCAGGACCGAGGACAGCCCCCGTACCAGCTCCACGCCCCGCGCGGCCACCAGGGGGACCACCGAGAGGTCGGTGCGGTTGTCCCAACCCAGCGTCAGCGGCACCCCGTCCACCAGGACGGCGATCTGGCGCTCCTCCATGCCCCGCACCGAGGGCTGGCTCTGGCCCCGCGAGTTCCGCCGGACCCGGACCAGGGGCATCTCCCGGAGCACGTCCGACAGGGCGGGTGACGGGGACGTGGCGGCCGAGTCCACGAGCATCTCCACCGAGCTGGCGCCGCCGGAGGTGGTGGAGGGGCGCGTCGTCTCCACCCGGATCTCGGCCGCCCGGTAGCGGGCCGTGTCGGGCGGCGCGTCCACCGTGTCCGGCTCCTGGGCCGACAGGGGAGCGCCCCCCAGGAGCAGGGGAGCCCACGCCAGGAGACCCACGAGCCGGGGGACACAGGCGTGGGACGGCGGCTGGCCACGGATCGTGCTTCGGGTCATGAGGACGCGAATGTGCGAAGGTTCGGGCCGGCGGTACAGTCGCCTGCCCTGTACGTTGCCCTG